>NZ_JAKNYQ010000003.1:0-27191 GCF_028858425.1 Vibrio aestuarianus | reverse complement strand
ATATCGAAGAGGCTATTAAAAAAGTTCGTAAACGTAAACCTGAGCCAACAGTGATAGATGGAGTTCATTTTACTCCGCAGCATCGGGAACGCATAGTGTTGATAGGAGTTCGTAAGGATCTAATAGAAACCAAACCAAGCTTGGCAACATTGTCATTGCGTAACATTGAAAAACCACAGAAATGCTATACCTTCGCTGAAATACTATGTCCACTAAATGACGAAGAAAAAAAGAAGTACACATTAACTCCCAACCTTTGGAGCTATCTGTACCACTATGCACTGAAGCATCAAGCAAAAGGTAATGGCTTTGGCTTTGGCTTAGTAGACCCAAGAACCCCTAATACCGTATCAAGAACACTTTCAGCTCGTTATTACAAAGATGGTTCAGAGATCTTAATTAACCAAGATGGGCTTGAATCAGAATACTTATTGGATAACCAAGAGCACGCTATCCGCAAGAACTTAGAGCGTGACAACGTAGCAAAAAGCTTTGCAGATAGATATGCAGCTGAAAACCCAGAAACAAGTGATAAAGAGTATAAGCTAGCCTTAAAAGAAGGTGAGAGAATGTATGACGAGCTACATGGTCGCTACGCGCCAGAGTTTGATTCCCTTTACAAAACACCACGACGTTTAACTCCGCGTGAATGTGCAAGATTAATGGGCTTTGAAAAACCCGAGTTTGACCGTAGTGAAGCAGATACTGACTTTAGAATTGTATGTGCTGATACATCTGCGTATAAACAGTTTGGTAATTCTGTTGTAGTTCCAGTATTTAGAGCTGTAGCAAAATTGCTAAAAGATCACATGTAATACGATTTATTTGTTTACTTAAAAATAAGGAAGTCGCTATCTAATCGTGGTTTTCCTTTTTAAGAAATCTGTAGCATTCGCAATTAATAAAGAACGCTCTTCGATAGATAAAGGATTATAAAAATAATAAACGTTCGAGTAATCTGCATAGAATACTCGAACGTTTATTGTCCTAGAAGCTTCGGTTTTTGTTGGTTCCCGCTTTTCAATTTTTTATTACAACAGACGCTGAGAATGAATAATCTCTTGTTTTGTCTAGATATAAAATGCATCTCGATGTAATAAATTTAATTGAATTTGTGTTATAAAAAATCATATTGAGAACCTGCTACATCGAGATATAATCCTTGTTTACTTAACTTAAAAATACAATATTTCAAAAGTTGAACACCATAATTCAAACCAATAATTATATTAAATTATTGAAAAAGTAATTACTACCACGACACGACCACCGCTGCGCCAATAATTAACAAGTGGTAATGGCTATTAAGCCTATATAGCAACAGCACTCACAAAACTAGTCATATCAAAGAACGGGGCGCAGCATTGGGTGGGAGGGGGATGTGGTATGTGTTTGTGGACAATTGGGAACTAATTAAACACTTGGTACCCGAGAGTACTAGAGCATGGCAGAGGCCATTGGAACACAAACACAGCAGCCCGGAGCTAAATGGACAAAGAAACGAATGAGAGAGAAGAGGGCTGGCCGAGTGCCGGGGGCACGCGCATTGGCCGATACGGCCAACAAAAAACTATCCACATAAAAAAATAAAATATATGTGAAGAATTCCCCGTATTAAAACACGTTGTTTGTGTTTTGATGCGTTAGCCAATTGCCCTGCTTTGCCCGTGCCTTTGGGCAAGGCAGAAAAACCGCGCCAGCTTGCTGGCTACCTTAGAGCACGTTTTTCAGTGCGGTGGTGAAAATTTAACATAATGTCCAATAATGCTTGATGTTGCTCAGTGCCCGGCAGCTTGCTGACGATTAGGCACGTGCAATTTCGCATTATTCCACATTATGTTGAACTTGAACTGATAGCCCCAAGCTTGGGGGATGGGGTTGAAAATAGATCTTTAAAGCAGCCTTGTTACGGAAGACAAAACGCTGCCGCCTGAGTGGTGATGACGTTTATGTGATGGGCCGTGTCGCGCAGCGTCACGTTTTTAGGCCATGACATGTTTTTTCGTTTTCACCACTTAGAAGTGGCAAGTTTTGACTGGAGTGTTTAACAAGGCCACATTCGCTCTTGCTGAGATCAGCCATAAAAATATAAATGTTTAATTAATTTATGATAAGTTGATCATGTAAGTGCAGATAATAATGATATTATTGTACATATTTTTTTTGAAATGGTATTCAGCAGTGTCATTTGTAAGACGTTTAGAGTTTGGTAATTACACATTAAAATTTGGTGATAAAAAAGTACTTCTAGATATGTTTGATGAGGTTGTGATGCCTTCATTTCATGAAATGAAATATGTCAAAAGTCATGGGACAAATACTCAATATTTCTTTTTAGACACGGAACTGATTGTGCTTGATGACTACCCTTTTAATCCGATATTGGGGATAGCAGGTCGAATTGTCAAAAACACAAAACTACGTCGTGACCAAATTTTCAAAGAAGGTGACTTGATTGCAGATAAAGACGAAATGGAGTCTGCGCCAAGCTCTACATTTTTACTAATTTTAAACAATCACCGATTGATACTGACACGTGAAGTACCAGGGGCACCAACAATTCAAAACTTTCAATCAACAAGCCAATATTGCCTAATGCAAGCCTACAATGCGTTTATAGGTAGGGTTAGTGAGAATACCAATAAAGAACGGAGCGAAAACCCAGAGTTTAAGCGCGTAACCAAAAAACATTTAAAAGAAATGACCCCTCCACCATTTCTTCGCATTACTCCTTTGCCCGATAAAGAAAATTTAGATGATTTTGTAAGTCGATTTAAAACTATTAGTAAGCTTAGTATCAAACTTTTACCAACAAATCGAGAAGAAATTGATAACGACGATTTTTGGGCTACGGTTAACTTAGGTCGTGAGGAAATGGGTGGCGACTCAACGGCTAAAGTTGAGTTTACTAACAATACAACCGGCCTAAATAATGCTCAAGTTGTTAACAAAACGACGACAGCGACCGCTTTAGGAAACTCCACAGTTAATCTTTCCGGTGTTGATAAGTTTGGCGACTCTCTGAAAGGAAATAATGACAACTTTAACTTGAGTATCGAGCTAGAAGACATTTCTAGAGACGTTAAAGAAGCCGCAGCTACAAAATTTAAACTATTTCACGGGCTCAGCTCTACTGGGGTTATCGCAATACCAACCGTATCAGAAACAGCTTTATCAGCTATAAAGCAGATATTCGGACGGTTTAGATGACCTACAAGTTTGATCCCAGGGAGCTAACTCAAGAAAAATCTCTTTGGGATATATACAAAAAAGCATTCTTAATATTCCCTAGTAAGCTGCAGATAATTATGGTGTTGCTTGTTGCCCTGGGACTAGGCATCAACGCTTATCTCTTTGAAGAAAATACGTCCATATTAGTCTCTGACATCCGAATTTGGGCTTCTTTCGGATTTAACTACGCAATTACAACTTTAGGTTTTCTTATTGCTGGTTTCACTATATTTGCCACATTAACTAAACCAGATATGATGCTAGCGATGATGGATCATCCTAACAAGAGATATAAGTTACCTACTTTAAAATACAATTTTTTTGTATTCATTAAAGTGTTTATTTCTTATATATTTTTTTCTGTAGTTTACGTCCTCATCATTTTATTAGGGCAAGAGAACGGTTTCTTTAGCCATATTATTGATCTACTTCCATACTCTATACAAATCAAACAAATCATAATAAAAACAAGTTACATCATTATAGGCTGTAGTTTTATACATCTTCTCATGCAGTTAAAGTCATTTATATTTAATATCTACATGATCGTAATGAATATGCTTCGATGGGAGCATCTAGTCTCGATGAAGGGTAATAGTGAATAGTAGCAAATAATCCTATATTTTAGTCTTAAAGCCCCAAAAAATATAGGATAGCTTTGTTCATTCCTTGCAAACCTTATAAACGGTTGTTCGGCTGCATCCTAGCTCTTTACTGATCCTATTTTTGTTCATCCCCTGCTCTGTAAGCTCATGAATGCGCTGATGAAGCGTCTTATCAGGAAATCGACCGAGGTGCTTCCCTTCCGCTCTAGCGCGCTCCCTGCCCTCGTTACAGCGCTGTAAAATACGTTTTCTCTCCATTTCTGCGAACGCCGAAATGGTGGTATAGATAACTCGCCCTACATCACTGTTAATATCCAGATCGCCTAAGTCATGAAAGACCAAGCCAGCCTTCTTTTGTGCTAGTTGATCGGCAATTTGCAATGCATCAATAGTATTACGAGCAATACGGTCTACTTTGGTGACGTGAATAACGTCCCCTTCCCTGGCAAAGTCCAACAATCTGTTAAGCTGCTCTCTATCGGAGGATTTACCACTCGCTTGCTCTTGGTAAATTTTTTCACAACCAATCGCTTTAAGCTGTTCAAGCTGTACATCGAGTGTTTGATCTTGAGTGCTGACACGGGCGTAACCAATTTTCATGAGAAGAGCCTTAAAGTGAACATTAAGATAACATAAACTTAGTGTACATGTTCACTTTGGAATTTAAAGACTTTTTGAACAACCAGGCAGATAAAGCCAACGATGTTCACAAAGGTACAGCTTTATGGACACTCAATTTCTTACGTTAGTATATTAATCGACAACCGAATAATATTTGTCGTACTTTTTTTCGTTAAGAACACAAAATAATTTTACAAAATTAATAACTTAAAAATAGAATATCTCCTATTCCAAATGGACCAACCCTAAGCCTCTTCGTTTCACATAATCCCTCAACGTACTTGCTGGTTCATCAATCAGTTTAGCGGTCGGACGAATTCCTAATCCCATGGCCAAGTACTTTTCTATCTGCTCACGTTTTACATCGAGTTTAAGAGTTGAAGCCTGACCCTTTGGCCTACCCAGTACAATTCCATTTTTCTTGCGCGCTGCTAGCGCTTCTTTTGTTCTCATCGATATAAACTCACGCTCTATTTCGGCCGCTAGACCAAGAACAGTTGCGGTGATACGTGCTTGCATGGAACCATCAAGTTGCATATTCTGTTTGGCTATATATACGTTGATGCCTTTTTCGATACATACTTCTAATACTTCAAGAACTTGTAGTGTTGATCGAGCTATCCGACTGACTTCAGCAAAAATCAATTTATCACCAACTTCTAATCCATCAATTAATTGCCCTAGCTTTCGTTCATGCCATTTCTTTTTTCCAGTGACAACGTCTTCGACAAAACATAGGTTAGGTATCCCAAACTTATTCGCGTATTCGTATATCCCGTGTTTCTGGTTTGAAACGTCTTGGCTATCTGATGAAACTCTTAGATATGCATAGTTGGCCATGTTCCCTCCTTGGTTGTAATAGTTATAGCAATGAAAGGAATTATTAAAGTGTAATATACCTAAAATGTGACCTTTGAAAAAAGAGAATGAAAAAAGAAACTTGGTTGCTGTCGTGGTTAAGTGTGTAAATCTTTGATTTCCCACTTATCCACACAGGCTATAAGATCTATATTTAACTATTTATTACTATAAATAGTATATCTACTATAAGAACTATAGAACTCGTAACTCACTGATTATTAATATAAAAACAAGGGTTATTGATCATGTATTAGGTGTTCAAATAACACATTTAAGGTGCTTGTGATCATATTCTAGGTGTTATTGATCATTTATTAGGTATATATGTGACAGTTTTTAGGTGTATATGATCATTTATTAGGTATACATATGACAGTTTTTAGGCCTGTTTTACTCAAGTAATGATGATTTTAAGGTTTTTGATATGTTCACAAGACAATATATAGGTATCTCGCCTAGTGATTATCGCTAGGTAACGCTTTTCAGGTGTACATTCTGTGACTACACCTAAAATGTGTCTTTTATCACGCTTAAATACCTAAATATTGTCTTTTTTGAGATCTAAATACCTAAATACTGTCATACTTAATAGTCAGGATTATCACTAAGTTCTGATAAAGTGTTTATCTTATCGAGTAATGAATCGAGTGATTCTTGTTCCTTTTCAATGAGTTGTTGGTCTTTTTGTAGGTGGCGTTTCGATAAGCTTTTTTCTACTTTCATTGCTTGTTCTTCTTTACCTATATAGCGATAGGCAATAGCGAGAGCTTCCAGTTCTGCTTCATTTAAGGGAATGCTATGTTGCAATCGTTTTAGTTCTAGCTCTTTGATGGTTTTCATTGCTTCATGTTGGTTGAGCTCGTCTATGGTGCCTAGCTTTAGCCAGCGGAAAAGGAACTTTATACCAATAATTGTTTTGCCCTTCTTAATAAGTTCAAACCCTTTGTCACCTTTATCGCTATCTAAGAACAGCAACTCTTTATTGATCTGAGGATGCTCTGATAGTTCTTTAATGCTTTCACGAATACACCGCTTCATAAATACACTGTTATTTTTGAATGAGCTTTTGTCTTTTTTAAGTTTTCCCGACTCATCGAGCAAACCAAAAACGCCTTTTAACTCTTCTATTTTTTGAGCGTGCATTTCAAAGCCTTTATCTTTAAATCGACTGAGTAATTCATAGAGGCGTTTAGAATATTCCTTCTTTACATCAAAGAAATTTCGAGTGTTGATTAGAGCAAAGCCTTGATTGTATTCAATGTATTCTGGCTTAAGCATGTCGTTAGGAACCATTGTCAGCACACCATTTTTGTAAGCTATATGCTTAAATAAAGGGCGGTAATCAAATTCTGTATCACCTTTTTTGGATTCTACTTTTATGCCTATTTTTCGACTGGCTAAACGGTTCGCTACTGGGCTTAAGTTACTGCCAATGTGTTTAGATTCAACACCGAGCCATTCTGACAATTGATGTGAAGTGAACTCATAATGAGGGGTGCTTGTTGACCAATCGGCTTCTTTCATATGAGCAATCATAAGGGCAAACATATCGGCTTCTCGTGCAGATAGGTCCTGGCGGCTGAATACCAGTTGATGACCTTTCTTAATATGTTTTGGTAGGTTATCGCTTACAACTGGATAGTAATATTCTTCATCACTCATATGTAGTTTCTCATCAGACATAATCTAGGTTAATTGTTACATAATCTAGGTGGTTTTTCTATCCTACTACCTGAATTGTGTTATGTATAAAATTGGAATTAATTTCTACGCTTCGAGACTCCGCACTTATTGATGAAACTGATAAGATCAATAATAAAAAATAATCGGTTTATGGATCTCATATATCAACTTTTATTGGTGAATATTGATCTTTTTTCACTTTAGTTTGATGAGGTAAAAATAAGGTGCTTATTCACCTAGTCGTTGCGGGAAATACGCCGGCGACAATAAATAAACGGGTGGCCATTGTGCTTGTTGCAATGAAAGAAAAGAGTAAGTGAGAATGTTGTGTCGTCTTGACGGGGACGCACTTAGCCAATGGTGTTTGATGGTTAGGTGATAAACAGGTATCTCGGGTGATATCCTGCTTTTCTGTTAGGTTGGTAAAGTAAGTACACAGACCAGAAAAGAAATGGAAGAGTGTGACGACTCAACCTGCTATGGAGTGGCGAACCAAGTGACTATGCCCAGCCCTAATTAATCTGTCACAAATTAACGCGCCTGATAAAACACAATATTTAAAACCAATAATCAGACAACTATTGATAGAGCATGGTTGAGGCTAACGTTTTTGTATGGCATCACCCAGCCCCGTCATAGTTTTCGCTCGCCTAAATTTTACTTGTACGGAATAAATGACCGTTATTTTCGTTCCCCTACCCTTTATTTGTCACCTACCTACCTTAATGTTTTTGTTTACCCCTTTCCTCTGGTCGAAATTTTTTTTTGCTGCGCGGAAGTTTCACTTGTTACTCGCGCCCCAGTATTGATCTCCATTTCGTTTTTTTATACCTATTCGACAACATGTTTACATTGTACTTTGTTGTATCCCGCAACTCGCTTTGATGAGATGGATAGTGACTATTTGAACTTGTATTCTTTTCGCATAAGGAAGCTTTATGCGATTTTTGAAGTTAAGAACGGACCATAAACGGCAAAGAAAAGACGGTACCCAATACATGACACCGCTTATTGTTGATGCTCCTAGAAAATTTGCCCCCAGTTCAGATAGAAAAGAAACCAGCTTGCGCCGGACACAGTGTCAATTGATTACCGGAGCACATGATTCGGGGAAGAGCCGTTGGCTCTATCGTCTTCGTGACAATCGACACTTTATCTGGGGGGCAAAACCACAACCTGTTTTACTGGAAGGTTTGATGCCGTTATCGAGCTGGATTGAAGTAAAAGGTATTGGTAATTGGCACCTTAACAAAGAGGGGGAATCGCCTGATTTTGTTCCGTGGAATAAACTTAATCTTCAACAGAAAGCTGACCTACTCTCTGAGTATTTGCTTGATACTCAAACACTGCTGTTTGTTGATGATGCACATAAACTCACGGGAAGAAAAACTCAGATAGTGCGTAAGTGCCTTATGTCGACCAAGATTTGGTTGATGACAGCGAGTGAAGAAGGTCGCCTACCGCCTTCCATCCGGCCTATTGTTGAACGGGCGAACCCGCAACGAACCAACTTAGAAAGTGAGGTGAGTTACGATACCACTAAAGCGCTTATTTGGTTTATGGTGGCAATGTGTGTTGTCGCCGGTGCTTGGGAAGCTGGTGCAGTATTGGGTGGCCTACAGATGCTTGGTACGGGGCGGAGATCAACACGTGCCGATTAAACTCGCTATGTTTTTTATTTTTTTATTTGGTTCATTTGATTCTTACGCCAATTCTTGGGGTATAGATTTGCCTTGGAATGAACCTGAGATAGCCCCTCCTGAAATTAAGCCTTATGAACTGCCTACCTTAAAAGGAGGCGCTCCGCACTATAACACCTCGACTCCTGCATTATCGCCAGCCCCTCTTATTGACCCCGATGTTATTTTTAATACAGTTTTGAAGTGCTACCCAGAGAAGAGCAAATTTAAAATAGACCTTAATTTAGTTGCCGGAATGAAATCGAATATCGATGAATACAATAGCGATGACTGGCCTGAAATCTCGGAGCATTACATTGGTATTGTAGGGAAAATGCCACTCTATTCGACCACCGAACAATCAAGAGAGCGCCAATGGGAATACCAACGAAGAACCGCGACAGCAACCGCAGTGGCAAGCTTTACTCAAGCGTTAGCGGAACGTAATTATGCCTACCGTCTGATGGGGCTGTATTTGTCGTTAGAGGCGCGCTCACAGCTGCGTGTTCAACAAGGAGTCACAACCGTATCAGAACAAGTGGCCTTACTTGAAAAAGTGGCAGCAACGCATCGAGACGTATTGGCACATGAAGCCAAAATTGTGGAGCACCGTTTGGCTTTAGTTGCCATGTGTGAGTCTAGTTATACTGATAACATGAACACTTATCTGCAAAAGATCGCTTTTTTGCCAAGAATCCAGGCGAGTGAAAAAAAATAATGAAATGGCTAAATCATACTCTTATTGCAGGGGCGATTTGTGCCGTAGTGTCACCGCCTCATGTACCTATTTGTATTGCCGGTGCGACCGCGCCTGACTGGTTTGAATATATTATCAAAGTCACGAGAGGCCATATAAAGCATCGAGGGCCAACTCATATATTCACGCATTGGCTGATCGCTGCTATCGCTTTCACACTTGTATGGGATTATCACGGGATAGGGATGGCGTTTGCATGGGGTGGGGTGAGCCATATTTTTACTGATGCCATGACTGTTTCAGGTGTGCCTTTTTCGCCCTACAGTGACAGGCGTTTTCACCTTTTTGGTGGTCGTTTTAGAACTGGTGATCCAGTGGAATACGCCATATCAGCAGTGGTGGTGATTATCTGTATTGTTTTGTCTCAGGCCATTGGTGGTCAAGGGTTTGCACCATTTTTTTATGATTGGTCTGGCATGTATGAGCGTGGATTAATTGATGCGTTTGAGTGGAAAAAGAACCGATTTAGATTAATTTAATGAGGTTCATGGTTGTCAATGTTCAGGCTGAACATTGACAGATTTTTGAGGCTGAATTTAAGGGTTTACGTTGATTGATCTGGTTATTGATCTTGTAGTTATTAGTATTGTTTTAGTGTTTTCTCGCCCTCTTCCATTATTACCCTGATTTCGAGTAATGAATACCAAAGTTTTATTTAGATGGCAAAAATGAGGCTGGTTTTAACCAGAATTGTTTAAAAAGGTTCACTGTTACACTGATCTGAACCTGTGAGACTGGATGCTCACTAAGTGAGTGTCTAGGTAATTTATGTTTTACTAAATTGAAGTTAGGAGGAACCTATGATGACCAACGAACAATATGCCTACTTCAAAGAAATCCAAGAGCTATATGATAAATTGAAGAAACACATACCAGAAAATACACAACGAGAGTCATAGCGAATTGATGCAATGTTTCTTATGATGGAGTTTTCTATAAGCTGTTGCTGTGCTGAGAGCTATTAGCGCGGTGACAGAACTCAACTCAAATAGTGTTGAGGTGACAAGGACGCAATATCGCTATGAAGAACCTATCCATTTTCACTTTATCATTACTATTTGCATTACCGGTGCTATCGGCAAATCAAACCAATGATTCCTTTAGCAAGGCAAAGCGAATGCTGGAGAGAGAGGTGTACCAACAACACCGTGAGACCATTTATTGCGGAGCAAGCTTTGATAGTCAAAAAAACATCATCCCGCCTGAAGGGTTTGAGACAACCAAATATGTGAAACGTGCAAAGAAAGTGGAGTGGGAGCATGTGGTGCCTGCTGAGAATTTCGGGCGTGCTTTTATTGAGTGGCGTGAAGGGCATGAGGAGTGTGTCAATAACAAAGGAAAGGCATTCAAAGGACGGCGTTGCTCGGAAAAATTGAATATGGAGTATCGCTATATGCAAGCCGACATGTTTAACCTTTACCCTGCTATTGGCGCTGTGAATGCGCTAAGACAGAACTACAACTTTACTATGCTACCAGGTGTGAAAAGTAACTTTGGTACCTGCGCCATGAAGATTGATAACAAGAGAGTCGAGCCACCAGAGGGCGCGCGAGGTCGCATTTCAAGAACCTATATGTACATGGAGCAGTCATACCCTAGATACCGTATGAGTAAACAACAAAGGCAATTAATGGAAGCTTGGGATAAACAATACCCAGTGAACCAGTGGGAGTGCGATAGAGCAAAAACTATTGCTGCTTTGCAAGGTAATGAAAACAATATCGTCAAATCTCGCTGTACTAGTTTGGGTATCAACTGACTGAACGGTTCAGATCTACTCAGGCTGGACACCGCATTAAGCGACTTTCAATACTTGTAGTTATTCATTATTTGTTATATCTAACTAACATACTTAGCCAACAAAACAACTTGACACTTCTGCTATATCGTTTAGTATCATATTCAACAACTAATCCTATGTGGGTGGCGAGGCTTGACCCCATCTCGTAGGAAGAAAAAGCCGACTTCATGTCGGTTTTTTCGTATTTGAAGGATCGATAGGTACATTGAATACGCGAGTTTATATTGACGGCTACAACCTTTATTACGGATGCTTAAAGAAAAGCCCGTACAAGTGGCTGGATCTAAAAGCATTGTTTGAAAGTCAAATATTGCCCAGCGTTTATCATGAAAACTCTACGCCTCAACTACTTAATCAAGGAATTAAATTCTTTACAGCGAAAATTGTAGAGAAAGCAGCGCTAGACACAAACTCTACTCAAGATCAAGAAACTTACCATAATGCTCTGAAAAAGCATTTGGGAGATGACTTGTGCTTATACGAGGGGTACTACGCCGTTAACAAAGTTCATGCATACCAAGTTAAGGGGAATACCCTTCCTCGAGACTGTGATAGAGTTGAAATTTGGAAGCTTGAGGAAAAACAGAGTGATGTAAACCTTGCCACTGAAGCTTTATTTGATGTAGTAACACAGACAGATTTAGAACAAATCGTTTATGTTAGCAACGATACTGATATTGCTGCATCAATGATAAAGGTTCGTGAGTACAATAAGATTCGCGCAACTCAAGGCTGGAGCCAAGTAAGAATTGGCCTTGTTATCCCAACAAAATCTGCCAATGAACCAAATGATGAAGAGACTCGAAGAGCAAATAAAACTTTGTCTGAGTTAGCTGATTGGACTGTTAAACACATCACCAAAGAGTGGTTAGAGAAATCCCAACTGCCTCACAAAGTTCCTAATGGCCGTAAGCCTGCCACTATCCCAATATCTTGGCATCCTGAATCAGAAATGTTTACGCTTGTTATGGAAGAGCTCGGTAAGGTTCACAACCTTAGTCAGTCATGGCAATGGTTGACGAGTACTAAACCGCATGTAGATGGCTTAATTGATTTAACTACGGACACACCGCTTGATGCACTTCGCACAACTGAAGGGGCTATAGGGGTTTATGATCATGCTAAGGCTTATATTGAGTATAAAACTAAGAAGCAAAGCTAATCTAAGTTACTCAGATTTGATAGGCTACCTAGTAAGACACTGGTAATACTCTAAACACTCTAATTTTTCTGAAGTCATTGCACCGAACTGAACTATTCTTTCGATACTTCACTTAAGCAATATATAACTCAGTTTTGTCCGTGCGACGTGAAGTCGCATGAATCGCTGTTCACCGCGATAAGAGTGAACCGTTTGTATATCGAAAGGAGCAAAGCTTCCCGGTGTTCGTGGGTATAACGCTAGGAATTGACGGCGACATCTGGAACACCGATGCACGTCGAATGGCGGCAGTCAGTTTACTGAACAGGAAAGGCTATCGAGCCAAACTGCGCAGAAGAATCTATACCCCAAAGGAAAAAGCAAACTCAGACCATTGGGTATCCCGTGTATGCTTAACCAAGCACAACAAGCGTTACATCTTCTAGCACTAGAACCAATATCTGAGACACTTGCCGGCCTGTAATGGTACGGTCAAATTCAACATTAATTTAAAGGCTGAATAGGATGAAATTAGCTCTGTTTTTAGCGCCACTATTGGCGTTTGGAGTATCAATTGATGTACAGGCTGGATGGTCAGGATCACAGGTTCTCAATGATGTGGATCGAGTACAGGTCATTGGTGAAAATATTTATGTGAATCTAAACATGAAAAGAGATTTTTCCTTTTTAGTCAATGTGCCCTTGAGTAGTGGTAATCCTGAGGAATTCAATCCGAAAAATATAGATATTTCTAAGTTTGGATCTTGTCCATTTAATGCAATTGATATGTCAGAATATGATAATGCGGTACAGGCTAATGACGGTAATATTAGTCAATACGCTAAAGATAAAGCACGGGAAAATCATGTTCTGAAGCTAGTGAAAGAGCGTAATCATCAATCTCATATGTGCCGCATGGAACGAGAAGCTCGCGCAAAAAATGCTCACGATAATATCACTCTAAATTCAATCGCATTGCAAGAAAATGAATTAGATCAGACAAACACGGAAACGTATAGAGTAGTGACTACCGGAAGTGATAAAGCAATCATAACTGGACGGATTGATAACTGCTTATCCGATTGCATTTACACCAACACAAAAACGACGGTAATGTTTGAGTTAGATGGAAATGCGTACATAGTGTCATTAACGCAGCGTGAACCTGACAAAAAGTTTTTTAAGATTACCAAAAAATATTTAGATACAAATACTGTTTTTGGCTCGAACACAAAAGTGGTACCTATGAGTCTCAATTAAATAGTAAACCAATCTATATCCAATGCTTAGTGCTATAAACCACACACTTTACCAAGAGGACTAAATATGACGGACAGTTACATTATTAAGGCTACATCCAGTCCTAACGATGAAGCCAGCGCAATTGTTCACGTGTCAAAAGCTATTGAACGTTTAGATTGGCGAGAAAACAAAACTGCAATAGTAAAAATAGATGGCCATAAATTAAGGGAGTTTTATTTAGAGTTTTTAGCTATGGAAGAGAAGCTAGATAAGATAAAAAATGTGTTCTCGGATAGTGAATAAAAGACATTGCTCTCATCGTTTCTGAATGAGCTTTCTATATACTAGATGTGATGGATGAAGTGTTAATGATTGACTCAACGAAACTCACAATTGCACAAAGAAGTTTTAACTAGGCTAACTGAAGTTAGCCTAGTACTCTATTGAACGGTGTTATTTTCAAGCACTTTCGTTATCGCCTCATCCAGCTCTTTCTGAACATTCTTAGACAACCGGCCAAACTCATACGAAAAATTACGACCCTTAACACGTTTACGAGCAAACATACCTTTACTATCGAACTGGGCTAGGGGAGTCACTTCTGCTTTATCCACATCACTTTTAGCTTCTGCAATTTTAAGCTCTGTTTTGATGATAGACAGGACGTTATCTTTGTACTCATCGCTGCTTTGTTCAGGCTGAACATTGACAATTTCTTTACTCACTTTTTTAATAAAACCGATGAAATTTTTCTTATCGCCTTCATATGCTTTCATCACTTTACCGAGCAAGGCATAGTCGGTATGTGATAGTTCATTTACGACAGGAAATAGGGCGATGATACGCTCATCAATGCTCGCAGCTTTAAGCGCTTTACTTACTGCGGGGCGACTAATACCAACCATCTTCGCCACATCTTCTTGGGTGTAGTCTCCACTATCCAACAGTGTTTTGCACTGCAAACCGATCTCGCGTTGGTTGTGCTCTTTTGCCGTTTGCAGTTGCTTGGCAAGGGCTTTGGCGTCCGTAACGGAAATCTCATTTTGAGTGACAAGCATTTTAAAGGTTTTAATACGGCCTTCTTGAAGCAAGAACCATGCTCGGCGGCGAGAACCATCAAGTACATCGATTTTACCTCCAATCTCTCGGCCTACGGCAGGGTAGAACTGTTGGAACTCTAACGAGTTTAAATCCTCTAGAGACTCTTTGGTTAACAAAGACTGGTCGCGCCCGTTAACATCAAAAGTAACCACAGTGTTTTGCTTTACCTGTTCGTATGACAAGGTCACTTCGTTAAAAGTCGCAGTTGTACCAGATGCAAGCTGCCACACCATTTTTTGACCTACCGATTTTAGGCCGAACTTTTGCTGTAGATACTCGGCGGCATTCTGGCCACTTTTCTCTAATTCTGTGTTGATTTGTGCTGCTAGAGTATCTAAGTTTGCTTTGGCCGCTGATTGCTGTGCTTGCGCTGAACCTGGAGCATTACCTAAAGGGCTACCGCCACGTTTCTTCGCCATTACTTGTTCTCCTGTTCACGCCAAACGTTCAGAATATCGCGCAAGATCTGGCTTGTAACTTCATAGCCATTTTGTTGTGCGCTTTGGAAAGTTGCTTTGCTTTTCGGGTATTCACTTTTCGACATATCAAACACCGTAGAGAGTAGGGAAGATGACTGACGGACAGCTTCACTGTGCTTAAACTCTTTTGAGTACAAGTAAGGGGAAAAGTGGTCGTACAGGTTATTCATTAACTCTGTAGTGGTTGAGCTATCACGATGGTTAGTTAGTAATATTTTCATGAAGTCATAGCCTTCATGGTTAGCGTTTTCTAACAATGCCCACACTTGTGGGATATAGCTGAAGTAAGAACAAGTCGCATCAATGTCGTTTTCGGTAATAGACAATGGGAACACTACATTCGTTGCTGCAAAGTACGCGTTAAAGGTCGCATAGCCCAAAGAGGGTGGGGTGTCGATAATAATTATATCGAACTCGTCTTTAACGTTATCTATGATTTCTTTTAGCAAAGAGTATGGAGACGCTAAAGTTTGACTGAACACTTGCTCATGAAACCAACCTTCCATCGCTCGGTCACTTTGTGCTGCAGGTAAAATGCGTAGGTTAGGAATGGTAGTTTCAAGAAAGGCCTCAGAGATGACTTGCTTAAAAGTTTCGCCTTCATCAAGGTCGAATGTTTGCATCATCAGATCACCAACGGACAAATTGCCTTCTTGATCCGCTTCAGGTGCATAGTACATCGACAGCGTGGCTTGGCCATCCATGTCGATTAAGCCAACACGATACTCTTGATGAAACTCGGTTGCCAAACCTGAAGCTATAGTCGCAGCAGAAACGGTTTTACCAACACCGCCTTTTTGATTCTGGATAACCATCACTTGCGTTTTTTGCTGCTCACTGCGTATGAACTTAGCGTCTTTACGTAGGTTCTCTGGCAGCAATTCACGTACTTTATATATCTCTGCAATATCAATCGACCATTGCGAGTCTTCATGGCGACGTGGGTCGATATCGGCTGCAGTGACGTAACGATCAAGCGTCTTTGCATCGATACCAAGGTAGGTTGATGCTTCTGCTCGGGTAAAGTTACGAAGTTCTTTACGGTGATTGGCTAATAAACGTTGGTTACGGCGCTGAATGTACGCATCAGCACCGGTTTTAAGTGCTTGAAATGTCGTAGTAGTATGTAGGTTATCCATTTCTGCCTCCATGTAGGAATGAGAAATAGTATATACCTCGATTTTTGATGTTGGTAGTGAAAATTAGAGGAGTTTGTTTTGTTGGGTGGATTTTTTTGAGCTTTATTTCATTGTACGTTTAGTCAATGCATGTTCTCAATTTACTCACTATGGCGCTGAAAAAGATCTTGAAGCCTTAAAGAAATACCCTGATTTAGCAGCACAAAAAGGTTGGTGTGGCTCGGGTTGTTTTAGAGAAGGGAGCGGAGAAGTCACTTCGTGAAAAGTAACATAACTCGAGGGCAATCACATCCTTTTATCGTTTCACTTTTCGATTTGCAATTAGTTGAGTAGTGTCTGTTATATAAAGATTGATGCAAGCTATTGATCTGGAATAATATCCCAACAATTAGAATGAAATTCTGTAAATTTCATATTCCCCATCAGTATAGAGAACAACAATGAATGAGTTTACTCAAGCTAGGCATGAACTGGTTGGTTATCTAAAATCGCAACTTATTGGTCCGGTCAATGGAGAGAACGAGGAGTTAAATGATGCCCCTCAAAAGCGCTATTTGATGGGGACTTTATTCCCTGTAGCAGCCTGTGTTGATGATTCTAATGATAGCGCTGGTGCTGATTCTAATTCAGAAGCTCTAGCAAATGATTTTAAACCTTCGTCAATGGCCATTTCCTTTGCTGTTCAGTCCAACTCAACGTTATGCTTACATATTAATGCTGGCCGCTATACCAAAAAGGCCTTCTCAGAGTGGCAGCGCTATCCGTTATTTCATGAAGAACCGATAAAAGAACTCATAACCCAAAAGAAAGTCATCTTAGACGGAAAGGCTCGTTTAGATATTAAAGTACGCCCTTTAAGCTCGGGAAAAGTCGTGACAATAGCACTCTCAAATAATGCGAGTTCTGGTGATCGTTTAGACCCTGAAAAGTGCTTATTCCAATGCGGAATTAAGGTCACTGTACTTGAAGGTAATATTCAAGAGTACCCAAGTAGTGATCGCTTTAAGTTAGATGATGAACAACAAGAGTTGAATCTCACGTATCGAAAACGAATACCTTGGGCCGTAGGTCATGGTGTTGCTGTTGATTGGTCATTTGATGACAGAGGAATACCAAACTGCTTATTTACGGAGACAATACCATCCCACGAGGTTAAAGACTTTAGTACTGATATCGATTCAGAAAGGTATCCGGATCTTGACAGCAGTATTCTTAGTATCACAAAGATTGCAGCCCCCTCTTCTGCGACAAATGAAGAACTACTTGATGGTTATGACAAACTCATTGATACGTATCGTTCTTGGATAACTGAACTTGAGAATGAAGTCTTAGATGAGCGATTCTCAAGCGCTAAAAGTCGCATCATTGAAAGACTAAAAAATGCCGCAACTAGAATGAGTGGTGGTGTTAATAGTCTAAGGCAATCCAAAGTAGCTATGGAGTCATTTAGAGTTGCCAATAAGGCGATGTTAATGCAAATGATACACAGTGGGAAAAAGTATGCGGGTGAAGCAAAAACTAAAGGTACTCCATATGAGGCACCAGAGTACTTTTCGAACGAAGTAATCGAAAACTTTAAATGGCGTCCATTCCAATTGGCGTTTCAGCTATTAGTCCTTGAATCTCTTATTCCAAATAAAAGCACTGGCGACTTTCCTGCATCGCATGAGGAAGTTGACCTATTATGGTTTCCAACTGGTGGTGGTAAAACAGAGGCTTACTTAGCAGTAGCTGCGTGGGAATTGATCTACCGTCGCCTAACCTTAGGTAAAAAAGGTGGAGGGACCGCTGTGATCAAGCGTTATACTCTGCGATTGTTGACTTCGCAACAGTTCCAAAGAGCGGGAAGCTTAATTTGTGCTTTGGAAAAACTTAGAAAGTCTGATGAACGCTTGGGTCATGAATCGTTTTCTCTTGGATTATGGGCTGGAAAAGATAGTACCCCTAATAACTTTAAAGATGCTCATGATAAAGTGATGATTATGCGCGATGATCCTGAGCCAGAAAATAGTTTTCAACTTCAAGTTTGCCCTTGGTGCGGTACTGAGATTGTTCCTAAATATTACTCTTCTGATTGTGATTCATATGGAATTCGTTCTAACCCGGACAATAAATTTGAGTTCTTTTGTCCAAGCCATGAGTGTGATTTTCACCGTCATTTGCCAATCCAAGTTGTAGATGATGCGTTATACATGAAGCCCCCTAGTTTACTAATTGGTACTGTCGATAAATTTGCGCGATTGACCTGGCAAGAGAGAGCTGCTGCATTCTTCGGTGATAAAAAAGTACAACCGCCATCATTAATTATTCAAGATGAGCTGCATCTTATATCAGGTCCCCTTGGTACTATTGCTGGTATCTATGAGGCTGGCTTTGACACCATAATGGAGGTGTTGGGGCATAGACCTAAAGTGATAGCTGCAACTGCAACGATTCGAGCGGCACAGCTACAAAGTATTCGATTATTTGGCAGACAAGTAAACATTTTCCCTCCTTCAGGTACAGATCAGGCTGATTCGTTTTTTTCAAAAGAAGAAGAACATAAACCGGGGCGACTTTATCTTGGTGTTATGCCATCAGGACATACAGGGCAGACATCGCTTGTACAAACAAGTGCGGCAGCTCTGTTAGCACCTTATGAATTAGGGTTTAAAGACACGCTGTTAGATAGTTATTGGACGCTTCCTATTTATCACAATAGCCGAAGAGAGCTTGGTAAAACGATGACTTTAGGTCGTGATGATATTCCTGAACGTATTAAGGTTATTTCGAAAGACCAGTACGACACTAGAACTGTGTCTAATGTTGAAGAACTAAGTGCAGGAGTCAAAGGCTCAAAGATTCCTGAGGTTCTAGCAAGGTTAGAAAAAGAAACGCCTGAGGCGATCGATATTCTTCCTTGTACGAACATGATTTCGGTTGGTGTTGATGTTGAACGGCTGGGTATGATGTTAATTGCAGGGCAGCCAAAATCAACAGCAGAGTACATTCAAGCATCAAGTCGTGTCGGTCGTAACAAGAAGCGGCCTCCGGGCATTGTTATCACGCTATATTCACCGACTAAACCTCGTGATCGTTCACACTACGAAACCTTCAAGAGCTATCATCAAGCCCTTTATCGTTATGTTGAACCAACAAGTGTGACTCCGTGGGTCAAACCAGCTCTTGAGCGTGCATTACATGCATCACTTATTGCTGCAGTGAGAGTCACTGGTTATTTAAGAAAAAATGAGAGTGCGAAACATCTCGATGTACACCACCCTGATTTTGTACAGATCTATAAAAAATTCCAGGCGCGTATTCAACGGGCGATGCAAGGAATGTCGAAAGCTGAGCAGTTAGAAACACTCGACTTTCTAGAATCTTTGGTCAGTCAATGGCTAGAAAGGTGTAATCGAACTTCAAAACAATTAACACATTATGATGGTGGTAAGCAGTTTGAACCACTTATTCAATCTTTTGAAAGTTCTCAACATGAAGAGGCATGGCGTACTTTGAATTCTATGCGCAATGTAGATACTGAAACACACCTATTTGTAAGAGGAGAGCGCTAATGGCTAGCTCTAATCGTTCATATCGTAGTTCCCAACTTATTACGCCATTTGGCCCAGGCTCTGTGATTGAAATTGGTGATGAATCTTTAGTCTTGGCAGATCCAATACATTGGCCTAAAAGGTTAGATGAAATCAAGTTAGACAGACTATCTAACGAGGCCGGTGTACGGGCATTGAAAAAACCACCAGTAATCAATAATAGATTTACTAAAAAAGATGATATTGGTCCACATAACGCTCTTATGACAGTACGTTTTCCTAAATGGATGTTTTGCCCTCGCTGTAAAAAAATGGAGTTGTGGAAAAATGAAACTGGAAAACTGAATGCTGAAGGTATTCCTGTTTGCGCAAACTCAGCGTGTAAGAAAAAGGAATTAGCACCGATGAGATTCGTCGCTGCCTGTCAACATGGACATTTACAAGATGTACCTTGGGTTTATTGGGCTCATAAATCAGGACAACATAAAACATGCGAACATCCTGATTTGTATTTTTTGTCTAATCCAGAATTAGGCAGTGGCCTTGATGCTCTATACATTGAATGTAAGAACCCAGAGTGCGGAGCTAAGAATTCTCTTAAAGAGATAATGAGTCAAAATGGGTTAGCGGGCGTAAAATGTAAAGATACTCAGCCATGGGAATATAAGCCTACCGATCAACAAAACTGTGAAGAACCATTGCATGTCTTGCAACGAGGTGCGAGTAACCTATATTACCCCATTGTGCGCTCGGCATTGGATATCCCACACTCATCCTCCAGTTCTGGTAACAAGCTATATGCACGAATTAAAGAAACTGATGAGTTTGATGACTTAATGAAAGCTCTGGATGAGGGGAAGGAGCGCAGAATAAATTTTTTTGCTGATGAAATAGCAGAAGAGTTAAATGTTTCCATCGAAGATGTTTTGTCTGCCGTGAATAGCAAAGAGCGAGAACAAAGAACATTTAGGATTCCCAAAGATGAAGATTTAAGAATCGCGGAGTGGGAAATCCTTTCCTCGCTAGATATTGAAAGCAAAGAAACGCTGAACTTTAAAGCAAAGCTCGCGAGCTTAGATTCGTCTTCAATATCTAGTTTTACAAAACTCATTAAACGTGTTGTTTTATTAGAAAAATTGCGTGAGGTACGTGCATTTTTTGGATTTGAAAGAGTATCTCCCAGCGACAATGTCGTAAGTCCTAAAACTGGCACTGAGAGCCGTTCTTGGTTACCAGCTACCGAGGTTTTTGGTGAAGGTATTTTCATAGAAATGAACTTAGCAGTTATAAATGCTTGGCAACAGAATTTACCGCTAAAATTGAGGCAACGACTCGACACATTGAACAACCATTACACAGAGTTGAATTCAACCTACTTGCCCAAACCAAGTGCTAAGTTTCTTATTTTACATACATTGGCACACCTGTTGATACGCCAATTAAGTTTTGAAAGTGGCTACTCTAGTGGTTCTTTAAGAGAACGAATCTACGCTGACGAAGAGCAAGCTGGGCTGCTTATTTATACTGCAGAGGGAGACTCGGAAGGCAGTTTAGGCGGCCTAGTTCAACAAGGTGATGTTAACCGACTTTTTCCTGCAATATTAGCGGCCTTAGAAACTGCTCACTGGTGTTCAAATGACCCTGTATGTGGTGAAAAACAGGAGATAGGTGTTATGGGGTTAAATCAAGCGGCTTGCCACTCTTGTTCAATAATTTCCGAAACTAGTTGTGAAAATAACAACCTATTATTAGATAGAACAATATTAATTGGGAACGATGAATATGAAGGTTTCTTTAGCCAAGCGATAGCTTCTGCACAAAAAGAAATCACGTCATGAGAATGCCTAATATTCGACAGATCAGCGAAGAACAGCAAGATATCTTCGAAGATGCACCTATAGATGGAAGTATCTTGGTTACTGGGCCTCCAGGGACCGGCAAAACAGTAATAGCTTTTTTGCGGGCGAACCTTTTATCGAAGAAAAGATACGAAGTAACGGTCTTGATGTTTAATCGTGTATTGAGGCGCTACACAGAAAATGTAGCAAGTGAAATTGAAGGAAAAGTTCAGTCAAAAACAATGCACTCATGGCTTCCTGAATGGTGGCGACAACAGAAAATTTTAGCAAGCTCCGATACTGAGACTTTAATTGTAGAGGGAGATAAGGTGTACCTCAACTGTCCGTACGAAGACAAAAATGTATTAAAAAAAATAGGTGGTCAATTCGAATGGAATAAAGTTAACCCATTTACCCATAAAAAGGGGATGTGGTTTGTCTCTAAAGAAAAATATGACCGAAATCCTGATGCTTATAGTACTTGGACTGGAACATCATTCGATCCTCCGAGACAAACTCAGTGGCAATTTGATTGGTTAGAAATGAGAAACCTATTCTTGGAGAAAGATACAGAACATTTGATTGACTGGGGTCACCTCATTATCGATGAAGCACAGGATTTTGAACCTGGGTTATTTTCATTCTTACACCTTAGTGCAAAACAATTAGAGCATGGTGGGTTAACAATTCTAGCCGATGAAAATCAACGTTTAGAAGAGTCGAGACACTCTAGTTTAGATGAGATTCGAACAGCTCTAAAATTGAAAAATAAACCTGATCGTGAATTTAGTTTAACTAAAAACTTTAGGAATACCAGTCAAATAGCAAAAGTGGCAAGTCATTTCTATGTTGGTTTGCCAACGGGAATTCCTAAACTACCAGATCGTCAAGGAAACATACCTAAATTGGTGAGCATGAGTAATACCGAACAGCAGATTCAGTATATATGCAGATCATTGAAAAATAGAGCGGCTCTCGAGGTGGGGATTATTGTTGATAATGATTCAGATAGATCACTTTTCACGAAAGAAATAGAACGACAACTTCCTAACTACACTGTGCAATCATACAGTAGCAAGAACCCTAGAAGTAGCGAAACCCTTTTGTTTGATAAACAGGGGGTCGTTACTGTATTGCATCGTAAAAGTTGTAAAGGTTTGGAGTTTGATTCCGTTTTTATTCCCCAATTACAATCATTTGCTGTTGACGATGCGGACCTCATAACGTTTAAAATGAACTTATATGTTATGTGCTCTCGAGCTCGTGAAGAACTTGTCTTTTTGTGTAACGGAAGTACTACTAATTGCAATCCTGCATTTTTTGAACACTTCCCAAGCAAAACATCAGGACTAATAGATTACAGAGAACAGAAATAATGGAAATGAACCCTAACTCACAGTGCTATGTCATGCTCCCAAAACGAAACCTAAGTCGTTATGTTCTCACTTATGAGTTGTTACCTCTTGAACTTTGCTTTGAAGTGAACGGAAAAAAAGTTTTTTCAGAAATTGAACTGCAATCAATGATCGCTCAAAATTTGATTGATGAGAAAGCTGTAATCCTAACATTGAAAGACAAGCTAACATCGCTTTATCAGCCATACTCCAATATTACGAAAATGGGTTTTACCAACCAAGACAGCTTAGATATGTTTATCGAACGAAGTTATGATAACTACGATTTAAGCTCTATGGAGTGCTATGTTCTTGAGAGTGATGAAGCTAATGTAGCTTTGTCGTTAGATATAACAGAACCTCCAACAGTCGAGAAACATTTGTTTTCGAAAAAGATGGCCTTTAACGACGCTATTATCGCTGCAACTCATAATACATTACTGTCTTCAAACTACTTCTCTAGTGGGTTAAAACAGTACCTAGGCAACGCGGAACGATTGCTTGAAGCAAACCTTAGTTACTATGTGAAGGACCAAGAGCAGCTAAAAATTGCCGCTACATTCTATAGAGTATGCTGTGATTTCAATATTGATAATGGTTGGCAGCTAAGCGAAGTGGTTGAGAAATTTAAGGCTTTAATTGTTGCTGAAAGTATAGCTTCTCAAGATGTCGAGCGTTGGGTAGAGACTGCAGAAAAGATCATAAATAATGATGACGTAAATCTTATTTATACAGATGAAATTAATGTGGTATTGAGAGCTATGATCTTGGTTTTGTTAAACCCAGAAAAACAAAACATTGATGCAATGAAAATAAATCTAGGTGACGGGCTGGGCGAAGATGTTTATGCACTCGCTAACTTATTCGCATCTGCTCGGACTGGATACAGTTACCTAAATGCTGAAGCTAGAAAGCAACTAAAAGAAAGAGCAGAGCTACAACTGTTGAACGCAAGTTTATATAATGAAATCACAATAGACGTAGAAACTACATTCGAGCCAGAAGAAGATAATATTGAAATTGAATGTAATGAGGAATTCTCGCTAACAGAAGTTCCTTGGCTTAATTGTGAAACGGAAAACCAGTTTAGTCTAAAGCATGTCAAACCTATGTCGGGCTTTGACTTAGCTCTTGAATACAAAGCAGGTGAATACTTTTGGTGGCGATTGATTGATGCCAACGGCGAAAAAGGCCTAGGAAAACTTAAGGGCCAGCTAGCTTTAAACCTACTTGCGATCCAAAAAGACTTACCTACCTCTGTTCGTGTAGAATTAATAGAATCTCATGGGTTACTTTTAACCTTGCCACTTAAATGGTTGACTGACTCTGAAGTTCATGTCTATTTTGAAAGTATATTGTCTCTTTTAATCAGTATTAAAGTAGCTCAAAAATCGAGTAGGATTATTTTATAACCTCAAGCATGGCTAAAGAGCTGACTTTAGCCATGCGCTTTAATATTTAGCTCTTTTCCTCAAAGGTTGGTTAAATACCGATGGTTCAGCTCTGATTTCTTTAGATACTCTGAATGATCCAATACGAAAACAGTGATCAGCGAAGCCTATTTCTTTATCACAACACCTTAAATCAACTCGAGATCGTCGTTTTTGCCTAACTTCCCTATAGGCCACTACACACTTTTGCTTGTGAAATTCTGAGGACGAAGGGGAGAAGTGGTGTAAACGAACTGTTGAAATCCGAACCAGAACAGAAAAGGGCATAAAGCACACTCAGACAGCAATTTGGCCGCGAAAATAACAATGCTTCATATCCAACATTATCGTTACTGGCTTAGATTATTCCATTAAAATTTATAGCGACAATCTATTTAGCACCCATATAACATATTGATTAACTTGTTATTTTATTTCATCGCAGTTTCACAGGAGTCATCATGTTCGAACAGCTCGCTGATATTTTTTCTTCTGCCGCCTTCAAGTATCTTTCTATAGTTGACGCTGATCCCGGGCGCTCAAACCAACATGAAATTGGAGGCTTAGTTGCTGCTGGTATAGGGCGACAACTTGGTACTCCCAATGACGGCAGTCAAATTAGTATTCCAGCGACAATGGTATACCTCGATGCAGATGATGAGCAGCCTTTAATCTGTGAAGATAAGGTGACTTGGTACGATGCTCGCTATCATAATGAAACTAGGGCCCCGGAGTGGCGACTTTATTACAAGTCTAACGATGTAAGCAATCGCTTCCAGCCTGGTGATTTTTTCATGATTGCTTTAACGATGGAGGGAAATCTACTAATGATATTTTGTTCTCCAGAAAGTGATTATGAACTCCAAATCCGGTCTCTATTTGGTGTAAGGGACACCGAAACGAATGAAAGAGGGCTGACTAGAGTGATAATGGACATGGCAGTAGCAGCACCTATCAGGCTCATGTTCGCCCGTTATGGAATTGAAGTTGGCAATGACGGGACCAATTACTTAGATAGAATCCTTGACCGATTTGGTCCTGTATTTCCAAAGACAAGAGAGTTTTCTAGTTTTGCGCGAAGCTTAGCTGAGGATATATGCCCAGCATCTAATCCAGACCAAGCACTGTTTAACTGGATGGAAGTTGAAGAGTCTGCTTTTCGGCAATTAGAGAAACATATAGTACAAGAAAAGCTTCGAGCCGGTTTTGGCGAAAAAGGCGATGACGTAGATGAGTTTGTCCGTTTCTCGCTAAGCGTGCAGAATCGAAGAAAATGCAGAAGTGGGCACGCTTTTGAAAATCATATTGAAGAAATTTTGATTGCTTCTGGACTTAACTTTGAAAGAGGAGCAAAAACAGAGGCTAGGCAAAAGCCAGATTTTTTGTTTCCAAACTCCGCAAGCTACGCAAACCTAGATTTCCCAGTCGAACAACTACGAATACTTGGTGCAAAAACGACCTGCAAAGATAGGTGGAGACAAGTACTTGCTGAAGCTGAGCGTATTGATCGCAAACACCTAATTACAATGGAACCTGCGATTAGTGAACACCAAACAAACCAAATGAGAGATAAAAATTTACAATTGGTTGTACCCGAAGGCCTCCATAAATACTACCTTCCAGGGCAGATTAAATGGTTGATGAGCTTCCGTGAATTCATTGATGAAGTGAAAGGACTGACAAAATAAGTAGGTTACGCTAACACTGTCATGGATATATTGCTCATAAATAACATACAAGCTTAAAAATGGTAATTTTGTGTGGTAGTCTGCACACAAAATTCCCAGTCAAGAACAAATAATGCGCTATAAAGAGATACTGAAGGGCGATAGAGATGATGAGCTTCGCTTTGAACATAACCGCCAAGAAACTAATAAGCTTCTTAAGTTGCTTATTGAGATCTACGACCAGAAAAACTTAGCCATTAAATTTCAGCAACTGGGCGGGCAATACGCCGAAGTATCCCGAGAAAAACTAAATCGCTGGAAAGTATCGCCAGAGTCTAGTGCTATCTGCTTCCATGAAAAGGCGCTGGATGATTTACGTAAAAAATTACTACCGCCGAAACCTTCCCACTGGGATAACCCTAGCTTTACTTTTATCGACCTCTTCGCTGGCATAGGTGGTCTTCGTAAAGGGTTCGAAGATCAAGGTGGAAAATGCGTATTTACCAACGAATGGGACACTGCAGCTCGACGTACTTATCTTGCCAACCATTATGTAGACGAGCACGAGCTTCCATACTTTTTAGATAATAATAAAGAGAACGTCGATAAGAATACTTCTTACATGGACATCACCCAGATTACAAAAAGCGGTGATGACAATGCAACAGAAGCAGATAAGCAAGCTAATATTTTAAAGCACATCCCAAAACATGATTTACTGCTTGCTGGCTTTCCTTGCCAACCATTTTCATTAGCCGGTGTTTCAAAGAAAAACTCATTAGGCCGTGCGCATGGTTTTGAATGTGATACCCAAGGAACGCTATTCTTTGACGTTGAGCAAATACTGATAACACGTCAACCTAAGTACTTTGTATTGGAAAATGTTAAAAATCTGAAAAGCCACGACAAGGGCAACACGTTCGCCACAATCATCCGATCTCTTGATCGAGCAGGCTATTGGATTGCTGATGTTTCTAACGTTGATAATG
>NZ_JAKNYQ010000002.1:0-1088046 GCF_028858425.1 Vibrio aestuarianus | reverse complement strand
TGTCTGCTGGTGCTTCTGATATGAGTGGTTGGTTGCTGCTGGGTTTACCGGGTTACGCGTATGCTGCTGGTATCGAAGCCTTCTGGTTGGCAGGTGGCTTATTACTCGGTACTTGGGCTAACTGGTTGGTCAATGCTAAACGTCTGCGTACGTACAGTATCACCACCGACTCATTGACCCTTCCTGAATTTTTATCACGTCGTTTCAATGATAAATCAAAACTGATCCAAACCATTTCAGCGTTCTTTATCCTTTTATTCTTCCTTTTTTATACCAGTTCTGGCTTGGTGGCTGGCGGCAAATTATTTGAAACGGTATTTGGTTTAGATTACTCAACAGCGGTAATTATTGGTACGGTTTGTGTGGTGTCGTATACGTTATTTGGTGGTTTCTTAGCGGTATCTTGGACAGATCTAGTGCAAGGTTTGTTAATGGCAGCTGCACTGATGATTGTTCCTATTGCTGCAATGAACGGCGGTTTTGGTCAGTTGAACAGTGATTTATCTGCCATCAACCCTGAATTATTGACCATGTGGAATGATGTAAAAGGTGAACCTCTTTCTGCGGTCGCGATCATTTCGTTGGTGGCATGGGGCCTTGGTTACTTTGGTCAGCCACATATTTTGGCTCGTTTCAAAGCGTCTCGTTCAAATAAAGACTTAACCACAGCGCGCCGCATTGCGGTTATCTGGACAGCATTATCTATGGCTGGCGCACTGTTAGTTGGTTTGGTTGGTCTCATTTATGTCACCAATACGGCTTCAGTTGAATTGGCCGATGGCGAAAAAATCTTTATGTTGTTGGTCAATGCTATCTTCCATCCGGTGGTAGCTGGTATCTTACTGGCCGCGATTTTAGCCGCGATCATGAGTACCGCGGACTCACAGCTATTGGTTTCTTCTTCAGCTTTAGCTGAAGATTTCTACAAACAAGTGATCAAGCAAGATGCGACATCAGAAGAGATCGTCCGTGTTGGTCGCTTTGCTGTTATCCTGATTTCTATCGTTGCTCTGGTATTAGCAATGACACCTGACAGCTCCGTACTTGGTTTGGTCTCTTATGCGTGGGCTGGTTTTGGTGCAGCATTTGGCCCTGCGGTAGTGTTGAGTCTGTATTGGTCTCGTATGAATCGTAATGGTGCTTTAGCTGGTATCATTGTCGGTGGCATCACAATTGTGGTTTGGAAGCAACTTTCTGGCGGTTGGTATGATGTGTATGAGATTGTCCCAGGGATTATTCTTTCAACGGCAGCGATTGTTATTGTGAGCTTAATGACCGGTGAGCCGGAAGCGTCAGTTAAAGCGCAACATGCCACATTTAAAAAACAGTTGGTTGAACTTGATTAATTGATCATCTTCTCTTATTGATTTTAAGCCTCACGTTGTGGGGCTTTTTTATTTTTTGCAGGATATTTGTGATTTTTAGCCAAAATATGGCGATATTTATGGCTAATTTTGTGAATTAATGTCACGAAATTAAAACTAAAGTTTGAGGTGAATGAACTAATTGGCGCAAAATACGTCAACTGTCAATAACGGTATAAGCGAGGATGAACCATGCCAAAGGCGTATTGCAACTGCTGTCGTAAACAAACACCGCACAAAGTAGTGATGAAGCGTTGCCAGACTGAGCCGTGTTCGACATGGCAAGGGGTTCAAAAATTTCTCTCGTTAGTATTCCAAGGCGAAGCTTATTATAAAATGGAAAAGCAAGGTTTTTGCCGAGTGTGTAATCATCAATCGACACTCAACCAAACTGACTTTTCCCGTGTTCGTGTGATTTAACATTCACCATTTGTTTACTGGCTGCATCAAGTCTATGGTTGTAGCCAGACATCTTCTGAATTTCATCCTTTAGTATTCAATTATCTTCGGCTGATATTAGTCCTCATTTTCTCTACCCTAAACATGACTTAATGCACGTTTATTACTTTAGTCATGGCACCAAAATCTTGTATTGCTACTTAAAGCAAAAAACCATCTGATATTTGTCATATTCTCTAGTGAGTATCAATTAAATTGATTCATCATTAAGGAGCAGTTCAATGCAAATTAGTTTAAAGAGAAAAATGGTTTTCTCTGTTGTTATTGCCATTGCGCTCACGGCTGTTGCATTGGTGATGGTGGGGTATCAATCCTCCAAAGCAGACAGTTGGCGAGCCATAGAAAGCGAAAGTCGAAACGTATTACAGGCTAATGCTAAAGGAATCGGTGATTGGTTCGAAAGTAAACAGCATTCATTAAATGGTTTAAAAGAAGAAATTGAACTCAACCCCAATTTAGACATTGTTCCTCACTTACGTCAAACACTGAAATCCGGTGCTTTTGGACTAAGTTACTACGGTAATGAGCAAGGTGAGATGTACCGCCATGATCCATCACTCAATAAGGCGGGTTATGATCCGCGAGCTCGTGGATGGTATAAAGAAGCTAAAGCAGCAGGTAAGGCGATCACCACTGCACCTTATGTTAGCGTTACGATGCAAGCATTAGTGGTGACTTTGGCTGAACCGGTTCGTCAAAATGGTCAAATTATTGGGGTGGCAGCGTCAAACCTAGCGTTAGACAAATTAATGAAGGATGTCTTGGCGATTGAAGTTCCAGGGCAAGGTCAAGCTATTTTAGTGAATCAGAAAGGTTTGATCGTCGCGCATTCAAATCAAGAGTTGATCTTAAAACCCACTCAGGACATTGCACCAGATTTGACAATAAGCAGCTTGCTAGCAACGGCTAATTCAAGCAAACCACTATTTATGGATATTGGTGGTTATGCCAAAGTATTGATGGCGCAGAGTATTGAACACACTGATTGGCTGTTAGTGATGATCATGGATAAGGCTGTTCTGGAAGCACCACTGAATGAGATGTTACTTAGTCAAAGTTTGATTGCGTTGGCGATTTTGATTGTCCTTGCGTTGACCACCGCGTGGTTTGTGGCGCGACAATTAACGGAGCTTGGTAATATTGCTCAGGCACTCTCTGATATTGCGGAAGGTGATGGTGATTTAACTCGTCGCTTGGAAGTGCATAGCCAAGATGAGGTTGGATTGGTTGCGGACAAATTCAATAAATTTGTCGATCGCTTGCATGTGATGGTGAAAAATGTAAAAGAGGTGTCCGAGTCTCTTAACCAAGGAGCGAACCAAGCTGCTAGCGCAGCCACTCAACGTAGTGAGCGAATTCGTACTCAGCAAGATGAGATCACCATGGTTGCAACGGCGGTAACCGAAATGGCTTCCGCAACGGCAGAAATTGCTGGTAATGCTGATAACACGGCTAAAAATGCTAATGAATCGGTTGAGCTTGGTGCGCAAGGTTACCAACAAATGCAACAAAGCAAACAGTCGATTGATCAATTAGCACAAGAGCTAAACAATGCGGTGGGTATTATTGGCGAGCTTGAAGTTCATGGGAATGAAATTTCGACCATTCTTTCGACTATCCGCTCTATTGCTGAGCAAACGAATCTGTTGGCGTTGAATGCGGCGATTGAAGCGGCTCGCGCTGGTGAGCAAGGACGTGGTTTTGCTGTGGTCGCAGATGAGGTGCGAGTTTTGTCTCAGCGAACTCATGCATCAACTGAAGAAATTCAGTCTAAAATTGCAGGTTTGCAGAAGGTAACGGCTAATGCAGTTTCTGTGATGACCGAAAGTCATAAATTGGTAGAGACCAGTGTGCAAGACGTTAATCAAACGGGGGAGAGCTTAAATGCGATCAGTGAAGCGATTCAAATGATCAGCGATATGGCGACGCAAATTGCTTCCGCAGCTGAAGAGCAATCATTAGTGACGGCAGATATTAACGGTAATACTGAGTCAGTACGTGAGGTGAGTGATCAATTAGCTCATGATGCACAGGGTGCTGTTGAACAAGCGCGTGAATTACGCGGCCTTGCGAGTGAACTTGATAAGGAAATTTCTCGCTTCAAACTTTAGCAAACCTCGTTGATGTGAAAATAAAGACGTTTTTTATTGATAGCCAGTCAGTTTCGCTGACTGGCTATCTTTTTAGCTTCAATGTGACCGTTATCACAATGCCTTGCTAAGGTATCTAGGCATAGTGACATAAGCCATTATTGTATGGCACATGATGATTTGTTAACTCACATAGAGCGCCATGAACTTAGACCGAATTGATCAACAAATTTTACGTATTTTGCATAACAAAGGGCGTTTACCTGTCGTTGAGCTTGCAAAACTAGTCAATTTAACTACTTCTCCTTGTTCTGATCGTGTGAAGCGCTTAGAAAAAGAAGGGTATATCAAAGGTTACCACGCAGAACTTTGCCCAGAAAAATTGGGTTTAGATGTGCAAGTGTTCATCCATATTCGATTAGATCAAACAAGCTTCTCTATTTTTGAACGTTTTGCCGAAGCGGTCGCTGATATTCCTGAAATTGAAGCGTGCTATTCGCTGTCTGGTGATTTTGACACCATGATCAAAGTACGAGTGAAAGACATGAAGGCTTACCAAGGTTTTATGTCTGGCAAACTTGGAACGTTGCCAGGGGTTATTCAGACACGTAGTGAGTTTGTGATTGAAGAGCATAAAGCCAGTTTTGGTATCAATCCTGAACTTATCTCAAACATGTTGTGATTAAAAAGAAGGGCGTATGTTGCAAGCGGAAGGCATTCAGAGAGATCAGGTAGAATCACCTGCCACCTCATTAAGTGAAACGGATATTTTAGCGCAATTTGTGCAGCTTAAGCAGTGCGCGAATAGTGCACCATATCCGAGTGTTGACCAACGTCGTCTGTGGTTAATCGCTCTTAAAAAGGCACTAATCCATGAACAGCAAGCACTTACTCAAGCATTAAGTGACGACTACGGCTATCGAAGCGATTTTGACAGCACTATTTGTGATCTTCTTCCTGCGGTTTCGCATATCAATTACACCTTAAAGCAGCTTAAATCGTGGTTGAAACCAAGCTCGCGCCACAATGGATTACTGTTATTTCCTTCAAAAATAAAGGTTCATTACCAACCACTAGGTGTAGTCGGGGTTATTGTGCCGTGGAATTTTCCTATTGTTCTTAGTGTAGCTCCAATAGTGACGGCTCTGGCGGCTGGTAACCGAGTGATGGTGAAATTGAGTGAATACACACCACAGACTAACCAAGTGTTGGCGCGCATTTTTTCGGTTGTGGAAGAAGCGATTACCACCGTGCACGGCGATGCTAATGTAGCCGCAAAATTTAGTGCCTTAGCGTTTGATCATTTGCTTTTTACTGGCTCAACATCGGTTGGAAAATTAGTAGCACAAGCCGCGGCGAAAAATCTAACCCCGATTACCTTGGAATTAGGGGGGAAATCTCCGGTCATTATTGCTGATGATGCTGATCTAAAACGTAGTGTCGATAACATTATGCTGGGTAAAGCGGTGAACGCTGGGCAAATTTGTGTTGCGCCAGATTATGTTTTAGTTCCACAAGCTAAAGTTTCAACCTTCATTGAGCTTTATCTCAAACGTTTTAAAAAGAATTTTGCGCTGAAGAGTGGCGTTTTTGATACTTCTCATATTATTAACCAGGCTCAATTTGATCGCTTGCAATCTTATCTCGAGGACGCTGAGCGAAAAGGGGCGCATATTCACCCTTTGCAAAACACTAATGGTTCAGCTGTCGGACGGCAGTTTTTACCTCATCTTATAACACAAGTCGATGAGTCTATGTTGGTGACACAGCAAGAGATTTTCGGCCCAATTTTACCGATTCTTGGTTATCAAACACTGGATGATGCGATTGCTTATGTGAACGCTCGCCCACGTCCTCTGGCGTTATATTTAATGACGAATGACACTTCTATAGTGCAGCAGATCACAACGAAAACCCACAGTGGTGGCCTAGCGGTGAATGATACGTTACTGCATGTCGCAGCAGATGATGCTCCCTTCGGTGGTATTGGCGAATCGGGGGGGGGGCACTATCATGGTATCGAAGGTTTTAAGACCTTTTCACATACGAAAACGGTGCTTGCTTCTCCACAATGGTTACCTCGCAGCCATTGGTTATTGCGCTACCGCAAGGCGTTTTTACCGATATTGAGACGCTGGTTTATACGCTAGTCAACTGACTATGCATTTTTGATGTCGGGCCACCCTCCAACTGGTGAGCTTGACATTTTCCAGCCAGCATTTTTCTTCTCGGTATGAAATCAATAGGTAGCTTATAGCTATTCTGCTACAGTGGCGCGCTATTTCTTCACAGTCTGTCATGTTGACGGCACTGGTTAAATCTAACCCTAGGATCTATTTTGACCAATAACGATATTTTACGCCGCATTCGCTACACCTTCGATTTTAAAGACTCAACTATGGTTGAAATTTTCGCTGCTGCTGATAGTCAAGTGACTCAAGAGCAAATTTCTGCTTGGTTGAGCAAAGAAACAGATGCTGTGTTTAGTGACACTGAGCTGGCGATATTTCTTAATGGGTTAATTAACACCAAACGTGGTAAGCGTGAAGGTGAGCAACCAAATCCAGAGGCTCGTTTAACTAACAATATGATCTTTATGAAATTACGTATTGCTTTAGATATGAAAGCAGAAGATGTTTTAGAGACTTTATCGGTTGTCGATTTCAGTTTAAGTAAACATGAATTAAATGCCTTTTTCCGTAAGCCAGACAATAAACATTATCGTGACTGTAAAGACCAAATTTTGCGTAACTTCTTAATGGGTGTGCAGCGTCAATTGCGCCCCGAAGATAAGCGTGAATATCAAGAATTGGTCAACTAATTAGTACACTGAGCCACATATATTGTGGCTTTTTATGGATTCAAGTTTAGTGTCTTACCTAGCTAGTTTTACACTGTAAATAACAACCCATCTCATCAATATTAACTCCTCGTATCATTTGTCTAGTCTTCACGTTCTGAATGAAAGTCAACCATCATTTGGTCTTTGCACGTCGCTATGATTTACATCGTTTCGCCAACATAAAGTAAAAATACCGATGTGCAAAAATGATCTACAATTATCTAGGAGGGAGATGTTTGTTTCATATTGGTGTATAGAAGAATATTGTCTAGCTTTAAATATGGTTAATGTCAATTAATCATTAACAAAAACTATAAGATCTTCCTTTTACTAGTCATAAGTAAAGTTATACCCACTATGGGTAATTGAAATTATTTTTTTGTTCAATATTTTTGTTAACACTTATAACCCAAAAAATAAAGGGTCAACGTCAATCTGATGTCGCTAGGAAACAACAATGAATATATCTAATTTTTCTGTTAAGCAAAAAATTATCATTCTGCTTACATTCCCTATTCTAGGTTTTTTGTGGTTAAGTACATCTTCAATCTCTCAAAGCATGTCGACAACCAAGGAGATGTCTTCGTTAAATCAATTAACGCACTTATCTGTTGTGTACAGTGAGCTTGTCCATGAACTACAAAAGGAACGAGGAATGACGGCTGGCTACCTAGGTTCAAAAGGTAGTAAGTTTGAGCGTGAGCTCAAAGTTCAGCGCCGAGCTTCCGATGAAAAAAACAAATTGCGAAATGACTACTGGCAGGCTGAGAGCATCACTCTTCAAACCATAAATCAACTGAATCAGTCAATCAATCAGAGCTTAAATCAAATTGATTCGATTAGACTTCAAGTAGATACACAATCAATTGCACTTTCTGATGCACTAGCTTATTACACTCAATTAAATGCTCAGTTACTGAGTGTTTCGGGCTTAATTGCTGAATTGAGCACCGATGCAAAAATTACCCAACAGACCGTTGCCTATTACAGTTTTCTGCAAGGTAAAGAGCGTGCGGGTATTGAGCGCGCGGTTTTAAATAATGCTTTTTCAAAGGATGAGTTCTCACCTGGAATGCTAATTAAGTTTATCTCACTAATGACTGAGCAAAATACGTACTTTAGAAATTTTAATGTACTAAGTAGTGATGAAAACAAACAATTTTATGAGCAACAATTACAAAATAATTTTGTTGTGGAAGTAGAAAAACTGCGCCAATTAGCTTTGTCGAAATCAAGCCACTTTAATGTTGATCCGGTGCATTGGTTTACCCAATCAACCGGTCGTATATCACTGTTGAAAAAAACAGAAAGCCATATTGCTCAATCTTTGCTTCAGTTGACCGAACAAAAATCGCAAACCGCTCAAACATCGATGCTAGTGAATATTTTTATTTTTTCATTGATTACCGTTATCGCTGCTTTTATCTCGTTTTACACCTTTAAAGATTTAGCAGCGAGAGTGAAAGATCTGACTTCGGTCATGGCGCAAGTCATAAGTGATAATGATTTAACGCTACGTGCTAGGTATGTTGATCAAAGTGAATTAGGCATGGTTTCTTCGTCGCTAAATTCGACTTTGGAAAAATTCGCTAAGGTCATAGATAATCTTTCTCATTCAAGTATGACATTGGCTTCAGCTGCCGAAGAAACCTCTCAAACTTGTCAGCATAACTCATGCTCAATGGTTGAGCAGAAAGAACAAATTGTCTTGATCGCAACAGCAACAGAAGAGCTTTCGACTACGGTGAATGAAGTGGCTAGTAAAGCTCAGCACACTGCGGAATTGTCTAGACTAGCGGATGAGCAAGCGCAAGGTGGTCTAGTTACTGTTCAAAACTCCTATCACTTGATTGAAAACTTAGCAAACGAAATTGATGGTTTGGCATCAAAAATCAATCACTTACATGAGAGTAGCAATAACATCAATAATGTTATTGATGTTATTAAGTCTGTCGCTGAACAAACCAATTTACTTGCTCTAAATGCAGCAATCGAAGCTGCCCGTGCTGGTGAGCAAGGCCGAGGTTTTGCGGTAGTGGCGGATGAAGTCAGAACTCTGGCACAGCGTACCCAAAAATCCACTTCAGAGATTGAAGGTTTTATTGCGTCGCTTCAATCTGATGTTGATGCAGCATTCAGTGTTATTGACAGTAGCCAGAAGAAAGCCGAATTATCAGTGGAAAGTTCTAAAAATGTAGAAGAAACGCTGAAAGGGATTTCGAAATCAGTGGGTGAAATCTTTAGTATGGCGGCTCAAATTGCAACGGCTACCGAAGAACAAGCCGTAGTGACACAAGACATAGCGCAAAATGTCATTTCAGTTGAAGAGAAATCAGCAGAAGCGACAACTGGAGCAACACAGATAGCGACGACAGCCCAAGAGCAAGCACAGTTAGCTAGCTCGTTGAAAAATATTGCGAATACGTTTAAGAGTTAGTTTAAAAATACGAGTATTTCTTTGATGAGCGGGTTTCGGTTATTAGCGATGGTTATGCCTCTGATACCGATTTCCCATACTACAACTCGACTAAGTTTTAACGTTGATGCATTCGTCACTTTTCATCTGGGCTCAAAACCACTAACATGCTTGAGCTTTCTAAGCACACATATTTTTTTAAATTCTCAGGGCGGGGTGTAATTCCCCACCGGCGGTATATTGACTTACACACTTTCATGGTTGGAGTTGATGAGCCCGCGAGCGCTCGATTTTTCGAGGTCAGCAGATCTGGTGAGAGGCCAGAGCCGACGGTTATAGTCCGGATGAGAGAGAATGAAAAAACATCAGTTATTCGATTAACTGGTGCAATTCGTTTTGGATTTGATCCCTCATATTACGCCCTGATTCTGGTGATTTTTTAGGAGTAGAACCATGAATCAGTTATCACTTCTTGCCGAATTCGGTGACCCAATTACTCGCGTTGAAAATGCATTATCAGCCCTTAAGCAAGGTCGGGGGGTTTTACTGCTTGATGATGAAGATCGTGAAAACGAAGGCGACATTATCTATGCAGTAGAGTCACTGACAACCGAGCAAATGGCATTGATGATCCGTGAATGCAGTGGCATTGTTTGCTTATGTTTGACCGATGCACAAGCGAACAAACTAGAATTACCGCCGATGGTTGTAAACAATAATAGCGCAAACCAAACCGCGTTTACCGTCTCTATTGAAGCGAAAGAAGGCGTCACTACTGGTGTATCCGCACAAGACCGTGTGACCACGATTAAAACGGCAGCGCGGTTGGATGCTAAACCTGATGACCTTGCCCGTCCGGGACATGTATTCCCATTGCGTGCACGTGCAGGTGGCGTATTAGCTCGTCGTGGTCATACTGAAGGTACGGTTGATCTAATGCAAATGGCAGGTTTAATGCCAGCGGGAGTTTTGTGTGAATTGACGAACCCGGATGGCTCTATGGCAAAAACCCCAGAAATTATTGAATTTGGGCGCGTGCATAATATGCCAGTTCTAACCATCGAAGATATGGTTTTGTATCGTAATCAGTATGATTTGAAATTGGCTTAACCATTGAATCAAGGGCGCATGATGCGCCCTAACTAATCATCTTTCACATACAAGCCTTCTAGGCTGTCATATTCTCTTTCCAACTTTCCGCGATAAAATCTATGAACTGTCTTACCACTGGAGTTTGATAGCTACGAGATAAGTACACTGCCCACAGTGCATTGCTAGGAGAATGGTACTCTGGCAATACAACCTCAAGCAGCCCTTTCGCAATCAGCGGGTTGGCTAGGTCACAGGGTAAACGCACAATGCCATGATGATTGATAGCGGTTTGGCTTAATATACCCATATCATTGGCCCGAAGGTTGCCGCTGACTTGCACCGAATAATGCTGATTGTCTCGCACGAAACTCCATTTATCACTACTTAAGTGCACAAAGCAGTTGTGCTGAGATAAATCACTCGGCTGAGTAATGGCTTCATGCTGTTCAAGATAATTTTTCGAAGCACAGACAACGGTATCAACGCGTATTAAGCGACGTGCAATTAAGGTTTCATCCGGTTGTTGAGTGAAGCGTAAGGCAATATCGACTCGTTCATCAACCAACTGTGATAATCGATCAGAGGCGACTATATCAATCATGACCAGCGGGTGAAGGCTAATGAAGGCTTGTACAACATCTAAAAGCATATTTTGCGCAAGGCCAATTGGAGCGGCTATGCGAATGGTTCCAGAAAGTTGTTGAGATTGTTCTAATGCCCGCAATTCCAACTCTGCGGTTTGGTGAAGTATTTGCTCACAGCGCGCCAGAGCATCTTCACCTGCGGTCGTGAGGCTAACTTTTCGAGTCGTTCTATGCAACAAACGTTGCTTCAACCAATCCTCCACTTCTTGCACGTGTCGCGATACTTGCAAGCGGCTTAGGTTTAAATTATCGGCAGCTTTAGTAAAGCTGGCGGTATTAGCCACTTCAATGAAGCTGCGCATGGCGGTGAGTCTATCCATCGAGAATCTCTATTGGTTACTTATATTGATACAATCTACATCATTTTCATCTGTTTTTCCTGTTTAGGTTAGCTATTAGACTGTAATAGTTGTCGAAAAACAGTAAATGAATGAGGAAACAAGTTATGAAAATTGCAGTATTAGGCGCGTCAGGTTGGATTGGTAGTCATATCGTTAATGAAGCTAAAGCTCGTGGGCATGAAGTTGTCGCATTGGTCCGTGACCCAAGCAAAGTGACGGCTGAGGGGGTGGAAACATATACTTTTGATTTACAGCAACCTTTGATTCAAGTGGCGTCAGCTTTATCTGATGTCGAGGCTGTAATCGCATCGATCGGTGGTCGCGCATCTGGAAACCACGACATTGTTGCAGCAACTGCGAAAAAGCTTCTGTCTGAGTTGCCTCTTGTTGGGGTAGGTCGTTTACTGTGGGTTGGTGGTGCTGGTTCACTAGAGGTAGCGCCAGGTGTCAAATTAGTCACTGTCGAAGGTTTCCCTGAGGCTTACAAAGGGGAAGCATTAGCTCAGGGTGAAGCGTTAGAAGTATTGCGTACAAGCGATAGTGCGGTTAACTGGACTTTTATTAGCCCAGCAGCAGAAATTTTCCCTGGAGATAAGCAAGGTGCTTATCGAATTGGTGGTGATGCTTTGTTGTCAGATGAACAAGGCAATAGCAGAATTTCCGTAAGCGATTATGCCGTGGCAATGATTGATGAGCTCGAAAGTGCGGCTCACCCTAGCCAGCGTATAGGTGTCGCTTACTAGGGCGTATTGCTTCTGCTTTTTTCACCTAAATAACATTAACCGGAAAATTGTTGTCGATATTGTTTAGGTGATACGCCGATTAAGCGTCGAAAATGATGACGCAAAGTTGTGGCGTTATCAAAACCAGCAAGTTGGGCGAGTGTTTCCATATTCACCGATTCAGTTTCGAGTAAACCTTTTGCTCGTTCGATTCGTTGCTGGATAAGCCATGCCTTAGGTGAAAGGTTAAAACTAGCGCGAAATTTTCGGTCAAATGTACGGCGCGACATATTTGCTTTGGCCGCCATGGTTTCAATATTGATAGCTTGGTCGATGTTTTTTTGTGCCCAATGTAGCGCCTGTGAGAATTGATTGGGTACGGCCAGCATTGGTGAATCAACAAACTGAGATTGTCCGCCACTTCGGTGGGCGGACACAACCAGTCGCTTAGCTACTTGGTTTGCTACTTGGTAGCCAAAATCGCGACGAATTACTGCCAGTCCTAAATCTAATCCTGCGGCGCTGCCTGCCGAGCAACCGATATGCCCATCAAATACAAACAGCACATCTGCTGCATAGTTAACCTTAGGGAAACGTGCTTGGAAGTCTTGTGCGAATGCCCAATGGGTTGTGGCTTGTTTTCCATCGAGTATGCTCAATTCAGCCAGTAGGAAAGCACCAGAACAGAACGTGAGCACTCGCTTGCCTGAATGAACGAATTGCAAAACTTGTTGCGCAATCATTACAGGGATGCTCATCGGTTTTACTGGCCAGCTTGGCACGACAAGCACGTCGTAATCTTGAATTGAAGTCACATACTGTGTTTGGATTAACACGCCTCCCGTACTTTCAAACATTTGGTTTTCTAGGTTAATAACATCGGTTTGATACCAATTTTTAAACTCTGGCCGGGGCAACGCAAACAGCTCAACGGCACAGGCTAACTCAAACAGTGATGCGTGTGCATGAGACAAAATCGCAACTTTTAACATATCTTATCCGGTCTCTTTTTCGTAATTGACTGCGGTCACGGTTATTAGCTTTAGAGTGTTTGGCATTCAAATTTTTCATACAGAACAGTAATGAACAACATCGCCGCCAAAGCATTGTGCCGGATTCCAGAGAGTAGAAAACCGGTTAACATTAAGTTGGCTTAATCTTAACGATAGATGTCTTTCTAGCCAATGTTAGACGATGCATTTGTTGGTAATAATGAGATACAGACTTACTTTCAGCATGAAATCGCTGAGGATATTTGAATAAGGATTATTTATGACTAGTGCTGTATCTCGTATTCCCGCTGCTTCTTGTCAAAAGGCGCTTGAGCATTTTGAAGCGCTTTTGCAATTTGAAACCGACTGTTGGGACGTCCACCATGCTTTAAGTAATAGTTTGCAAGACTTTGTATTACTTGATGTAAGAGGTGAGGCTCTCTACCAGCAAGGCCACATTGCTGGTGCGCTTAATATTCCTTATGGCCGATTAAATGAAAAGACGTTGGCTAGTTTGCCAATTGATCGCTTAATTGTCGTTTATTGCGCTGGCCCTCATTGTAATGCCACCGAAAAGGCCGCGATTCGTTTGGCAAAATTAGGTCGTCCGGTGAAAAAAATGATTGGTGGTGTCACTGGTTGGGTGGATGAGGGTTTTAGTTTGAGGAGTGAATGAGCTTGGGGGTGTATTGGTTTGGAATACTATGCAAAAAACGCATAGTATTATTCACTAATCGTCATTAGCTTGATGGTGAACTTGTCTCTAACATGCGTGCTCATTTTTTCGTTAACTCTATGAGTTAGGTTATCGATTTGGACTATTTAAAACGAGGTTCGGGCGTATGTCATCGCAATCTATTTGGGCTCAATTGATGAGGATGACTCTGTTGTTGGTGTTGTCATTGGTCGTGGTTCACCATTCACCAAGGTTATTACAACTGCTAGCTGAGCAAGCTATGAATAGTGGTTGTCACCAACAAAGTGAGCATTCACATCATAACGTTGCTCACCATAGCCATAGTGCACACTCTACACACCACTAACGAATCCTTTATATAGGTCGTGTTTTGCTCAACACTACTTACGAGAACAACTTATGAGTATTTTTAGATTTCCCCTTTTAGTCTGGTTAGGGATCGGCATCCTAATCATCTGTCTTGGTATTAGGCAATCTTTCGGCATTTTTATGCTGCCTATCTCGGAACATTTTTCGATGGGACGAGAGTTCTTCAGTTTTGCTATCGCCTTACAAAACTTACTGTTTGGTGTGTTCCAGCCTTTTGTTGGAATGGCTGCTGACCGTTGGGGGGCAAAGCGCATTATTATCCTTGGGGCTATTAGTTATGCGCTAGGTTTGTATTTGACCTCTATTGCGGCAACACCTAGTTTACTGTACCTGACGTTAGGGGGCTTGGTCGGTTTAGGGCTCAGTGCGACTAGCTATGTCATTGTGCTTGGTGCAGTAGCTAAAGTGGTTCCTGCAGAACATGCGGCAAAAGCATTTGGACTCACCACCGCCGCGGGCTCATTTGGTATGTTTGTGATGATCCCCGGAGCGCAAACTTTATTGGCTGATGCTGGATGGCAAGGCACTTTGCAAATATTTGCGATGTTATGTAGTGCTATGATTGCCTTTGCGCTATTTATGAAAAAAGTAGATCCGCCAACCAATTCAATACAGAGTTTGGTCAAGCAACAAACATTGAAACAAGCTTTAATAGAGGCATTTGCGCATCGAGGTTATTGGTTAATTCATGCTGGATTCTTTGTATGTGGTTTCCACGTGATGTTTATTGCTACTCATTTACCAAGTTATTTGGCAGACAAACAGTTACCTGCCTCAAGTGCGGCTATGGCCTTAGCCTATGTGGGTATCTTCAATATCTTTGGTTCTTATTTTTGGGGAGTCATGGGCGATCGTTTTAATAAACGTTATGTGATGACTGCGCTTTATTTGATGCGAACTGTGGTGATTGGCGGGTTTGTGACATTACCCGTGACTGAGCAAACCGCAGCCATATTCGGCGCAGCGATTGGTTTTTGTTGGCTAGGGACTGTACCATTAACCTCAGGCTTGGTAAGTCAAATTTTCGGTGCTCGTTACCTTTCTACCCTTTACGGTTTAGTATTCTTTACCCACCAAGTGGGCAGCTTTCTAGGAGCATGGGTTGGTGGTCGTATTTATGATTACTATGGTTCTTATGAGCCTATTTGGTGGTCGACGGTGGTGCTAGCATTGCTTGCCGCTTTGATACATCTGCCAATTAATGACAAACCCATGCCTCGCTTGGCCGTTGCGCGCTAAGTGTCATGACAAGTTGACTCCAAGCAGACCTGAAATCAATTTTATGATGTTGGTTTGATTCTGAGTTCTTCTATATGATGAGCTCAGAATTTTTTTGTTTTTAGAGTGGAAGGTTTTTGTGTCTGAGTGGATTACTACGCCCGCGTTGATTGCCATGTTCCTTATTTTCCTTGGATCTTTCGTGCAAACGGCGATTGGCTTTGGATTAGCGATTGTAGCTGCGCCTTTGCTATTTCTCGTTTCACCGGATTATGTGCCGGCCCCCATCTGTTTAGTAGCGTTATTTATCTCAATACTCAATGCGATGAAGCATCGTAGTAATATTGAAATTGGTGGATTGAAAATGGCGCTTATTGGTCGTGTTCCTGGCTCTATCGCTGGTGGTTTTTTGTTAGTGATGGTGTCAACCGATGCATTAGCACTATGGTTAGGTCTATTAGTACTGTTTGCGGTGGTGGTGAGTTTACTGCCATTTCGTATTGAACCGACCCCTACGCGCATGGGTGTTGCGGGTTTTTTCTCAGGCTTTTTTGGCACCAGTTCTGCGATAGGTGGACCGCCAATGGCATTACTGCTACAGCATCAAGAGGCCAATCAATTACGTGGCAACCTTTCAGCTTTCTTTGTTTTCAGCTCGATCATCTCTTTGATGATTCAGCTACCCGCTGGTTTTTTAACTGTACATCATTTGTGGATTACCATTCCGTTAATTCCAGCAGCGTGGGTTGGGTATAAATTGGCCTTGATGACCACGCAGGCGTTACCCAAAGAAAAAATTCGCGTTGGGGCGCTGTTGCTATGCTCTATCAGTGGCGCAACGGCGGTGTGGCAAGGGCTGTTTTAAGTTTGTTAATCTTCAGTTAAGTATGGTTTGGGATACTTAACGGTATCTAATTTAGCGCTAGGTTGCTTGTAATTTAAGCGATCGATAACGAAAGTATGTTTTGGAAAAGGTGAAGTTATGAGAACGTTGGGTAACATTATTTGGTTTTTGTTTGGTGGGATTTTTATGGGCTTGGCGTGGTGGTTCTTCGGTTTGCTCGCCTTCATCAGTATTATCGGTATTCCTTGGGGACGAGCCTGCTTTGTGATCGGTAATTTTTCATTTTTCCCATTCGGCCAAGAAGCGATCTCGCGCGATGAATTGACCAATGAAACCGATATTGGCACCAGTCCACTTGGTTTTATTGGCAATGTCATTTGGTTTATTTTTGCAGGTTTTTGGTTGGCGGTTGGTCATATCCTTTCTGCTTGCGCATGCTTTATTACCATTATCGGTATTCCATTTGCGTTGCAGCATTTGAAATTAGCCGTGATCTCTTTAGCGCCGATTGGCAAAACCATTGTACCGAAAGAAGAAGCTGCTCGTGCCCGTTATTCTTCTCATCGTTAGTGGTTGATTTTTTCCAAGACTCCGAGGGTATCTTCGGAGTTTTAATTTCCTCGGTTCAATAGGCTTTTATACCGAATGCCCGCAGCTTGCTTGGCAGTATCTCATCCAGTTTGGTTACGTCTTCATAATTGAGTTCAATGAGATTAAAAGCGTGTTCGTGATAAATCATGCGTACTTTTTCTTGATCTTTTTCTGCCGTCGGTCCTGAATCTGAGCCCCAATATTGGAGATAGACTTTACCTGCGGGTAAGTAAAAATCGCTGGTAATATCTTGGTCGATAGGAAGTTGACGCTCATAGGCATGCACCACACCTGCCATATAAAGCCAGTTATCAATCAATAATTCACCTTTTGATCGAACGTAATGGCCATCCAACGTGCGATGTTTTGCTTCAAATTTTTGACGAAAACTGGAGTAGGATTTATCGGTGGAGTGTGTTTCAGCATCTTGCCCGCAAAATTCAATAACGGACTGCTTTAAACGTTTATTACGAGTTATTGAATCATGCCAAACGACGAATTGGCTTTCTGATTCTTTCCCTTCACGCTGCTGCCCTCCTGCTCGTAAGCCCGATTTTGTGACTTTCCAGCCGGTGTCACTTTTCGCTATCCAGCCTAGTTCACTCAACAGTTGGTTAATTTTCTTCGGGTTGAGTTTAAAGCGTTCACCTAATTGCGTGGCGCTAAGGGTGATACCACGGTTAGCGTCTAAATCGATTAATAAGTTTTCAGGCCAAACGATGAATTGTCCAAACTTTTGATGATCGACGTATTCGCCGCCAAATTTTGCGCCGAGTTCGGTGAGCACCCATTTTTCATCGTGGCGGTTAATATATCCTGCTTTTTTGAGGTCACTAAAAAGTTGTTTAGCTTCTAGCTGGCGAATTTTCGCAAGCGCTGAGGTGGATATTTTCTCTGGTTTCATTCAAACCTCAAAAATAGTGGAAAATATTTGCTATTCAATCACATGCTTTTCATAAAACTCAATGCTGCCTGCACTAAAGTGATGGATGCAGCGAGTTTTTCCTTTGTTTTGTATCTAAATTTGAACTAGTTATATTCTATTTTAGATCTATTTGTTCTCATTGAAAAACAATAAGCTTGTTATCACTTCGAATCATGACTAACAGGTATTAATAATGACATTCAAACAACGTGCTTTAACCGGCTTACTTTTAGCAGGTGTTTCTTTTTCTAGCCTAGCTGCGCTGACTTTCCAAACTTATAACCCAGGAGAAAAGGGGATTTTCCCCGTCAGTTCCACTCTAATTAGTGGAGAAAAACAAGCCATATTGATTGATGCTCAATTTGGTACTAAAGATGGTCAAGCATTGGTTGATATGATCAAGCAATCAGGTAAAGAGTTGACGGCTATTTATATCAGTGGTGGCGATCCAGACTTTTATTTTGGCCTTGAGCCTTTAGTGTCAGCATTTCCGGATGTCAATGTGCTAGCAAGCAAAGCAGTTGTACAGCACATTGAGGAGACGAAAGATAGAAAACTTCAGTACTGGGGGCCGATTTTAGCCGATAGTGCGCCAAGCAAAGTTTTTGTACCTAAGGTATTTAATCGCAGTGAATTTTCTTTAGAAGGTGAAAAAATCTATGTAAAAGAACTGAACACCCATCAATCTTATCTATGGGTTCCATCGCAAAAGGTTGTTCTTGGTGGCGTTGCAGTAACGGCTGGCATGCATGTATGGACAGCGGATAGTCAAACTCCTGAAGCGAGATCTGAATGGGTTCAAGCATTGGATAAAATGGCAGATCTTAAGCCAGTTAGAGTGATCCCTGGGCATTATTTGGGTGATATGCCACAAGGTATTGAAGCGGTATCGTTTACTAAAGATTACCTTGGTCAATTTGAAAAAACGCTTAGCAAGGCTAAAAATTCAAAACAAGTGGTGGCTGAGATGGTGAAGGCTTACCCAACATTGCCAGGTCAGCAAGACTTAGAACTGAGTGCTCAAGTAAACACTGGTGAGCGTCAGTGGTAACTGGTTTTAAAAGCGCGAGTTATTGACTCGCGCTTTCTATCGTTGGCGTTTTTGCTTCAACATAGCCGATCTTAGTCCAGACATTACTTAATTTATACATAGCGCAAACGCTACAAGTTAGGACTTCACCTTGGCCATGTATCACCATCACAATGTCTTCACGTTGTTCTTTCGAATTATTGCGCACTTGAATAGAAATTTGAGTCCCGTCAACGGTGTAGGGACGAGACCAAGTTTGTTTTTCTGAACGTGCGCTAACGATACCATCTTCAAATATCAATAAATCGGAATTGTATTGGTTATCATAAGTACCGTGAAACTCGTAGGTTTCACTATTGGCCCAACGCTCAATATCTTCCTGAGAGCAGCCTTGTAGAGCAGATATGAGTGCCAAAGTGCCTATCCATTTCACTAAGGTATAACTCATCATAAAACGTTACCTCGATAATCTATTCTCAAGCTCTAGTAAACTTGCTTTGCGTTCAAGCCCACCAGCATAACCGGTTAGTTTGCCATTTTTCCCTATCACTCTATGGCATGGCACAATAATAGAAATAGGATTTTTCCCATTCGCCAGCCCAACGGCTCTCACCGCTTTAGGGTTACCAATGGTATTCGCTAATTGCTGGTAATTCCATGTTTCCCCATAAGGGATCTCGCATAATGCTTGCCAAACAGATTGCTGAAATACGGTGCCTTGTGCGGCAAGAGGAATGTCAAATACAGTTCGCCGCCCGGTAAAATACTCATCTAACTGCTTGATTGTACTAGTAAGTATAGGACAGTTTTCTGATTTTTCTCCTAATTCATCAGGTCTCGTTGTTTCGGTTTCAAACCAAGCGCCGAGCAACCCCTGCTGGTTGGCTTGTAATGTCATCAGCCCTAACGGACTGTGATAATAAACAAAGTGATTCATATTGTTGATTCCAGCAGTCGAAAGTGACATAGCTCCCCTGCAAGCCGACTTATTTTCTCGTAAATCAAGTTGGCGCATTGGTATATTGATTACGGCTTCATTATAAACTCAGTCGATAACCGCATCACCTGCTTGTTGTAAAGAGTAAGCGGTTAGTGGATCAATATTAGCCACTAACTTTTCAACTTGTGTAATTGCTTCAATCGATGAGCTGTTTTTACGATAGCTTAGATAGATAGGGCGTTGCCAATCTTCCATATCTTCAATGCGATACAGTTGGCCTGAATTGATAAATGGTTCAACTAAAGATTTAGGGAGATAAGCACTGCCGCCTTTTTCGAGAATGAAATCAAGTGCAATACGAGCGGTAGACGTTCGTAAAAATGGAATTGGAGCCTTTGGGTGTCGCTCAGAGTGCTCTGATGCGAAACGACTTCCCCAATCTACATAGACATATTTGTTGTCAAAGGCGGTAGCTAACGTATCAGGTCGAGTGGATACCAATACTAGTACTATATCTGCTACTTTTTTGCAGTTGAGTTCTTCGGCTTTGATTTGGTCGAAAGCAAAAGCCATATCCAATGTGCGTTCAAGTAAACTGCGATTGAGGTGCTCTCTACCCATTACTTCAGCCATAAAGCCATAGCCGGTAAAAGAGTCGGTGACAACGCTTAAGCAGTTTTGCAAATAGGCATCCCATACATTTGGTGTCCCGCCTAGCGTGAGTTGTAAGGCCTTCCCATTTTCAAGAGAGAGTTCGAATTTCGCTTGTTGTAGGGTAGCGACCATCACTTCTGCATAGTTGATGAGCCGTTCCCCAGCAGAGGTGAGCTTGATATTATTGCGATCTCGCGTAAACAGTTGAGCATCGAAATAATTTTCGAGTTGTTTAATGCGTGCACTGACCGCTGCTTGAGTCAAATAAAGGTTTTCAGCTGCTCGCCCAAAGTGACGAACTTTAGCGAGTTCTAGAAAAGTGCGAAAAACTTTTACATCCATATTTAATCCTCTGAAATTACCCCGCCAGATTAACAAGGAAGAGCAATTATGACGATAAAAAATTTTTGTTTTTCTTTTGGAAGAATTACGCCTAATTTTCGCCTGATCCATCGCTACATGGTGGCAGCATTATTCACATGAGGTTGATATGTCTGAGACTGAATTCCGTCACGGAAAAAAACGATTTTTTGACAATGTAAAGTTTCCGCGAGGCTTTGCAAAATCTGGTGATTTTACTCTTGCTGAAGAGGAGCTTCTGATCACTTATGGGGACACCATGCTTGGCCTAGAATCTGGTGATATTCTTCCAGAAAGTGCAGAAGAAGCGCATTTTATTAAAGCGATTGAAAATCCAGTAAAGGCTAAATCTAAGCTAGAGCGAGTTTGGTTAAAATACACACAACTGGCTCGTGGTCGTAAGCGATTCCATACTTTGAATGGTCGCAACAAACCGGAAGCGGGTGACGACTATAACGAAGAAGAAGTTAGCTTAAGCGAAGAAGATTAATCTTCATCTCTAACGCAGAATCCTCATGGCTTAGGATTTGCTCATCGTTAAGCGGTTTCAACGTGCCAATGAAACTGATTAAGAGTTTAGCCAGTGTCTTCCTGTCAAAGCCCTAGCATTGGTTTGTTGCTGGGGCCTTGTTCCCAGTTCGTGCTATTTCGCTAACTGCGATACTTTCTTTAAGAAACTATCTCTTAAATGTTCTTGGTCGTAATCTAAATGGTAAGTGTTGTGAAAACCAACCTTGAGTTCTACACCATTACCGCGCATATAGATGTTGTAACCATCGTAGTCTGAAAAGGCTTCAATACCCTCGTAAATCTTGCCAAACTCAGTGGGTGTGCCGTTCTCCATTATCATCTCATAGGCATGTAGAACTTTTGTGCTATCCAATTCATTTTTCATGAGGTTAACTCCTTTCTTGCCTGTGTGACAAGTATGGTCAAGGAACGCCGCTCCTGCCATCAATCATCGCGTTTTAGATCAAGTTTCCACTTAATTTTACCTATGAATTTTTTCAGTATATTCACTAAAATGATGAGAGTATGAGAGAGGTTACTGTTTTAATACAGATGATGGGTGAGTGTTAATTGAACAATTCTGGGCAATTTATTCAATAAACTTCTAAAATTTGACCTAAAACAATGGCAGTCGCTAAAAACTTATTTTATAATGCGAATTAATGTTTCAGTACATCATAATATTCCAATTATTAGAGGCCAAACATGAGACTTATCCCGTTAAAACAGGCAGCGCAAGTAGGTAAATGGGCTGCTGCACACATCGTAAAACGTATTAATGCATTTAACCCAAGCGCGGATCGTCCTTTCGTTTTGGGCTTACCTACTGGTGGAACACCGCTTGCTACGTATAAAGCGCTGATCGAAATGTACAACGCCGGTGAAGTGAGCTTTAAGCATGTGGTGACATTTAACATGGACGAGTATATCGGTATTCCTGCTGATCATCCGGAATCTTACCGTTCATTTATGTACAACAATTTCTTTAAGCACGTTGATATTCAAGAAGAAAATATTAATTTGCTTAACGGTAACGCTGATGACGTTGATGCAGAATGCAAACGTTATGAAGACAAAATCAAGTCTTATGGCCGCATCAATTTATTCATGGGCGGTGTGGGTAACGATGGCCATATTGCTTTTAATGAACCTGCGTCTTCTCTTTCTTCACGCACTCGTATTAAAACGTTGACCGAAGATACACGCATTGCTAACTCACGTTTCTTTGATGGTGATATCAACCAAGTACCTAAGTATGCATTGACGATTGGTGTGGGCACTTTGCTTGATTCAGAAGAAGTGATGATTTTGGTGACTGGCCACAATAAAGCACTTGCGTTGCAAGCTGCAGTTGAAGGTAGTGTGAATCATCTATGGACGGTGTCTGCACTGCAGCTCCATCCAAAATCTGTGATCGTATGTGATGAGCCATCAACCCAAGAGCTGAAAGTAAAGACAGTAAAATACTTTACTGAATTAGAAGCGAAGAATATTGTAGGTTTTTAAGTCACCGACTGTTTTATAAAAAAGCCCTGCTAGAAATAGCAGGGCTTTTTTTATGAGGCATCATGCTGTCGTTATAGAAGTAAGCTTTGAAGTGTTATGCTTCAGCAGCTAATTTTACATCTTTCAATTCAACGAGTTGTTTTTCTGGGTGCTTTTCAGGCGCTGGGTAAGTCACCCCGTTAAAACGACCACCGTGTTCAATACTAAGGTCGTCACTATAAATAGAGCCAGTAACGCTGCCTTTACTTAAAATTTCAATTTTAGTGGCGTGACATGTACCTTCAAATTCACCATTGATAATCAGATGCTCGGCAAACAGTTCCCCGCTAACGATACCCGTTTCACTGATCACAATGGTTTTATCGACATGTATTTGACCTTCAACTGAACCATCAATTTGTATATCGCTTTCTAGCTTGAGCTGTCCGTTAATGGCGCAGCCTTTTGCGATGAGAGTTGTAGCTGAGCGCTGACTCTTAGCTCGACTTTGTTTACTAAAGATTCCCATCGGATACCTCTTACCTTACTAAATATCGTTTCAAAATCATTTACGCCCCAATCAACAAATGGTCTTGGATCTAAAGAGCGCCCGACAAATCGAATTTCATAGTGCAAATGTGGGCCTGAAGACAACCCGGTGTTGCCGGAATAGGCAATTAAGTCACCTTTTTGCACAAAATCACCCCCTTTCACTGCAAATTTCTGCAAATGTGAATAAGAGCTGGTAAAACCATAGGAGTGCTGAAGACGTAAAAAATTTCCAGAACCCTTGTTACTTGCCCGAGTGACCTCAACAACACCATCTGCTGGGGCATAAATAGGTGTACCAGTATTCACTGCAAAATCTTGTCCGCGATGAACTTTGACTGCGCCTGTAACGGGGTGGACACGTTTACCATATCCTGACGAAATTCGCGCGTTATGCACAGGTGCCCCACTTGGTATTTGGGTTAGCATCACCATTCTTACTGAAGAAGTGATTGCAGCAGTGTCTAAACGTGACTCTAGTTCCGCACCGCTTTCATCCACACCGAGCACTTTTTCAAGATCACCCAGCCTATCCGATACCAACTGCATTTTTTCTTCACGTTCTAGCAGATCATTTTCTAAGTTGTCTTTTAGTTCTTTTAATGAAGTGACTTCTTCGCTTAAAGACATGGATTGACTTTCTAACTCCTGTTGTTTGAGTTTGGCAAAGTCGACTTCATTTACTAGATAATAAATAACGCCGCCAGTCGCCACGACACCAGCCAGTAGCAAGTATCCAAATCCTTTTAGAAAGTGGCGAAACCATTTACCGATATGAAAGTGCTTTGTTCCATGAATAGAGGAAACAGAAACTATAACTCTTTCTTTCATTGATTCGTTTACAGCGTTAATAGTGAAAAGTGACCGGATTCTATCAGGGAATCAGTAATGTCAAAACATTTAGCGTTGTAGGGTAATGCCTAATTCACAACCTTATTGTTATCTTTGTGAATTGGAACGTATGCACGATGCAATCGTGATTAGAAAAACATCAATTTAAACAAAGCACTAGCTTAATACTGCACTCGATGATAAATGGTTAATGAAATAGATGTCCCCCGAAATGCTGCTAAATGCAGAAGCCAAATCTAGGAGGTTGTAGGCTAATCGCATTTTATCAGCACAATGCATTGTGACTCTGAGATTCTTTATTGTGCATATAGTTTCTTAAGTGACGTGTATGTAAATTACAGAATTAACAACTAATATTGGGGTGATTTATTTTTCAAGGCGAAATAAATTGCAAAGTGTGATCTATGGCATGTTATATATTCGCGTGAATTATAAATATAGCAAATGTGTGACTTGTGTCTTGTTTTTATTTTTATGTGACTTAACTTAATTGTGATGTTGATTGTGAAAAAGTAATTGACAATCTATATTTTCATTGTTTGTAATAAAATTTCATGTCAAATAAATGATGAAGATCACGAAGAAATCATTTGTGAGCTAATGTTTATGAGAGGCATATCACGAAAAACCCGTTGTCAGTTCTAAAATGAATTTGTGTGGTAAATTGATTGTGTACTAAGCAATCAACGGTTTTTGCGAAACCGTTACAACAACAATATTCATCAGAACATCGAACGGGGAATCCACATGATATCACCAGATGCAAAGATCAAGATACAAAATTTTGGTCGCTTCTTATCTAACATGGTTATGCCAAACATCGGCGCGTTTATCGCGTGGGGTTTCATAACCGCATTATTCATCCCAACTGGCTGGTTACCGAATGAGACACTAGCCTCTATGGTTGGACCGATGATTACCTATTTGCTGCCTCTACTTATCGGTTATACCGGTGGTAAATTAGTGGGTGGTGAGCGAGGAGCCGTGGTGGGTGCAATTACCACTATGGGCGTGATTGTTGGGACTGACATTCCAATGTTCATGGGAGCGATGATTGTCGGCCCTATGGGCGGCTGGGCAATCAAAGCATTTGATCAGCGTGTTGAAGGCAAAGTAAAAAGCGGTTTTGAGATGTTAGTAAATAACTTCTCTGCAGGCATTATCGGTATGCTCGGCGCGATGCTGGCTTTCTACTTAATTGGTCCTTTTGTTAAAATTCTTTCTGGTGGTCTTGCGGCTGGAGTTAACTTCTTGGTTGCAGCTCACCTTTTACCGCTAACGTCTATTTTTGTTGAACCAGCGAAGATCTTGTTCCTAAATAACGCGATCAACCACGGAATTTTCTCTCCGCTTGGTATTCAACAAGCGAGTGAAACAGGTCAATCTATCTTCTTCTTAATTGAAGCTAACCCAGGTCCTGGCCTTGGTATTTTGCTTGCTTACATGGTATTTGGTAAAGGGAGCGCTCGTCAAACCGCTGGTGGGGCATCTATTATCCACTTCTTCGGTGGTATCCACGAAATTTACTTCCCATATATTCTAATGAATCCACGTCTTATCTTGGCGGCCATTGCTGGTGGTATGACGGGCGTATTCACCCTGACGGTATTTGACGCAGGTATTGTTTCTCCAGCATCTCCAGGCTCAATCTTTGCGGTGTTATTAATGACGCAAAAAGGCTCTATTGTTGGCGTATTGTGCTCTATCTTTGCTGCTGCGGGTGTGTCGTTTACGGTAGCGTCACTGCTTATGAAGGCACAGGGCACTACCGAAGAAGAGGGTGATGAAGCGGCATTAGCAAAAGCAACATCACAAATGAAAGACATGAAATCTGGCGCTAAAGGTAATGCAGCAACAGCTTCACGCAAGGGTGATATCAACTTAGCCAATGTAAAAAGCATTATTGTTGCGTGCGATGCGGGTATGGGGTCTAGCGCAATGGGCGCAAGTATGTTGCGTAAGAAAGTCAAAGATGCAGGCCTTGCCATCCACGTATCAAACTTAGCCATTAATAGTTTGCCAGAGAATGCAGAAATCGTGATTACTCATAAAGATTTAACAGACCGGGCACGTACTCATGCCGCTAGCGCACACCATATTTCATTGAGCAACTTTTTAGACAGTGAAATGTACAACCAATTAGTGACTCAATTACTTGCTGCGCAGCGCCCACAAGCCGCAAATGATAGCGAAGCGGTTAAACTTTCGATTCTAGCGGCCAATGATGACAGCTTTGAAGTACAACAACCTTCGGTATTCCAAATTCAAAAAGAGAACATTCACCTTGGCCTGAATGCGTCAAGCAAAGAAGAGGCAATACGCTTCGCTGGCAACAAGTTGGTGGAATTGGGATACGCCGAGCCTGAATACGTGGATGCCATGTTTGAACGTGAGCAAATGGTATCGACATACCTCGGTGAATCGATTGCAGTTCCTCATGGTACGGTGGCGGCAAAAGATCGCGTAATCAAGACCGGTATAGTGATTTGCCAATACCCAGCTGGCGTTCAATTTACCGATGATAAAAGCGATGTTGCAAAACTCGTTATTGGTATCGCAGCAAAAAATGATGAACACATTCAAGTAATTACTACCATTACTAACGCACTCGATGATCCAGAGGCAATCGAGAAGCTTACCTCAACGAAAAGCGTGAGCGATATATTGGATATCCTATCAGGTACCCAAGCGGCGTAAACCTTTTGCTCCTGAGGCAAAACGAGGTCGGTGCCCCCCTATAGCGCTGACCTCACCTCAATCGTTTGTTAGTAAGTTCTGTTTTCTCAACAAGTTTTTGGTAGGTAAGATTATGAAAAATGCAGTACATTTTGGCGCGGGTAATATTGGACGTGGTTTTATTGGCAAATTGCTCGCTGATGCCGATATTGAAGTTACTTTTGCTGACGTAAACGCACCGTTGGTTGACCAACTCAGTCATAAGCAAGAGTACAAAGTGAAAGTTGTTGGATCCGAGTGTAAAATCGACACCGTGACTCATGTAACAGCGGTTAATTCTGCGAGTGAGGACGTCATTGACCGAATCGTAAAAACCGATTTAGTCACCACCGCCGTTGGTCCTGCAGTGCTGGATATCATTGCAAAAACTATCGCGCAGGGGATCAGCAAGCGTTTTGCTGTTGGCAATGATAACCCGCTGAATATTATCGCATGTGAGAACATGGTACGTGGTACGACACACCTTAAAGGTGAAGTGTATAAGTATCTAGAACCTGCACTTCATGCTAAAGCAGATGAGCTGATTGGTTTTGTAGACTCTGCGGTGGACCGTATTGTACCTCCAGCGGAAGCGGCTAACGATGACCCACTAGAAGTCACGGTTGAAAGCTTCAGTGAATGGATTGTTGATGAACAGCAGTTCAAGGGTGAAGTTCCAGACATTGAAGGCATGGAAAAAACCGATAACCTCATGGCCTTTGTGGAACGTAAACTCTTTACTTTAAATACGGGTCACTGTATTACCGCATATTTTGGGTGTTTAAAAGGACATCACACAATTCGTGAAGCGATAGAAGACCCATCGATTCGTCAAGAAGTGAAACAAGCGATGCACGAAAGTGGCGAGGTGTTGATTCGACGTTATGGGTTTGATCGTGCACTGCACTCCGCTTACATTGACAAAATACTCGGGCGCTTTGCCAACCCTTATTTGGTGGATGAAGTGGATCGCGTTGGCCGTCAACCGTTAAGAAAACTTGGTCCTAACGATAGATTAATCAAGCCATTACTCGGTACAATCGAGTACGGTGTTGAGAACAAAACCTTATTAAAAGGTATTGCAGCGGCGTTGAAATACACCAATAGTGATGATCCTCAAGCGGTTGAGTTGCAACGCTCAATTTCTGAACAAGGGGTTAATAAGACACTGGCTCACTACACCGGGTTAGATGTTGACAGCGAACAAGTAAAACAAATTGAAGCGATTTATCATCAGCTTTAATGACAATAACAATATTTTGGAGGGCAATCGTGCCCTCCCTTCACCACAAGATTTAGTGCAGCGTATGGCAGAACAAATTAACGAAACCGATATTATTGAACGACTGAATAGTGCGCCGTCTGTGCGTGGCTTTTTTATTACAACGGTTGAAGTATTTAATGATGCCATTGATGCGTTAATTCAACGTGTGTTTCGCAAAGACAATTTTGCCGTTCAATCAGTAGTCGGTCCTCTTTTGCATGACTCTGGCCCGCTAGGCAATTTATCGGTTAGGCTAAAGCTCTTGTTTGGCTTGGGTGTGTTACCCGATGATATTTATCACGATATTGAAGACATCATCAAACTACGCAATCAACTCAATAGTGATGGTTCTGAATATGACTTTACTGACCCCCAAATTTTAGTGCCGATCAAAAAACTCAATTTGGTGGCCAAAATGGGCATGGTACAGCTCGACGTCCTTGAGCCTGATGGCGACATCGACCTAGATTTTTATCAGTTACAACTGCAACGCCAACAACAAATCATTAAATCAGGGCTGTCTCTTGCCATTGTCGAAATTTGCAATGAACTCAACAAAGAAAGCCCTTTCTGACCCATCAATGGGTGCTATCAATACACTACTTTTTAATATCCCTGTGTTAGCCTAATGCTTATTGAAGACGAAAGAGATTTTTCGATGAAAATTGGTATTATTGGTTTGGGTGATATTGCACAAAAAGCATACCTTCCCGTCATTACGCAACACTCTGATGTAGAGTTAGTTTTTTGTACCCGCAATAGTGAGGTGCTGAATCAATTAGCTCAGCGCTATCGTATCCAGCATACCTGCGTGAATTACCAAGATTTACTGAAGTATCACGTTGATGCCGTGATGATCCATGCTGCGACCGAAGTTCACCCGCAAATCGCACGATTTTTTTTGCAACATGGTATTCCTACTTTTGTTGACAAACCACTTGCAGACAGCGCGGTTGCGTGTGAACAGCTGTATGAAGTGGCAGAAAAATATCGCCAGCCACTGTATGTCGGGTTTAATCGTCGACATATTCCATTATTTAACGAACATCTCCGTGGTGTGCAAACAGGGCAACGCAGTGACCTACTAGCTTTACGTTGGGAAAAACACCGCCATAATTTGCCGGGGGATAGTCGTACTTTTATTTTTGATGACTTTATTCACCCATTAGACAGCATTAACCTCAATGCAAAAGCTGTATTAGATGATGCGTATATCACCTTTCAGCGAGAAAAAGATCAGTTATCGCGACTTGATATTCAATGGCAGCATGGCGAAAGCTTATTGCATGCTTCAATGAACCGCCAGTTTGGCATCACTTGCGAGCGAGTGAGTGCCTGTTTTACGAATGAAGCCTTTGAATTTCATTCCTTTACCGAAGGGAAGCACTGGTATCAGGGACAAGAGCGGACACTTAGCCTGAAAGACTGGACCCCAATGCTCACTAGCAAAGGTTTCACGGCAATGATTGAGGATTGGATTCGTGTGGTAAATTCGGGCAAGTTGGACAGCGCCATCGTGACTCGTAATTTATCGTCGCACCAATTGGCTGAGGCGTTATATCAAAAAATCGTTTTAAGCTAGTATCTTAGCGGATAATACAAATTCCCGTAACATATTCAATATTAACTTAATGTTGAATACGTGTATTAATCTGATGATTTTTTAATGCATATCGATGTGTGTGTTACACGACAATTACACAAATAAAATCAACACTAACACCAATTAACATTTTTCCATCTTTCTGATGTTATATTAGCCACCAATACAAATAAATAGAAAATTCCTACAATTATTTTTTTTATTGATTTTTTTATTAGTAACGGTGTTTATTATGAAAAAAAATGATGTGATTTTAATCTCAGATAAATATATAGAATTATATTTATATCATTAAATAACTATTGATAGATTTGATTTTAATTTTAATTCCATTAATGTGCTTATAAATATTAATAATAACTTTGCATTAGGGGATTTTATTTTGAATGGTATAAAAAGTAATGCTCATAATTTTTCAGAATTTATTGAATCTGGCGTAGATGTCAGAACAGGAAGTTTCTCTATTAATTTTAAAGCAGTTAAATTTCTTACGAATCGAGGTTCTGGACCGAACTTAGATATATCACTTAGTTATTCTTTTTTAAACAAAGTAGATACTGGTTTCGGTCATGGATGGAGCTTTCCTGTTAGTCGATTTAATAAAGATAACAATCAACTTTATTTGTCATCAGGTCAAAATTTTAAAATTGAATGGAATCGTAGTAAAAATGAATACGATATACCTTATAGAAAGTTAAAGGATATTCGAGTTCTCTATGATGATAGTAAGCAAAGTCTAGTTGTTGTCCATAAGGATGGAAGTAGAGAAATCATTAACTATGAAACAGGCCTTCTCGATGAATTGATCTCAACTAAGGGAGCGAAAGTTACATTTTCATATGCAATACCAGGATTTGGAAATGAGCCTATTTTATGGAAAATTGAAGATGAATATGGTGATAAAGTAGAGTTTGATTGGTGGACAGATATAACACATAGACATTCAATTATTACTCATTTTGTAGATAATGAAGAAGTTAATAAGATAGATTTTCACATCGAGAGAATTGGTCAGTTCAATTTAATAACATATGTAAATACGTTTGATGATCTTAGTTGTGGAATTCAATATACAATCGTTAGTGACACTATGGTTGGTGAGTATGCATTAATTTCACAGGTAGAGCATGCTACAGGCTTGATTGAAAATGTAAATTATAATGCACATGGATATAGATTACCAAGTGGTGCTCCCTATACTTACTTACCTTGTGTTATTGAACATAGAATTGAATTTGGAGCTAATCAAGGCTCTAAAATTACTGAATATAGCTATGATGCTAAAAATTACTTAGGTTATCTAAGCGGTGTCGAGTGGCGTCCTGATAGAGATACACTATTTTATGCAGATCAAAATTACCAATATTCAGTGACCGAAAGATGTATATCTAACCTTAGAACCGTAACCCATACGTTTAACAAATATCATTTGCGTCAATCAGTCGACTATTTATACAACGGTCAAAGATACCAGTTCGACCAGATGGAGTACTTTGCCGAACTCGATCGCTCTATAGATGAACAGCCAGAAAATTATGCACTTTTGAAATCAAAAACGAATACTTACTATAATTCTGCTGGGCTGTCTAAAGATTATACTGTGGAGTATGATTTTGACGAATATGGAAATGAGATATTTGTTAAACAACACGATGGCTCACAAGTTATTCGTGAATTTTACCCTTTAGAAGGTGCTGCCGGATCATGTCCTAGATCCCCGGATGGGTTTGTCTGCCAACTAAAGAAAGAAACTCTCATCCCTAGCAATACAAGTAATGGTGAAGTTAGTCGTATTAAAACTGTCAAATACGTAAGTTTAGAAAAAATCAATAATAGTAATGAATATTATTTGCTAGAAAGTGAGATTGAATCTCATGACAGAAAAGTGAGAATTACTTATTACACTAATATTGATGATCGTTTAACTTATGGATGTAATAAAACAGTTACAACAGTCATAAATAATTATGAGTCGACTATTTCATATGATTATAAATTAGATTATGACTTTGGTGGTGTTAAGATCACGAGAACATTGGCTACTCATGATGACATTTCAAATTCCGAGTCAAAATGTGTGAATTTTAAAAATGGTAAACCAATAGAATATGTAGAACCCTCAGGTCTAAAAACGCTTTATGGCTATGATTATTCAGATGAATTGGTTTCTATTACTTATGCAGCTGGCACAAATAGTGAAGCTCAAGATATCAATAGCTATAGTTTAAGTGACTTATCTTTAACTTCCATTGATGCTAGAGGAAGCGAGTCGACAACTTATTTCAATTGTTCTGGAAAAGAAATAAAAATAACTCAGAAAGACGAGAGTGGTAATAAACGAGTCATTAGTGAACTTTTCTATGATTGTGATGGACAGTTAATTAAGCAGATTGATTCTGATTGGTTAGATGGGGTATCAATTTCTCTGACTACTTGGTATGAATACGATGCGATGGGTGAAGTGAGTAAAGTCATATTACCTGATGGTCGAGTAGAAATGACTGATCGTGACTTAGTTACCAATACCAAAAACTATCAAATGATCGGGTGTATCAGAGAAGTCGTTCTTTACAATGATAATGGGTTAGAAATCAAAAAAAGTACTTATGACTGGAGTAATAATTTAATTAAGGAGAAAGTATTTCAATACGATGCATACAGTAATTTAATTCTAGAATCAGACACAAATGGGCATGCTATTAACTATCAATACGATCACTTTGACAGAGTGATAACTGTCGAAAAAAATGTCGACGGAACAACTATAACGCAAACTCTAGAATATCCATCTTTTACTTCAGAAGAAGTACCTAGCAGAATTTCACTTAATGGAACAGAACTTGGATATTGTCAGTATGATGGTCTGCTTAGAAAAGTTTTTGAGCGTACAGGATCAACAGAAACATATTGGGATTTTGATGGCGCATCCCTAAAGCCCAACCGAGAAACTAAGCCAACAGGCGAGCAGATCACTTACCAATATCACCCGCAGTTTAAAGACATTCAGAGCAAGACGAGCGCCACTATAGATGATTGTTATTATCAATATGATGATGTTCTCGGTGATTTAGTTAAAAGTTACAACAGTAACTTTACAAAAGAATACCGCTACAACTCACTCGGGCAGTTAGTGGAAGAAGACTTTATAGATTTTAAAAATATTAAAAGAACATCCAAAGCTCGTTATTCATTAGGGGGGCTTACTCTCTATCGCTCTGATTTTTTTGGTAACCAGAGCAATTTTGAGTATGACAGCCTAGGCCGTTTAGTCGCTATAGATCATGTGTTGGCGGGTGGCAAACGTGAGAATGTAGTTATTGACTACAATGCTCAAAGTCAGATTTCAAGTTATCGTGTAAGTTCAGGTAGCGACGTGGTAGTCACGGATATTGAATATAATGCACTAGGAATGGAAATTGAGCGCGTTATTACCGTAAATAGTCAATTTGAGAAACGTATTGTTCAAACGTTTAACCGAGATTTATTACTATGCCAGAGAGTGCAAACGACGCCAACAGGGACCACGATAGAAGAGATGGAATACGATGAAGTGCATCGTTTGCTTTCTTTTCAAGTTAGCGGGGAGATGTTACCTCAAGATGAATATGGCCGTACTATCTCTAGTCAAGTTTATCAATATGATATATATAATAATCCAACTCAAGTTAAGACTAATTTTTCAGATGGTAATAGTGATACTGCTCAATATTATTATGATGAAACTGATCCAGTTAAGTTAATAAAAACAACACATACGTATCCAGATTATCCTGCGGAGATTATTTTTAGTTATGATGCGGATGGAAATTTATTGTGTGATCAGTCTAATAATCGATATCAGTATGATGCTATTGGGCAACTAGTCGCTGTCTATGATAGCGGGAATAACCTATTATCAACATATCAATATGATGCTGAAGGTAAACTTTCTCTCCAGCGTTATCAAAACCAAGATATTCAACTTTATTATAATAATGATGAATTAATTAATGAATATACCAATGAGGTTTTAAGTTCTTATCTACGAATGCAGGATTCGACATTAATACGCAATGTCCATTTGGCCGATGAAGTATATTCTCAATTTATTATATCCAACTCACAAGGTTGTGCGATTCAAACCCTTCACCGTGAGAGTGGAAAAATTCAAAAAACTAATCGCCACTATCTACCCTATGGACAAGGATAAATATAATGAAAAATAATGATGAATATATTTCTCAAGAATTTAAACAATTAACTCAGATAAATAGATGTGAAATAAAAAAAGAAATAGAAGCTTATCGAGAAAAATCTAATGCTATGTCTCGTCGTTTATTTTTACAGAGTGTTTCTGCTGTTATAGCTGCTCCTATGGTATTCCGCTTGTCAGTAACGGCCAGTGCATTATTTGCTTCTGGGCAGTTAACAGCTCATAGCTTAGCCAATGTTTTAATTATTAATCCATTAGGCTACCGAGGTGAAAGGCAAGATCCAGCAACTGGCGGATATATGCTTGGTAATGGCTATCGGTTATACAACCCAAGTCTGATGCGTTTTCATTCCGCTGATTCGATGAGTCCATTTGGCAAAGGTGGAGCTAATCGATATATGTATTGCTTGGCCGATCCGATTAACTATAAAGATCCCAATGGTCACTTTCCTATTTTTTCTCTTTTTATGTTAGCGATGGGGATCGTCGCCACCGTTTTATCTGTGAAAGCTCAACAACCTGGTGCATCAAAAGGTTTGCAAATAGCCGCTATAGTGTTCGGTTTTACTTTGGCAATTGCAGGTGCTCTCTATGGTGGCTATGGAGCTTTGATGTTCGCGAATAATATTCGTAATGGTTTAGTTTTTATGAATGCCGCTCACGCTGCTGCTTCAGGTGTAAAAGGAGCTATGACGGTTACCCAAGCGGCATTGAAAGGTTTTGGTATTGCCTCTGGTCTTGGCAGTTCGGTTACAGGTATCACAATGAATTCACTGAACTATATGGGGAAGACCGTAGAGGCTGGTAAAGCAAATTTAGCGATGCGTATTTTTCATTTTATGAGTAGTGCTTCTGGCATACTGAGTGGAGGAAACCCGCTAGCTTGGACTGGCTTATTTAAAGGTAAGTTTAATGCTCAGGGTGGACTCGGATTTTTATCTGCTCGTTTAACAGATGCATCGCACGCTACAGGCCTCTATGCCTTAGTCGGAACCGAGCCAGGTAGTGAAGCAAATCGAACTTGGAATACCTCCTCTTTTGCTTTAGGTATGGCGTCTGTTTATATCGTTAATTTACCGAATCATGCGATCAGCGCGCACAAAATTTTTTCTAGACGTGGCTTTGGAGGAATAAGAGATAAATTCGTTTACAGTGCACAAAAAACATGGTCTATCCAAGGAGATAGCAAGTCAGCTGTATCCATGGATGTTGGTACTTATCGACGGATTGGTTATATTCCTTCAAGGCTAGAAATAGCAAGGAAAATAGATAATGTCGATTCAACAATAACAGTTAATTATTACTTAGATTGGCTGTGAATTACTTGGAAAATAAGAGGTATTATTATGAATAAAATAAATAAATTTAAATTTTCACTATTGCTCTCAATGATGTCAGCAAGTGTTTTTGCTGCTAATCCCCCTAGCTCTGAGATTATGGAATTGAATATTTATCAAGATAGTGGTGAGGGTCATATTTATGCAAATAATAACATGCAGGCTGAAATCTACATTTCTTATGAAATAGCGATGGGGGCAGTAGTAAAATCTATTACTTTACGGAATGCCAACACTCTAGAAAAACTTGAAGATATTTATGGTTGGTCTGTCGATAGTTACGGAAATAACTACCCACATGTGATTGGTCAGTCGAGTAGAAATATGGTTGTTCAGGATAATACGGTTATTAAGCGTTATGTACGTAGTAGTGTAATAGATAACGTTGATATTTGTGTAGACTTAGAATTAACAACTGGAGAGGGTAAAAGTACATGCCAAACTTCGCCTTCTGTTTCTGTTCAGGCTATTCAACCAATTAGGTACAGTTCTAATGATTTTAACTTAGAACTAATAGCTAAGACAGTAGATGATTCGAATAGATCCCTATTCCAATACTCTTTAATAGTTAAAAATCCTAGTTATTTACTACCGTTAAAGGTTAAAAATGCACTCAACGTCAACGATTATGGTCCTTCTGTTTATCATGTGAACGCGGTTGATGCGACAGCGAAGGCTTATCGTTCGTCCCAGAGTTCCGCTTCTGTTAGTGCCTTTGTATTGAAACCTAATGACTTTACTCATGTTCAGTTTTATGGTAACAATGCAGCATTCTATGCCAAGGAATTGAGGATTGTAAATGATCAAACTCTAGCTACCATAATTCATTATGCTCCACATAGAGGAAGGATTTTGGTGGAAAGGGAATTGGAATGTTACAATATCGATAGTAATTATTGGAATTGCGCCGGTGTTGACCTTGGTCAGTGGGTACGGTTAGGGGATAGCTTTATAAGGCATCATATGAGAGATACTCTTCCAGGTCGGGTTCAATTTGAAGACCTATATGGTAATACAGGTGAAGTTTTGCTTCATTACCCTAATGGTGGTGCTGCTTTGACTCTTCTATAATATTATTCAAGGTGCTACTTTCATTGTTATTGAATTGATTAGCACCTTTCTTTTTATTAATCGCTAATAGTGTAATTTTGCTTTATGTGCCTTGCGCAAAAACTAAAACATTATTTGATTGAGTAATAAATGCACAGCGATGCTTGTGGCATAGCCGACAGCAATAATTGGCGTCCACTTTAAATGCCCGAAAAAAGTGTATTTGCCGTGTGCGGCTCCCATTAATGCTACGCCAGCGGCAGAGCCAATGGAAAGTAAGCTGCCTCCAACCCCAGCAGTTAGCGTCACTAATAACCAGTTACCGGTAGACATAGCTGGCTCCATGGTGAGTACCGCAAACATGACGGGAATATTATCGACAATGGCGGATAGAATCCCGACCACTATATTGGCCAAAACGGGGTTCCACTCGGTGTACATCACTTCGGAAATCAACCCTAAATATCCTAATAGGCTTAAGCCACCTACACACATAACTACGCCATAAAAAAACAGTAATGTATCCCATTCTGCGTGTGACACTCGTTTAAATACATCAAAGGGAACAACTGAGCCAATTCGTTTCAAGGCGGCTTCATCATGGTTTGCAATCGCAAGGGCGGTTTTTTTTGCTAATGAGGTCGGGAGTGTTTTACGCAAGAAATAGCCAAAGAATTGCAAATAAGCTAGCCCCATCATCATCCCGATTACGGGCGGAAAATGGAGGGCAGCGTGAAAAGAAACCGCAGTAGCAATCGTAAGTATGAATAACGCTACAATACGGCGAGCACCGCGTTTGAGTTCGACATGTTGATGCACGGTGTTGGGTTTTTCTTGTGGTAAGAAAAATGACATCAATAATGCAGGAACTAGGTAATTGATGGCCGAGGGAAGAAACAGTGGCATGAACTCGGAAAACGATACATGACCAGCTTGCCAAACCATTAATGTAGTGATGTCACCAAACGGGCTGAATGCTCCACCCGCATTGGCGGCAACAACAATATTGATGCAGGCAATATTGACAAAGCGAGCGTTATCGCCCGCAACCTTTAATACAACGGCACACATCAATAATGCGGTGGTCAGGTTATCGGCAATGGGGGAAATAAAAAAGGCGAGTAACCCCGTTAGCCAGAACAGCGATCGAAAATCAAAGCCTTTTCCGACCATCCATGCTTGCAGAGCATCAAACAGCCGTCGTTCTTCCATTGCGCTGATGTAAGTCATCGCGACTAATAAGAACAGTAATAATTCTGCGTATTCTAGTAAGTTATGCTCGAGTGCGGCTCTTGCTATTTCGGTTAAGCCGTATTGTTGATAGACATAACCAATCATTGCCCAAATCAAACCAGCGGCAAGTAACACGGGTTTGGATTTTCGTAACTTGAGGTATTCCTCTAACATGACCAAAGTGTATGCCACAGTAAAAATGGCTAGTGCTGCATACCCAATAGAAGAGTGAGTCAGATCTAACGGCTGAAGATCTACCGATGACGCGTAGGCAAGTGAAGATGTTAAAACAGTGCACAGTAAGGTAGGCCATACGAGGCGAGATATCATCGTGCTTACTCCTTGAATGTTAGGCTGATAAAATTCTAGATCTATTCAAGGTAGTCCGATGTGAGATAGCTCTGATCTGGTTGATTTTTAGTCTTATTTTTGAGTTTTGAACCTAACAAAGAAAAACCCCATAGCAATGGCTATGGGGTTTTTGGTTTTATAGTTAGAAGGTGAAAAAATTAAGCTTGAACTTTCGCCAAATGCACTTCTTCTTCTTTTTCACCTGCATGTGGGTCATTAAAGCGAGCTTCATCTAACGCGCCTTCAGTTTTCGCAACAATTAAGGTTACGCAGCTATCACCAGTGATATTGACCGCAGTACGGATCATATCTAACAAGCGATCAACGCCCATAATCAGTGCAATACCTTCAAGTGGTAAACCGACTTGGTTAAGTACCATGGCAAGCATCACAAGGCCGACACCTGGAACCCCAGCGGTGCCTACTGATGCTAGCGTTGCAGTCAGAATTACCATCAGGTAGTCACCCATGGTGAGGTCGATATTAAATGCTTGAGCAATAAACGCGGTCGCAACACCTTGCATGATCGCCGTGCCGTCCATGTTGACTGTTGCACCAAGCGGAACTGTGAATGAAGCCACTTTATTGTGTACACCAAAACGGTTCTTTGCGGTTTCCATGGTAACAGGAATGGTTGCGTTAGAAGAAGCCGTAGAGAACGCAAACATGATCGCATCTTCCATCTTGCGGAAGAAGGTGATTGGACTTAATCCTGTAAAACCTTTTAACATTAAGCTGTAGGTCACCAAGCCATGTATCAGTAAGGTGGCGGTTAATACCACAAAGTATTCAGCAAGGTTCAAGATTGCGCCTAGACCAAGACCAGTAAATAGCTTTGCCATTAGGAAGAATACGCCGTAAGGGGCAAGGTTCATCAGTAGCGCGACCAGTTTCATGATCACTTCATTGAGGTCGTTAAAAACCGCTGCAATACGTTCCCCCGGTTTACCAGCTGCGCTAATTGCAATACCAAACAGTACAGCAAACACAATTACTTGTAGCGTTTTACCTTCAGCCATTGCGCTGATAGGGTTGGTTGGGAACATATCAATAAACACTTGGCCTAGAGATGGCGCTTGTGCTGATTTAAATGAACTCGCCGCAGTAAGGTCTGCACCAGCACCTGGCTGGAATATCGTACCCATTGTTAGGGCTAATGTAATGGCGATCGCTGTCGTTGCGATGTAAAACGCGAGCGTTTTACCACCCATACGTCCAAGTGTTGACAGATCTTTTAGTGAGCTTGTACCGCAAACTAATGAAACAAACACGAGAGGAACAACAAGCATTTTCAAACTGGCGATAAAGATTTTGCCGCCGACTTCAAATAAACCGTTGACGATGTAGGCGTCAACGAAACCGCTTTCTGCGAATAGGGTTCGAATAGCAAACCCAGTTAAGATACCCGCTACCATACCTAAAATAACACGGCCGGTAAGCGACATCGGTTTTTTGGTATTCATTGTGAACACTCCTTTATTTTATGCACTTCGACATCATTTCAAAGCGTGCCGCAGGTTAGCAGGGGAGCAAGCAGATCAAAAAGTAAAATAATGTGAATGCTCAATTGCTGTGATCTTTATCACTAAAATAGAGGGTAATGAAACCGTTTTGTAACATATTTTCAGGATTTTATTTTGATGTTTGACGATAGGGTAACATGAGTGCCCTTATGTTTAACAAGTTTCGATATTCTCATCTGCTGAAAATAATACGGATATTTAACCAGTTTGATGCACTTTGGGTTGCATATTTATATGTTGAGTGATGAGAATTGTTATGAGCAAATTACTTGATTTTTCAAATTTAATTAATCGATTTGGTATTTATTGTATACAGTGTGATTACGTGTAAGATCGTTTTGACAAAGCAGGTTTACTGCCTTTTACTATTTCAGATATGGACTTTCCTCACCTCCGGCAGTGGTGGATGCTCTTAAGCTACGCTTAGAACATCAAGTTCTAGGCGATAGTTGTTGGAATCATGATTATTTTCGTATAGCAATTTAGTCTAGAGATTTTTTAAATCGTTTTGAAGCGACAATAATTCCGACAATTGTAAAGCCTAGCATCCATAATGAATCTCGCCATAAATCGATGAGATCAGCATCTCGCAGCACTACGCCTCGAATCATGCGCATGAAATGTGTTGCGGGTAACGCTTCTGCGATCCACTGTGCGGCTATGGGCATCCCCTCATAAGGGAACATAAAACCAGAAAGTAAAATAGAGGGCAGCAGTATAAACACTGTCATTTGCATCGCTTGTAACTGCGTTGATGCAACAGTTGAAATCACTAAACCTAATGTCAAACTGGCGGAAATAAACAGCAGGGTTCCTAATAAAATCTGGCTGATAGCGCCATTGATAGGCACCTCAAAAATTAAGTGGCCAAGTCCCAAAATGATGAATACCTGAATCAGCCCAACAAAGATGTAAGGCACAATTTTAGCTATCATCAGTTCAAGAGGATGAATAGGTGTTGTGATCAGCAGTTCCAAGTTTCCCCGCTCTTTTTCACGAACAATCGCGGCGCTGGTGAAGAGGATCATCGTCATGGTTAAAATCACTCCAAGCAAACCGGGAACAATGTTGACCGCTGAACGGCGAGTTGGGTTGTAGTACAGCGTGACTTCGAAGGTTTTTACTGTGGATGGACGAATGTCGAAGTCAAAATCAGTCAATGGCATTGACTGCAAACCCAGAATAGAGGCGCTGATCATGGTGTCAGAGCCATCAACAATCCATTGTCCTAGAATACGGTTTTGCACCATCCGCTGGGTAAGGTCTTTGGGTAAAATCAGTGCTGCACGGACATCACCTTGTTGAATCGCCAGTTCGGCTTGCTCTGGTGTTGTGAAGGTGTGTTCTACTCTTACGACTTGAGTTGCTTTTACTGACTCAGTAATTAAACGCCCTAGCGTGCTCTCGCTTTGATCAACCACCGCAATGGGAATGTTGCGTACATTGGTGTTAATAGCAAAGCCGAATAACAATAGCTGGATAAGGGGGATCATCACGACCATGCCAAAGGTGATGCGATCACGTGACAACTGGCGCATTTCTTTTCTCATTACCGCTGCCATACGAAATAGTGCATTCATTGGCGACCTTTCCCTGTTACTGTGACAAACACATCTTCTAAGCTTGGGCGTGCTAGGTTCATTTCCGCGTTATTTAGCTCAGGAAAGGTCATTTTTAGCCATTTAATAGGCTCTGCTACCTGCTGATGGATGAGAATGCGTAAGCGAATGCCTAGCTGTGCCGCTGAACGAACTTCAGAACACGCCATCACTTTTTCTTTAAGTTGACGTAAGTTACTGGTTTTGACCTCGACAATATTCACTCCCATATTGTTCATTAAGGTTTCGGGTTCGCCATCGGCGCGAATCAAACCGGATTCCATAATAGCTAAGCGGTGGCAACGTTCTGCTTCATCCATATAGTGGGTTGTGATCAAAATTGTGGTGCCTTGGTCAGAGAGATCAAAAAGTTGTTCCCAAAACTCACGGCGGTTTTCGGGATCCACTGCGGAGGTTGGTTCATCTAAAAACAGTAATTCAGGTTTATGCATGGTGGCTGCCGCTAATGATAAACGCTGCTTTTGTCCTCCACTCATACCTCCAACACGCTGTTTTCGGCGTTGATCGAGGCCATACGTTTGTAATTGTTCATTTAAGCGGATTGCTAGCTCTTTGCGCGACATTCCGAATATCTGTCCAATAAACTGCAGGTTTTCTTCTACGGTCAAGTCGTCATATAGAGAAAATTTTTGCGTCATGTAGCCAATTTTTAAACGCAATAATTCCGATTGCCTAGGGATCTCTAAACCCAGTACGTCGACTTTACCTTCGGTTGGGCTCAGTAGTCCCGTTAGTACGCGAATAGTGGTCGACTTACCGCAACCATTCGGTCCAAGAAATCCATAAATCGTACCTTTAGGGACATTGAGATTGATCCCTTCGATCGCGGTAAAGTCACCAAATTTTTTAACCACATTCGTGGCACAAATAGCCAATTGGGTCATGTTAATTACCCACCAAATCGACTTGGGCTGGTACGCCAGAAGGCAGCGATTGAGCTGATTCCGGCAGATCAATTTCTGCCAAATACATCAAGCGAGAACGTTCATCTTCAGTCAGCGCATAGTAAGGTGTAAAAGAAGGTTCAGTGGCAACCCAACGTACTGTGCCATTGAACGGCTTATCTAGCCCATCCACGTGAACAGGAAAGGTTTTGCCGGGTATGACCTCTAAGCGATGAGATGCAGGGACATATACACGAGCATATGGAATTCTACTGGCTTGTATGATGGCAACGATGCCGTTCATAGGTACACGTTCGCCTAAGTTGTAGGGTAGATTGTCTAAAATGCCATCACGTGTCGCTACAATAGTCAGTTCAGCCAGCTTTTGTTGTTGCAATACAACATCTGCGTTTGCCGCATTCAGTGCAGCTTGTGCCTGAGCGATATCTTCAGGTCGTGTGCCGGCGGTGAGTTTACTAAATTCTTCATTGGCCGAATCAAGCTCAGCTTTGGCCGTATCACGTGTAGTGATGGCGGTATCTTTTTCCGATTGACTGAGGAGCTTTTGTTTCACTAGTTCTTCAACACGATTAAAATTTTTAAGAGCTTCAGTCATTCTTGCTTGAGCGCTGTTCACTTTCGCTTGGGCTGCGGCAATGTCTTCTTGGCGTTCGCCATTACTGAGTTTAAGCAGATAAGCTTGCGATTTGGCTGCTTCTGCTAGGGCATGTGCTAGGACGGCTTTCTGGTTCTTATCATCTAGACGAACCAGTACTTCGCCTGCCGTGACAGTACTGCCTTCTGCTATCGGTAACTGGCGAATAATTTCATTGGCAGTTACCGAAAAAGTAATGCGGTCTCGTTCGAGTGTGCCTAGCGCTTGTTCGGTGTTGTCTTGGGAGCAAGCCGCTAAGGTAGAAAGAAGTAGAGTTCCGAAGAATATACGTGAAAGGATGCTCATAGTAAGGCGCTCTATTAACTTATTGTTTCTTATATTAGAAGTTAACTGACTATGCCTCAAGGAAAGAAATTAATCGCAATGCGCAGCGTTGATTAATTCTCAACTGCTTTCACAGATAGAACAGAGAGTTGAGCGGCTGTAATACAAAGACGGTTAGATGTTGAATAAAAGCACGGTGGATGCCACGAATGATTTTCAGCATTTCGATTATTGATAGTACTGACCATTCAGAAAATCAAATCATAGCTGATCTTCTATTGGCAAAACTCCCGAGAACCAAGCTCCTATTTTTCGCCAAACACTAGCATCGGGTTCACTGGTTAATATTTGTTGTGTGGTATGGTCCAGCCAAACAATATCGCCTTCATCGATAATTACTTGGTAGGCATTTTTCTTCAGCGCTATATCAAGACGTTTTAAAAATTCTTGGGCGTATTCTGGTTGTTCAATAACAACGGCCATTTCGGTATTTAATTTGGCGGATCGGGGGTCCCAGTTCATTGAACCTACAAACATTTTCCTTTCATCCAACATCATCGCTTTGGCATGCAAACTTGAACGGCTACTGCCAGTGAGACTCCATTTGCTGTTGATCTTGGCTGTTGAGCGAATTTCCCACAATTTTATACCAGCTTCGATCAGTGTGAGTCTATATTTGGCATACCAACCGTGCACCGCAAATACATCATTGGAGGCTAATGAATTGGTGATTATGGTGATCTCTTTACCAGACAGTGCGGCTTCGGCTAAAGCCTGTGCTCCCAGCTCTGTTGGGACAAAATAAGGTGAAATTAACACTAATGAATGGTCGACACCTTCTAGTAGTGTGTTGAGATCATCGGTTAATTTTTTACCTTGTCCTGCCACCTTGTTTGGTGAATCGTACAGTAAAATGCCCTTTCCCCAATAGAGAGGCAATTTACTGGAGATGAGTTTTTGATAGAAAGGCAGTTGATGGATATCATATTGGCCTTGGGTGAACTTTTGATCGGGTTGGGCGTCCGCCACCCATTCTTCGATATCGGAAGAGGTAAGTGGTTTTACATTGCTGACAAGCCACTCTAAAGGAACTGCCATGTCACTGTTCCAATATTGATCAAATTGATCTTCAGTTTGAGCCACAGTGTTGCCATATAACATGACATCAAAGTCACCAAATTCAACACTCGATTCATAAGAGAAATATTCATTGCCGATGTTTCTCCCCCCTACAATCGACACGACACTGTCAGCGCTTATCGACTTATTGTGCATTCGGTGATTAAGCCTATCAAAATCCATCAGAAAATGAGAGCCACGAGCAGTACGGTTGTAGTAAGGATTAAACAGGCGAATTTCGATGTTGGGATGTTGGTTTAAGTAGGCCATTCCTTTGTCACTGCGTTGTTGCATGTCGTCTAGTAATATTCTTACTCTGACCCCACGTTCTGCTGCGGAATATAAGTGCCAAGTCAATAGCTGGCTAGTTTCGTCATCTCGGTAAATGTAGTACTGCACGTCGAGGCTTTTTTGTGCTGATTCGATTAAAGCAAGGCGAGCCAATAGTCCATCGTGTCCTTTTTCTAAAGGATAAAACCCGGTGTATTGAGAGATATCGAACTGGGTTTGTGAAAAATAATGGGCTAGGGGGGATTCGGCTTGGTAGCCATAGTGAAAGCTCGCTGTTTTTTCACTGGCGGCTGGGGGAATTGATGAGCTACAGCCGAATAAAAAAAGCATCGCAGACAAGAAAAAAAGGTGCGATATAGTGGAAGAAAAACGTTTCATAAAAGCGAGAAAGTCCTTAACAATAGACAACTCATTCAGTATATATGATGGGTGAAGTCGGATGCTAATTTATCAATACTCATGATGTCTTGACCCTGTTTAGGGATATTTGATTTAGTTGTCGACGTAATTCGCTCTGATTGTCAGTATACATCAGCCACTCGTCTGTTTAGACTTAACCACTTATCCTCTTTGATGACCTGATTCTATGACCTTTTCCAACCTGAATTTACATGCTTCGCTTGTTGCATCCCTTCCTAGTTCACTGCTAACACCGACAAAAATTCAGCGCTTAGCGATACCCGCAGTGCTGGCTGGAGGTGATGTTTTAGCATTAGCACAGACGGGAAGTGGTAAAACACTGGCGTTTGGCTTGCCACTGTTACAACGAGTTGAGCCAAATTTACTGGACATTCAAAGTGTGATTTTAGTGCCCACGCGAGAGCTAGCGGTGCAAGTTAGCCAAGACTTATCGTCCCTTGCGCTGAAAATGGGCATTCGCTTATGTACATTATGCGGTGGGGTTGATCAAAATGAGCAGCTTAATGCGCTGGCTAAACTGCCACATCTGTTGGTTGCCACACCGGGTCGTCTGCTTGATTTACTCAAACAACAGCATGTGTCACTTGAATCTGTTCAGCAACTGGTGTTGGATGAGGCGGATCGCCTACTGGATATGGGATTCTGGCCAGATGTGCAGCGTATCGTGCAATTGATGCCTAGTGAACGTCAGACATTACTATTTTCAGCGACCTTTTCTGATGCACTGAGTGGTCTTACTCAGGGTTTGTTGTCCAATCCAATACGCATTGAGGCAAATGAAACGAATCATGTTGTCGATGAGATTGAAGAACGGATTTTTCTCGTCAATAAGGGCAGTAAATCACAGGCGTTGATTGCCTTATTGAAAGAGCATGTGGGGCAGCAAGTGTTGGTATTTATCAGTGCCAAAGATAACGCGGACACTTTGAGCAAAAAACTGCTTAAGGCGGGAATAAAAGCCGCGGCATTGCATGGTGACAAAGATCAAACCGTGCGCACACAAACGTTAGCTGACTTTAAAGCGAACAAAATCGACGTGTTGGTTGCGACCGATTTACTGGCTCGTGGAATTCATATCGATGCGCTACCGATAGTCATTAACTTTGATTTACCAACCAGTGCTCCTGTGTATGTGCACCGTATTGGGCGTACCGCGAGAGCAGGGCAGCATGGTTTGGCCATATCGTTAACCTGCCATGGTGAAACTGAGGCTTTACAAGCCATCCGCCAGTTAACTCAGCGTGAGCTACCACAGCATGAACTTGCTGGATTTACGGTGACTGACCAACCGACAACAGGTGCCAGTAAGCGTAAACCGCGTGATAAGCAAGCCAATCGTCGTAGTGCACAAAAACGCAGTATTAAACAGTTTCAGAAAAAAACGGCTGATAAGAAAAAGTAATTGGCTAGATCAGCCGCTTGAAACCCAGCTATATATTCTAGTGAAATAACGCCTGATTAAGCAGGTGTTATTTAGAATACTAGTGCTGGTTTTTTAACATGATTAATACCTCATGTAATGAAGGCATAACTTGATGCCCCAAGGCTAAAATTTCTTTGTTTGGTTCGACTAAGTCTGGGATTTGGTAGGTCATCATATTGGCTGACACCGCTGAAATGACACCATTATTAGAGTCTTCAAACGCTAAACAAAATTGAGGATCTACTCCTAACCGTTGTGCGGCTAGCAAATAAATTTCAGGGTCAGGTTTGCCATGAGTCACTTCACAGCCTGTGGTGAATGAATCAAAGTAACTATCCAATTGTGCGAGTTTAAGCTTAATGCTTGCGACCTCTTTTTGAGTGGAGGTCGCAACAGCGGTTGGAATGTTATTGGCTTTTAACCACTGAAGAAGTTCAATTACCCCTTCTTTCACTGGAATCGCTTGGTGTTTGACTACAGCGTCATAGCGTTTTCGCCATTCTTTATGTAGAACAGGATAATCCAGTTGTGGGCCATACCCCGTACGTAACACTTGCTCAATGCCTGCTGCATTGCGGCCAATAATAGAAAGATAAATTTCTTTGAGAAAAGGAACCCCTACCGCTTGGCAGGCTTGTTCAAAAACGCTCATGCAGACTCGCTCAGTATCGAGCAGAAGTCCGTCCATATCAAAAATAGCAGCTTGGAATTTCATCGGTACAACTTTGGGTAGTGAAATGAAATGCCATTTTCCCATAATTTGGCTGCATGAAGCGAATTTATTCTGCATGACTTATTCTCGCCATCTGAAATATTAATGTAATCAATAATTCTACTATTCTGCATTTGTGAAAATTAAGAGTGATATAAATTTAAAATAATATTTTATTCCAAACACATAGAGACCATTCTGGTTCTATGTGTTTGAAGGTTACGGTTATCTCACTTTTACTTTTACTGTTGATGTCGTTTTGAGGCCATTATAGGAAGCTGTAATAATATATTCGCCAACACGTTTAGCTGTTGCAACACCATCATCAGTGATGCTTAGGCCGTCATCATCACTGCTCACCCATTGTGCTAAACGGTTATCGATGATTTCTGTTGTTCCATTATTAAAATGACCATCGAGAACGTAAAGTATGGATGTTCCTGATCCTCCTAAATCTATAGTGATATCTGATGGGTTCAAGGTTAGTCTCACAAGCTCAGCTTCTTCTACCGTGACGGTTGCGTACCCTTCCACTCTTTGATAAGACGCGGTTAATTGGTACTGGCCGACTTTAGCTGCGTACGCAACACCACCATCGATGATGGGTAAGCCATCAATGTCATCGCTTTGCCAGTGAGCCATTCGACTTACGTTATGTTCACTACCATCTGAATAGAACCCAACCGCTTGGAAGCTCAGATTATTCCCTTGCGTTATAGATGGGGTTTCAGGTGATACAGATAGAGATTCAAGTATGGCTGGTGTTACCGTGATTACCGCTGTAGCGCTCACATCATCAAGCTCGGCTGTGATCGATGTTGACCCTTCGCTTATCCCCATGACGGATAGGGTATCTTGGTCAAAAGAGGCCACTGTTTCGTCTTCTATGCTCCACGACGCACTGTGTGAGATGTCTTTCTTTGTGCCATCAGAATAAACACCGAAGGCTCTATAATGTATTTCACTACCAACTGGTATGTCTGCTTCGTCAGGTAAAATGTTAATGCTCTCAAGCTCAGCTTCTTCTACTGTGACAGTTACATCCCCTTCAATTCCTTGATAAGACGCGGTTAGTTTGTACTGGCCGACTTTAGCAGCGTAGGCAATTCCATCCATGATTTGTAGGCCATCAACATCACTGCTTTGCCATTGAGCCACTCGACTCACGTTATGTTCACTACCATCTGAATAGAACCCAACCGCTTGGAAGCTCAGACTATTCCCTTGCGTTATAAATGGGTTTTCAGGTGATATATAGAGGGATTTAAGTTCAGCTTCTGTCACCGTGAGTGATGCTGGTAAGCTACTGAAGCCATTAAGCTTGGCTGTGACCGACGTTGTTCCTTCAGTTAACCCAGTGGCGGATAGGGTATATCTGTCGAAAGAGGCCACTTCTTTGTCCTTTATTTGCCAAATCACGTTTTGCGAGATATCTTGCTGCGAACCATCAGAGTAAATACCAACGGCTTGATAAAGTTGCTCAGTGCCAACCGCTATAGATGCAGCATCAGGTAAAATCTCAATGCTGAGTAACCGCGCATTTCGAACACCAACAAAAATGGGCCCACTTTGTTTTGTATCCAGAGTTGCTGTAACAGAAGTAAAACCTTGTTGCTCTCCCAGTAAGGTTCCTGGCGAAATAAATCGGCCAGCATCGGTCATGGAATTCCAATTGACATGCTGGGTTAAGTCTTGAGAATGTCCATCATTGTAGTTACCAACCGCTTTAAAGTATTGCTTGTTTCCTAACGCCAAGGTTAGCATGCCTCCTTTACTAGAGACGTTGCTTGGTGCTCGAATTGGTTCTGGTACGACAACAAAAACCGATAAACTTGAGATCTGAGCATCAGACACCGTTAGAACAGCGTTATTACTAGTGACATTACCTAAGGTAGCCGTAATGTCGGTCTGTCCATTTTTGAGTGCTGTTGCAACATTATTTTGCAAGGACGCAATTTCTGAGTCGAATGACCAAGTAACTTGATTGGTTACGTTTTTGGTTGTGCCATCAGCATAATAAGCCGTTACTAGGTATTGCTGAGTGGTATTGACTGCGAGCGTTACTGAAGCGGGAGTGAGCTGCAAAGCGGTAATTGTATTTTCCCCTGATAACAAACCAGAGTCGCCATTTTTACAGCCAGTTAATATCACGCTATGGATCAGTAGTAGTACGCAGACGAGTATTGATCTAATGTTTTTCATTATTTGCCTGTTCCAATTTGATTCGTTTTATAAGGAAAAGTTATTGCCACATGACGGTTTTCTACTTGCAATAAAGGGGACGTGTTTTCCAATTTGGTGTTGTTGAAGGTAAACAAAGTCTTATCATGAACCACACTCAAAGAGTCATGTGTGCTGATTACCTTAGTTTCTGCTGTATCGATGGTTACAGGTCTGGCAGTTGTGTGAGTATCAGACTTTTGCTCCGATTTATTGAACAGATCAAAGTTGATACTGAAGCCAACAAATAGTGAGTGTAAATCGGCTTGTTGAGTTTGGCTGTTGCCTATGCCGTCAATGAAACGGTATTCACTGTGCAGTGACCAAACCCTAGATGGTGAGTAGCGGATACCAACCCCGACTAAAGGGTCTATCGCTGATGATCGCGTGTTATTTGATTTGTCGACCTCTAGCAATATCGCTCCTAAACGGCCAAATAGCTGCCAGTTTGAAGCCACGTCATAGTGACCAATGATAGAAGTATCTCCTCCCCAGATGCTCGCATTTACACTCTTTGATGGATAGTTGGCTTGTGGTTTACCATACGATATAACTCCAACTTCTACCGCCCATGATTCATCGAAATTATACCCAGCAAAAATGCCATAACCTAAAATATCATCCTTACAAGAAGAAGCGGTTTCTAGGCAGGCGTCCTTATAATGAGATAAGCCTGTTTGGATGCCGAGATAAGGCTGAGCAATGCATGGGACAGTAAACAAAGAAGCCAAGATGGAAATGAACGCTTTCATAATTTTATTTTATAACTCACTAATTAAATGAAGTTGTTTGCATTGCAACTATATGCTTAAGTGTAACCCTCTTCATGTAAGTAAATTCTGATGATTTAAATTTAACCAGAATATATGACTGTCGATGTCGCATTTGATAGGAAATAAAAAAGGTGAGATTCAATTAATAGTTAGGTTTAATAACTTTTATTGTCAATAAAATCAGGTAATTATAAGCGCATAATTATCAATGATGGGTTATACTCAAATGGCTTTAGCTTAGAAGGGGTTCTCGTTTTGAAACATGGATTTGTACAACGTTGGATGCCGGGCTTGCATCAGCTGAAAGGTTATGAAAGCGTTTGGCTAGTTGATGATTTTCGTGCGGCATTTTCTGTTGTCGCTGTCGCACTTCCAGTCGCGATTGCTTATGCCCAATTGACGGGCGTAAGTGCCATCGTTGGGTTGTATTCGTGTGTGTTACCTATGTTGGTGTATGCCTTATTTGGTACATCACGCCAGCTCATTGTTGGGCCTGATGCAGCAACTTGTGCCGTGATTGCAGCGGTGGTGACGCCGCTAGCTGCTGGTGACCCACTAAAGCATTGGCAATTAGTGATGACTATGACCGCCATGACTGGCGCATGGTGTTTGATCGCTAGCCGATTTAAATTGGGTATTTTAGCTGATTTTCTCTCTCGCCCTATTTTATTAGGGTTATTAAACGGTGTGGCGCTGACCATTATTGTTGGTCAACTGGCGAAAGTATCTGGCTTGAAATATGAACAAAGTTATTTGATTGAACGTATTTTAGAGGCGCCATCTTTATTGATCGATCTTCATTGGCAGACTCTCACACTAAGTATTGTCACTACGGTAACCTATTTTCTATGCAAGCATTTTAGGCCAACTTGGCCAGCGGCCATGCTCGCTATTGTCGTCTCTGGCTTAATGGTGTGGTTTTTCCACTTTGATACGATGGGCGTAAAAGTGGTTGGGGTGATCCAAGGTGGCTTGCCCGCTTTTCAAGCTCCAGAATTTAATTTGGGTGAAAGCCGCGAATTGGTTATGCCTGCTCTTAACCTCGCGATGGTGAGCTTTGTGAGCATGATGCTTACTGCGCGTAGCTTTGCGGCTAAAAACGGTTATGACATTGATGCTGATAAGGAATTTCGCGCTTTAGGGCTAGCGAATATGGCCTCTGCTTTTTCGCAAGGTTTTGCAATCAGTGGCGCGGATTCTCGTACTGCGGTCAACGATGCCAATGGTGGAAAATCGCAATTAGTGTCAATTATTGCCGCGATTGTGATTGGATTTGTCGCTATTGTTGCGTATGGGCCGTTACAGTACATTCCGATTGCTGCATTAGGTGTGGTGTTGATCATTGCTTCTATTTCGTTGCTTGACTTAAAAGGGATTTGGAATTTACGCTTGCGCGATAAAGATGCCTTTTATTTGGCTGCCATTACTTTTATTGCGGTGTTAGTGATTGGCGTTATTCCAGGTATTACGCTGGCGGTATTGCTTGGGTTATTTCAATTTTTGCGTACCGTGATGCGCCCTAGTGATCAGGTGTTAGGGCTTGATGATAAAGGGATCATCCGTAGTATCGAAGCTTCTGGAAAAGCGTCAGCCATTCCCGGTATTGTAATTTATCGCTTCAACTCGCCTTTAACTTATTTTAATGCGCCTTACTTTAAACGTCGGATTTTACAACACACAGAAAGTGCAGGAACCAGTGTTGGTTGTGTAATTATTGATGCGGTGGCGAGTTTTACTCATTTAGATTTAAGCGTAATGGCCATGCTTGCCGATGTGCAAACAATTTTGAAGAAGCGTGGTATTCGTTTAGTGTTGGCTGGACGTAAACGTAGCTTACGAAAATGGTGTGATGTAGCTGGTATTCCAACCGGAGATGGTGGCATTGTAGTTCGTGCTGATATGTATTTAGCCATCAAACTCAGTGGTTGTTACCAACATGCGGTGGAAGAAGGGCAGGTGCCACCGGTACAAAAAGAGCCGACCAACATCATTGAGAGTGAAATTGCGGCTACAGTTTGAAGTCGATATTTTTATCTGCCAGGTTTAGTAAAAAATAAACAGCTCTTGTGTATTGAAGAGCTGTAAAAAGTCAAATTCAATCATGATACGTATCCTTATATCGATGTTAAATGTTGAGAACAGAAGAAGCATAATATGCGCCTCCTCTCATTGTAGACTACTTATACGAAATGCAATCTCTGATGAATCGTTAGCCAATACTGATATGGTTGATGCTAAGAAAATAATAGTTCTACTCACACCGTGTTGGTTAAACCTAATCTGAGGGTATCAGCGAGCCGAGTCGACTTGTGACAGAATAAAGAAAATAAGGAATGTAAGTAAAAGCACTTAAACTTATTTAATAGCTATTTAATTATGTTTGCTCCGTAGTAGAGCAGTAAACACTAGGTAACAAAATAGGTCGTTGTACTAATGCAAAGAGTTCATCGTGAAATGAGCGTATTGCTTGTTCATCACAGCTTTGCCATGTGAGAGCTTCGCCAACCACACCGTGATGCTGGAATGCATTGAGCCGAATTTGAACTTGAGATGGCAATGAGCGCAGATAGTCAGCAAGCGCATCAATTTCACTATCTAGATCACTTTCGTTTGGGATAAACAGCAAGCGCACTTCATATAACTTGCCGACTTGCGATAGATAGTTGATGGATTGTATGACACGATGATTGTCTCTTCCGACAAGCCACTGGTGGGTTTCGTTTTGCCATGCTTTTAAGTCGATCATCACCCCATCTAAATAAGGTGTTACTTTTTCCCAACCTTGGCGCGAAAGTGAGCCATTACTATCAATAAAGCAGCTAAGGTGACAAAGTTCTTTATCTTGTTTTATCGCTTTAAATAGCGCGGTAATAATGGGTAATTGTAATGTTGCCTCACCACCAGAGACGGTTATTCCACTTAAAAAGAAGCGATATTTTCGCACCAAATCTAATAATTGCGCCACACGGTAGTGGTGAATTTTAGGGTTTGATTGATGGGAACAGATCTCAATACAGCGATCACAATGAATGCATTGCTGTTCTTGCCATTCTACTTGCTGGTGGGAGTTGATGGTTAACGCGCCACTTGGACACACCGATACACAATTACCGCAATGATTACAGTGGTTGATGGTGTGTGGGTTATGGCAAGAAAGGCAGCTAAAATTACAGCCTTGTAAAAAAATCACCAGCCTATTTCCCGGTCCGTCAACGCAAGAAAAAGTCAGCACACGGCTGACTTTAGCCGTTAGCTTTTGCACCTTTTTCATCATTGTACTGATGGAGAGTATGGTGTGGTTTCTAAGCTAATGACTCGTGCTCTTCGGTTGAGAATGTTGGTGTTTTTCGCCGCTTCAGCCCCAAGAAAAGTGGTATTGGTTCGCGAACCATGTTGTTCAAACTGTGCGATTTCCGACAACTTAACCATATAACCCGTTACCCGAATGAGATCATTAGAAGCCACGTTGGCGGTAAATTCACGATAGCCAGCATGTAAGGCTCCTTTGCATAAGTTAAACATTGCTTCAGGGTTCGATTTTACCGTTTCATCCAAAGTTAAAATATCACTGATGCCGGATGCATAATGGGTGTGATGCCTTGCGGTTGCTTGCACGTAACTGATCGGATCTGGTTCTGATCCATAAGGGATACGAACCCCTGGTGTTACGTCTAAATCAAGGCTAATACCTCCTTGTGCATGCAATAACGCACGACTATTAAGGCCATATTTGACTGGAGAGTTCTGTACGATCTCCGCTAATTTTTCAGAAATTCTATATCCTAATTGGTTTGCGGTTTCGTCCTGGCCATAACGGCCTTCACGCTGTTCTTGGTCTTGTAACAGATTAACGGCTTCTGCCATGCCATAGATCCCAAACATGGGGGCGAAGCGAGATTCTTCAATTAGGCCTTCACGGGTTAAGAAGCCGTTAAAGAAGTTAGAGTGTTGGTGCAAAAACGTGCTACGAGCATCAATTAATTCAATCATCAGCTTGCTGTAGTGTGGTAGAACGCGATGTAAGAAATCATCGCTGCTGCTGGCTTCCTGCGCTGCTTGTTTCAGGTTCATCCGCACGAGCGTATTAGAACCGCCACCTAAAGGCAGTGAGTTATAACAACTGACGATCCCAAAGCGATTTCCACCGTAGGTTTTGGCATGCATGGGGTAGTTGGCAATATGGGGTTTACCACATTGACAAATATTGGCGGTGGCTTGCCGTAAAAGATCATCAGGTGTCACGCTTGGGTCATACATCAATGTTAGATTCGGCGCGATCTGTTTCAGTTCGCCATCAATACGTAAAATAAGGCGGCAAATAATATTATCACTCGGACCGATATTGGCGTGCATAAAGGCATCAGGCAGAGTGCGATCAAGCATGATCCAGAACAGTTTTAGTTTGTTGTAGAGCGCCTGTTCACTTAACTCACCAACATAAGGAAGCAGTATGTCATCTAATTGGCCGAGATAAACCGGTATTGAAGTTACCGATGGTACGTGATGATACAAAATCGTCAGCATGTTGATGGCTTCATCAAAATTTCGTGCTGGCGTGAGCTCTAAGTGCTTTGACCCTTGTTGAAGAAATTTAGCGTAATCAGGCAGTACATAACGGGGTTTAAAAGGAGCATGGCCTTCAAACATGTCACACAAAATACCTTGATCCATTGCCTGTGTCACCACCGGTGATACCGTTATATAAGGTAAATTTGCCTCAGCTTCGAGAGCAAGAAAGTGCGATTTTTGCTTCGCAGAAAGAGTCGTATCGGTAACGATATCGTAGCAACGTTGTTGGTGTTGGTCTAACGGTTGGCTCATGAATTAAACCCTCATAAAAAGAGGGTTTAATGTTAATGCGGGTCGATACTTTTCACTATTGAAAATTGATAAACAAGTTATTTCCTAAATGGAAAAGAAAAACGCCTCTCAGATAACTTGAAATGGCGCTTTTATAGTGCTCTTACTTGTGCTGAGTGCTATGCGTATTGCGCTTCAATCTGTTCAGATTTTTGGTACGCAGGGTGCGTGGCTAGTTGCTTTAGGTAAGCGGCAATATTTGGGTAGAGTTCAATACTACCGCTGTTTGCTAGAATTTCAGCAATGAAAGACATCATAAAATCTGCGCCAGTCAGTTGATCGGCAACTAAGTAACGTTTACCAACCAAACATTGGTCAAAGTAACTCATGACTTTGGCGGTTTCATTATCCGCGTAGCCACCAAGGAAGTTGGTTTGACAGCCATCTTTAGCGACAAACATCTTTAGCAGTAGCGGTAATATGGCTGAACTCTCTGCGAAATGGAGCCATTGTTGATATTGAACGTATTCAACACTGCCGCGTTTAGGTGCAAACTGCTGACCATATTTCTCTATTAAGTAATCCGTGATGGCGCCAGATTCAGTAACCACTAAGCCACTGTCTTCAATCACGGGTGATTTGCCTAGTGGGTGGACGCTTTTTAGCTCCGGTGGTGCCAGAAAAGTCACGCTATCACGTTGATACGGAACCACTTGATACTCAACCCCCAGCTCTTCGAGTAACCAGATAATACGCTTAGAGCGAGATTTATTAAGGTGGTGAAGTTTGATCATCATACTGTCCTTATTAAAGAGGTTGGTTTACTTGGATAACCAGTTTGCCAAAGTTTTTTCCTTCCAATAGGCCAATAAAGGCTTGTGGTGCGTTTTCTAAACCGTCGACCAGTTGCTCGCGGTATTTTACTTTTCCTTCGCTTAACCATTGAGTCATATCGGCTGCAAATTCGTTGTAGCGATGGCCGTAGTCATCAAAAATAATGAAGCCTTGCATACGGATTCGTTTGGTAAGCAATGTGCCCATTAACATCGATAGACGATCAGGCCCTTCAGGTAGCGAGGTGGCATTATATTGTGAAATTAAGCCACAAAGAGGCACGCGCGCTGCGGTGTTGAGTAGCGGTAAAACGGCATCAAAAACTTTGCCACCTACATTTTCGTAGTAAACATCAATTCCTTGGTTACAAGCTTCAGCTAACTGCTCGGCAAAATTGTCAGCTTTGTGGTCGAGACAGTGATCAAAGCCTAATACTTCTGTAGCGTAACGACATTTTTCTTCACCGCCGGCAATGCCCACCACATGACAGCCTTTAATTTTTGCAATTTGACCAACCGTAGCGCCCACTGGTCCCGTTGCTGCCGCAACTACCACTGTTTCACCGGCTTTCGGTTGACCAATGTCTAGCAAACCCATATAAGCGGTAAAGCCGGGCATACCCATAATGCCTAGGGCATAAGAAGGTTGTGTTGGATTACTGCCTAGTTTAAGCAACCCTTGGCCATTGGATAACGCGTAATCTTGCCAGCCAGTGTATGCTAGCACCCACTCACCTTGTTCAAATTGTGGGTGGTTTGATACTTCAACTTGGCACACCGTACCACCGACCATTACATCATCGATCGCGACTGGATCTGCGTATGACTTTGCTGCACTCATGCGACCGCGCATGTATGGGTCAAGTGATAGATAAATGCTACGCAGTAAGACTTCACCCTCTGCTGGGGTTGGTTTTACGGCGTTTTCTAAGCGAAAGTCATTAGCGGTTGGTGCGCCGACGGGGCGAGAGGCAAGTACAATACGGCGGTTGGTTTGTGCTGTCATTGGAGTGTCCTTATTTTATGGAATTAGACCAGTCGTCTAGTGTTTGTTTCAAAAAATCCCGCCTGTTTATCGGCGGGTTAATGTAGTTATAGCGACGCTATTGAGCCGTTAATATCTGTTTGGTGGTAGTCAGTGTTTGCTGTAACCCAGTTTGGTTTTGACTGAGTTTGCTCATTAACCCCGCCCCCAACCACAAATGATAGAGCATGTGTGCGGTGTTAGTGCTGTCTTGTTTGGCAATCGAACCATCTTCTATACCTTGAGCAATACAACAAGCAAGAGTAGATATAATTGTATTGGCCCCCGCCAGCAGTGCTTCACGCATGGGGTCTGATAAGTCAGACACCTCAGCGCCAAGTTTCACCACTAAGCATTTATGAGCATTACACGTTTCATTTTCCACTTCTAGCCAGCGTTGAAAATAGCGCATCGCACGCTCAAAGCCAGTCCCATCACTTTGCAATAGTAATGCTTCAATACGAGATAAGTAGTGTTGAAAATACTCTTGGATTAACGCCTCACCAAATTGTTCTTTAGATTTAAAATAATGATAAAAAGAGCCTTTTGGCACATCAGCGGTTTTGAGTAGTTCAGACAAGCCAACAGCAGTAAAGCCTTTCGATACCACTAACTGGTATCCGACTTGTAGAATGTGTTGGCGAGTATCATTGGTTTTCGTTTTCATGCTGTGCACTATAAATAAAAATAGACCAGTCGTCTATGATTTTATTCCGTTGCTACACCACAGTTAGATCGAGATGGATATATCTACCGAGTGGGTTTTATGCTTAGTGAGATGATTTTAGATTAGTTTAGAAATCAGCACTCATTGTAAAGGTCATACGTTGCTTGGTATAAGGGTGGTCAAAACTGAGCCGTTCAGCGTGAAGGTGCAATCGCTCGGCTTTTGTTCCATACAGATCATCGCCAACAATTGGCATATCAAGTCCTAGTGTGTGCGCGCAATGCACACGCAATTGGTGGGTTCGCCCTGTTTTAGGGTAAAGATAGACTTTACTGCGTCCCTCTTTTTGTTCGATGAGTTGCCAATGAGTATCGGCAGCTTTACCATGTTCAAAACAGACTAATTGGCGTGGTCTATCATCAAGATCACCACGTAATGGTAATTGAATATCACCTTCAGAATGAGAAAGCTCTCCTTCTAAAAGAGCAACGTAACGTTTTTCAACACTGCGAGTAATAAACTGCTTTTGAAGATTCTTATTCGCTCGTCGAGTGAGCGCAAAAACTAAAAGACCAGAAGTTGACATATCTAAACGGTGAATAACAAATGGACCTTCAGTATCGGTAAATTGTTGCTGTAAACGGTAATACACGGAGTCTTGGATATTAACACCAGGTACGGATAAAAATTCTGCCGGCTTATTAACCACAACAATGGCTTCATCTTGGTAGACGATCTCAATCTCTTTACCTTCTGCAGGGTTGGCGAGTAAAGGATTATCATCTAACTGTATACCTTCAAGCATATGCGCCAGAATAGGTTGGCACTTACTTTGACATGCAGGGTAGAATTTTTTGTGTTGGCGGATTTCGGACTTAGGTGACGCTCCCCACCAAAACTCGGCCATCGCAATTGGGGTCAATCCATTTTTAAATGCATAATGCAGTAGTTTTGGGGCTGCGCACTCACCAGCCCCTGCTGGTGGCATCGGGTTTGCTGTCGCACGGAATATCTCATCAAGTGACTTTTCTTCCCCTTTTATATTAAGGAATTTGTATTGAGCAAACAGCTGTTGCTGCAAAGTATTTGAAAGTTGCTTACGCTGCTCTTTTAATGTCTCAATGATTTTCTTATATTCTGTGAGTTGCTTACTGATAGTGGCGATACGCGTATCCCACTCTTCCTTTAACCTCTTAAAGTGGTTTTTCTCGGCAATACTCTGCTTGGCAAGAGAATCCAACATTTCATTTTTTGTGGTTGAGCTTGATATTGGCTCGATAGCTAGACGTTGTGACTTGCGATTTTTACGTCCTTCAATCATCAACTGGCGATATGCTTCTATTTCTTTATCTGCTTGTAGTTGAGTTTGTCTCAACTGTTGCTGCAACTTGCAATATTGCTCATCGCTTTCCAACTGATCTATTTGCTGATTGATTTGGTTAATAGGTGCAGTGCCTGCGAGGAAGAAACCATCATTTGTCAACATATCAAAAACGGGTGGAACAAAGTGTGGTAATACATTTTTGTCGGCCAGTTTACCTGAAAATGCAGATAGAAAACCAAGCTCTCCGATGGTGTTTTGAACCACAAGTACGCCAAACATTTTCCCCCCCACACTTAAGTCGTTTGTCTGAACACTTACTTTTTTTGAACTAAAGTCATGCTGCCAATATGCTTGAATCAATAAATGCTCTTGTAGTTGCTGTGCAGCCAACTGACACAAAGGGTCTGGTTCATAACATAAAGGAAAAGTAAAGCGTTCTGGCAGAGAATATCCCTCAATAGAGGTATTGAAGCTCGTGAAATGGGGAGGTGTTGTTGGCATCGTCTCTGGCTCAGGCATGTAGGAACAAAGGAAACGAAGGATTGTACCTTTTTAACGAAGGAATACTAGCTAGGAGTTTATTTAGAGAATGGAGTGCTATTAATAATGTTTTCCTTATTGTGATACACGGTTTTCAGGCTTAAAGCTCACTCTTATAACTATTGGGTTGCAGAGAATAGTAGGTATTAAATGACAACATTGTCTGTAAGAATATTCTCATCATTGTTCAAGTGAATAGCAAGCTTAGGAGGTAGGTTGTATCCTAGGTTTCAGATAAAAAGTGAAAAACAAAGAGTTAAGCATAAAAAATGATGTGAGATATGTTAGGAGGGTTGTTAATTAATATAATTTTTATTATTTATAAATCAGTTTAAAAAAAGTGCTCGATTACCTTACAAAAATGGGGAAAAATCCATATTAATATAAAAAATGGTAATTGAAGTAGGCGATATTATTTTATTAGTAGATGCTGTGTGGTATTGTTTGGCTAGTGATCATTGCATTGCAGTTTACTTATTTTATGGCGCGTGAATGAGCATGATGAGAAATATATTAATCGGGGAAGATGTTTATTTTGATACACTGAAGAGAGAAATAGTAACAGCCGAAGAGAGTGTTATTCTAGGAGGAAGAGAGGCCGCTATACTACATATGCTGTGTCTTTCCCCTAACCAAATCGTGGAAAAAGAAGAAATAAATAATACCGTATGGAAAGGTATTATTGTTGGTGAAACATCTCTAACAAAAGCTATCTCAAACTTGAGAAAGTCATTAAAATCAGTCCCTGGCGTTAAATGTGAGATACAAACGGTCCCAAAAACTGGCTATATGCTTATTGTTGATGATGTTGATAAATTCAATAGCTCACCAATGACTTTACCTGAAGCTAGCGCTAACTTAACTTCATCACCAGAAATAAAAAATACCCCAATTAGGAAGAAGAGGTTTTATGAAAAACTTTTCTCAAGGTAGTATTTTGTTTGTTTTTTCGCTAGTGATTACATTAATACAGGTAATTTACTTTCTGTATGTGAATATTTAGATAATATACAAAAACAGTAATGAATTTTCAAAAAAAATCTGATGAAAAACTACCGCTAACTTATTAGAGTGTTAGTAGCTATCAATACATAGTGTAAGTTAATATTTTTGTTACCTGCTGGGGTTGAGCTTTTTTAGGCTTACATTGTATAACGAGTAATGAACTACAGGCGTATACCTATTCAAAAGAGTCATGAATTCATGGCTCTTTTGGGTTTTAATTGTCATCGATATGGTGTTTAAGATAATGGATTTATTTGCTATTCAAGGTGTTCAGGCTGTAAGGCCATCAGTTTTAGAAGATACATTTAACAATATTGGTGAAGGTTTTCAAGAAATTTTAGAAACCATGAATCATATTAATACTAGCGGGCAGGCAATGAGGGTCCAAGATACTCTAGCTTTACAGCAAGCTGTTTTTCACTACAGTTTATACCAAGAAACAGTGACTAAAATAGCATCAAAATCTGCTAATGCAATCAACGAAGTTATGAAGGCTCAATAATGAAAAAAGTAATGTTAATTATTATATTACTTTTGTCTGGGTGTGGTAGCGAGAATGATAAAATAATTGCAGATTTTGATTCTGCTGATATCGCTAATAAGGTCGTCGTTTTATTAGCTAAGTATGGTGTCCAATCAAAATTAAAAAGCCAAAAGGAGCAGTTTTTCATTTCAGTTGACCAAGATAATGAATTACAAGCAAGAGAGTTACTTATAGGCTTTAATTTCTATTTCCAAGCACAGGATCTTAATGATTTACTTGAATCAAAATTTGCCAGTTTAAGTAAGTTGGAGACGGTAAAAAGTAATTTACTTGAAAGTCGAGAGATTTATAACAAGATTAGTATAATCCCAAATGTACTTAGGGCTAATGTTATTGTTACAGGTGAGAAAAATAAGCGAGTATCGGTGTTGATTATTAGTCTTTTAAATATAGAGGAAGAAAATAAAAACAACATTGAGAAATTTCTAAGAGGGGTTGTAAATGAAAATGACACATTAACGATTAGTTACTTCGTTCAAAGTGATTTATATGGAAAGGTATAAATACTATCATCAAAAGTTTTTGCACTATGGTTTGACGAAATTTTATATAAACCAAGAACAATTTCAAGTTCTCACTTCTCTTGACGATGAAGATCTAGAGTATTGCTTATCCTTAAAGATAAGTAAGTTACGTGCAATGATCCACATGATGGGGACCATTGTTAAATATCAAGAAAGTAAAAAAGATATTACTAATCCATCTTGGTTAATATATCGTGATGTATTGACACAAGAATTATCTCTTCTATCAGACGTTTTTGGTCTTTATGATATTCCATTGAATGCTGAAATTGATGAACTTGGGCTGAGTTTACTTTCGGCAGTAAATCGTCGTCAAGCTGTACTGTGTTCACTACGCTTAAAGAAAAGCATGCCAGATATAGAGCTGAAGGTTAAAAGTCCTGAAAGGTTACGGTTTTTTATTAAGCATATAATTACAAAAAATTGTAGTACAACGTAGAGGTTGATTTAGTATGAAGGGTCCCATTGTTGAATCCAGTTTAGAAAACGATAATTTTTTTGATCTACTTAACATCAATTCTGTTGAAAAAGAAATATCACGCATTAAGAGTTCGGGAAATATAACAATTAATCAATTAAAATCCATGTTTAATATGGGTGTTGAATTATATAATAATTTTCAATTTAAAGAAGCTGAAATGATATTTTCATCGTATAGCGTATTAAATCCATATGACCACCGAGGTCCTGGTTGCTTAGCGGCAATTTGTTTAGAGCAGGGAAAGTTTAGTCGCGCTTTAGAATATCTGAATATCGTTAAGACTTATCCAAGTAACGATTTTGATGAGACGGCTGTTAACATTTCTCTTTGCCACTACAAATTGAAAGAGTACATACAAGCTAGTGCGATACTACTTGTCGTAAAAAAGGACGTATTAAATGAATTTTATAAAAATCGCTATGAGTATTTGCAACAACAACTCAAGCCTTATCTCTCTTGAGCCTTGAGGACAAAAAATGGCCATTAATCTATCTTCTATAGTTAATCGTACCGCCTTATTTAAGAATGAGGAAAGTAACTCAGAGCTTGATAACCGAGCCTTAATTGAACAATTAGATCGTGATATCAATATCGCAGATGACGAGCTGAATTTTATGCAACCGAATAATATTCAGACATTAGCTGGGGTAACTTTGCACCAAAGAGAGATTGCCTTAAAGATGGCGGCTAATGTCGGCTCAGAAGCTCGTGTTGCATATATGCTAGCAGAGAGTATGGAAGCTTACTCGCAACAGTTAATTGCTATAAGCGAAAGCACAGCAGGGGGACTCGCTGGATTTACAGATGCAATGAAAAAGATGTTTGAAAGCATCTTCGGTGACGGTTCCGTCGATGGGACAGAACTTGAAGATGCATTCCAACTTGCTCTTATGGATGTGATTATGCATCCTGAGGATTACAATCTAACGTCTCAGCAAATAAAAGATATTCAACATTTTCTAGAAGCGACAGGCTCTGGTTCCCACGGTGTTCATGAAGGGTATAACGGAGACCGGTTTGCCAATTTAGTATCAAATCTTTTCAATACCATCCAAAATCAAGCACCAGAAGGGAGCTTAGCGAAGCAGATCCTTGATGAGCTCAGTCAACAGTACAATTGCCCTCAAGCACTGCAAGAGCAGTTTGCAAATAATTGGGGCACGATTGATGATTGGCAAGATGATTGGCGATCAGGACAGGATTTATCACCACTAATGAGAATGGTTATTCTATCTAGTTTACTCAGTGGGGATGAATTATCTGCAGAAGAATATCAGTTGATAATTTCAGGTGATCTTCAAGATATTAATGAATTAATTAATCGGTTACATCCGTCAATCAATAATATTGTTGATTATATAAATCAGGAGGTTGATGGCTGGAATATACATATTGGTAATGACCCAAATCAAGGCTTTGGTATGAATTATCATTCATCAGAGGGAGTGACAAACGATTATTTCAACACATTATCGGAAAATCTTCCTTCTCGACCTCTTACTGAAGAAGAAGTAAAAGAGATCAACCGCATTAGTGACCAAGTAAAAATGATCCAACAAACATTAAAGTATTGGTTACAAGTTGTACGTGATGAGCAGTTATCGGTGGCCAGAAATATTTAATCCAAAGGTACGGCATGGCCAAGAACGTACCACTCGTATCTACGAGATGCAGGTGTGCTTAGTCAGCATACTTATTCTTGGCAAATAATAAAAAAGAAGGGGAAAACATGAATCCATTCATGATCAATATCTCTGCTGCCACCTACAACAATGAGGTGGAAGAAGAGAACAGAAATGCTCAACAAATCGAAGCAGCACGTTCACAAAGGGAAGTTCCGAATCAACCATTACCAAGCAGCTCTATATCGCTCAGCATGTTGTGGCGAATGATTCAAGAGGAAATGAAAAGAGTGGCAAATGCTGTTTCGGGGACTGGCGTTGAAAACTCTGAGGCTAAAAGGTCGCTGATCGAGCTACAAAAGCAATCACAGAACGATATGCTTCAGGAACGATTAGAACAGTTAGAAAAGCAAAAGAAAGCGGAAAAAAAGAAAAATATCTGGGGAAAAATTGGCATGGCATTGGGGTTTGTTGCCGCTATTGTAATGGCTCCATTTAACCCTGTTATGGCTGGAATCATGATAGGCGTTATGATTGCCAGCATTGTTGTGCCGAAAATAGCCGATAAAATCATGATAGCTGCCGGTGTCCCTGAAGATACTCGTATGTGGGTAAATATAGGGCTAGAGCTAGCGATTGCTTTTATTGGTATTGTGTTAAGTTTTAACCCAGGTAATTTTGCTGCGGCAGTAGGCAAGACTGCGGCGAGCGCTGCAGCAAAAGCAGCGCAATTAGCGGATAAAGCGGCGGATATGGTCAATTCGATTAAATCATTTGTGAGCATCTCGACCAAAGTTCAAAGCGTTGTCAACAAAATGATTAAAATGATTCAGCCGCTACTCGATAAAATTAAAGAATTCGCTAAAGGTGGACAGTTAGTTGCAGCTCAAATTGGTCGAGCAACCTCAGTTTCTTCAGAGATCGCTTCTGTTGTTACTACTGGCTATTCGATTAAATCAGCGGCTATAACAAGCAACTTGGAAAAAGCGAAAGCGAATCAAGAAGAACTCGAAACACGAATCGAACAAATTCTACTTATGTTAGATCAAGCGCTACGTGTTATTAATCACGCTTTTGAGTCGCTCGCAAAAGTGAACAATGATCAGCGAGACTTTAATCGCGATATTATGCACATTCATATGTAAATCACAAAGGTGACACAATGGATATAACAAATTCTCTATCACAGACATCTGCATTAACTGTTATTGGATCAGAACAATTGGTGCAAGACAATATTAATCTTCATCTTAAGTCGCTAGAAAAAAATCAGAAACAGCTTATAAAAGCAGAAAAAGATGGCATTTCAATGAACGATTTGTTGAAGTTATTGACGGAAATTCTTCAGACGTCTTATGTTATCCACGCTGAAGTATCTCAATCACGAATTCAAGCTGCGATGGTAACCACGGAAATTGCGAGTATTCTTGCCGCAGATAAGCGCCATGCCTCGACAGTTCAATTCTCTGTTCAGGTTGTAGCAGCAGGATTCGCTATGGCTACCAACACATTTAGTGCCTATCATACAGCCAAAGGCACAACTGTGAAAGATAAGCACCTCCAAGATCTCGCCAATTCCAAAGGTGGCAAAGTGAGTGATCTTACCCCGCAAGAAATTAACGACCACACCGCTAATCTTGAGCGGGGGGCGACTGGAAAATATGGAGGATTTGCACAATTTGGTAATGCGGTTAAGGACGCGACGCGAGATGGGATGGAAATATATCATGCCCATCACCTTGAGGATCAGGAAGTAGGTCAAGCAACATTGAAACATAAGGAAAAGTTAGATGCTCTAGAAGATCTGATTTTTCAGCATTTTGCTACGGTGATTGCCAAGTTAAACGAGCTTCTACATGATATAGCACAAGCAAGTTTAGCAACTAACCGCTGATTATTAAGGAGAAGAGCGGTATTGACCGCTCTATTTAATCTTATGCGTTCAGTTTCCTTTTCAACGCCATTGCGAACCGAGCGAGTCTCTGATTTAACCGCGACGAAAAATGTACGAGAGGAAAACCAGCCAAAACGAGTTCGGGATGTAAAGCAAAGTGAAAAACGTTCTAAAAAACATCCGAGGTTGTTTAGAATCAGGCGAAAGCCAATGACTTTTCAGCAACAAAAACAGTTTGTTAAGCAGTTGAACAGCTATCAACTTAAAGCAATGCGCGATTGGTTTGGTTTTGCGGATAAGTTGGATATTAATTCACTGAATGATGCACAATTGTGGATTTTACAAGCCGCAAATCAGTGTCAGCACCTTTATCCTGCTTTTCTAAGGCGGAAAATAAAGGGTAACTTATCGTTGTTAGATGATTTGGATGCCCCCATGGAAGATGCCAATAGCCAGATTGTGCAGCAGCTAGTGGCTTATGAGCACTACCTAGATGGACTGTTATCAATATTGGTTTTGTGTCGCCGTTATGACGGTTTAAGCCGGAAGGAAAGTCGTAAATGAAACGAAACTCTTCTCTTATTACTCATTGCCATTTGCAAGGAAAAGAATTTGACCCTTATCAAATGTTCAAAAGTAAATGTCAGCGTTTAAGCTGGAGTTCGGTGGCTGAAAGTGAAGTGTTTATTGATAAGCAAGCGGTGATTGAATGGTTTGCAACATGGAGTGATTACTCTGACCAAACTCTGAAATCAGTATTGGTAGACGGTATTTTAGACAGCCAATTTAATAATATTACATTCATCCTAACCCTGATTCAGGAGGGGGATTTTGCCACTATGACATCAAAACAAGCCTACCAAATACTGTATGAATTTGTCATTAATACTCCCAAAGGCATACAGGAATGGATTGACGAAATAGATTTCAAAATGAGCTGTGATGTTTTGGCGTTGTTATCTAAAAATCGATAAATAAGTGATGGAATAACTGATGATTTCCTTTTTACCACGTAACTATATTTCTATTGATGATTTTAACATATTAAATTCTGTGGCAGGCTATCACTTTGATAATGATAATCTTCAAATTGATTTTAGACAATTATTTAACTCATCAGAATATAAAGAAGATCTTGTTTTTCTCAAACTCGACCATATAGGCATTGAGGCTTATTTTTATGTCTCGGAGAGCGAGATTCGGCGTTTTCTAGGTGTGGAGATAAAATACCTTGATGCTGACTATGTAGCTCATATAGTCACTCGGAATTGCGCTAATTATGGCGTGCATTATATTCATTTTATCCCTTGGGAACTAAGTCGAAAACTACCTACTTTAGTCTCTGCGTATTTAATTTTAGGAGAATGGCAAGTGAAGGTATTGGTTGAGGTTAATAGTTTAGAATTAGATAAAAACTATCTCTTTTCTGAGAAAAACAGACTATCTAAGGATCTTAAGTTAGTTACGGCTCATTCTCCATTTGAAACTTATTTGGATAGCCATGAACTATCGGTACTTTGCGCAGATGATGTGGTTTTAGTCTATCCAAAATAATTGGTGTTTTTAAATCTAATGATAAAAATCATATATTTAAGAAAAGTTATTTTTAACGAAAGTGTGATCAAGATCATCAAGCTATTATGTCGCACAAAATAGATGAAGTAGAACAGTTTTTATTGAATCTTGAACATAATGAACAACGAATTTTGTCATTATGTCCAGATCACCTGCTTTTACCTACTTTACCTTTTTTTCAATTGGTGCATGTTATTAATATTGAAGAGGTGATTAAACAACTTGCAACAATAGAAATTATTACTGGTGGTCAATTTATTCGTGTGGATGGGTACCTAACTTTGGCGATTGAGGAGCAACTTTATCAGTCAGAGGAATTGCGTTATTTGACATTCCAGTTATTTGAAATAATGAGGTTCTAAGATGGCAGTACAACCGATAGTTTCTTCTCCTAATATTACGCAACCAAGCAGTGATGGACTAGATTTACAAGCATGTGACTCTATACTTGGTCAAACGTCCTCGCCAATGCCTCTAGGTTCTGCATCAGGACTACCAGATAGCACTTGTCCTGGTGAGAGTTTATTGGAAAGTGACAACCGAGTAAGCAAGGAGGTTCGTAAAAAAATAAAGAGAACTAGTAACACACACACAGGGTCAAATAAATACTCCAATAGAAAGAAAGCACAATGGCATGTTGCATCGATGCTTGCTGCGACAGCATTAGGGCTTGTTTTGGCTCCGCTTACTGCGGGGGCCAGTCTATTCCCAACCATAGGTGCTTTAGTGATTATGAATTCGGTTGGGATATGTTCTTATGGAGGTCGAACATTTTACATGGCGACTCCTGAGAACGGTAAGACAAGCGAAAAAGAACACGCACCGCCAGCAACTTTAGAGGGGGCTCCGGATGACGAGGGGCAAAAAGGTACTACCCAAGATCGTAATGCTCCCGGTTACTCGGATCCAGTTTATATTTTTATCGATAATTCCAGGATAATTACTAACAACGGATCTTCAGCAACTGGAGAAGGAGTCGGAATATCGGTAAATACTCAAACCTCTGATGAATTCTTTTCAAAATTAAGCCAAGTCGGCGTTGAAGTAACAACACAACCGATGACTGCAGATCAACTCAGAGCGTTTATAATGTCATCGACTAATAAATCAGAGCTTGTGGATAGACTGCTTGATAATCATGCATTGAACGGAGATACGGTTATTATTGCTCAGGTGAGTGATCCTAACATTGGTATCTTGCGTGCGGTGATTACTGTTCCCAATGAACTTCTGCCTCACGATGCTCCTAGTGCTGAATCTCAAACGCTAATCCCTCAAGCAGCTCAGCTTGATGCTTCTGGAGGTTGGATTCGAGATGAAAATGGCTGGAGAGAACTGAAAGAAACTCCCCCAGTTTTCACAACTCAAGGTTCCACAAGCGCTCGTGATGCAATGTGGCGTCGTTCATCAGTGGAAGATAGTAAGTCATCGACGGGAGCCTCTCGTTTGAGTCCACAAAACTCAGTGAGTGCAGCAGGTATATCTAAGCCAGTAACCTCGTTTACAAATTCATTTTTGAGTAATCAAAGTGCCCAACCTCAAGTAGCGCAGCTTGGTGCTTCTGGAGGTTGGATTCGAGATAAAAATGGTTGGAAAGAACCTAAAGAAATCCCCCGAGTTTTCGCAACTCAAGGCTCCACAAGCGCTCGTGATGCAATGTGGCGTAATCATAGCGCCCCTGTTGCTGCGGGATCGCAAAATACTTTGCCTGGCAGTTTGTTGAAGTCTGGTGTAGATACTCCTATCGTTACAACTCAAGACGCTACAAGCTCTCGTAACACCAGTAACACAATATCTCGTCGTTCAGTGAATGTTAGTAAGTTATCGACGGGAGCCTCTCGTTTGAGTCCACAAAACTCAGTGAGTGCAGCAGGCATACCTCAGCCAGTAACTTCGCTTACCAATACTCCTTCGAGTAATAATGCTCAACTTGAGCAAAGCGTAGAGAAACATTATGAGGTGCATATCCCGGCTCCGATATTAACCACAGAGGGTACTATCAGCGGGAGGAGTCTTAACTACTCACGAGGTCTTTTCAACAACGTAAAGGATATCGAAGAAATAAGGAAGCAGATTCGTCACCAATTATCTCTAGAAGAGTATCGCACACTAGCAGCGTTGACTCCTATTGCTGGTGGTGGCAATCGCAATAACCTTGTTGCAGCTCCAGTCAACAAGCAAAAATTAGTAATGGAAAGCTCGGTTTAGAAATATTGAATAAAGACTAAATCATAATTATTCGGATTTAGTCTTTATTTCTCTTTTGAATCGATAGCGTTGCCTCTATTACTCTATTGACTAATTTTATAATAGAGGTGTCCCTTGTACATTGAATTAGATGCATCACAGCGAGATATACCGCAAGTCGCTTTTAAGAAACCTCGTAATTCTAATCTCATCAAAAAGTCTGAGCTAGCTCTGTATTCTGAATCACGGATTTTACTCCGTGCATTGGAGGCAAGAGTGAATGAATACCAAGGTATTTTAGAGCAACAGGTTATTACGATGTTGGAAGATAAAGATCAAGGGCTTAATGAATATCTGACAAATGTATATCAGGAAGTTACTCAAGATTGGCAGTCTCAACAAAATGAATGGTTCAAGTGTGCTGAACTTGAATTCGCTCGTCATTTAGAGCAGCAACAAGAGATGCTTGAAGAGATAAAACGGGATCTTAAACAGTCAATTGCTATGGCTATTGAGAGACGTTTTTCTTCACTGAAGCAGAGTGAGACATTAATCACTTACCTAACTGAAGTCTTACACAATGAAATGGATGATCAGCTTAGAGAGTTAAATATTACTAAGAACTACCACGAAAATGGTGTCTTACTAACGATCGAAAGTGAAGATAGCGTCATCAGTATTGATACCCAAAACATTGTGAACGAGCTACGAGTTAGCTTGGGGTTATTATGATCGCTCGATTATGTAACACAAATTTATTTTTCAATCCGAGTAGCGTGATCATTGCGTTTCTACTGCCGACCATCATTCTTGTTAGTTTGCCAGGTGGAGTGATTGATAGCTTTATCTTAATCAGTTTTATCAGTTCAGCTTTACTGTTAGTGATTATGTTAGAGAACGACCAACCGCTTAAAGTAACGTTCTTGCCGACGATGGTATTGCTACTGACAACATTTCGCTTGCTACTTTCCATTGCAACAACAAGAAATATTATAGCCAACGAAGATGTGGGGCAGGTGATAGAAACGGTGGGTGAATTCGTCATGGGCGGAAACCTAATCTCTGGTTTGTTGATATTTGTCATTATTACTATTGTCCAATTTTTGGTGGTAACAAAAGGTGGGGAACGAGTTGCTGAAGTTGGCGCACGCTTTTCTTTAGATGCTTTACCTGGTCGCCAAATGACCATCGACGGTGACTTAAAAGCAGGGCTTATTACTGGAGAGCAAGCACAAAAATTACGTGCCGATTTGAGTACGGAAAATAAACTATTTGGTTCGTTAGATGGAGCAATGAAGTTTGTAAAGGGAGATGCGATAGCGGGTATTCTTATCAGTTTGGTCAACTTATTTGGTGGTATCTACGTTGGTATCAATCAATTCGAACTTTCGCTTGGTGACAGTGTTAGTCGTTTTTCTGTACTGACTATTGGTGATGGTTTGGTGTCGCAAATTCCGAGCTTATTGTTATCAATGGCTTGTGGGGTTTATTTGACACGTATTAAAGGTTCTGAAGATCATTCGAGTTCATTTATTAACCAACTGATGTCGCAGATAGGCATATTCTGGAAAAATTTGTTGGTTATTAGTGTGGTAATTTTAATCATTGGGGTTTTCAATTCATCATTGCTGTATGTGTGTCTTCCACTATCGGTATTGTGTGCAATTCTTGCAATGGTGTTGTGGCGATCGGGTCTTAGTTCTACTACAGTGGCGACTCAGTTTGAGCCTGCTGGCAACGGTTTATACAGTTCACTTAAATTCGTCTTACGTGAAAGCCAGTATCGAAATGTTATTCATCATCGATTAACCGCACTGCAAGAAACATTATGGGGGCAATCTCTTGGTGAGCCAGCTATTGTTATTGACTCTAATTTGCATGTTGATTTATCTGTTTATGTTGCTGGCATTGAGATGTTTACCTTCTCGCAGCAAGAAGCCGATTCAATTATAGAAATCTTGGGTGATGAAATATTTATCCGACATGACGACGTAGCGATAAATGTGAGTCAAATTGCTTCCTATTTTTTGCATAATCGCTTGGTAGAAAAATTTAACCTTCAATACACGAACAATATTATTGCAGGACTTGCTCAGCAAAGTGAGATCATGAAAAACGAGATCGATTCGGCGATCGGATTAAACCGCGTGCATGATGTATTGAAACAAATGATTCGCTCACCGGAATTTAGCCTTGACCGTATTAGCTTTTTTGAGTCCCTTATTTACTGGTCTCGAATTGACAGTGAACCCAAAAACTGGCTGACTAGGATCCGCAGCCAAGCCCGTTATGAAATCACTGCACGGATGCTCAACGAAGATGGAAAAATTCATATTGCTTTGCTAAGCCCAGAAATTACGGAGGAGATTATTGGATTTGTTGCTGGAGAGATGGAGGAGATTGACCGCTTAGTTGAAATTCAGCAGGCGCTACGCAAAGAGTTAATTCAATTCACTAGAAGTCATGGTCATAAGCCAGTTTTAGTGGTTGATGATAGTGAAATCAATAACATTAAGTCTTTTTGTTTACAGGTCGTATCCACTTTATTTGTTTGCAGCCATAGTGATATTGTCGATCAGAGTTGCGTTGCGAGTTCTCAGGTTTTACAAATTAATCCGAGTCGTAGCGATGCAAACTACTGAGACAAAAAAATACCCGCCTACAGCTAAAAAATTAAAAGACTTACAGCGTAGAGGACAGTTTCCTAAAACAGAGTTAGCGGAGCCGACGCTTGAATTGCTCGTTTTTACGGTTATTTTTACGGTTATTTTACACTACTTGTTTGAACAAGCTAATGTATGGATAACAAATATGATCCATGCAGATATCATGGTTGGTGTTGGAGTGATGATTTCTGTGGCGTCAGCCACCATTACATTACTGGTTTTACTTAAGGTTGTTGTCGTGGTTATTAATTGGGTGGTGATTAACAAATCAGTGATTAATACGGAAAATTTAGGTTTTAAAATTGATAAAATCAGCCCAGTAAATGGTTTTAAAAATATTTTTGGTATAGAGGCCATGTCTCGTTCAATACGGAAAATATTAGAATTGCTTTTTTTATTGTTTTTGCTCAAATATGTTTTTGATGTCGTTGGTGCGCAAGTTTATAAACTTAATGAAATAAATAATTTAAGTTATTTTTTATACAGTTTTATGTTTTGTTTTTCCTCTGTGTCATTACTTTTTGTTGTTTACGGAATTTGTACAGGGTGTTTGGATTATTTGGTAGAACGTTATCACTTTATGCAAAAAAATCGCATGACTTTTACGGAGATGCGAAACGAACTAAAAGAAACGGAAGGTTCACCAGAAATTAAAGATATACGTAAACAAAAAATGCGTGAAGTGATGGAATCGCCAGTGACTAAGGGGCGGATACCAACGTTTGCTTTAGCTAATCCGACGCATATTTTAGTGCCAATCTGCTATGACCCAAAAATTGAACGGATACCGGTAGTATTGAAAATCTATATAGATTCTTTGGCTCAAGAGGAACGTAAGCGACTAATGGCGATGAACGTCCCCATTATAGAAAATAAACCATTAGCACGAGCTTTTCTTCGTACTATGTCGACAGGTGAAAATTTTATTCCTAAGGCATTTTATAGAGATATTGCTTTAATTCTTTCTGCGTTAAGTAGATATAAAAATGCACAAAATAATTAAACCATTATTCGGATTAGGTGTACTTGCTTTGACGGCATGCAGCCAGCCTATACGTGATAGCAATCTATTATTAGATCTAGAGTGGAAGCAAGATATTTATAATTTATTAGTCACTCAAGTTGCTGATGTAGATAACTTTAAATTCATGGTAAGGAAAGAGCCCGATTACGTTAATGGTTCTCCTCATCAAATTGCTTGTATTGAAGTGGCGGAGCCGCTATCACCCCATAAATTTTTTATCGCGAATCTTAATACTTATGGAATGTCTCAAGTTCATACTTGCGATGGGAATTATTGGTATTTTGACAACTTAGTTTCTGCAAATAAGAGCCGATCTTTTGATCTCAGTAGTTGGCAGCCTGTAGCGGGAGTGGATACATCCTATAGTAATAAAAAAGGTGACGAACATTTACAGTTGGGATTGAGCAGTTTATTTCCTTTAAATGAGTTTAAATTGACTTCTCAAGGTCGTGAAACATTACATGAGGTTATCTATTCACTACGAAAAGAGCCTGTGAGTTCATTAGTTATTTACGGTGTTGCTGACTCATCGGGAATTTACCAAGAGAATTACACCCTTGCAGAGAAAAGAGCTCTATCAGTTCGTGACTTTTTAGTCGAAGAGGGACTAAGAGGGATACCAATCGCGGTGCGTGGTAGTGTTGAAAATAGGTTATCTACACCTGAAGAGCGTGTGACACAACGACGTTTTATGATTGAAGTGAGGTTTAATAAAAGTGAGAAATAATAAGTTTACCTTATTGATATCGGAGTTTTCTGTACTGAGCAGTAATATACCTATTATGTTAGACGCTACACAAGCGTTAGTTTGCCACTATGCTGGTGTTGATTGCTATCTTGAAGATGGTGCAAGAATTGGCATTCAAGAGCAACTACTGATCGTTATTCCTTTAAACAAAAAAATATCAGCACAGAAACAGACGGCTTATAATAGCGATTTTTCTTTAACGCGTGACGGTTATATAACCGAGATTAATAATAGAGGCTGCTGTTATATCCGACACCGACTCATACCCGATCATCCACAACAGTTAGCTCGATATTTATCTGATACGGTTAATATCGTGAACCACTTTATGAAAGAGAAATTATTGTAATGTGGTTGATTGAATTTACTGAAGGTCACTTAAATGGTGTGACCATTCCTATTGAGTCAAGGTTGATATTAACAGGGCTTAAAGAGCCCAAACAAGATAATGAAATACCTTTACCTGAGTATTTACCCGCTACTACCCGTTGGGAGATCACCGTGGGTGAAGGTAAAGCGGTGCTGCTTGGGGCTAATAAATCCCAAAAAGGTATAAGACTAACACCGAATCGAGTTTATCGCTTTAAAGGCCTCAACTTTTTTGTTTATGAACAAGGTAAAAGAAATCCGAAATTACAGTGGTTCGGATTTAGACAATATCGACCATTGTTTGCCTTTATGCTAATGATAAATCTTGTTGTAGTAGCGATCAGTATCCATTTTTATGGTCGTCTCGTTGAGTCAAAATTGGGCAATGTCATCGAGCTGATAGGTAGCGGTTATATATATGAAGGCCAACTTTATGTCGCGAATGAGCAGACGCTTAAGGCACTGCCGAAATCATGGCAAATGATTAGTCATTTTCAAGATAAGGGAAATTACGTACCTGTATCACAGTTTAACATTGAGGTTATATCTGCACTTTCTGGTAAGCCTGTCAAGGTTGAAGTTCGTGCTGCGCAAGGGCGGGATCAAATACTGATTGAGACTAATGAACAAGAGCTGAAAATAATGAAAATACTTGGGGAGCAGGGGATTAAATTTTTAAAGACAGGTGATAGTTGGCTGGTTTCAAATTTGGCAAAAGCAACTGAACTATTAGAACAACACCAGCTCAATGTTTTACTTATTGCGTTGAAATCAACCACTGACAACGTGGAAATTATTCCGCCTGATAAGTTCAATTTTTCTGTTTTTTATTCAACAAAATCAAAGTCATATATATACGATAAACAAAAGAAATACTGGCAAGGAAGTTCTGTACCCAACTTTGGAATCATAGATAAAATTACTCGTGATAAAGTTGTGTTTCATGATGGCCAACATACAAGAGAGTATTTAATTCAACCTTAATAGGAGTCACTAATGGCAGATGCAACGCTGATTCTCGGGAATAATGGTGGCATTACTTTCCCTTGTTCAAATGAAGACAGAATTCAGAAAGCTGAAGAATTTATTGTCCGTAACCACTTACCCGTTGGAAGGACACTCTTACAAAAAGAAAGAGATCCATTAGCTTTAGTGGAGCAACTACTAGTTGCTCATCTTGAAACAGAAAAGCTGAAAGCTGAAGAAACAGCTACATTAGTTCAAAAAAAATCAAAAGCTATCGCCGAAATTAATCGATTATGGGGGCTAGTAATGAAAGATAATATTCCCCATACAGACCCTAATGATAATGATAGGGAAACACCTCTAGGTGATAGCACTGATGCACAGAACTATTTGATAGAGATTGATCGTATTATCAAACAAGATTTAGGTGAAAATAGTGGTGTTATGAAAATTACGGGTAAAGACTTGACTGGCTCTTTAGTTATGAAGGTTTCTTATACCGATTTACAAACATTTAATGCAACCATGACAGCTTATTGCGATACAATTCAAGTGGACCTAGACTCACTGAACCAAGAATTTAAAAATAACATGACTCAAATTACTTCGATTCAAGAAGAAGTCCGCAGTGTGCGTACAGCCGTTGTTAGTATGGCGAAAGGATAAACTGGATGAAGATCTTAATTGATGTTGTTATTGCTCATTGCAACATGTCTCTTGATGAACTGAATCATTTACAAAATGGTCAAGCTAAAGTGTTAAACGATTTTGTTCAATCAGAAGTCATGCTGAAAAGTGGTAATGAATTGATTGCAACAGGGACGCTTATAAAAGTAGACGATCAATATGCAGTATCTATTGATCATGTTAACCAAATTCTGAATGAATAGTTTCTCGTTACAAAAATTAATGAGCAACTTAGTTGTTGCTCATATTTTTTGAACGATTTATGTATTCATAAATCATTTTTATTTGTAGTTGATTATCCTTCTCTACATATCTGATATTTTCAATATTAATCCAATTAATTAATATAAGAGTTTATAGCTAATTAGGTTATCTTGGACAGAATAGATAACATAATAGGTGGGGTGCCGGATGTATCCTTATGAACATCGTCATTCGTTTCTATATCCTAAGCTTAGCCTAGGCAACTCTAGTTCTGAAAAAACGTTGAACCTCAATGATATAAAAATCAACCGTGTTTCCTTTAAGCCTATTACGACTAAGTCGATTGACGCAAAACATTTTGTTGACCTAGCGTGTGTCGACCAACCTAGTGGCTTGAAGATGATGATGTCAATTGAAAAGGGTAAATTGATACTAATTGCTGCTAAAAACAGAGGTTTTATTCGTTATCTTCGCCATCTTGGTACTAAATATCTTACAAATGATAAGGTCAAACATTCCTGTTATGGAGGGACTCTGGATTGGCCAGACAATGATATCGTCTTTGAAAGACTATGGGTTGATCGCCAGCAAAGGCTATGTGCCAGGGTTAATTACCGGAACCAAAGTCGTCATAATGTTTTACTAAAGCTTAACCCTCGGCCATTCGACCAAATTTTCAGTAAAACAGATGGTAGTGAGTGCAATTTTCCCCTTTCGATTAGCATACACTCTTTGGAGTCAAATGATAGTGAATATGCTCCAACCCCCAGATCAGTTAAAATACAATTGAAATCGGGGAAAGATGCAAATGTTACCTTTGATAAGAGTCTAGTGACATTGAAACTAGGTGAGAGTATAGAGCATCTAACATTACCTATTAGCCGTGATGAAAAAATAGAAGACATAAAGCCTTGCGGAGAGTGGCTGCAAGTGGCTATATCTCAGAATACGGATAAGAAAAGCCGAATATTATACATCAATATTGATTCGCTTACATTGAATGGTGAATGTCTCCCCATCATATCTTCATCTCCACCGATTGCTTTCTTTCACAGTGCGTGTAATAACAGCGAACATTATTGTAGTGCTAGTCCATTTGAGGATTCCAAACCTATATATATCGGTAATAATTGTTTGCCAGTGAGTCGTTTGTTCCACAGTATCAAGCATCGGTTCGCTAGTGGCCGTAGGAAGTGGCGTGTTAAAGGTAAATGGGCGGCCTCGCTAATTAAAGCTCCAGATCCGGGCATACAAAGCCTAGTCGCACTGGGTCATAGTAGGTATGATGCATTAAAAATTAATGATGAACTAAAGTGTAAGGTAGATAAACTTGATAAAGAACTAGCTGATATTGAAACCTTATCTAGTTATTGGAAGAACGACACCAGCCTTCTGCATTCGGTAAATGTAGCGACTCTAAGATTGAAACCTAATAAGAGTAAGGTGGTTGGTAGCGTTAATAAGATTATCGAGCAAATAGAACTAGCCACCCACAAGCTAAAATTGATTAAACCACTGTTTTCTTATGATGAAAACGTCGGCTCGCACCCAATGGCCAAGTGGTTTGAGGAGCAGGAAAATAGAATAAAACATTTACAATCTAGAATAGACAAGTCAGATTATGATGGCTTGTTTAGCCAGTCCTTAGATGACTTGAAAAACGAATTGGCTTCATTAAGCAAAGCGAAAGAGTCTCCGATTAAAGCTAAAGAATTCGATTTGTTGTGCGCTTTTGTTGAGCGAACAATATTAAATGTGCATGTATTGTTATCTTCAAATTCTGTTAGTGGATATGGCTCTGCTCTGTATATGAAATTATATAATGAGGCTGAAGATGAATTAACAAAAGCCATTACACGGCAACATTTTGGTTCAACCGCTTGGCGAACGATGGAGAAAACATGTCTTCACCTCGCTTACTCGTTAAAGAATAAACATACTGCGTTAGGCAAGGTCTGGTCACAGATGAACATGCACAGTCCCCACAAGCCTAATGATAGCCTTGACAGTCAAATTGCAGCGCGAATGAGCGCTATGCCTGAAGGAAGTTCGCTGACCTTTACAACTACGGAAGGGGCTGAAGTTTTTCTCGGTTATGCTCTATTTGGTTTGCCTTTTATTAAAGGGTTGTTTGCTGCTGTTATGTCAACCTATAAGAAAGAATACAGCATGTGTTTAGAATCTTTAGGAAATGGAAAGGCAAAACAGAATATTTCGCGCAAAAAGGTCACAAGTGTCACTGCTGTATTCGGAACTGGTCAAGGGCTTGAAGACCTGACTCAATTGGTCAAACACGACAAAGGGTCTGTGGTTACTGTTATGCCCTTTGAAGGCAACGCTATTCTACAAATAGCGAAGGAAAGTACGTATGTCTATTCATTTATTATAAAAAATGATGGTATTAGTAACACACTGGCCGATGTACTAAAAATTGACTCTGCAGATAATAAAAAACCTGAACGGACTGATATGCAGTATGAGTCTGGACAGACTCTCACTTTTAAAGGTGGGTTGGAGATGAAAAGTGAATTTCGATTACAGAATGGGGTAAGTGCTGGTAGTAGCAGTTTTTTGGTGATACCAAGATATGGTTTCGGTATTGCGGCTGTTGGAGAGTTAACAGGAGTGAAAAAAAGTGAAACTAAGATTGGTAGTATAAGTTCAGTTGAAGCTACTGCTGAATGGAGTTTAATTGGCGATGTATCTCATAGATTTGGTTCTACTGTAATGCCAGTTTTTATCTTCGCTACTCATGACTCTGGTACGCCGATGCCGATTTCTGAGCAAATTTTCGCAGAAGAGCGCCTGAGGCATACTAATCTATTTTATAAGACAGGTACTGAGCTAGGTCCTGCATTAGAAAATACGGTCGACAATAAAACTACGGTCGACAATAAAACTACGGCTGACGATCAAACTACGGTCGACGATCAATTGCAAAGTTGTGAATTTTATTCACTGAAATTGGAAAATTTAAAAGAGTGGGTATCGCAAGAAAAGGAAGGTTCTCGTACCAATAAAAGTCAGATATATAAGCACATTGAAATTCTTACTCAAGCTCTAAATAAAGGTTACCATCAGGTGGAGAAGATCATTCCTGCACAAGATATTGGACAGGTGAAAGTCGACTACCAAGTTCGTCTAACGATGAGGTCTCGATTGGATAATCGGGTGAGAAAACTGTTACATCGTGCTCCTAAGAATGCCACTTCCTTAGAACAGCTATTAGCTGATTATAATTCAGGTTCTGGTCTACTAGCTGCTATCCGTAGTTCAAGTAAAAGCCAGAGCCAATTAGAAAATTTAGGTAAAGAGTCTGCTGTGATGGCTCATTTAGATTATCAGATTCCCAAGAACCAATTAAAATATTTAATAGAAATTTTTAACCAGCAAATTAGGAGCACATTGCCTAATGGTGACAGTAAACAAATAAAGCAAGTCATAAGGCGCTTTACGAAAATTTTATCACGCAGTATTGACAGTGAACGCGGTATTTATCGTCTTAATAAGATTCGTTTTATACGTGCGTCTTCTATTACACACAAACCTCACAGTATTCTCCCAGTAATCAAAGTAACCAATCAGGACAAGATTGAATTGTCAGAAAGTCTAGGGGAGATTGATTTTTGCAATGTACACAGCTTCGCAAGCTCTCAAAAAGGTGAATATGTTCATATCCCAGAAACTATTAAGAATAAGCTTGATCCTTCATTGCTCAGTCTTCCTATGAAATATTGTGACACCATTCAGGATTAATTCACCAATTCTCTATTTTTTTCACTGGAGGTAGTGCGTGTTGTAGATAATTATACAGACTATACCCCATATTTTATGGGAGTCATTCTTTTCAATATCTTATATGACATTATGAGGAATATCCTATGTCGCTATCAACGGGTTATATATCCGGTGTATTTGGTTCTTTAATTAATAATGCAGATAAAAAAGTTGCGGATTTTATTACGGAACATACTGGTATTACGGACGAAGACGGGGATTTCACGCAAGATCCTGATGGTACGTTGACGTTGAGTAGTTCTGATATGCTCGCCTTGCAGCAGTTAATGGCAGAGCAAAGTATTTCAGCTCAAACGGCAACCTCCACATTGAAGTCGGTGAAAGACTCGATCTCAGCATCTGCTCGCAATATTTAACTTGCTGGAGTTATCTAGACTTATGGTGTTTTATTCTATAGCTGTATCACTATGATTGAGTTACTAAATCCTGATAACGCGTATTCAGGGGCAAACCTTGTTTTACTCTTGGTCCTTGTCCTACTTTCTACGGTGTTTTTCATTTGTTTTTCAGGGTTTGTTAAATACAGCATCGTACTAAACATCATAAAAAATGCAGTAGGTACTCAACAAATCCCACCTTCTATGGTCGTGAATTTATTGGCTGTATTGATGGCGCTGAACAGTATTTGGCCAGATATCAAACCCGGTCTGATGAGGGTGAAGCCATATTTTGTATCTCAAGTTCAGCAAGATGTAGAACTTGAGATGAGTATGGAGTTAGAGTTACCTGAAGAAAAACGTAGCAATATAACAATGTATTGATGGTCACTTAGTTTACTCAACTACTATTGCGTCCACTGGACGCTATCCGGCTATTGATATTTTAAAAAGTAAAAGCCGTTTACAAAACAAAATTCAAGATCCTCATTATGTGAAGTTGTCAGAGCATATCAAAGACATGGTTTATCGTTATTTGAACGTTGAGTTATTGATACGAGTCGGGGAATATGAGAAAGGGAATGATCTCGAAACGGATAAAGCGATTGAATTGTATCCGTACATTATGGATTTTCTCAAGCAAAATTTGTCAGGGGTAGAATATGAAGAAACCCTCCAAACAATGGAAAGACTTTGCTCAGCTTATTGATATTGTAAATATCCGAATTATGAAACAGCAAATGAAACTTGAAAAGTTACGTCGACAGCAGCGGGATCTTGAACAGGCAATCACTGAGCAATGGCAAGAGATCAACAATACTCAAGATCGTCTTCGTAGCTTAAATGTAATCAATGAAAATAATTCGATTACTCGCATGTTCCAACGTCGAGAAAGCATTAAATCTAAAATTGAATCTATTTTCTTTGATGTTTCGGTCGCTAGCCAAAATGCCGAAAATCTGGCTTTACAAATTATGGTCACAGAAAAAGAAAAACAACAGCTTGAAAAACGCAAAGATGCGTTGGCTGAGTTACAAATTCAACTGATGGGTGAGAAAAATTAGATGGAAATACTTGATAGTCCCAAAAGTGGATATCAGTCACTTGAAGAGGATGCTTTTGAGAAAGAGTTTCAATTTTTTCTCAGCCAAGAGGTAGATGGTGCTCAATGTTTAATCATAGATGAAGAAGAATCTGCCACGAAAGATCGGCCTACCGTATTGGATCCTAAGACGCAGGACTCTTCAAAGGAAAGTGTTCAGTTAGGGACTGCACTAAATATGGCGTTTGGTGTGTTGCCATTGAGAGATGCAAAACCAAAGCACCGTGGTATTGAAAAGAAAACCTCTGTAGTGTCACCGGTGAGATCTTCGACAATTTCTTCCCAAACAGCAATAGGCAAGGAATTTAAATTCCTATCACCTAACTTATTGGAATCTAAAGGACTATTTGTAAATAGTCAGGTTGAAGTTGCTGCCTTTATTGGAAACAACAAAATTGAAAACTCTGCCTTTATTGGCAAAATGCTACCTTCAACAAGTAATCATTATAATATTGCACCGGCACCTGCTGCCGTTAATAGCCTTGCTAATATTTCATTACAGCTAACGCCGTCGGTATTTTGGCATCAGCCAGCACTTAATAGCTATCGTGTTTTCTTTCGTCAGAAATACTACTTGTTTCGTTTTGAAGGTAATCAAGTGACCAATTATCTCGAGGAAGACTATGACGGTTATTGATGTTACCGCTGCATGTTTAGAGGTGGTAACCAACTCTATAATTATATTTTCACTCAGTTTTGTGGTTACTGGGGTTGTCATCGGCTTATTACAGACTGTTTTTAGTGTTCAGGATCCTGGTTTACCTATGGCTGCTAAATTGGTGGTGTTTATCATTTTGGTTACCCAGGTGGGGGGGAGTATCTATGAGCAGTTCCATCTGCTTTTTAGAGAGTTATAAAGCAAATAATACATTTTATTAGGAGAAAATAATGAAAAGTTTACGTGAAATGGTATTCAAATCTTTAGTGGAGCATTTGAACGTTGATGCTAACATGTTCTCACGAATTGAAGGCAATGAACCCATCAGTATAGAGTTAAATAGTGGGGAAGAGATTTATATCGATCTAGGTGAAGATTGCCTACAAATGTTTATCGAAATCCCGATTAGGGATAACCGTATAGTAAAGATGAAAGCTAACCAGTTATTGGAAATGTTATTGGAAGACGAACAACTATTTTTAAGTGTCAAAAAAGACAAAGTTTTGATTTTTAGTGATTTACCAATCAGTATATTTAATATTGAAAAAGAGCTTGCAAAGAAATTAAATCAATTCAATAGATTTGCTAATATTTTCAACACATCTCGCTAAATTCAGCGGGTATAAATCAGACTTTATTGCTCTGCCTTGGTAAGATTTTTAGTGCACACCGACTAAATTTTTTAGCGTGTGTTTCTAAATCTACGATCAAATAAAATAAGTCTACATCTATCTAGTAAACTCATTTTGTCATGAAATTGTCATTATATTTAATTTTGTGATGTTTGCTTGTTGTATTACTTCTTTTTTTGATGGCTGTGTTTTTAATTTTTTCCGATGTTCGTCTATGTGAAATTTCCAGGGCAATTTTTTACCCGGCTAGGCAGGATTTTGCCTGGCCGGGTAGTGTATTGCCAAACTATCAGAGTGAGGTGGTGTGTTATTAACGAGAATGAAAACTTGTCGAATAGTGATAAGCAAGGTTTTTATATTACTTTAAAAAGTGTATCAAAGAGCGATGTGATTTTTTCATACGATACACTCTGGTATTCAATGAGCTGTCGTATTTTTACCGAAGATAAAAAATAGAATGTGATGAACCCTATGGTTAGGGAAGGTGCGAACAAGTCATGCATCATTAAATATCAAAAGATTAAATCATTGATATTTAATCATTTAGTTTTAGACTGTGGATGCGCTGGGGACTTATTCGCAGGTTCCTTAGATATTGACTGTTATTCTAAACCAATCCTAAAAAATACAATGCTTAGCGAAGTCGCCGGCTTCATTGGCTGTCCAATCACCTTTCGGCTTATCTTCCATATCTTTGCACCAAGCTGTGCTGCCAATTTGAGATTGGAAAATGCAGAACTTGGCGAAGTCGACAGCGCTTTGCGCGCTCCACTCATTTTTGGGCTTCTCTTTCATCTCGTTACACCAAGACTCGCTGCCTACGTCAGAGCAAGCGGCTAGTGAAATTAACGAGATTAATACTAATGCGATTTTCTTCATAATGGCTTCCAAGTAAGCACGATTTCTTTAATAAAAACTATAGCGAAAATGTTGCTCGAAGTGTTAGCAAAGGGCAAAAAATAAAATCACTAATGACAAAATGGTCAGTGATTGGCTTCACTATTTTTCTCTGTTTTTCCATTCAATCGGCGATCTAACTCACATTATTATTTTTACCTTAGTGCAATTAAAAATCCCTCAGCTAGGATTCATCGAAACGTTTCGATGATGTTTTATTGAACTATCTACTCACCTGAAAGGGCGATGTTCAAAGATATCCGAACCCCAATGTTGAAGGTATAACAATGAAAAAAAGTACCCTACTTAATGCTGATCTTTCTTATCTTGTTGCCACGTTAGGTCATACCGATGAAATCACGATCTGTGATGCAGGTTTACCGATCCCAGATGAGGTTCAGCGAATTGATTTAGCGCTGACGCATGGCATTCCGAGCTTCTTAGAGACTGTCCGCGTGATTTTGTCTGAATCACAAATCGAAGGGGTGGTGATGGCGAAAGAGTTTGCTGAGGTTAGTCCTGAGCACCATAAAGCATTACTCAACGAATTACGTATAGAAGAAGAAAGTTGTGAGAAGCCAATTCGCATTACTTACCTCTCACATGAAGAGTTTAAAGACCGAACTCTACAAAGTCGCGCGGTCGTGCGAACTGGCGAATGTACGCCTTATGCAAACGTTATTTTCCAAGCTGGCGTAGTTTTCTAACTCTCGATTGAGGACGAATCATGACTCAAGCAATTTTATCGCTTACTGACATCGAAAAAGCGTTTCCAGGAGTTAAGGCTCTTGATAAAGCGAGCCTGAATGTCTACCCAGGTCGAGTTATGGCACTAATGGGAGAAAATGGTGCGGGTAAGTCAACGTTAATGAAGGTTCTGACGGGCATCTATTCACTTGACGCTGGCAGCATTGCTTACCAAGGCAAACCTGCCGCATTTAAAGGCCCCCGCGATTCTCAGCACGCTGGTATTAGTATTATTCACCAAGAGTTGAATTTGATTCCTGAATTGACCATTGCTGAAAACATTTTTCTAGGCAGAGAGATGACCAGTGCGATGGGACGCATTCTATGGAATGAAATGTATCAAGCAGCCGATAAACTACTGGCTCGCTTAAACGTTAAACACAGCTCCAAGACCCTGCTGGGTGACTTAAGCCTTGGTGAGCAACAGATGGTTGAGATTGCAAAAGCGCTCTCATTTGAGTCGAAAGTGATCATCATGGATGAACCGACGGATGCACTGACGGATACCGAAACTGAGTCGCTATTTAATGTTATTAATGAGCTGCGCGAACAAGGTTGCGGCATTGTTTATATCTCTCATCGCTTAAAAGAAATCTTCGAAATTTGTGATGATATTACGGTGTTGCGTGACGGCAAATTTATTGGTCAATGCAAAGTGTCTGATACCGACGAAGATGGCTTAATTGAAATGATGGTGGGGCGCAAACTTGAAGAGCAGTACCCACGCATTGAGGTTAAGCATGGTGAAACCTGCCTTGAAGTGATCGGCCTGACGGGATCTGGAGTGCACGATATCAGTTTTACTTTAAAACGTGGTGAGATTTTAGGGGTGTCGGGTTTGATGGGGGCTGGACGCACAGAACTGATGAAAGTGATCTACGGTGCGCTGCCGAGTGAACGTGGCGTGATTAACCTCGACAACAAAACCATCAACCCTGTTAGCCCTCAAGATGGTTTAGCTAACGGTATTGCTTATATTTCTGAAGACCGAAAAGGCGATGGTTTAGTACTTGGCTTATCGGTGAAAGAGAATATGTCTCTGTGTGCGCTCAATAAATTTTCTAAAGGGATGCAAATTCAGCATGGTGAAGAAGCCATTGCAGTAGAAGATTTCATGCGTTTATTCAATATAAAAACCCCGTCACGTAATCAAATTATCGGCAATTTGTCTGGTGGTAACCAACAAAAAGTCGCGATAGCCAAAGGTTTGATGACACGCCCTAAAGTTTTGATTTTAGATGAACCGACTCGCGGTGTAGACGTCGGTGCTAAAAAAGAAATTTACCAACTCATTAACCAATTTAAAGCCGAAGGGATGAGCATCATTTTGGTGTCTTCAGAAATGCCAGAAGTGTTAGGAATGAGTGACCGCATTATGGTGATGCATGAAGGGCGAATCAGTGGTGAGTTTGATGCCAAAGAGGCCAACCAAGAAAACTTACTCGCCTGTGCAGTAGGAAAAAAGATTAACGAGGAAGCAGCATGAGCAGCAACAGCATGAACACATCGACTCCATCAAGCGGCAGGAAATTGCTGAGTAAAGAGTGGCTTATTGAGCAAAAATCTCTGATTGCTTTGCTTTTCTTAGTGGTTGTCGTTTCTTTTTTAAACCCTAACTTTTTTACGCTCGACAATATTTTGAATATTTTGCGTCAGACATCCGTCAACGCCATTATCGCGGTGGGGATGACTTTGGTTATTCTAACTGCGGGTATTGATTTGAGTGTCGGCTCGGTCTTGGCGTTATGCGGTGCTTTCGCTGCAACCATGATAGGTCTTGAAATTCCGGTCATTATTGCGGTTCCTACAGCGTTGCTTGCTGGCGCGGCATTGGGCGCGATTAGCGGTATCATTATTGCGAAAGGTAAGGTTCAGGCTTTCATCGCTACATTGGTAACCATGACATTACTGCGTGGTGTGACCATGGTCTATACCGATGGTCGCCCTATCTCTACAGGTTTTACTGATACCGCAGATGCTTTTGCATGGTTTGGTACAGGTTATGCGTTGGGCATTCCGGTTCCAGTATGGATGATGGTCGTGGTGTTTGCGGCAGTTTGGTATTTACTTAACCATACGCGTTTTGGCCGCTATGTTTACGCACTTGGTGGTAATGAATCGGCAACACGCTTATCTGGTATCAATGTCGATCGCGTTAAAATTGGTGTTTATGCCATCTGTGGTTTACTGGCGGCATTAGCTGGCATCATCGTTACTTCTCGCCTTTCTTCTGCTCAGCCAACGGCGGGTATGGGCTACGAATTAGATGCTATTGCTGCGGTTGTTTTGGGTGGCACTAGCTTGATGGGAGGAAAAGGTCGCATTATGGGAACCTTGATTGGTGCGCTGATCATTGGTTTCTTAAATAACGCGCTTAACCTTCTCGATGTTTCTTCTTACTACCAGATGATAGCGAAAGCAGTGGTCATTCTTCTGGCAGTATTGGTGGATAATAAAAATAAATAGCAACATCCCCTTATGGATTGGGCACGTTCGCAAAGTATGCGTAAGTGCCTAAACCTTTGGGACAAAACCTCGATGCCAAGCAACCAGTTGCCCAGTATCGGCCCCTACAAAAAGGACTATAAAGATGAAAAAACTCGCAACTTTAATTTCTGCTGCTCTACTTTCAACCACCGTCTCTGTCTCTGCGCAGGCGCAAGACACAATGGCGATTGTATTATCGACATTGAACAACCCATTTTTCGTTACCATGAAAGATGGCGCAGAAGCCAAAGCAAAAGAGCTGGGTTATGAACTTATTGTGCTGGATTCACAAAATGACCCAAGTAAAGAGCTATCAAACGTAGAAGATTTAACCGTACGCGGTGTGAAAGCCATTTTGATCAACCCAACTGATTCTGATGCCGTATCGAATGCGATTCGTATGGCGAACCGAGCAAAAGTGCCAGTATTGACGCTTGACCGTGGTGCGAGCCGTGGTGATGTTGTTAGCCACATTGCCTCTGATAACGTGGTTGGTGGTGAAATGGCGGGTCACTTCATCATGGAAAAAGTGGGTGAGAAAGCTAAAGTTATCCAACTTGAAGGCATTGCGGGTACTTCAGCCGCTCGTGAGCGTGGTGAAGGCTTTATGAATGCTGTTAACGGCAGTGAAATGCAGTTACTCGCTAGTCAACCGGCAGATTTTGACCGTACTAAGGGTCTGAATGTTATGGAAAACTTACTTGCCGCTAACCCTGATGTGCAAGCGGTATTTGCGCAAAATGACGAAATGGCATTGGGTGCACTACGCGCCGTTCAAGCATCAGGTAAAGATGTGATGATCGTTGGCTTTGACGGTACTGATGACGGTATTGCAGCGGTAGAACGTGGCCAACTTGCAGCGACGGTTGCACAACAACCAGACATGATTGGTGCGCTTGGCATTGAAACAGCCGCTAAAGTGTTAAAGGGCGAATCTGTTGATGAGTACATCCCTGTTCCTCTAAAAATTATCAGCAAATAATACTCAATGGCCTTCTCTTTAACGAGAGAGGGCCCGTTTTCCGGTGTGTTGAGCTTTGGTTTTTTTATTAGATAGAAAGTTCAAACCTCTCTATACCCCAAATCACAACGGGATATCTCCCTATTAATCATGTTCATTAATGAACAAAGGAAATCTTATGAATCAGTTAGTGGTATTAGGTAGTGTTAACGCTGACCATGTTCTTCAAGTGCCTTCTTTTCCTCGCCCTGGTGAGACATTGCATGGGCGCAATTATCAAGTTATCCCTGGTGGGAAAGGGGCAAACCAAGCCGTGGCCGCAGCAAGGCTAAATGCAGACACCGGGTTTATTGCGTGTGTCGGTGATGATGCGTTTGGCATTAATATTCGTGAAAGCTTTAAGCTTGATGGCATCAATATTTCAGGCGTGAAAATGCAGCCTAACTGCCCAACGGGGATCGCGATGATCCAAGTGTCTGACAGTGGCGAAAATAGTATTTGTATCTCTGCAGAGGCAAATGCCAAACTTACCGCACAAGTCATCGAGTCTGACCTTGCGAATATCGGTGCGGCTAGTTACTTGTTGATGCAACTTGAAACACCGATTGACGGCATTATTAAAGCGGCGCAATTTGCTAAAGAAAATCGTACTAATGTGATACTCAACCCAGCGCCAGCTCGCGAGCTACCTGATACTTTGTTAGCGTGTGTTGATGTGATCACCCCCAATGAAACCGAAGCACAAGTCCTCACTGGAATAACGGTTGATGATGATCAATCAGCGCAACTGGCTGCCAATGAATTACATAAGAAAGGCATAGAAATTGTGCTGATCACCTTAGGTGCTAAAGGGGTGTGGCTTAGCCAAAATGGTCGTGGAGTATTGATTCCAGGTTTTAAGGTTGATGCGACAGATACCACGGCAGCGGGTGATACGTTTAATGGCGCACTTGTGACTGGTTTGTTGGAAGATATGCCTTTAGAATCAGCAATTAAGTTTGCTCATGCGGCAGCGGCAATATCCGTCACGCGTTTTGGGGCTCAGACATCTATCCCTACTCGCAAGGAGGTGGATGCATTCCTCGCTCAACATTGTTAGGAGAATAAAACATGGCCACCATGAAAGACATAGCAAGGCTTGCAGGGGTATCAACGTCAACGGTTAGTCATGTGATTAATAAATCTCGTTTTGTGAGCGAAGATATCGCTGAACGAGTCAATAAAGCGGCTCAAGACTTAAATTATGCACCATCTGCTTTGGCGCGTAGCCTCAAAATGAACCGTACTCGAACCATTGGCATGCTAGTTACTACCTCAACCAACCCTTTTTTTGGTGAAGTGGTGAAAGGGGTCGAACGCAGTTGTTATCACAAAGGGTATAACCTGATTTTGTGCAACACGGAAGGCGATAATGAACGAATGAAAGCGTCTATCAATACGCTGTTGCAAAAGCGTGTTGATGGTTTGTTATTGATGTGTTCAACCTTAGAAGGTGAACGTATCGAAGTATTTGATCGCTACCCCGACATTCCAGTTGTAGTGATGGATTGGGGACCAATGCTCTTTGCCAGTGACAAGATTCAAGATAACTCGTTAAGCGGTGGTTATATCGCAACCAATTATTTAATTGAATGTGGTCACAAAGAGATTGGCTGTATCACGGGGCCGCTCATTCGACATCAAGCGCAAATGCGTTATGAAGGTTATAAACGCGCTGTTTTAGAAGCAGGTTTAGAAATCAATCCGCAATGGATTGTGGAGTCAGATTTTGAGTGTGAAGGCGGTTATGAAGCGTTTAATCGCATGTTAGAAAAAGGTCCGCTACCCAGTTCAATTTTTGTTTCAAACGATATGATGGCTATGGGGGTGCTCAATGCCGCCCACGAAAAAGGCATCCGTATTCCCGAGGATGTTTCTATTATGGGATACGATGATATTCATATTGCTCGCTTTATGTCTCCAGCACTGACTACCGTGCATCAGCCCAAATATCGTTTAGGTAAAGTGGCTGTCGAAACCTTACTCAAAAAGCTTGAAAAAGAGACTCTAGAGCCGCAAGTTGTGCAACTTGATCCAACCTTAGTTGTGCGTAAAAGTGTGAAAAATTTGAACTAGGATTTTACCGTTATTGTTTGAATAAATGATGGTATTCTTTCGCGCAATATAATGCGCAAATGTTCGCTGGAATCGGCTCTTTCAGCGGAATAAAACAGATATAGGCTGAATCATCGACTTGATTGTTTCATTTTCTGAACTAATGAAGTTGTTTTGATAGTTTTATAGAGATTGTTTAAGGTAAATAGAGAAAAGCATTCAGTTAAATATATCAATTGGTTGGAGGAGGTAAGCCTAATCTAACGTTTGATTTCACTTGCCGCCTAACTTTAAGTTCAAGTTGTTTGGCTATATAAAATAATAAAGAGCACGATTGAGTGCTCTTTATTATTTTATGTGAGGATTACAATCCGCCTAGCTGTCGGGCTTGTTGCAACAACGCTTGGCGTTGAGCTTCCATTTCAGATTGAACTTCATTTTCCCTATGAGCGTCTTCTTCCACTGCCTGTGGGACTAATACATAGAACTTATTGATGGTCATCTCTGGATCTCATTTTGTTTCTGAATAGCAAAAAAATAAAGGATGTTAACTAGGTTAACATCCTCCATGAAGCGAGAATTATAGGCGTAGACGGTAGGGCTTAGCTAGTCCTTTATCTACTATATCTAGAATTTTTTAGACATCGTAAGTGGTAGACGCAGTATTACCGCCTGTACCTGTCCAGTTTGTGTGGAAGAATTCACCACGTGGACGGTCAGTACGCTCATAAGTATGTGCACCGAAGTAGTCACGCTGTGCTTGTAGTAAATTTGCTGGCAAGCGGGCGGTGGTATAGCCATCTAAGAAGGTTAACGCTGAAGTCATGCAGGGCATTGGAATACCCACTTCCATAGATTTAGCCGCGACTTTGCGCCATGCGCTCAGGCAGTTATCAAGAATGCCTTTAAAGTAAGCATCTGAACCTAGGAAAGCGATTTCTGGGTTAGCATCGAATGCATCACGGATGTTGCCAAGGAACGCACTGCGGATGATACAACCACCACGCCACATTAGGGCTACGTTACCGTAGTTAAGATCCCAACCATTTTCGTTAGAGGCTTCGCGCATTAGCATAAAGCCTTGCGCATAAGAGATGATTTTAGAAGCAAGCAGTGCCTGACGCAGTGCCTCAATCCATTGCTGCTTATCACCTTCAACGGGAGTAATGGTTTTACCAAATAATTGCTCAGCTTCAACGCGTTGATCTTTCAGTGCAGATAAGCAGCGAGAGAATACCGATTCCGTGATCAGCGTCAGTGGGATGCCCATATCTAACGCATTGATACCAGTCCATTTACCTGTGCCTTTTTGGCCCGCAGTATCAAGGATTTTCTCAACCAGCGCTTCACCATCTTCATCTTTGTAGCCAAGAATGTCTGCGGTGATTTCCACTAGGTAGCTATCAAGCTCGGTTTTGTTCCAATCAGCAAACACTTTTTGCATCTCATCATGGTTCAAGCCTAAGCCATCCTTCATAAATTGATATGCCTCGGTGATGAGTTGCATGTCGCCATATTCAATGCCGTTATGAACCATTTTAACGAAGTGACCCGCGCCATCGTTACCAACCCAGTCACAACAAGGCTCACCTGCATCGGTTTTTGCAGAGATGCCTTGGAAAATTGGCTTAACTGCTTCCCAAGCTTCTGGTGCACCGCCTGGCATGATAGAAGGGCCAAAACGAGCGCCTTCTTCACCACCAGAAACACCTGTACCGATAAAGTGAATCCCTTTTTCACGTAGTGCAGCTACGCGGCGGTTAGTGTCTGGGAAGTTGGTGTTACCACCATCGATAATGATGTCACCTTTGTCTAGTAGTGGAACTAATGCTTCGATAAATGTATCAACAACATCACCAGCGCGAACCATTAGCATTACTTTACGCGGTGTTTCTAGTTTCTCAACCAGTTCTTCTAGTGAGTAAGCGCCAACGATATTGGTGCCTTTAGCTGGGCCTGCTAAAAACTCGTCTACTTTCGCAGCAGTACGGTTGTGAGCCACAACTTTGAAGCCGTGGTCGTTCATGTTTAGGATAAGGTTTTGCCCCATAACTGCTAGGCCAATTACACCGATATCACCTTTCATTATTTCTCTCCAATTTATCTATTTGGACGCGCGTTACGCGATTTTTGCTGCTGCGTCTGAATCTAAGTACCACTCCGTTTGACCCGTTTTAGATTGGATCTTCGCTGCAGGATAGGGCAGCTCGTTTGCCGGAGTAGTATGAATTTCGTTTACGATGTCGACTTTACTAGCGCCAAGAACGAGGTAGCTAATTCGTTTCGCCGCTTCGAGAACTTTGGCTGTTTTCGATACACGGAGTTGACCAGACTCAGGATGAGTCGCCAACACCGATAGGTTTTCATCTTGATAGTTGGTTTGTCCTGGGAATAGAGAAGCAGTATGGCCATCTGCACCGACACCAAGTAGAATCCAGTCAAATACTGGGGTTCCATTTTCTGACGGGATGACATCTGCCATCTCTTTAGCAAAACGATCAGCCTCTAGCAGTGGTTCATCCTCTCCACGAATACGGTGGATATTTTCAGCAGGAAGGTTCACTTGGCTAAACAGAAGTGCATTTGTTTCGCCGTAGTTACTTTCAACATCGTTAGGTGCGACACAGCGCTCGTCACCCCACCAAAAATGAAGGTTGCTCCACTGGATTCCTTCAGCGTATGGGGCTTGTGCTAAAAGCTTGAATAGCATTTTTGGCGTGCTGCCGCCCGACAATGAAATGTGTATCGGACGACCTTGCTCGCTATAGGCTTTTAGATCGTCTGCTAGGCTAGTAACAACTTGCTGAGCAGTATCGAAAATTTTGTGATTAATCATAGTTCGCAGTAATCCGTATCAGTTAGGTTCTTGCAGGGGAAACGCCATGCACGGTCATCACGTTGTATTAGGTCATCGGCCTCTTTCGGCCCCCATGTACCACACGCATAACCAAATAGAGATTGAGGATCTTGCTTGAAGTCCAAAATAGGCTGCACAAACTTCCAACACGCTTCTACTGCATCTGTACGCGCAAATAAGGTTGCATCGCCATTGAGCGCATCTAAAAGTAAGCGTTCATAAGCGGTCAACATTTTGGTTTCTTCTAATGAAGTGTAATGGAAGTTCATCGAGACTTCTTTGGCCTTAAAGCCTGCGCCTGGTTCTTTTAACCCAAAGCTCATTTGAATGCCTTCATCCGGCTGGATGCGAATAATTAATTTATTCTCGGGGGCATTTTGACCAAAAACAGGATGTGGCGTGCGTTTAAAGTGAATAACCACTTCGGTCACGCGCGTTGGTAAACGTTTACCAGAACGTACAAAAAATGGTACGCCATTCCAACGCCAGTTATTGATGAACATTTTCAAACCGACGTAGGTTTCAGTACGAGAGTCAGCGGCAACACCGTGTTCATCACGGTAACTTGGTAGGAACTTGCCACGCACTTCTGATTCTGTGTATTGACCTAAAACAAGGTTGTTACGTAGGTCATCTTCTGAAAGAGGCTGTAGGCTTTGCAGTACTTTATTAACTTCATTACGAATAGAGTCAGCGTTGATTGCCGCTGGTGGCTCCATACCAACCATTGCCAATACTTGCAATAAATGGTTTTGGAACATATCACGTACCGCGCCCGAACCATCATAATAGCCGCCACGTTCTTCTACGCCCAAAAATTCAGCGCCCGTGATTTCGACATAATCAATGAAGTTGCGATTCCACAGCGGTTCGAACATGCCATTAGCAAAGCGGAAAACCAGTAGGTTTTGCACGGTTTCTTTGCCGAGGTAGTGGTCAATACGGTAAATTTGGTGTTCTTGAAAATGACGATGAATTTCGATATCAAGACTTTTAGCTGAAGCAAGATCATAACCAAATGGTTTTTCGATGATCAAACGCTTCCAGCCTTGTGCCTCATTGTTAAGTCCATGAGCTGCAAGGTTGGCTGGGATCACACCGTAAAGGCTTGGCGGGGTAGCCAAGTAGAAAAGCGTGTTGCGCTGTTCAAACTGATAGTGGTCTGCTAATTCATCAAGGTGAATTGCCAGTTTGGCATATTCTTCAACATCGGATGTATTGAGTGCTTGATAGTGTAAGTGCTCACAAAAAGCATTGAGTACATCTGGGGTGGTTTTTTCCATTTCCTGAAGAGAGCGTTTTAGCTTCTCTCGATATGATTCATCACTGTATTCAGTTCGGCTAACGCCCAGGATAGTAAAGGATTTTGGTAGCTGATTACTTTCGTACAAATGGTATAAAGCGGGGATCAGCTTGCGGTAGGTTAAGTCGCCTGAAGCACCAAAAATCACGATACTGCTGTTTTCAGGTATTACCATCATCTTTCCCTTAAAAACGTGGTATTTAGCATGCGCCTACAGTAGCAGTGCGTTGCAAAAATAGAAAATAGGCTCCAACTATCGTTTTGATAGCTATAACCAATAGCTGGGGAGGTTGAAATCTTCAATTCCCCCTCCAAACTCGGGTGCGTATTGTCTACGACAATTTGATATACATCAACAATTGATGACGCAATCGATTAAATTCTGACATTGTCCTAGTGCAAGTGATGCTTTATTCCTCTCTTGGAGACGAAATGGAATGCTGCACAATTGAAAATTCAAGATTTTGTGATTTTTGTGGCTTCTAGTAATGAATAATTGATTGTTATTTGTTCAAACAGACGCTAATAAGGCGTAACTCACTAAAATATATATCAATTGCTTCTACACTTAGGTCAAACTATCCCCTTCTTACTTGAAGGTGCAGCGGTGTTGGCTACGTTTGCTCACCCCAATCACATAGTTTATCTATGCTCATGGGGATTCACTCACTTGCCGCCTACCTGCAACTCCAAATAGTTTGGGTATATAACAAGAATCTAAAAGCTAAGGAGCGGAGTGATGGCGATTCAACGATTGAATGCAGAGCAGCTCTACCATGTTGCACAGTTAGAAAAGCTACCTTGTAAATCAACCAAAGAACTGGATCCTATCGATGAGATAGTGGGGCAAGAACGCGCACAAAAAGCGGTTGAGTTTGCCATGTCGATCAAAGAAAAAGGTTACAACATCTACGCGATTGGTCGTAACGGATTAGGCAAACGTACGATGATTTTGCGTTATTTAAACCGACACCAGCATGAAGCCGATGCCTTGTTTGATTGGTGTTATGTCGCTAATTTTGCCGATATTCGTACTCCGAAAGTGCTGAAATTACCTTCTGGTGTTGGTGTGAGCCTTAAGCAAGACATAGAAAAGCTCATGACGAAGTTGGTCAATGCCATCCCGTTAGCATTTGATAACGAGATCTATTTTGCACGCGCTGATAAGCTAAAAAACCAGATGGTACAAAAGCAACAAGGTGAATTGGATAGCATCAGTAAAGAGGCAAAAGATAAAGGCATCAGTTTGACCATTACCACCCAAGGTGACTACCAATTTGTTGCCATGAATGGTGAGGACATGCACACGGAAGAATCATTTGATGCGTTGTCGAAAAAAGAACAAGAGCAGTTTAGTCATATCATTGATGAACTTGAGATTAGCTTGCGCAATATGTCTCGTCAGCTTACCGAATGGGAAGAGTCATACAGTGAGAAGATCAAAAAACTTAATGATGAAGTGACACTAGGCGTGATCACGCATTTCATTAAACAGTTAAAGCAGGACTACTCAGGTTACCCTGAGATCAAAAACTACTTGACCGAGTTGCAAAAAGATATTGTCGATAATGCGGATATCTTTTTAGACGAAGAAAGTGAGCAGGGTGAAGTAGCAACAGCGTCGTTGGATAAGCGTTTACCTCGTCGCTATAAAGTCAACATTTTGGTCAGTCAGCCTTCCGATAAACTACCTGTCGTTGTGGAAGAAAATCCAAATTATCACTCTTTATTTGGCTACATTGAAACGGCAACGTTTAAAGGTACGGTGTTTACGGATTTTTCATTGATTCGCGCCGGGAGTTTACATAAAGCCAATGGCGGCGTATTGCTGATGGATGCAGTCAAAGTGCTTGAGCAGCCATACGTATGGGATGGGTTAAAACGTGCGTTACGCTCTCGCCAGTTGAGCTTTACCTCACTTGAAAAAGAGGTGACTTTAACGGGGACAGTGTCACTAGATCCCGAGCCGATCCCACTGAATGTAAAAATTATCCTATTTGGTGACTACAATACTTATCAATTATTAACCCGCTATGACCCTGAATTCAGTGAGTTGTTCAGAGTGACTGCGGATTTTGAAGACGAGATGACTCGTACTCCAGATAGTGAGCTGCACTATGCGCGCTTTATTTCGAGTATTGTGCATGACAACAATATGCTGCACTGCGACCGTAAAGCGATTGCACGCATCATCGAACACAGTTCGCGTACGACCGGTGACCAAGGCAAGTTATCGTTGCATTCCGCTCACATAGCGAATTTACTGCGTGAGTCGAACTACGTTGCCAAGCAAGCCAACTCGAATATGATTCGTCAAAACCACGTTGAAGAGGCTCTGAGAAATCAGGAAATGCGTGTAAATCGCTTGCAAGACAGTGTAATGGAAACTTTTGCCAATGGTACGACTCTCATCCAAACGGGAGGGATGGCTATTGGACAAGTGAACGCTTTATCGGTACTGAGTACCAGTGATCATATGTTTGGAGCGCCGAATCGAATTACCGCAACCACCTCTTATGGTGATGGTGAGATCATTGATATTGAACGCAGTGTCGATTTAGGGGGCAGTATCCACTCCAAAGGAGTAATGATTCTGTCGGCTTACCTTTCTTCGGTATTTGGTCGAACCGCGCGTGTACCACTGACGACCACGATTACCTTTGAGCAGTCATACGGCGGGGTTGATGGAGATAGCGCGAGTATGGCGGAGTTCTGTGCCATTGTGTCTGCTTTTTCAAAGCAACCGAATCGACAAGATATTGCGATTACTGGTTCTATGAACCAATTTGGTGAGTCACAACCGATTGGCGGCGTTAATGAAAAGATAGAAGGCTTCTTTGACGTATGTACCATTAAAGGACGCACCAACCAGCAAGGTGTGATTATTCCTCTTTCCAACATGCATAACTTGATGTTGCGTTCGGATGTTGTGAAAGCAGTAGAAAAAGGCGAATTCAACATTTGGGCAATTGAGCATGTTACCGAAGCTATCGAACTCTTTACTGGCAAAGCCGCTGGTATTGCTACCGAAGAGGGGAGCTATCCGGTGGATACTATCTTTGGCTTAGCACAAGCCAAATTGAATGCGTTGAGAAAGTAAAACAACCTAATTTACTAGCGAAATATAGCCACCTTTGGGTGGCTATATTTTTACATAAACTATCCTTATATGACCTGTGCTATTTTTTTTGTCGGAAAGTCATATTTTTGGCGATATCTAAATCATAACCATATGAATCTATATGAATTATCGCATAGACTACAGTGTGATCTTAATCTAGAATAATTACTCTATTTGGCTGGGGTTATTTCTAAGGCATGGATGCTAACCATTTTATATCGAGGTTTTAACATGCATTTTTCCCTGAAAAACTTATCCATTCGTGTTCAAGTTTTACTGCCGGTTTTATTGACCACTATTGTTCTATTGATTGCACTGTGGGTCACTAAAATTAATCTACAACACGAACAAACAAAAGTATCAACCAACACGCACTTACTGATTGAGTATAAAGATATTTTAGCAAATATTGACGACACTATTTATCCACTGCGCATTAACGCTGTGTATGCGATTTATGATCCTGCTCGTCGCAATGGTTTTTTATCCCAATTAAATAATGGTTTAAAAGACGTAAATCGTGATCTGGATAAGATGCAGAAAAGTGATGTGTATGGCAATAATGTATCTATTGTTCGAGAGCGCATTGAGCAGTATGGTGGAATGACTGCTCAAGTGATGGACCTTTCTAATCGTAGGGAACAGGGATTGGTATCTGAGTCTGAATTGAACGCTGTTATTGCTCAGTATCGTACTAGCGGTAATGATATGGTCAATGCAATCAATGCCCTCTCTAAAAAACTGAATGACTACACGATTGATTCAATGGATCAAAGTTCTCAAGACAACGCCCGTGTTATGAACAGTGCAATGGTCAGTGTGCTATTGGTGTTGGCTGTATCTTTGTTCATGGCTTGGGTTTTATCGAATTTTATCGTTACACCGATTCAAAAATTACAAGGTGTGATGCGCGAGCTTGCACAGGGTAACTTAACGATCCGCGCTGATGCAGACGGGAAAAACGAAATCTCATTGCTTAGTCGAGATGTTAACACGACCGCTTCGCAGCTACATGTTATTGTTGACGAGCTTAACCGTATTAGTGAAGACGTTGCATCAGCATCAACAGAGTTGGCGGCGGTAATGACTCAAGCTGAATCAAATGCCAATCAAGAGTTGAGTGAAATTGAACAAGTTGCTTCGGCGGTGAATGAGTTGGCGAGCACAGCAAACAACGTTAGTGACAATGCAACATTAGCGGACTCAACGGCACGTGAAGCGGATGAGCTTGCAAAATCTGGCTTGTCAATATTCAAAGAGAGCACTCAAGCGAGCACACAGATGTCCGATGCATTGAATCATGCTGCTCATGTCGTATCAAGTTTGAAAGAACAATCAGAGCAGATCAACGATGTTATTGAAGTGATTCGTGGGGTGTCTGAGCAAACTAATTTACTTGCACTGAATGCTGCTATTGAAGCAGCTCGCGCTGGTGAGACTGGCCGTGGTTTTGCGGTGGTAGCTGATGAAGTTCGTATGCTAGCCGCGCGAACGCAGGACTCGACTAAAGAGATCCAAACGATAATTGAGCAGTTACAAAGCCAGTCTGTACTCGCCAATGATAGCATGCAAATAAGCTTAGATATGTTATTGAAAAATAATGAGTTAACTCAGAAAGCGAATGATGCTTTAATTGGTATTACTGAGTCAGTTTCTGATATCAATGATTCTAACGCTCAAGTTGCTACCGCTGCGGAAGAACAGTCTCAAGTAACGCAGGATATTAACCGCAGTGTGGTGAATATGTCTGAGCTTGTTAACCAAAATGTCACAGGTATTAGCCAAAGTGCCAGTGCTAGCTCAGAACTATCACAATTAGCAGAGAAGCAAAAAGCTCAGTTAGCTTTCTTTAAGCTATAAATCTTCTGATAATTTAAGCTTTAAGCTGCATAACTTGCAAGGTTGTGCGGCTTTTTTTCTAATTTAAGCATAATTAACTATCAGAAATAATTGAATTTTTAAATATCATTATCTTCACAGCGATCTTCATTGCATTGCATAATAAATTGCTATCTTTTTTAACATTATCTCCATATATTGAAGCCATAAAAACAAAAATGTGATGATGATCGCGCCTATAGTGCGTGAGTTGGCTTATGAGAAGGAGTAATTATGGGTAAAGAGGACAGCTTATTTCAGTGGGAAAGAGTACAGCGGTTTAATTTCTCGGTTTGGACGGTGCTAATGGGTACGTTGATTGCTCGCACCAGTTTTTTCATGGCATGGCCATTTTTGATAGTGTTTCTCTACCAAGACTATGGTGCTTCAGCGATTGAAGTGGGGGGAATGCTGGCCGCTTCAGCCGTTGTTGGGGCTGTGACTGGTTTATATTCTGGATACCTATCCGATAAGTTCGGCCGCAAATGGGTGATGGTAGCTGGTAGTTGGATTGCGGCATTGGCCTACAGTGGAATTGGTATCGCAGACCAAATCTGGCAATTTTATGTGCTTATTGTTATCACCGGGTTAATGCGCCCGATGATTGAGGCTCCAGCTAAAGCGGTTATTGGTGACAACTTATCGAATGTAAAAGATAGAGAATTGGCACTTAATATTCGCTATTTTTTATTAAATCTCGGTGGCGCTGTTGGGCCGTTATTAGGTATTACATTAGGTTTAACGCATCCTCAAAGTTTGTTCTTTTTTGCTGGTGGAACCTACCTCATTTATGGTTTTTGGCTGTTATTTGGCATTGAACGCAAAGGTCGATATATCCAACCGGATCGCACAGCACTCCCCAATTTTACTTCTACTTTACGTGTGATCAGTAAAGACAATATCTTTGTTAAATTGATGGTGGCGAACTTTATTATGATGTTTGTGTACGGGCAGGTGGAATCGTCAATTCCGCAGGTTATCGTACGAACCAGCGTTTCGGACGCCGCGCAGATTGTCGCAGGGCTAGTATTAGTCAATACCATGACCATTATCGTCTTTCAATTTCCAATGCTTAAGTGGCTAGAAAGCATTCCTCTTTTCGTACGTACTCGGATTGGTATGGGGTTAATGGCGGTGGCGCAGATAGGTTTTCTTCTTACTCCCGCAGATTGGCCTATTGGCTGGGCGATTGCCTGTTTTATTTTAAGTATGGGAGAGGTTATCGCTTTTCCTACTCTAAATGTACAAATTGATCGTATGGCTCCAGCGCATCTCCGTGGGTCGTATTTCGGCGCGGCGGCATTGTATTCATTGGGCTTTGCGATTGCACCTTTGATTGGCGGTGTGGTGATTGAGTCACTCAGTTCCAACTGGCTATTCGGTGTTTGCTTTGTACTATGTTTAGTGATGATTTGGTTGTATTGGGTGGCTGAGCATCAAGAAGATAATGTACAAAGAGAACCGATCGTTCAGGCTTAATGCTCAAAAGCCCTCATCGAGGGCTTTATGTTTTAATGTTACTTGGCTTGCGCTGTTAGTCCTGCGCTTGCTGGCTCCACTTTCAATGTTTGAGTTGGGAAGGCAACGTCGGCATCATTGTTGTGAATGATCGCCATTGCTTTTAACAGCACATCTTGTTTTACTTCTTGGTAGCGCATCCAATTAACGGTTTTGGTGAAGGTGTAGATAAAGAAATCTAACGATGAAGGACCAAAAGCGTTGAAATTGACCATCAGTGTTTGTTCACTATCAATGTCAGGGTGATTTTCCAACATTTCACGTATTTCTTTGACAATTTTTGCCATTTTTGCAGCATCATCGTAACGCAAACCAATGGTTTCATTGATGCGGCGATTAAGCATGCGCGAAGGGTTTTCGAGCACAATGTTGTTGAATACTGAATTGGGGACATAAAGTGGTCGTTTATCAAAAGTACGGATGATAGTCATACGCCATCCAATACGTTCGACGGTCCCCTCAATTTGACGATCTGGTGAGCGAATCCAATCGCCGACCTTAAAAGGGCGGTCAAAGTAGATCATTAACCCACCAAAGAAGTTGGACAATAAATCTTTTGCTGCAAAACCGATAATTAGACCACCCACACCGCCAAAGGTTAAAAGCCCAGAAAGGCTCAGACCAAATGCCTGCATGATAGAAAGCATACCGATGAGAATGAAGAATAAACGTGCAACCTTTGCAATGGCTTGAATTGTAGTCTCATCATATTTTTTTTGTGATAACACGTAGTGCTCAACATTGTTGATGAGGCGCATGATGATCCAGATAAAAATAGCGATCAACATCAGTAGCTTTACCGTTTGCAGCCAGTTAAGCTTATCTTTCATCGTATCTTGAAGTAGTAGTCCAAGTGATATTGTGCCTGGCCAACACCAAATTAAAGTGCTTACTGGCGTTTTTAATGCGTGTAACAGTAAATCATCCCAATGGAATTGAGTTTTTTCAGCGACAAACAGTAATCTGCTAAATACGATTCGCCAAATCCCCCAGGCGACAAGGCTGGCAATAGAGATAAAAATAATGCTGGTATCCCAATTTTGGGCAAGGGAGGAAGATTCAATGTGAGTCAGTAATTCATTCATAATGTTTTAGTCTTAGTGTGAATGTTGACGCTCAAACTAACAGAAAACATCAGCTATCTCTATATCATGTGGACGAAGATAAGAGGTGATATATGGACGATATCAAATCTAGACCGACTCTGAGCACCTTGTAAAAGTATGGTGTCAGCTATTGCTGTGAAAAATGTTCGGAGAGCGCGGAGCGGCGGTTTTTACTGGGATCGCCGCTTTCATCGGCTTGGATAGTCTCTTCGTAGCCTTGTTTTATAAATCGTTGAGTGGGCGTACTGGGTTCAATGCGCTTTAACTGAGGTGAGTTGAGTGTTCCTGACTGCTGGTAAATAGTTATGCCATCACCAGTTCGAATTTCAATTTGCTTTCCATTGTAGTCAAAGTTTGTGCTTATCAACCGGTTGTTGCGAAATACTCCTTTTTCATTAAAAGTCAGAATCTCCGTGCTATAACTAGGTGCACCAATTTCAATCCATGAACCATAGACTTGTTTCGGATGAGTGTACTCTTGATAGCTGAAAAACAGCAGTGCCGCAAAGCCGACAGCCACTGTGACTAATGCTATCCAAAAAACACTTTTGAAAAGCGATTCTCTCTTCATCGAGGGGCCTGAAAATGGTTTTTTTTCATTCGCTAAGTCCTTATTCTGTTTAGGTTATCTAGGGGGGGGGGCAGTTTGAACCAATAGCCTATTTATCCATCCCTTTTCTACCTTTAATCTGCAACTTCAAGTTGTTTGGGTATAGAACGAAATCAGAGACTGAAAGATGTCGTACAGTTTGGCAAATCTCGCGCCATTAAATGTGACTCTAATTCCAAATGAAGAGCTAATGGATGACAAGATAGATAGTGTGTTAATTGTTCTACTATTGATTATAGACTGAGTGCGATGGTTTGTTTTGGCCTAATTTGCTTCTTGTGTAATTTGAAATTATCAGATAAAACAAGTGAATGATTTATCACAGTAGGTCGATGATGGCCTTTACAAGGAAGAAAAATGATCAAAGAAAACTCGTATTTTGAAGGTAACGTAAAATCTTTGGGTTTCACGCAGCAAGATGGTGATAGCTCTGTTGGAGTTATGGCTCCTGGTGAGTACACTTTTGGTACAGCAGCCCCAGAACGAATGACCGTGGTTAAGGGTACATTAGTCATTAAGCGTATTGGTGATGAAGAGTGGTCGACGTTTAACAGTGGCGAGTCATTTGAGGTGGCCGGAAATTCATCGTTTGATTTACAGGTAGCGCAATCTACAGCCTATTTATGTGAATATCTGTAGTTATTGCTTTCAGTGTTATGTCCACTGATATAAAAAAGCCACACCCAATAGTGTGGCTAAAACAAAAAATGAATGGCAGTGGATATTCAGTTTTTGTGCTGTGGGATCTAAACCAGAACCCAATAATGTTTTACTGATACAGACTTATTACTAGGTCAATACGCCTTAATACGTGTCAAGTGAACGTTATACCGATGAGGATGATATTTAGATCATTAATAGGTTTCAAAAAGACCAGAGTTGTAGTCTTTGATGGCTTGTTCAATCTCTGCAAAAGAGTTCATAACAAAAGGGCCATAGTGAACAACCGGTTCATTGATTGGTTCGCCCATCAATAGCAATACACCACCGATTTCATTGGTTTCAAGCTCTAAGAACTCACCTTTTGACATCAATGCTATCTCACCCTCTCTTAATACTTTTGTACCCAAGGTTATGTGTCCTTGGTAGACATAAACCATCACATTATGGTTTTCTGGAGTGTTGATACGGATAGCGCTTTTTGGTATCGCTTGCCAGTCTGCTACACTCAATGTCGACCCTGTCTGAGTCAAAGGGCCAATCAATGTCTCGCCATTACAATCGATGTGACCAGCTAAAATTCGCAGTAAGCCAGTACTAGGTGTGCGATATTCAGTAATGCTCTCTGGTTGAAAGTCATGGTATTGAGCAGGAAGCATTTTATGGCTAGCGGGTTGATTTATCCAAATCTGAAAACCATGCAAGTGGCCGTCTTGCATAATTGGCATTTCACTGTGAATGACTCCACGTCCTGCTGCCATCCATTGAGCACCGCCAGAACGTAACTCGCCAATATTACCCATATGATCTTTGTGCTGAAAATGCCCATTTAACATATAGGTGAGCGTTTCTATACCGCGGTGAGGATGAGGCGGAAAGCCACCTATATAGTCAGATTTTTGGTCTGACTTTAATTCATCAACCATCAAAAATGGTGAAAAGTGGGTATTATTAAACCCTGCGACTCGGCGAATTTTAACTCCATCACCATCAGATGTTGGTTGCGCGCGAAGCATTTGTTGCACTGTACGTTGGTTTGGCATAACGGCTCTCCTCTACGGAATACGCAAAGTGTAAATTAACAATCTTGAAATGATGAGCCCACGGATTTGAGTATCTTCTTCAATAATTTCGAACATCTCTATGCTCTCCCTACTTGATGCAGCTGTGGCGTTGGCTATGCTCGCCTAATCCGGCTCCGTCGTAAATCTGGATGAAAGCGTAGTAAAAGATGTAATGACCCTGCGAGTGCATAGAATCGTTCAAAGGCATTGTTGTCTTCTATTTTTATATGCTCTTGCAGCCAATGAATAGAAATGCTGCCATTATTCACGCTTTAAAATCTAAACAAATAATTAGCCACAAGTGATTTTTTTCTTCTAGACTTGAGTTGGTATCTAACTCTTTAGGGGGAGCTTAAGAATGGCAGAGTTAGTAGGAAGGCATTTAGAAGAAATGGCCAATATGCAATTATCCCGCAAACGTAGAGTTGTGGGGTTGTGTTCTGTTGTGTCGGCTACTCTATTTTCCTACTACGGTTTCGTTCAGTTCATCGATCACAGCTACTATCTTAGCTTATTTAATTTTATCTGTTTGTTGGCGATCATTTTCAATGCTATCTATTTATATCAGCGTCCCGACATGCCCTACGCCGACTTAGTTCTTAGCGGAATTTTACTGACTAAAGGTATCATGCTGCTGCTTTACAGCGCGCAAGCCACAAGCGGTATTTTATGGCTCTATCCTATTCTAGCTGCGGTCATTTTCATTAATGACTTTAAAATTGGGATAGTATTTAGCTTTAGTTTTAGCATGTTGGTTGGCGTTTCATTATTGGTGACTAATACGCAATTATCATCAGACTACTTATCGGCGGATCGTTTCGTTATCAGCCTAACTATTTTAGGTGTCATCTGTCATATTTCAGCTTACTATTACAACAAAGCCATCAATTATATCCAATCCCTCTATCAAGAAGGAATTGAGGACCTTGCCTATACCGACCAACTCACTGGTCTTGCTAACCGTTGGAGTTTTGAAAATTGGGCGAATGAAAAGCTTTCTCAGCAAATGAAAAGTAATTCCATCACCGCCTTAGTGTTTCTCGATATTGATAATTTTAAATCGATTAATGACAACTATGGCCACGATGTTGGCGATAAAGTGCTGCAATATTTTGCTAACAGATTAAAGAACAACGTTAGGAATAGAGACAGGAAGACAGCTAAACATGACTGTTCAATCGCAAGGTTTGCAGGAGATGAGTTCGTATTGTTGCTGTACGATGTAAGAACCAAAAAAGATCTTGATGCTATTCTTAACCGTATTTGTTACATGTTTGAGGATAAATATCAAAGTTCCGAGATGATTAACAACCTCACTGTCAGCGTTGGTGCTGCGCTATTTCCAAATGATGCTGATAACCTACCAGAACTCACCCGCTGTGCGGATAAAGCCATGTATTGGGCAAAACACAAAGGTAAAAATCAGTACCAGTATTATCAACATATATCTTCTGCTGAAATTCAAGAACCAAAATGCTCAGCAACCGTCACACCAATTAAAAAGGCTAGCGAGTCATATACATAAGCCATAGCCCTAATACGCATAACAGTGACATCCATACAGCGTACCTTACTGTATTGGGTTTATCCTTTCTGGGTTTAACCACTGGCCTTAGTGCAACTCGCCTTGCTGCATCAATAATGGAAAGGTCTTTCTCATCACGATTTTCTAGTATTTCACGTTTTTTCTGCGCTTGGTTGGCAACTTTGGTAAAACGGTGCATCTGATCCTGAGTGAAATCTTCATTAGGATCATAGTGCGAATTTTTATCCGTATGTTTAGGCAATACAGACATCTCACTTCTCCCCCTCCTAATTTAAGCTAATCCAATTATAGCTTACCTCTTTGAGTTGTTTTGACCGCTAATTGTTACGAAGTTCTACAAGAGCGGGGGCAATATTGTATACCGTCAGTATTACATTACTAAAAACAGAGGGTCCATTCCATCTACTAACCCTCAAGGATCTCTACGTTGGCTTTGTACCGTAATTTGAATTTATTGATAATTTTGCTCTTGGTGGATTTTGGTTGTTGGCCCTACTTAAGAGATGACATTTTTTCTAAGCCATAAGGTAAGTTGAAAAAAACGCTCGGATTACGTTCGATAGTCGGTGCTTGGTTAACGCTTTGCCAGTCAAGCAACATGATTGCTAACACATTTCGGTGTTCGCCATAAGCGAGCTCGAAATCTCCTGTCGTCGATGGGATCATGCCTTGCTCTTTATCAATCGAGGCTTGAATCGCTAGTCGAGTTTTCTCTACAACAGGGTCGGTTTCTAAACCTGCAAGTAGAAAAGCAATGCCTACTTCGGCGATGACATCTTCTTTTGCTCGCGCCAAAATCGTATCAATGTTGGCGCGGAAATAATCGTAGATCCACTGATGTTGTTTTTCACTAACTGGATGTTGGTAATATTCAGAATCAGCGAAAATAATGTGTGTCATACCATACAGCTTATTGCCATATTGTTGACTAGATAGCTTTCTGTCGGCTGAATCTGGGTAGGTTTTTCTAAAGCTGTCAATAAACGGCTGCACTACATCTTGCTCACCTAGTTGGCGTAACCAATAGACTTGGTTAGCCAATTGTGCCGCCCACGCCTTGATCATTGCTTCATTGGTTGCGTATTTAGTGAAATCGTATCGACGAATCACTTGGCGAAGCACTTGGTCATCTTTATGCTTAAGGCCATATTCATTAGCTCTAGCCATTGAACCAAGCAAATCAACACCTAGATAAAGGTACTCAGGTGTATTTTTAGTTGCCATATAGCGTAATTTGCTACGCTCATCGGTCTCATCAACATAGCCACTTAAACGCTTTTCTGAATAGAGAAAAATTTGTTCTGGAGTGTGAACCTCTTCTGCGAATCTGTTGAGTCGACTCGCTACGCGAGCAAGGTCACTCCACACTGCTGCAGAGTATTTGGCATCCAACGTCTGTCGGTACATTCTTAAGCCATAATGACCTTCCTTAAATGCAGGCAAAGTGTAAAGCTGGCTTTCATAGGTTTGGCGGATGCGCTCTGCTGATTGTTCAAAGCCTTCATGTGAGGTCAGTGCCTGTTGTGCAAAGCTAAAGGTGGATAAGCAAAGAGCAGTGACTAAACAATATAATGAAGTTAATTTCTTAAGTGACATAATCAAAACTTGGCAAATTATCAATTGAATATAGCTTACTATTATGGGTCACTATCATTGTGAGGAATGGGTCAGGTGAGGGTAAATTAACCGATTTTGACTGTTTTATTTCACTGATATCGGCGGTTTTGTTGCGTTAGCTTTCTGATTTTTGATGTGATTAATAAATTAAATTATTTAATTATCATTGTCTTATAAAGTTAGAATTGAAATTAGTCGATGTATTTACCATCCAAATACGTTATTCTTCATTAAAAGCACTATCCTAAAGAGACTAGTGAAATCATAAACAGATGTAGTCATTACTACAGACTATCAGGGGGAGTGCATGAGGTCTGTCTCAGGCAAGCAATGGTCTGTCAATTTGCTTCTTATCGCTTTCATCCTTTTTTGCGGTGGGTTGATTGAAGCTGTCAATTTTAATCAGCGCAATTATATTCGTGACAATTTGCAAGTCAGAGCGAAAGAAGAGTTATCGATTATTCGATCACAATTGGAAGCCTCGATTCTTTCTGATATTTATGTAGCCAGCGGTGTTTCCAGTTTGATAGCCGTAAATAGTCAATACCAATTCAATGACTGGGAAAAAATAGCCACTAGTATTCTTCATAGAGGTAAACATATTCGTATTGTTGGCTTGGCTCCCAATGACATCATTCAGTTTATCTATCCATTTAAAGGTAATCAAAAAGCGATAGGTTTGGATTATCGAACGATCCCAAGTCAGTGGTCTTCAATCGTTAAGGCTAAAGAAATAAAAGATATTTTTATTGCTGGCCCATTTGACCTTGTGCAGGGGGGAAGGGGCTTAATCGCTCGAATTCCAATTTTTACAGACCCTCCTCTTAATGAAAAGTATTGGGGGGTCTGTAGCCTAGTGATTAATTTAGATTCTTTATTAGTTTCATCGGGTGTAGAGAGTTTTACCCATCGATTCAATCTAGCGATACGCGGCGTCGACAGTAGTGGTGCACAAGGTCAGCTTTTTTTAGGTAAGCAAGAGGTTTTCGATAATGCCTTCGCAAAGCAAAATGTGCATTTCCCTTACGGTGGTTGGGAAATGGCCGTTTCAGAAAAAAGCGATATTTTGCATCAGGTTCCTTGGTACCAAGTCAACGTTGTGCGGTTAGTTGGCTATTCTATTCTCGTTGTGTTAGTTGCCGGATTTATTGCGATCTATCGTTTGTATACGATTGCGAATGAACGAGCATTTCATGATGAGTTAACCAAACTTCCAAACCGTCGCTATTTTATGTACACCTTAGAAAGCTATTTTGATCAGGCTGTGAAACTAGGGGCATCAGCGAATTTTGTGATACTCAACATTGATATCGATATGTTTAAGTCTATTAATGACACCTATGGACATGCTGCGGGAGATAAAGTGCTTGTAGCTTGTGCAGAGCGAACTAAAGGTGTATTACGTGCCTCTGACGTGGTTGCTCGCATCGGGGGAGATGAGTTTCTGGTTTTATTGCCTCGATTATCGAGTATCACTGATATAGAGGCGATCAACGCTAAAATTAAAAAAGCCTTGTGTAATATGCCAGTGATTTATGAGCAGCATCTAATTAATGTTCAGGTGAGCATCGGTTACTCTGCTTTTGATTCAAAATTTAAAGATATTGACGCTATGCTTAAAGTGGCCGATGACAAAATGTATGAAGAGAAGCGTCGCTAGTTAATTTAGTCATCAGATCGATGAGTGTGGTATTTGAGAAATAGTTTGAAATTGTTTTTTGCAAAATGGAATTTATTTGCAAAATGCGAATTAATTATGCGACGGGTTGTAATGAAACTGGCTGTAAAATGAGCAAATATAGGCGATTTAGGCTGTGAAAAAGTTGGCACGTATCCTGCTTTATTAGATATGACCCTTCTAAGCCGAGGGTCACCTAGCCAACTGACGTTGTTAGTGAACCTTATTTTGTTCACATTTATTAATAGCCAATCACGCTTATTGTGATTGGCTTTTTTTATGCCATTTGCTTAGCATTTTTATTCGCCACACTTATCGTAACAACTTGGCTTTCTTGGACAAACAGCGCCACGAGAGCAGATCAAACGAGCTTGATTTTCTATCCCACGTTCAATCCAATTGATGTTTAGGATTTTCGCGATGGTGGTGAGATCTTTTTTGATATGCCTTGGTATTGCGGTACTCCCTCCTCCACGTACACAAGATGCTTTAAGCTCTTCTGCAATGGAAAGTGCGTCTCCACCTTGCGCATTAATCGCAGGGTTTAAATCAATCCCTGCACATAACACTCGATTATTTCCAGCAGGGTCAACCATATTGACCGACTCGCAGCAGTAGATTCTAGGCTCATCCCCCACATTTAAAATCGAGATTTGTGCTGAGCTACCCTTTTGAGGTTCTGAGAGGCGTCGAAATACTGCCCAGTGCTGACAAGGGTCATTAACCTTTCGCATATTTCCCCATGGCAGTGGAATACCATTCCCACGGTATACCGCTTTTAGTTTTCCTTCTCCATAGGCATCAAAATAGTGCCAATGTGGGTAAGGGGATACAACGGTCATACGGCGCATTGCAACGGATGGAGATACTCCCGCCTTCAGGTGTACACCAATTTCATAACCACAGCGGTCAAGCAATTGTCGATAAGGTACTTTAGGGCACAATAATGCCCCTGCGAAAAAGCTTGATTCGAAATCTCGCCATGCTTGAAGAATATCTTGTGAATTGAGCTCACAGGTTGCTTTAGCATCGGGGGCTTCTTCCCAGCTATTTGTGTGACCAACCGTTAAAACGCTTTTTAGCCCTTCTTTGCTGTGTAGAATATTGTGACCAATATAGACAGCTAAGTCGTATTTTAGGCGCGTAGGGTATTCTCTGAGTATCTCATTTAGGTAAATCGTACTTGGTGGCTCAAAAAAAGAGGTGATCAGTTGTTTAGCGCTCACGCCTAACTCATCGACCACATCTTGAGGTGTTCTGGTGACCCAACGGATCGATAAACCAAGGCTTTTAGCAATATCAATCAGGTCTTCAACCGCTAAATTCAATCGTTTCAGTCCTACTTCTTCAGCGGCTCGTTCTAGATCTGGAAAATGATTTTGAAGGCTTTCTTGGTGAGCACGGATCAGCAAGTGGGCAAACTGTCGTCCTGTAATCCCAGTTTGCGATAGCATCTCTGGAATAGCGATTTGCAAAATATCATTCGAAAATAAAAAACTAGGCTCAAGAGCCATACCGCTGATACCACCTCGGTTACCTTTGTCGGGGGTAATATCCGTTTGTTCTGGTTCGTCATCGAGAAACCAAGCCGGATCTTTTTGGAAAACCTGAGCAATAACTTCCAGCATATCAATACTCGGAACACGTTTCCCCCGTTCAATCATAGATAGATAAGAAACCGACGGTGCATATTCAGGGTTGATACGAATACAGCGTGCAGAAAGGTCTTCCATTGTTAAGTGGTTACGTTTTCTCAGGTTTCGTACTTTGGTACCTAAGAAGTGAGATTGACGAACTAAACTTTTTGACAAGGCCATTTTGTAAAATTCACACTGTAAAATTTTTGTTGTGAAATTGTAGTAAAAAATTGGTTAATCTACCAAGTAAGCAAGGTCACAAATTTGCCGTAAAGTTAAACGCAAGTTTGGAATAATTGCTCTAGGACACAAAATAATGAGTTATCCAAGAGGGAAAGACGATGAATATGCTGACATTCGATAAAACAGAAATCCAAAAACAAAACAAACCCTTTATCGCTGAAGCTGTCTTCGCCGTCGAGACGATCAGTGCTAATCAACAAAACGAAAAACAGATACAAGCAAAGCAGCTACTGGATAGGCTTTTCCCGCTTGAAATGGGTTCTCACCAAGATGTGACTAGCTACGTGATAGACTACCGTCATGTACTGGCTTACTTCAAAGATGGTCGACATAGTGGATTAAAGCACCCCAAGCATTTCGTGGCATTCAACGGTGAAAAAGAGTCACCTTGCTCAATACTATTTCGTGATGGCAGCGGAAGTCACGTTGAGGTGATGTTTGGTTGCACTAAAGGTACGGGATGTGTCGAGTTGATAGCCATTGATGATATTCAGTTAGAAACATGCACAACATTCACTCAGTTTGCTGAGGATGTGCCAAGTGCAGCAATGCGTCATTGGATAAGTTTAGTGAAAGGTGATGAACAGGGTAAACCCAAAGCGTGCAGTGAGGATAAAGAGTACAGGGCTAAAAATGGCGAGGATTACTGCTTAAATTACAGTTTTAATATCGCCTAATGAGTTGAACCGTGAAATGAAATATGGGGCTAAAGGCCCCATGTCTTTTATAAGATGTAATATATTAAAGAGGCATCACACGATTACGCCCGAGTTGTTTGGCTTCATAAAGCAAGCTATCGGCTCTTTCTATTAAAGTCTCTGATGTGTCACCAAGTTGCCACTCTGCAACACCAAATGATGCGGTAATATTTCCGACCAGTTTTCCTGAACGTCGATCTTTGACACTCAATTTTTCGAGAGAGCGACGCAGTGACTCTGCAAATTGTCTTGCGATACGCAATGTTTTATTTGGAACAATCAATACAAATTCTTCACCACCAAAGCGGTAGGCTGTTATGCCATCTCGGCTGGTGGATTGTAGTCTTTTAGCAATCCCTTTAATAACAGTATCGCCAAATAAATGCCCGTAGTTGTCATTGAATGACTTAAAGTGGTCAATGTCGAGTAAAATCAAACTGATTGGTTGCTGCGCGCTGATGAGAACATTTAGGTCATCGTTGAATGAGCGGCGATTATATAAGCCAGACAACCCATCAAATAAAGCCCCTTTTTGTACTTCAGCTAGTTGTTCTTTCAGGCGTTGAATTTCCTGGCTAGCATTGTTTAATTGACCATTTAAAAATCGTGTTGAGTGACGGATATCACGAGATTCTGTCACTAACTGACGCACTAACGTCATCACTTCTTCTATCGATAATTCATCATCTTCAACTCGCTCTAACTCACTAAAGCTTTTGTCTATCACTTTTGCAAATTTACTAGTATCGGTGAGTGTATCAGTCATGGAACTTGCGACTTCATTGACCAATACCTCAATGTTATTGCGCAATTGATTTAAGTTAGTTTCAGAACGACTAGCTACGTAATGGTTATAAAGTTGCGAGCTTGTCGCTGGAGGGCACAGACCAAAGTTCTCAAGCACAGTATCCAGCTCTTGGTTGAGCTGAGGAATGACATTATCTACATAGGTATACCAAAGGGCATAATTAGAAGGCGTTGCCGCAACATGATTTTTCATCATTAACGGAACTGCTTTTTTTAAATTAGCCGTAGATCTTTTAAAGTCGTCGTTGGTCATTATCGTAAATTTAGTTGCTAGTCACAGAATTCATATTGCTAAGATTAGCGGATATCACAATGATATGCGCTAAAAAAAATGCCTATTGTGAATAAGTTTGAATGTTTTTTAACAATATTTGTTGAAAGTGATTTGATTTTGATCAAATTAATAGCCAGTTAGATGGCTTGGGCTCAGCTATATTATTAATAATTAAAACCATAAGGAGTTGGCTTAATGTCGATGGTAGAAGTAAGTAAAGAAACACCACCTTCAGGCTGGCGGAAGATATTTTCTTCAGTCAGTGTGCGTTTGAAAACAATTGCTGTGATCACCACCTGCTTTTTTGTCCTTCTCACCTATGAAGGTATCAAGGGTATGCAGATGGCCGCTGATTCCATAGAGGATTTATATAGCGAGGGTATGCAGCATACGATTCGTGCTGGAAAGGTATTGGATGAATTAGGATCGGCACGAAGTCAACTATTACTAGCCTTTCAGCATGAACCCGGCTCTCAGTTTGTCGATATGCATGACCATGTTATTGATCAACATATCGAAAGTATTCAACGCTCTGTCCAAGCATTACACCATATCATTGATAATGAAATTTTATCCTCTCCCCTTAGTGATATGGAAAAAGCGCAGGTCAATCGTCTCGCTGATAAGCTGGATGATATTACCCAAAATGGATTCAATACGGCGTTGCAGTATCTGAAAGAAAATCAGTATACGGAAGCGAATCTAACATTACTTAAAAAAATTAATCCACTATTTAAACAAGTTACCCAAGAAGCGGAAGGTTTTTTATCTATACAAATCGAAGAAGGAGCAAGCAACTTTCAGCAGGCAAACCACAACATTGAGCAATACATGTGGATGGCGACCATCCTTGTGTCGATTGCGGTGTTGACGATAATTGGCTTATCAGTACTGATCGTGAGACGTATTTCTCTCGCATCTCAGCAGCTAGGAAAATCCTCTGATTTAATCTCGAAAGGAGATTTAACACAGCGAATTCAGTTAACAGGTCAAGATGAGTTTGCTCATATCGCGCAATATGTGAATCGCATTGTAGCCAGTTTTCAACATGTCGTTCAGACCAATAAAGACTCGACAACTCAATTAGCTTTAGCGGCTGAAGAAAGCTCTGCTGTTGCTGTTCAAACCAAGCAAAATGTTATTGATCAACAAACTCAAACTCAGCTTGTTGCTACCGCTATCCATGAATTCACTGCCACAGTAAACGAGGTTGCGCAAAGTGCGAGCAATGCGGCCAGTGCTTCTGAGCAGGCTGATCGAGCGGCAGAGCAAGGGCAAAGTATCGTGCAAGAGACGATTACAATGATCTCTAACCTTTCGCAAGAAATGCAAGAATCTGTGGTTGGGATGCAAAGGCTAGCACGTGAAACTGAGGAAATCGGTAGTGTGGTTGATGTAATTCAAGGGATTTCTGAACAGACGAACTTACTTGCACTGAATGCAGCCATTGAAGCGGCTCGTGCAGGAGAGCAAGGGCGGGGCTTTGCTGTTGTGGCGGATGAAGTGAGAACATTGGCTAGCCGAACTCAGAAATCGACAGAGGAGATTCAACAAACCATTCAAAGGCTACAACAGGGCAGCCGAGAGTCAACCACTCGCTTGGAAAGTGGAGCGGATAATGCGCGCTTGGCGGTTGATAAAGCCCAGCTCGCGGGAGAATCTTTAACTCAAATTACGTCTGCGGTTGATCAAATTAATGCCATGAATGCACAAATTGCAACGGCTGCCGAGCAACAAAGCTTAGTCACAGAAGACATTAACCAAAACATTACCATTATCAGTGATATCGCAAACCAAACGGCATCAGGCGCTGAACAAAGTAGTCAAGCGACATTAGAGCTAGCTCGGTTAGCGGAAACACTGAAAGCCGAAACTGAAACTTATCGAGTGTGATCAAAGAGAGGTAAGCCGTACCGTTGGCTTACCTCTCTCGATCCTTTAGCGGATAATATGTGCTACGCGGCGAGCTTTAATCATGTTCACTATTTGTGGCATCAATGACATCACTATCATCCCCGCCATGTATGTGTATTGCATGGGTGTGTAGGCTTCTCCAAGCAATATCCCGCCACAAATAATGCCAGAAATTGGGTTGGCAATGCCGCCAAAGGTGAAATCAACAACGCTCATTCGCTGTAACAACCATACGTAGAGGCTATAACCTAATGCTGTATTGAGCACGCATACCCAAACCAGCCCCATTAAGTGAGTGGTATCGAAATGAATAAATGCATCTTGGTAAATTTGCGGTGAGTGCCATGCTTGCATGGAGGCGACCACAGCTAAGGCCAGGCCACCAATGATAAGTTGCCAAGTCAATACGCTCCACCAATCCATTTTGTTGCCTAAGGTTTGAGTAAAGTGGCTACCAATAATGATACAAAAAATAGCGGCCAACATTGCCCCTAAACCGATAGGGCTTAAAGAGAGTGTCCCTGGGTTAAATAGTAACCAGGCGAGTAGGAGCAATGCAATGCCACTGAATGCTTGAATAAAACTTGGTTTTTTCTTTTTGACAATCCAATGGAAAACCATGGCAAATACAGGAACAGAGATCATCCCAACACCAGAAATCGCAGAGGGAAGTGATAGAGCCATCACAAAGATCAAACTAAAGAAAGCAGCGATATTAATGAGCCCAATCAAGATCAATGGTCGCCATTCATTTTTCTTTGGCAAGCTAGGTTTGATTAGGAGTAATAGCAGGCCCGCAGGCAAAGCACGAAATACACCAAGTAATAACGGTGGCCAGTCTGGCAACGTGAATTTTGTTACTGCGTAAGTCGTTCCCCAGAAAAAGGCAGGGATCATAGCCAGTAATATGTTCATCACTATTATCTTTATATGAAGTTATTTCGTGTAAAGATAATGGTTATTTTTATTCTTGTAAAGAATCTTTATGTTAAGATAAATGCCTTGATGATGAGTGATGGAGTAGGCTGTACGTGGATGCGATTGATCGAGTAGTTGCTCAATGGGATAAAGAAAGACCAGATTTAAACACCCTACCAATGGCGATGATTGGTAGATTATCAAGGCTTTATAAACATTTAGAAATGGCTATTGCAGACGTTCACAAGCGTTACGGATTAAAACTTGGGGAGTTTGATGTGCTTGCAACGCTGCGCCGTGCAGGCAAGCCATTTGAGCTAACACCGTCGGAACTGATTGCTTCGATGATGCTGACTTCCGGTGCAATGACTAATCGATTGGATAAGTTAGAAAATAAAGGGCTCATTACACGTTGTCATAGTACAGCAGACCGTCGTAGTGTGAGTGTCGCGCTGACAGCATCAGGTCTGCAACTCATTGACGAAATAATAGAAGAACACGTTAAAGCTCAACAAAAGTTGGTCAAAAACTTATCATTAGATGAACAGCAAATGATAAACCAAAGCCTTAAAGTATGGCTGGGCCATTTCGAGTAAATGCAAAGGAGAGCTCATGGAACTTACAGATATTGAATCGTTTTTAGAGACATTACCGCAAGCACAAAGCGGTTACCCGTTTGGTCCTGATGCTTTGGTGTATAAAATTCGCGGTAAAATGTTTGCTTATACTTCGCAATCTTCTAACCAGCCATTTGTGACTTTAAAATGTACTCCTCAAGATGCAGAGGTACTGACCAGTGAATTTTCTTCGATACGTCCTGGTTATCATATGAATAAAAGGCATTGGATCTCCATTACGTTGAATGGAGATGTCGATGGCAACATGTTAGAAGAATTGTGTGAACGTTCTTACCGGTTAGTTGTCAGCCAACTGAAAAAAACCGAGAGAATGGCACTACAGTCCCTTTTTCAACAAGCTAAACCAAGCTAAGCGCCTTGGCTGGTTTGCTCTAATTTTTTTGCGCCACGCAGCATGGCTTCAATTAATTCTGTTGCGTTAAATTTCTCTAATGCTTCGTGCGCGCCCACTTGGTGAGCCCTATCTAGGCATATTTCACTAGAAAGCGAAGTATGTAAAATGCAGTAAGCATGGCTTAGCATGGAATCATTCTGAACTTCAAATGCCAGCTCGTAACCGTCCAAACCAGGCATTTCTATATCACTAACTAAAAGATCGATAGGCTGATGGTTGTGCGCGTCTTTTCTCATTAACTCAATAGCATCTAATCCATTCTTACAAATTTGGTAAGGGATATTGATACTGTCTAATGCATCAGCAAGCTGTTTACGAGCGATAGATGAATCATCAACCAATAAAATTCGCAGTGCTTTTAAACGCTCACGTTCAATGTCCGTTAGCATTGGAATTTTAGCGGATTCATACTGTGGATAAATTTTCGACAGCAGTAGCTCTACATCAAGGAGTTGGACGATTTGTTCTTTATAACGCGTAATACCAGTAACAAAGACATTCTTACCGGCAGTCGGTGGTGAGGATTCAATAGAACGCCAATCACATTCGATAATTTTTTCAATACTACGCACCATAAAGGCAACAATGGTTCGCAGGCAGTCAGTCACGATGAGGTAGCAACTTTTGTACTCGCTTGGATCTATCGCTCTAAAGCCAATCGCCGCAGCCATATCGATCACAGGGACGGTTAATTCACGAATGGTCACTGTACCGATCACATGGTGATGAGAGTATGGGATTTGTGTCATTGGCATGTAAGGGACGATTTCTCTTACTTTTAGGGTCCCAATCGCAAACAGTTGTTTTTGAGTGTTCAATGTGAACATCAACATACCTTGAGATTGATTTGCCTTACTAGGTGTTTTAGCCATAACGCTTTACTCTAAATCTTGATCTTATGCTTAATACTAAACGATCTCTTACCGACAGCAATCTGTTAAATACAAATTAACCCGTTAACCGCAGGTTTATTGATCTCTTTCATCCAAAGCTGTGGGTGAACTCTTGAAAAGCATCAGTTACACTATTCAGCAGTTTACATTTACTGAGAAAACATGATGGCAAGAACAGCAGCAGCGCTTCATATTTTGGTGAAGCACAAAGAACAAGCTGAAGATATCATTACACAACTTAAAAAAGGCGCGAAGTTTCAAACTTTGGCGCGTAAGTATTCCACCTGTCCGTCGGGTAAAAAAGGGGGCGATTTAGGCGAGTTTCGCCAAGGGCAAATGGTTCCTCAGTTTGATAAAATATGTTTTAGCGGCGAAGTACTTACACCACACCTTGTGAAAACGAAGTTTGGTTGGCACGTTGTTAAAGTGTTATACAGGACATAGGCCGTACCTAGAGATTGTAAGGGACCTTTCGAGCATCGTACGCCTTTCCCCATCAGATGTTGCAGTGGCCTAAGCTGCAACGTATTTCTTCTATCTTCATTTTCCCTTAATCACCCTGTCGGGCAGCTTACTACTAATAAAACTACCACTTCTTCTCACAAATAAGAAATTTAAATAACACATTGAATTTATTCTGGTTATTGGTTTTTTTTGTTGAGAGAGAAAAGTACGGTTACTTTGATATATTGACTTATATTGGCTTAACGTTAGTTTTACTAAGTCAGCAGTATGGTCTAGGAGTTTAAAATGAGTGATGACAGAAAAATTAACGTTCGATTGCTATCTGATATTTGTATGCAGTCTCGACTGCTTAAAGATTCTCTAGAGTCAAAATTACCGATCAGTATGGATATCTCGCCATTTTGCGATACTTGGATGCAAGAGAGCAATCAAGCATCACAAGACATCCAAATTATCATCATTGATTATTCGCGCGTGGATGCTAATAATTTTGCTGATTATTCTGCTTTTAAACGTTTGTCATGTCCAGATGCTAAAGAGGTGTTGATTAATTGCCCGGCAGATATTGAGCCAAAAATATTATTTAAGTGGCAAAACCTAGTCGGGGTTTTTTATTCACACGATGAGCTTGAATCTCTGATTAAAGGCATGGAAAAAGTTCTTGATGATGAAATGTGGTTTAATCGGAAGTTAGCCCAAGAATATATTCAACATTATCGAGCTGGTAATTCTTCAGTTACTTCCCAAGCCTATGCGAAGTTGACAAAACGCGAGCAGCAAATCGTTAAACTGTTGGGTAGTGGGGCTTCGAATATTCAAATTGCTGATGAACTATTTGTTAGTGAAAATACAGTGAAGACGCACTTGCATAATGTTTTTAAGAAGATCAATGCCAAAAATAGGTTACAAGCGTTGTTGTGGGCTAAAGAAAATATCGGCATCGAAGAGTTTAGCTAATTTTTTAAGACAGGCCTGACCAATGTGTTAACAACATTTTCTGCTACAAAACGTTCTCACTCTAAGTAAAAGTTTTATCTTATAAAAACGAAAATAGCCCCATTCAGGGGCTATTTTCGTTTAGCACATTTATTCGAAAGAGACGCCTTTTTCTTTATGAAGGCGACGACAAGCTCGACCGTCGCTATGGAAAAGGTGGCAGCGATGAGCAGGAACGCCGATAGTTAATGTATCACCTGTTTCAACACTTAACGTATCGGGTTGACGATAAATTACATCAGAATCTGAACCTTTCAAGTTCATATACACTTGTGTTTCGTTACCGAGTTTTTCGACAATCATCACTTTGCCTTCGATTTGCGCATCACCATCTTCAGCTTTTAGTAAATGCTCTGGGCGAACCCCTAAAGACATGCGTTCACCACGATTGACAGTTGTGCCATCGACAGGGATCCAGAAAGAAGTGCCATTGGATAATTGAACTTTGACACGCTCTGCTTCCGCTTCTTCAATAAATACGCTCATGAAATTCATCTTTGGTGAGCCAATAAAGCCTGCAACAAAACGATTTGCTGGGTAGTGATAAAGCTCTAGTGGCTTACCAACCTGAGAAACAAACCCAGCATCAAGTACCACGATTTTGTCGGCCATTGTCATGGCTTCTACTTGGTCGTGTGTTACGTAAATCATGGTACAACCCAGTTTACGTTGTAGCTTGGTAATTTCTGAACGCATTTGTACACGAAGTGCGGCGTCTAGGTTAGAAAGCGGTTCATCCAATAGAAATACATTCGGCTGTGATACAAGCGTTCGACCAATCGCTACACGTTGACGCTGACCGCCAGATAGCGCTTTTGGTTGGCGTTCAAGTAAGTGACTAAGTTGTAGAATTTCAGCAGCATGTTCAACACGTTGTTCGATTTCTTTTTTATCAGCTTTGGCAAGCTTAAGACCAAATGACATGTTATCGAAAAGATTAAGGTGCGGATAAAGTGCGTAAGATTGGAATACCATGCCGACGCCTCGTTTCGAAGGCTCAACATCATTCATTCGTTGATCGCCAATGAACAATTCACCAGAGGTAATGTCTTCTAAACCTGCAATACAACGTAATAAGGTTGACTTACCACAGCCCGATGGACCAACAAAGACAACAAATTCACCTTCTTTAATTTCTAAATCAACATTTTTAGAAATCAGTACATCACCGTATGCTTTACATACATTTTTTAACGTGACACCTGCCATGTAGCTTGTCCTCGATCAATATTTTTATAAATCACTGCCTATCATTATATGAATGTTCTCGCAGGCAATAACAGTAGGAATTCGGTAAGGTGGTTAATAATGTAAGAAAAAAGGGTGATGGCCTCAAAATAAGGGAGTTTGAAGCAAACATCACCCATCAATGCCAACTATTGATTTGCTTCCCCCGCACAGTGAGCGCCTCCCCCGTAATGAATCAATACCACGAACGCTCATTTGTGACAGCAAACCAATCCGGCAATGTAAGCCAGTCAAACTAAGTTAACCTAAGCGTTACTGGAAAGGGTTCTTACTATCCACTCTTGGATGACTGTAGTTTCCGTGAAGTTGAACGGGGATACATCCTCCCAATTCAAGTTTTTGTAGGGGGAGTAGAAAAGGATGAGGTGGAGGAGGGGCAAAAAGGCGTAGTTAGATCTAGCTCAAATATTTCGTCGTGCCAAAGTAGAGCTTTATCACATAAAGGTGCTTTTTTGTGATTTACCTCTCCAACCTTGGGCGATGGTGATCACGAAAATAGTCCATAATACCAAGGGCGTAGGGCGTAGGAGGATGAGTCTAAATAGGTTTTCTCTGATTATATATGACGAAATACGGCGAAACCTCTCGGTGAGCCCTACAACACAAATATAAAAAGGATATGAACATGAAAAACGCCCTAAGCACTGTAGCACTAAGTACGTTAGTTGCTCTTGGTTCGTTTGGTGCCCATGCTGCTATTGAAGAAGGACAGTTGACCATTTGGATTAATGGTGACAAAGGATATAACGGTCTTGCTGAAGTGGGTAAGAAATTTGAAGCCGATACTGGTATTAAAGTGACCGTCGCTCACCCTGATGGACTTCAAGATAAATTCCCACAGACAGCAGCGACTGGTGATGGTCCTGATATTGTGTTCTGGGCTCATGACCGTTTTGGTGGTTATGCAGAATCAGGTCTACTTGCTGAAATCAAACCTTCACAAGAAGTTAAAGATGGCATTGTTGATTTCGCGTGGGATGCGGTGAAATACAACGGTAAAATTATTGGTTACCCAGTGGCGGTTGAATCTCTATCACTTATCTACAACAAAGATTTAGTGCCAAACCCACCGAAGAGCTGGGAAGAAGTTGAAGCGTTGAACGCGAAACTGAAAAAAGACGGCAAGTCTGCGATCATGTGGAACCTAAAAGAACCATACTTCACGTGGCCTCTAATGGCTGCTGATGGTGGCTATGCATTCAAATACACTGTTGATGGCTATGACGTAAAAGACGCTGGTATTGCTAACCAAGGCGTTAAAGACTCAATGAACTTTGTGAAAAGTTTAGTCGAGAAAGGTGTAATTTCACCAGATATGGATTACTCAGTATCAGAGTCTGCGTTTAACCAAGGCAAAACGGCGATGACTATCAACGGTCCATGGGCGTGGGGTAACATCGAGAAGTCAGGCATCAATTACGGCGTAACTACATTACCTAAATTTAACGGTCAGTCTTCTAAGCCGTTCGTAGGTGTATTGACTGCTGGTATCAGCACAGCCTCTCCAAACAAAGACCTTGCTGTTGAATTCATTGAAAACTACCTACTAACCAATGATGGCCTACGTATGGTTAACAATGATAAGCCACTAGGCGCGGTTGCTCTTAACTCTTTCCAACGTGAACTTGATGCCGATACTCGTATCGCTGCAACAATGGATAACGCAATGAACGGTGAGATCATGCCAAACATTCCACAGATGAACGCTTTCTGGGGAAGTGCTAAAAACGCAATCATTAACATCGTAGATGGTCGTCAAACAGTTGATGCAGCACTTGCTGATGCTGAGAAACAAATGACTAAATAATTTGGTTTTGGTCAAACCCTTTTAAGGAGGGGGTAACCCCTCCTTCATTTTAAGTTTTATATCGTTAGCAGGTTCTTTCTATGCAGTCAGTTCAAGGTACAGATGCTTTGTCAGCACCAGAAACAACATTACCTACCAGTAAAAATGTCTTTATTAAATGGGCACTACTTGGTTCGGTTGGCGTTGTGAATGGTTATGCCACTATTCTTATGTATTCACGCGGTGAGCTCGCTTTTGCTATGCTTACTCTCATTCTTACCGCTCTGGCACTTTATATTTTCGGTAGTAAAAAAACGTACGCACACCGTTATATTTATCCAGGTATTGCGGGGATGATTCTGTTCATTCTTTTCCCTCTGGCGTACACCGTTGGCCTTGCTTTTACTAACTACAGTGCCAAAAACCAACTTTCTTTAGATCGCGCTCAGTCGGTCCTTTTAGATAGAACCTACCAAAGTGGACAAAGCTATCCATTTACGCTGTACAAAACAGACAATGGTTATCGAATCTCAACCGTGGATGGTGAGCAAACTTTGGCTACACAAGAGTTTTCGCTTGAAGGCATGTCACTTACCGATATGGATCTGCAAATCGTGGATTCTGTTGATGGCAAGAAAGAGCCAATCAAAACAATTATTAATAATCGCTCTGCGTTAAGTGGTGTGGATTTGCATTTACCGACAGGTGAAAGCGTGCGCATGAGTGGTCTTCGCAAACTCGCTGCGGTTGCGCCTTTGTACACGATGCAAGCCGATGGTGAGACACTAGTTAACAACCAAACTGGCGATACACTACGACCAAATATGGATGTTGGTTTTTATCAACCCATTGATGAAAAAGGTCAATTTATAGACTCTACGGTTTCTCCTGGTTTTGTCGTGCAAATTGGCACACATAACTTTGAACGAGTCTGGAAAGATGATGGCATCAAAGAGCCTTTCATTAATATCTTTATTTGGACCGTTGTATTCTCAACATTGACCGTTATTTTCACTCTGGTTATCGGTTTAGTATTGGCGAGTGTTGTGCAATGGGAAGAGCTTAAAGGTCGAGCTGTCTATCGAGTACTTTTAATTCTGCCTTATGCGGTCCCGGCTTTCATTTCTATCTTGATCTTTAAAGGTCTCTTCAACCAAAGCTTTGGTGAGATCAACATGGTGTTAAATAGCATCTTCGGCATCAGCCCGAGTTGGTTCTCTGACCCATTCCTAGCTAAATGTATGGTACTTGTGGTTAATACTTGGTTAGGCTTCCCATACATGATGATCTTATGCATGGGGTTGTTGAAAGCCATTCCAGAGGATTTATTCGAAGCATCTGCGATTGATGGTGCGAACTTTATGCACAATTTTACTAAGATTACGCTGCCGTTAATGATTAAGCCGATGACACCACTGCTTATTGCAAGTTTTGCTTTTAACTTCAATAACTTCGTTATGATTCAGCTCTTAACACAAGGTGGTCCAAACATGATCGGTACATCTGAACCTGCTGGTTATACTGACTTACTTGTAAGCTATACCTACCGTATTGCGTTTGAAGGCAGCGGTGGTCAAGACTTTGGTTTGGCAAGTGCGATTGCAACCTTGATCTTCTTGTTGGTGGGCGGTTTGGCGCTACTCAACCTACGTTTCACTAAACTTTCTCAAAATTAAGGAGCAATCATTATGGCTATGGTACAAGGTAAATCATTGAAATACCGCGTATGGGCAACCCATATAGCTCTTTGGGCTTTCTTATCATTGATTATCTTTCCACTTTTGATGGTAATTGCTATTTCATTCCGGGAAGGTAACTTTGCGACAGGCAGCTTGATTCCAGATAACCCATCGTTAGAGCACTGGAAATTGGCATTAGGTTTCTCAGTGACCAACGCTGATGGTTCAGTAACACCGCCTCCATTCCCAGTATTAACTTGGTTATGGAACTCAGTGAAAGTGGCGGGGATCACATCGATACTGATTGTGGCACTTTCAACAACATCGGCTTATGCATTTGCTCGTATGCGCTTTAAGGGTAAAGATACCATCTTGAAAGCGATGATGATTTTCCAAATGTTCCCAGCAGTATTGGCTTTGGTCGCAATGTATGCTCTGTTTGATAAGTTAGGTCAGTACATCCCGTTCTTAGGGTTGAATACTCACGGTGGTCTGATTTTCTCTTATCTTGGTGGTATTGCACTGCACGTGTGGACGATAAAAGGCTACTTTGAAACCATTGATAACTCGTTGGAAGAAGCCGCTGCGCTAGACGGTGCAACGCCGTGGCAAGCCTTTAGATTAGTGCTGTTGCCACTTTCAGTGCCAATCCTTGCAGTAGTATTCATCCTGTCATTTATTGGTGTGGTTGGTGAAGTACCTGTGGCGTCATTACTACTTTCTGATGTAAACTCGTACACATTAGCGGTTGGTATGCAGCAGTATCTATACCCACAGAACTATCTATGGGGTGATTTTGCAGCAGCGGCAGTATTGTCTGCCTTACCTATCACTGTCGTATTTTTACTTGCACAGCGCTGGCTTGTCGGAGGACTTACTGCTGGTGGTGTGAAAGGATAATAACGATAGGGCGATCGTGAGGTCGCCCATTTTGTATATGCTTAACGTCTTTGGTTTGGCCGCCGGTCAGTTAAGTAATATGCAAATCTGGCGTTACGCATAGCTGGCTGTTAGCTCTATTCCTTACTATCAAACGACTAACAGTTTTTGTAACCAAAACCCGAGCATTGCTTGGGTTTTTTTATATGTGTCAATTTAGAAAATACACATGCAGTACTGTTATCCAGAATTCGTAGCGCGAATAAAGTATATGGGGTAATTGTTTTCTCAAAAGTAGTACAGTGCTCAGATGCGACGCATGTCAGATATGTTGCTGCAAAATAAGGTTAGCGGCACAAAAAAATTAGAACTCGCGACTAGAAGGGGCGCAACCTAAGTATTGTAATAAAACATAGAGACTTTCTTGTTGCAGGGCGACCTTACGGAACAGATCGGCAAAGGTGTCATCACCACCAAAACAGGTTCGAATATAGTGATTGATCTCTTGAGCTTGGTAACCCTCGACATAAAGCGTGCGGACCCACTGATATTCTACAGATTTTTGGTCCACGATCGTGGATTCACTCAATGTAATACCTTGCAAGCTCAATGTGTCTTCCATCTTTATTCGCTAATTGCAAAGCGGCAATTTAATCAGATAAAGATGAAAGAAAAATGACAATCTAGGAAACTTGATGAGCAAAGTACAAGATATTATTTGAGATACTCCATCTCTTCACGCATGTTCAGCATTGCAGCAGAGCTAAGTTATCGACTGCTAGAGATGGAGAGGTGCCCCAAACTTACTTGAACAAACATGCCGAAGCATCCTTGAGGTGTTTGATGATGGCGCTTATGGCACGAGAGCCTGTCACGATAAGCAAGCAGTTGTGCTTATTTGCCATGCATAGAAGTTACTTTTATTCATGGACTCTTATTTAGGCTATCGCTTCAAGAAACAAAACCACCGCCTTAGACGGTGGTTTTAAGGAACCAATAAAATATAAAGAACAAAATACCCTATATTAGTTTTTACTCATTGGCATCACGATCATTTACCATCGATAACCAAAACTAAGTGTATAGGCATCTCTCGTCTCACCTTTATTATAAAGTGCGGTAATATTGAAGTGCTTACCGAGCTGTTTATTAACACCAATTAAATAAGCCCATTGATTTAAAGAAACATCAACATCGTAACTAAATTCACCTTGTAACGCATCAACATACCCTAGGCTACCCGATAACGTAGAATCTATGCCTTGGTATTCTGCACCGACAAGAATTTGAGCTCTATAATCAACAAATTGATATCCGACCATTGGTTGGGCAACAAATAAAGTATCACCCCAACTCGAAGACCCCTCTAATCGTGTTTGGGAGACTGTCATATTTAAAGTAGCGAAAAACTCTTTATACCCGACAGCCAAAGTTGTACCAACACCCAGCAAGTCGTAATCAAGACTCAAAGGAAGATTTAGCCTACCGGGACGACACAAAGGAAGCCCTTGCCCTGTTAACGCATCACATAAGGCGTCACCTAGGCCAGGACCAATGCCATTTAATTTATCTTTAATCTCATTTACACTTTCTGATGTATATTTGGCATCAATGTTTGCTCTGACTTTAATTTTTCCAGCCAATCCGTAAACATTCCAGAAAGGTAAGATATACACATCTCCCCTAACCGTTAAACTTTCAGCATTGACATAACCGAAAGTCTGACTCGGATCAAAATCCTTATCTAGATTTTGCAGTCCTAATGCCCCCAGACCTAAGGTAAAAGATCGAAAGTCTATATCCATATCTTGATTACGATAAGCGACAGAGAAACCATAGGGAAGAGGAATATCAATCCCTTGCCTACGGACTAAGTCTCCCATTAATGGGAAAAAACTGTCAACTTCGACCTTTTCTTCACGAATGCGCGGGTCAGAAGCTTCTTCAAGTTTTTGACTATCTAGAACTTCGGCACCATCGACATCGTCATAAAAAGCAACGGGAGTCATGACCACAGAAAGAGTCAGCTTTTCTTTCTTTCTCGTTTCTCCGTTTGCAACAATGGTTTTATTCTTAACATAGAGTGAACCATTATCAAGCTCACTTAATACCGTTTCTTGTCTATAATCCTGAATGCTATAAGTACCGTAGGTAAATGGCTGTGAATTAGTGATCACCATTTTTACAGGCTTGCGATCTTCAACATGTATCTCAACTCTCATGAAACGAAAATAGGCAACATCTTGAGGTAGTTGATACTTAGAGTAGTTAAAGCGCACAATTGCGCGACGTTCATCTAATTCTTCAACGGTAACCGACGATCGATCGTAGCTTTCAGCGTAGGTGCGAAGTCGATATTCTGTTTTGGTCAAATATTCAATAGAGTCAACCGCTCCACCATCCTCTGCAAGTGAAGGTTCACCATCGAGTTGAGAAATTTGATATGGGAAATATTTTATTCTCAAGTCAATGTTTCCCTTTAAATCTGTTGTTTGTACTAGATAAAAAGAGGAAGAGGAAGACTCATCATTAATTGAAGTGACTTTACTAACGTGCTCAACAATATGATCTCCCTGAGATAAAGTACTAATACCGAACTTAGGTAAATGTTCTGGTATGCCATACCGTTCAAATATAGAAACTTCTTCAGCATAAGCAATATTAACGAGCGTTAAAGCACACGATAATATACTGATGCACCAACCAAGATGACGAGTAAAATAAAACCTTATGAGCCGGTTGTTCTTTATTTCAGCCCAGTATGTACCGTTTAACTTATTCAGCATTGTTACTACCTCCACTGTAATCAATAATATTTGCTTTAGTAAAGCGCATCACAAATACCGTCTAGTGTTTCGGTATCAATACCTTTATTCATCGTAGCGTCCCATTCTGTAAGATTGGTGTTTATTTCACCGCCGTCATCTGCGGAATTATTAGATATCATCAAGACATTATCCAAATTTTCTTGATATCGATATTCAGGATTAAATAAATCATCACTAAACCAGAAACGTGACACTTCCCCCATAAGAAGTAGATCGCCTTCATTAGGTGCGATTTTTTTACCATCTTGGTTGTATAACCGGTTGAATACAAATGGTATTTCAGCTTGATTACATGCTTTTCCACCAAAGCAAGCTAAGTTGCCTATCGTGTCAAAAATTGAACCATCAAGGAGTTGGTTATTAAAACTCGCTTCGTAATCAAAGTGATATAAGGTCGGCGCAACATCATGGGTCACGGTTTTGGCGTAATCACGAACTGCACATTTATACAGCAATTGGTTATTCAGTTGATTAAATTTACCAAGATCTTCTTTAATACCCTCAAGAGTGGTTGGGGTTGTCGAAGGAGCAAAATCGTCCAGACGTAAAGGTGTATCGGTCAAACGGTCAGCGAATAAAATGGATGAAATTAATGTATATGCTGGAAGGTCAGGAATATTTGGCAAGTCTCGAATATCGTTACTATCTCCGATGAGGAATAGCACAATATCAATCAGCTTAACCCCAGGTAGTAACTCAACATTAATTAAAAATAGTAATTTTAGTTCTGCAATATAACCGTCAGTTTCATTGTTATTGAAACCAATAATAGAAGGCACTTTTAACGGTGCTTCATGCGCAGGGGATGTAACGTGGTAACCTGGGTAACTTGGCTTAAAAATTTCCTTGTGAGATTCAATATAGGGAGCGAATGGGAGTAACTTAGCTCTCGGTTCTATAGAGGCAATATCTAACGCGTAATAAAAACTAAGTTTCGCAACAATGGACTGAATGTCATCACCATCGTCAATCCAACCCAAGATGTCACTCACCATATTTTCAATCGTTTGGTCAGGTAAACCAAACAAGCGTCCCGTAATTTCTGCTTTTACTTGTTTTTGAAGCTCTAAAACTTGCTCAACAGTCAACTGGTTGATGGTCAGATCTGGATACAGGGTGGCCTTTGCAGTTTTCAACGTATCATACTGGTTTTTGGCCGCTGCGTAGGACTCAAATGAGAGGCCAAGCGGTAAACTTTGCATAATCGCTCTGTTAAAGAAGTTGCCTGCAACATTATCGTTCGCTTCGCGATCTCCAGTCGTTGTTTGTTGAAGAGCATTAATTGATGTAGCTCCAGCACCTTGCCCAAACACCGTCACGTTGGCGCTATCGCCACCAAAATCACCTATGTGTTGATTGACCCATTCGAGTGCACGCTTTTGATCACCAATAGCGAAGTTGCCCCCCTTGGTATTGCCTTTATCTTCAACCCAAAGCTTTCCCAATAAACCGAGACGATAATTGAAAGTGACCGCGATAAATGGGTTATTACCCATGCTGCTTTGTGCAACAGCTACATCGGGAATGATATTCGGCAAGTTACCCGATCCCGTTTCAAAAGTACCGCTATGAATATAAACGTACACAGGTAGTTTATCATTAGCAGAGGTATTATTAGGTCGCCATATATTTAGGTAAAGGCAAGTTTCTGAATATTCTGATGAATCAGGCTGTGGGCATATGTTGCCAAAATCTGTAAAGGAGTTGTCTTCTACCGCAGCCTTTGCAAGCGGCAACATCACGCTGTGCTCAAAGCGGTTTGGTTTACCGAAGAAAAAAGCCTCTGTACTACTATCGCCCGAATAGGCATAAGGTATCCCTTTGAACGATTCTATCGTGACTAAGTTAGTGCCTTGTACTGTCTCAGAAAATGAAGAAACAACGGATGAAGCTGCGACAGACGAAGGAACAACGGGGCTTATTGGTTCTTTGAGACCTTGTAAAGTCACCCCGCCAATTTGAGTCTCAAAAATGGTGGGGGTAGGCGATTCTTCTTCGGGATCTGGGGTGAAGCTGAACTCCGTCGTATCATCACGACAGCCGAAAAGGGCAACCCCCAACATAACTGCAAAAATTTTTTTCATCACTCACCTCTTAAACATAGGAACTATAGAGCATGATCATCACAAACACTTTAACGTCAAGATAACAGACTTTAAACAGTATGAGATTTGCAAGATGACCACGGCTTCAACTCAATCTTGCCATAAATGAGAAAATAGCCATTGAGCATGGTTAGGCTAATCAAAATATAGCTGATTGAGCATTCATACATCACATGGTCACTTTGAATCACGCTCGAACACAAATTTTAACTTACTATTGATAGTATATTAAACCTAATCGGTCATGCATTACACGGGCTTTGTTGCTCAAATCGATGAAACTAAATCTATAACCTACGATCTGATCAGCTACATCCACTACTTTTCGTAGCCTTATGTCCAAGCCTCGCTACAAAACAACCAACTGGAAGCAATACAACCAATCACTCATTACCCATGGTTCTCTGACGGTCGAAGACGAGTGTGAGTTGTTCAAGTAAGGATTGACGCTCTTGTTTCCATTGAGATTCACTTTGTTTTTTCGATGACTTCGGTTTCGTTGAATTGTTAGCGTTTGGCATAAAATGTGTGTGGTCACCCAGCGATTCTGTCGTGCCTTAATTACCAAGAGCCTTTGTTATATGTTTACTATCGATTGAATTTGTCGGTGGAGTGAGGGGAGTTTAGGACCATTTTGCGTAAGAAATTTCCCGCGTGAATTTACGCTCAAATGTACGGTATCGCAAAAATATTAACTTATGGTTGGATCAATACTCATTGGTGGCTACTGGTTTGGTTAAACGTTGCCATTAACCAACAGATAACAAAGCACCAACCAAACTGCAATGATATTTTTAGCAGTTAAATTGATGAGATATAAAAAAATCCTCCTAGTTGCCTAGGAGGATTTTTAAAGCCGAGCGGTACGAATTATTTAATTTATGTTGTACCTTTATTAAGCCAACTGAGCGTTAGTTGTTCAGTAGAGTTAATAATAGTTTAAACATTATCTTGGTGTAACTGTTCGATCGAACAGGTTTTATATATTTTAATATTGGTAGCTTAATTTCTCCATCAACAACCTACGGAGAAATTCCATGACTATTTCAATATATTCACACAATTTTCAAACGGTTCCTCAAGGCGATTACGTCTCCTTACTTAAGCTGCGTTACAAAGTGTTTTCGCAACGTTTGCAGTGGGAGTTAAAAACGAATCAAGGTTTAGAAAGTGATGAATATGATATTCCTGATGCTCATTATCTGTACGCAAAAGAAGATAATGGTCACCTAGTTGGATGTTGGCGTATTTTACCGACCACAACCAACTATATGCTCAAAAATACTTTTCCAGAGCTGATGGGAAGCCAAGTCGCTCCCGTTGATCGCTCTATTTATGAGTTGAGTCGTTTTGCCGTCGATAAGGATTATTCAGCGCAGTTAGGTGGGGTGAGTAATGTTACTTTACAGATGTTTCAATCGCTATACCATCACGCGCAGAAGCATCATATAGAGTCGTATGTAACGGTTACGTCTGCCAGCGTTGAAAAGCTGATCAAACGAATGGGGATTCCTTGCGAACGCTTAGGTGATAGAAAGGTTCATATGCTCGGAAGCACCCGATCAGTCGCGCTGCATATCCCAATGAATGAGGTATACCGAGCAAGTGTAAATGCTTAGTGCGTTTTATAAATGAGGATTAATGTAACCGCCTAAAATGGCTTTAGTAATTGCTTGGTAGCGATTCGTCGCTCCAAGCTTTCTACACGCATTGCTGATATGGAATTTGGCTGTTCGTTCTGAAGTATCAATGATGATTGCAATTTCCCATGCACTTTTTCCTTCAGCTGCCCAAGTTAAGCATTGAATTTCACGGGCTGTTAATTTTGCTCGTGGTTCGGCGTCTTTATGGCAACGGGCAATGTTATAAATATTGTGTGCCAATAGCGGAACGATCAACTGAGAGGTTTGAATGCTTTGTTGGTTAAGTTGATAAGATTTAATGTCAGAGGTTGCAAAGCTGATCATACCAAATTCCCCACGTAGTCCGTGGATGGGGATACTGAACCCTGCTTTTAGACCATTACAGCGTGCTTCTTCAAAAATTGTGCGGCCATCTTTATTAGCATACTTTGCATCATCCCAACTAATGGGTAAGAAGTTGGTCATGCTGTATTTCACTATGGGATCTACGTGCATAAAACCAGATTCATCATATTGCTGACGCCAACAATTTGGGTAATTGTCGGTTAAGAGTGTTTCACTGTTTCTCAATGTGGGATGCAAAGATAGACCAAATAAAAAGAATTCATGGTCAATCAGGTTATTAAGAGTAAGCAGCACATTTTCCAGTTCCAGCTGGCTGGTAATGTGCTGGTTTTCTTGAATAAGCCGAAGGATCTTATGCATTGACAGTTATTCTTATCGAACGAGGTACAATAATGATATTTATACCAAAAAAATTGGTAGTAGTACGGTCAAATGATAAAACTATTTATATTAAAATCTAAAAACAGTCATCCCACAGAGTAAAAGAAAAAATCAATAGGTGAAATATTGAGCTATATCACCTGAATAATGACTTCATTCTCACGAGCAAAAGTATCAATTTCTTCAGGGGGTTTGGCATCGGTAATGATCAAATCCACATCAGCAATGGTACCAAGTTTGACCATCGCGTTACGCCCAAACTTACTGTGGTCCACACCTAAATAGACGCATCGGCTATTTTCGATGATTGCTCGTTTTACTCGAACTTCATGATAATCGAAATCAAGTAGTGAACCATCGTAGTCAATACCGCTGATCCCTAAGATGCCGAAATCAAGACGAAATTGTGAGATGAAATCTAGCGTTGCTTCACCCGTAACACCACCATCCTTATTGCGTACCTCTCCACCAGCTAAAATTACGTTGAAATCAGGTTTTGCCATTAGGATGGTTGCTACATTAATATTATTGGTCACGATGCGTAAGTTTTCGTGATTGAGCATCAAGGCGCGGGCTATTTCTTCTGGTGTGGTTCCGATATCGATAAACAGCGTTGCACCATCAGGTATGTGTTTGACAAGTTCGATGGCAATTTTCTGTTTTTCTTGCTGGTATGTTATTTGTCGAGTGTGATAAGAAGAGTTTTCTGAACTGGAAGCAATGGTTGCTCCACCATGATTACGACGTAATTTGTTGGCATCAGCCAACTCATTAAGATCTCGCCGGATGGTTTGCGGGCTAACATTAAAACGTTCGACTAAGTCATCAGTGCTGACAAAACCGTGAGTTTGAACCAATTCGATGATTTCTTGATGGCGTTTAACTGCTTTCACCCTAAATATCCTTATATGCTCGTCTGACTTGATTGTATGCTCCAATCTTGAACAGTGTACGTTTTACTTGAGCAAATTCAATCACTAGAGTGACGTTATTTGCGCGTTTTAAGCGACAATTCACATTAAACGAACATTCTTAGCCAAAGTTTACCTCATAACTTACCGTTGCTTTTAAGGTTGAGTCACGCGTTCGATAGCTGTCGAGCGTTTGTTCTTGAGCTTTACTTGCGAAAGGATAACACCAGAGACAACCATCAATCCGCCGATAAAATGATAGCTTTGCACGGTTTCTCCCAATAGTGTGGCCGCTAGAGAAACAGCAACGACTGGCAGTAAATTCATAAACATGGCACTGGAATCTGCACCGATAATATCTATCGCTTTCACCCACATCCATGGTGCGAGTAGCGAGGCACCGACAGCGGCATAGGCGATTAATGGAAGAGAGCCATTGGTGGGGAGTAATTGATCACTGCTTAGCCATAATGGGATCAGCATGAAAACAGCAAATAAGCCTTGCATATAAATGAGCGTCCAGTTGCTAAGTGGCATTTTCCAACGCTTAAGAAGAACACAATACAAAGCATAAACGATGGCCGCTGCGACCATTAAAGCGTCACCTTGGGTGATATCTTGGTGTATAAAAAAGCTCATGTCACCCTGGCCAAGCATAAACGTGAGTCCAGAAAGAGAAAGCACTCCACCAACAATGCTTAATCCAGAAATTCGCTTATTGAGCAAGGGAACACTGATAAAGACGCTCAGTAGAGGAACCAGTGATGTAATGAGTGACATGTTGGAAGCGGTTGTGGTCAGTCCTGCGTAATAACCTAGCGACTGGTTGAGCACCATACCTAGCATCGCAAGGAAGGCCAGTTTGCTTAGGTATGGCTTGATGATGTTCCACTGGCGTATCACTGTCGGCAGGCAAAACGGTGTTAGTATTAACATAGCAACAAACCAACGATAGAAGCTCATTGCGCTTGGCTCAATGGTTTCGGCCGCAAGCTTATTGATGATGGAATTACCACCCCAAATAAGGACCGTGAAGAGCGGAAGAAGATATACCATGTGAGTCTCGTCGCAAAATGTGGCTAGGAATATAGTGTGGCAGGTCTATATAATTATATATATCTCTAAAACGACATTGCGAGCGATAGGAAGACAAGTTTGAAAAAAGCGGCGCGGAATCTTCACCCTTCTTTATCAATTGATAGAGCACCATCGGACGTGTTTATGAATTTCGAGGCGTTCTTATCGAACACTGAAACCCGTACTCACAGCCACCCTTGGGGTCAGGTACAACTGATTTCAGGTGGAATACTTGAGATGGAAGCGGAAGATACTCGCTTTCTTGCACCACCGCATTTAGCGATTTGGGTCCCAGCTGGAGTGAAACACTGTAGTTATAATCGCAAGCCGATTGAATATTGCTCGTTGAATATCGAACATGCTATGACTCGTCATTTCCCCAAGCAGACTAGCCTTATTAAAGTCACGCCTATCGTTTCTGCCATAATTGAAGATTTTCGTGCACGTGATATCAACGTTGCTCAAACACCAGCAGATAAGAGGTTAGTACAGGTATTGCTGGATCAACTCGCAACTCAAGAAACGCAGCATCACTTTTTGCCATCGACAGACAATAAATATTTGGCACCAATTTTAGCTGCGGTTGAAGAAAACCCCACCGATGATACCACTCTCTCTCAATGGGCCGAAAAAGTACACACCACGGAAAGAACCTTAGCAAGGCATTGCCAGACGGAGTTAGGCATGAGTTTTACTGAATGGCGTTTAAGAGTGCGCTATTTATATTCAATGGATTTATTGCGTACCGGCCATTCAGTGAAAGAAGTGGCGCTAACCTTAGGCTACAACCAAGCCAGCCCTTTTATTGCAATGTTTAAAAAATACTCCGGCCAGACACCGGAGCAGTATAAAAATCGACTACTGTAGTGGTTGAGTAAGCACATAATCTAGCGCACCGATAATGGCAGCTACTTGTGCATTGTTACACTCTTCATCAGTGACTGTTGGGCTATCTGGGTATACTTCAGTTGTAGTCCCATATTGGCAATTGGTCATACCGCCACATAGACCTAATGCTTTCATTGGATAATTGATAACACCTTCTTGTACCACTGGTGACCCAATAATGTCGCCATGCTCATCGGCTGGCGCAATATGAGTGACTTTTTTTACTGATTCAATCACTGCTGCTTGAAACTCTGCTACTGGGTTTTCACTATCACCAACGGTGTAGAAGCCATCTGGAATAGAGTCTTCAACATATTCAATACCATCACGTGCTGCGAGTGCTGGGCGAAATTCACTTTCATCAGTATTGGTGGTTTCGTGTAAATCGATATGAACCAAGACCTCTCCGATGTTTTCAACCAATGCCATTAGGTTGGTGGATTCTTCTGAGGGGCTATTAGCATAAAATGAGCGATTTGGATCCAGTGCATTGGGGTTCCAGCGGTTGATGGTTTCGTATCCCCAAGGGCTTACGCAAGGCGCGCAAGCAATATTAAAATGAGTTAAGTAGCGCTTGGCTTGAGTGGCTAAAAATTTCAATGCACCATGAACACCGCTAGTCTCATAACCGTGAACACCACCCGTAATCAAGACAGTGGGTTTATCGTTGCTCCAGTCTCGGCTTTTGACACAAAACAGTGGGTAACGGGCTGTGTCATAAGAAAGAGCGCCGTATTGCTCAACATCAAAGTCGTTTTGAAGGGCGAGAATTTTAGGGACGACTTCGTGTTGGTATTCACGTTTAATTGTGGTTTGTGCTCGCCACGCTTGACGCTCTGCATCGCCCCATTTTTGTCCTGGGGTGCCAATCGGGTAGTGGGTGTTAATTTGCATGACATTCCTTACGGTCACTGTAATGTAGCCTTGAGCTTAATAGCCGAACTCAGCGGATGCAAACTTATTGATACTTGCATTATCAACGACTACTGGACTGGTGCTGCATGTGCAATTTTTTGCATTGTTATTGTTTATCACGCCTATCTATTGGTGTTACATTTCGTTACTTCATAGCATTAAGTGAGAACAAAACATGGCAGGCGCAAGTTTATTAACCTTGTTGGATGATATTGCCACCGTACTGGACGACGTGGCGCTGATGTCAAAAATGGCCGCGAAGAAAACGGCGGGCGTATTAGGTGACGATTTAGCATTGAATGCTCAACAAGTGTCTGGCGTAGCGGCTGAACGTGAAATACCCGTTGTATGGGCGGTTGCCAAAGGTTCATTTCGCAACAAGCTGATATTGGTTCCCGCAGCACTGTTGATGAGCTCGTTAATCCCGTGGTTAATTATGCCCCTGCTGTTATTGGGTGGACTGTTTCTCTGTTTTGAAGGCGCTGAAAAGATTTTGGAGAAGTTTTTTCATTCCCATAACAGTCATCAGCCAAGTTCTGATGAAGCGGAATTGGGGAGTACCTCCATGGAAGAGTATGAGAAACGCAAAATCGCTGGTGCAATTCGTACGGACTTCATCTTGTCGGCTGAGATCATCGTGATAGCGCTGGGTACAGTACAAGGGCACGATATGATCACTCAGATCTTAGTGGTGAGCTTAATTGCCGTCATCATGACAATCGGCGTGTATGAGCTGGTTGCGGCCATCGTTAAGCTTGATGACTTGGGTTTTTATTTAGAACGTATTTCAAACGGTAGCGGGTTAAAATTTCGTCTTGGCAAAGGGTTAATTAGTTTTGCCCCCAAATTAATGAAAGGACTGACCATTGTTGGAACTGCCGCGATGTTTTTAGTCGGTGGTGGCATTGTGGTGCACAATGTGCCGTGGGTGCACCATGCGCTGGAACCGATAGTTTCTGCACTACCCAATCTTTCTTTATTAACCGCCCTTGTCCCTGTGGTGTTGAATGGCATTGTCGGTTTGTTGGCTGGTTTAGCGGTGGTTGTAGTGTGGAGTATTGCCAACCAATTAAGACCTTCACGCTAAAATATTTTTGTGGTGAAGATAATGAACCTAAATGGTGATTTGCTATTAGATGAATAAACTAGCGTTTTTCTTTTTTTGGCAATCACTACCATGCAGTGTGAATTCTATAATCAGCACCAGTGCCGCTCTTGCACTTATTGTCCGCTGCCTTACGCCACTCAAATTGCTAACAAAGATTTCGCACTGAAATCATTATTTTCTGCAAACATGCCAGAGCAATGGCTTGAACCTGTCACGAGCCAAGACACAGCTTTTCGTAATAAAGCGAAAATGGTTGTGCTTGGCGCCGCGCATGCGCCGATTCTCGGTGTAGAAACGTTATCCAAAGGTGAGCTAATCCCTGTTTCACTGGTTAATTGCCCGCTTTATCCTCAAGATATGCAAGCGTTGCTAGCGTATTTGCAAGACTGGATTCGTACATCGGGTATTCCTCCTTACAATAAAACAAAGAAAAAAGGAGAGCTGAAATTCGTCTTGTTAACTCGTAGCGCACACAGCGGTGAATTTATGCTGCGTTTTGTGCTTCGAAGTCGAACTGCGATGGCACGAATTGAGAATAACTTAGCGCACCTTATTGCTGATTTTCCATCAGTGAAAGTGGTTTCGGTCAATCTTCAACCGATCCATATGGCGCGACTTGAAGGTGAAGAAGAGATCTTTTTGACAGCTAGTGAGCACCTTGTTGAGCAATTTAACCAGGTCCCAATGGTAATTCGTCCCAAGAGCTTTTTTCAAACTAATCCGCAGGTTGCTGAGCAATTGTACGCAACGGCAAGGGAGTGGGTTAGGGACATTAAACCCGCCTACATGTGGGATCTCTTTTGTGGTGTGGGTGGGTTTGCCCTGCACTGCGCGAGTTCCGAGACGGCTGTTACTGGAATTGAGATAGAACCAGAAGCGATAGCCAGTGCCAAGCGTTCGGCGCAGGCAATGGGGGTCACCAATTTAGATTTTGCAGCACTGGACTCAGCGCAGTATTCATTAACTCAATCACACGCGCCAGAATTGGTGTTGGTTAACCCTCCACGGCGTGGCTTAGGAATACAATTAGTTGAGCAGTTGGTTGCTTTATCACCAAAACATATTATCTACTCAAGCTGTAACCCGGAGACGTTATTAGCGGATATGCAGGGCATGCCTGATTATGTGCCAAAAAAATTGCAATGGTTTGATATGTTTCCACATACCGACCACAGTGAAGTGATGGTGTTACTTGAGTATCAACCTAAACTCACAGCCTGATCGTCGAGGCAAAGTGGTAGAGAAAAGGGAAGCTGTTGCTTCCCTTTTTCGTCTTTGTAATGTTATTTAACCGTCCATGCGACGGTTTCACCGCCTCGAATCGGCACTACAGTGTCTGAGCCAAAAGGCATGCTGTCAGCCACAGACCATGGTTCGTTGATGAGCGTTACGGTATCGCTATTGCGTGGTAGGCCGTAAAAATCAGGGCCATTATGGCTGGCAAACGCCTCAAGATGACCAAGCTGATTCACTTGCTCAAAAACTTCCGCATAGAGCTCAAGTGCAGCGTGGGCAGTATAGGAACCTGCGCAACCACAAGCCGCTTCTTTTTTGCCTTTTGCATGTGGCGCTGAATCGGTACCAAGGAAAAATTTCTTACTGCCAGATGTTGCCGCTTGAATTAATGCAAGCTGGTGAGTATTACGTTTTAAGATCGGTAAGCAGTAGAAATGAGGACGAATACCACCGGCAAGCATGTGATTGCGGTTATACATTAGATGGTGCGCGGTGATCGTTGCTGCCACATTGTCGTTCGCATTTTTCACAAACTCTACCGCTTCGGCAGTCGTGATATGTTCCAACACAATTTTGAGCTTAGGGAAATCATTAACGATAGGAGCAAGAACTGTATCGAGGAAGGCTTTTTCTCGGTCAAAAATATCCACATCGTGAGCTGTCACTTCTCCATGGATCAGTAATAGCATGCCAACATCTTGCATCGCTTCTAACACCGGATAAATGTTTTTCGCACAAGTGACACCAGAGTCTGAGTTTGTCGTAGCACCTGCAGGGTAGAGTTTAGCGGCGACAATGGCACCGGATGCTTTCGCTTTACGGATTTCATCGGGAGTGGTGTTATCGGTGAGATAAAGCGCCATCAGTGGTTTGAAAGAATCGCGTGGTTTTTGCGCCATAATGCGTTCTTGGTAGGATAACGCTAATTCAGTGGTAGTAATTGGTGGGACGGTATTTGGCATTATCAGTGCGCGGCCATTGTAACGGCTGATATCTCGAACAGTATCTGTCAGTACATCACCATCACGTAAGTGTACATGCCAGTCATCAGGACGAGTGATCGTAAGTGTTTTCATTGAATGCTCCCACCGGAAAAATTGGTTGATTGGAGCCTAAACATATTCTTCATTACTGTGCGCGCAATCGCTTACGTTTAGGCGACAGGATGATAGAGGAAAAGGGGAGGGATTTCATCTTTTTATTTCCAGCCAGAGGAATCACATCTCTTTGTAGAGTTAGTCACGTTGACGGTTTTGCATTATCATCACCGCATAAAATAGAAATAAAAAACGTATAAGGATCAGCCATGTCGTCAGCGCAACTTTCTCAAATCAATATCTACCCTGTTAAATCGGTGGCTGGAATTTCGCAATCAACCGCTTGGGTTGAAAAGCAAGGTCTCGCTTTCGATCGACGTTTCATGGTGGCATTGGCTGACGGCTCAATGGTCACCGCTCGCAAATATCCGAGTATGGTAAAAATCAGTTCAACGCTGGTGGCAGATGGTTTGATTTTTACTGCGGCTAACCAATCTCCGTTAAAGCTGCGTTACGTAGACTTTAAAATGCAGCCTGCTTCAGCGCAGGTGTGGAGCGATAACTTTACTGCTTATACCACTACCGACGATGCCGATGATTGGTTTAGTGAGGCTTTAGGCCAGCGAGTAGAGTTGTTGTTTACTGGTGAACAGTCTAATCGAGTACGAGAAAAAATTGGCCATAACGTCAGTTTTGCTGACGGTTATCCAGTTTTGGTGATTAGCCAAGCATCATTGGATGAGCTAAACCGTCGTAGCCCCGAACAGCATAGTATGGATCAATTTCGGACTAACCTCGTGGTGACGGCCAATGAGCCGTTTGCGGAAGATGGATGGAAACGAATTCGTATCGGAGATGTTGAATTTGAATCCGTAAAGCCTTGTGAACGATGTATTTTGACGACAGTTGATGTCTATAAGGGCGAATTCCGACCAACCAAAGAGCCGCTCAGAACCTTATCTCAATTTCGTGCCAATGAACGCGGTGGCGTGTTTTTTGGCCAAAATTTAGTGGCGAAAAATGAGGGGATGATTCGGGTTGGTGATACTGTTGAAGTACTTGAATATAAAGAAAAAGAAATTTATCTCGATCACGGTATGACTCATCATCTTATGACATGTGTTGAGCGTGAAGAGATCGCCCGTGACTTCATAACATTCTGGCTTGAGCCTAAGCAGGGTGATGTTCCTCATTATCAACCCGGTCAGCATCTACCGATCGAAGTGGTGATTGATGGTGAAAATGTGGCACGACGCTATACGTTGTCTTCTAGTCCATCGCGTCCCGGGCGCTTAGCTATCTCTGTGAAGCGTATTGATGGTGGACGAGTTTCTAATTGGTTGATTGATCATTTACAAGTGGGTAGTACGCTAAGCACCCAGTATCCAGATGGATCATTTCATTTATCTGGCCATCAACAGCAGCCATTATTACTGCTTTCCGCAGGAAGTGGTGTTACGCCAATGCTTTCCATGTTGCGTTACCTTGCGGATCATCAAAAAATTCAAGATGTGGTCTTTTATCATCAATGTCGTAGTGTTGAAGATATTCCATGCCGCGAAGAGCTCGAGTTATTGAACCAACAACATGATGGACTAAAAGTACTCCTTTCATTGACCCAAGCCCCGCAAGATTGGTTTGGGTTAAAAGGACGACTCTCTTTATCTCATATCAAGCAGATCAAAGATGTGGCTGAGCGTCAGGTGTTTGTATGTGGGCCGGATGGTTTTATGCAAAAAGCGAAAAACTTGTTATTGAAGAAAGGAGTAGCGGAAGAGTCTTATCACCAAGAAGCATTTGGCGTGGCGCAAAAAGTGACGGCTGAATTTAAAACGTTGCGGCTAAGTGTTAATGGCAATCTGTTTGAAGGCAACAACCAAGCGACTCTGCTTGAACAGGCAGAAGCGGCCGGTATTCCAATTGCAAATAGCTGTCGAGCTGGTTTTTGTGGAGCGTGTAAGGTAACGGTTGAGTCGGGCAAAGTGCATCAGCCAGAAGTACCAGCATTACAAGATCATGAACGTCATATGGGCATCGCGTTAGCGTGCTGCTGTGTGCCTGAAACTGATTTGGAAGTCGTAAACTAACTCCTTTCAGTTTGAAACTACATTAACTATGTTCGCTGCCTGCAACGCTAGGCCGTTTGGTATGAATGCGCTTAACCAGCTCGGTTTATAAAAATGCCTCTTGGGTCAAATGACCACAAGAGGCGCGACGTTGCTAGTGATTTTTATTTAGAGCATGTTAGGAGACCTAAATAAAGTTAGTCACAAAATCGGATAAGTACGAATTAATTGCCGAACACTCAGTGAATTTCGCGTCAATGTGTGAAGCTCATTCCAATTTGTTTGGTGCGGTTTTATCCTTAAACCTACCTTAGATTAAGTTTTTTGAGCTTGATCGACGAATAAATAAACGCTTGAACGTTTGCGTAAAAATATGTGATGAAACTCTCATTTTGTTGTTTATACTTTCCGCCCGGTTATGAGCCGGTGCTCAACCCATACAAGCCGTCACATGGATATGTGAATGACCCCAAGGACTGGACCAGCTAAGTTTCTCTGCTTGTATAAGGTTATTTAAAATGAACAATGTTTTTACCAGCCACTCTTTTCCCTACTTCTTTGTAGTGAACGAGAGTCATGATTCATCCTTTGCCAAGTTATTTGGTCCTGCCCTTATCTCCCAATTTCACACTAGGTAAATACAATGAATATTCTTTTTGGTCTTGTCGGCGTGATTGTGCTGATGGCTTGCGCGTATCTGTTATCTGAGAGCCGATCTTCCATTAATTGGAAAACCGTTTTACGTGCTTTATTGCTGCAAGTGGGCTTTGCTGCTTTGGTTCTTTATTTCCCGTGGGGACAAACTGCATTAGCAAGTATGAGTAATGGTGTTGCTAGCTTGTTGGGATTTGCAGACGCAGGGATCAGTTTTTTGTTTGGTGATTTAGCCAATTCTGGGTTTATTTTTGCGGTTCGTGTTCTGCCCATTATCATTTTCTTCAGCGCTCTTATCTCAGCCCTTTACTATCTTGGTATCATGCAAAAAGTCATCGAGTTCATTGGTGGTGGTATCCAAAAATTTTTAGGTACGAGCAAAGCGGAATCTTTAGTTGCTACAGGCAATATATTCCTTTCACAAGGCGAATCCCCGTTACTCGTTCGCCCATTTTTATCGCGTATGACCCGTTCGGAATTGTTTGCTGTGATGGCTGGCGGTATGGCATCGGTTGCTGGTAGCGTGTTGGGGGGGTATGCGGGTTTAGGGGTTGAACTTAAGTACCTAATCGCCGCAAGTTTCATGGCTGCTCCTGGCAGTTTGATGATGGCGAAAATCATTGTTCCTGAGCGTGATGTTCCACTTGACCAATCGAATATAGAGATGGATAAAGCGCAAGACAGTAATGTTATCGATGCTCTTGCAAGCGGTGCAATGAACGGAATGAAAGTGGCAGTAGCGGTTGGAACCATGCTGGTCGCTTTTGTGAGTGTCATTGCAATGGTCAATACAGGGTTAGAAAGCTTCGGTGAACTCTTTGGCTTTAGCGGCATTACCTTACAAGTGTTATTTGGCTATCTATTTTCGCCGTTAGCATGGGTTATTGGTGTGCCAAGTAACGAAGTATTAATGGCGGGTTCTTATATTGGTCAAAAAGTGGTGATGAACGAATTTGTCGCGTTTATCGATTTTGTTGAGCATAAGGCCTTGTTGTCCGAACATACGCAAGTCATTGTTACTTTCGCATTGTGTGGGTTTGCTAACATAGGATCGATCGCGATTCAATTGGGTTCCATCGGTGTGATTGCACCGGAACGTCGTGCAGAAGTGGCAAACTTAGGGATTAAAGCGGTTGCTGCGGGCACATTGGCAAACTTAATGAGTGCGTGTTTAGCCAGTATGTTCATTTTATTGTAAAAATACATTCTCGTTATGTGAATGCCTGCTTCGGTGGGCATTTTTTATCAACTGTTATTTGGGCTGTGTTGTACAACGCAGTAATCGTAAAAAAACTGATTTATAGCAAATACTGTTTCAAATGAGCGCGTAGTATAGGCTGCAATTAACTGCGTATATCATTATTGAAATACGCGGATGTTTTCACTTCTTGAGTATTTGCTATGGAAAATCTTGTCGACCGTTTTCTGCGTTATGTTTCTTTTGATACACAATCAAATCCTGCCAATTCACAATGTCCAAGCTCGTCAGGTCAGAAGCCTTTCGCTCATAAGTTGTGTGATGAGTTGATAGATTTAGGTCTAACTGAAGTGAGCGTAGACGATCACGGTTATGTGATGGCTAAGTTAGAATCAAACGTGGATTATCCCGTTCCTGCCATTGGTTTTATTGCGCATATGGACACTGCTCCTGATGCTTCTGGAAAAAATGTTAAACCACAACTTGTTGAAAATTATCAAGGTGGCGATATTGCGCTTGGAAAAGGTGATGAAGTGTTGTCGCCTATTCAGTACCCAGACTTGCACCAATTGCATGGTCATAACTTAATTACGACCGATGGCACCACACTGCTTGGCGCAGACAATAAAGCCGGTATTGCCGAAATTATGACCGCGTTAGAGGTGTTGATTGCGGATCCGAGTATTGCTCATGGTGATATTTGTATTGGTTTTACACCAGACGAAGAAATTGGTCGCGGTGCTGATTTATTTAATGTGGAAAAATTTGGGGCGCAATGGGCTTACACCATTGATGGTGGACCAGTTGGTGAGCTTGAATACGAAAACTTTAATGCAACCAGTGCTGATGTGATTTGTCACGGTATTAATGTGCATCCGGGAACTGCAAAAGACAAAATGGTCAATTCGATGAACATTGCTGCGCAATTTCAGTTGATGATGCCAATGGATGAAACACCAGAAACAACCGAAGGTTACCAAGGTTTTTACCATCTGAAATCAGCGGAGATGAGCGTTGCTCGTTCAGAGTTGGGTTATATTATTCGAGACTTCGACCGTGAAGGTTTGAATGCTCGTAAAACATTCATGCAACAAAAAGTAGCAGAACTGAATGCTCGTCTTGAAAAAGGTCGTGTTGAACTGGTGTTAACGGACAGCTATTTCAACATGAAAGAGATGGTCGAGCCTCATCCACAAGTGATTGAACTTGCAAAACAAGCGATGATTGAATGCGATATTGAACCATTGATTAAACCAATCCGTGGCGGTACTGATGGTGCAAGACTCTCATTTATGGGACTACCATGTCCGAACATCTTTACTGGTGGCTATAATTTCCACGGTATCCATGAATTTATCAGCGTAGAAGGGATGGAAAAGGCGGTTAATGTGATCGTTAAACTGGCGGAAAAAACAGCACTAACCAGTCAACCAAATTAAAACATACCCTCTTTAGCGTTTCCGAACGAGCATTAAAGAGGGGTATTCCATTACAAAGCTTTGACAGGGCGCATATTAATTGTGCCCATATCCTTTTTAGCCTTTCATTCAGTTACAATGTAAATCAATAATAAGCGAAATAACGCCAACAGATGGTCGTCGTTCGATACAGTAATGAAGGGGATTAGTATGGAGAAAGCAGTCGCGGTTTGGGACTTTCTTCTCACGCATAAATTGATATTCACCACGTTAATAATGGTGCTGATCATTTTGATTCGTCGTTTGGTGCTATCACAGATTCGAGGTGATGTCGCTTTCATTACAGAGAAACAACGTAAATGGATGTCACGAACCAAGAATGGAATATTTGGTTTGACGATCGTCATCTTGTTTGTGTTATGGCAGTCCGAGATCAACGAATTTGCATTGTCAGTGACCGCTATTGCAGTTGCGATTGTTGTGGCATCGAAAGAGATTATTCTCTGTTTTACAGGCTCAATTCAGCGTGCGAGTTCTCGCTCATTTCGTATTGGGGATTGGATTGAAGTGGGAAAATTAAGTGGTGAGGTGATCGAGCACAACTTAATGGCAACGGTGATTCAAGAAATTGACCTTAACCATGGTCAATATCACTATACGGGCAAAACAGCGACTCTTCCTAATAGCATGTTTTTTACTTTCCCAGTCAAAAATCTTAATTTTATGAAGCGTTATGTGTTTCATAATTTCTCGATTGTGGTGCCAAACTTCGCTAACTTGTTTCCGCTACTGCCAATCATGCATGAGAGGATCGAAGCGCATTTTGCTCATTTTATTGATGTTGCACGGCGCTACAATAATATGATCGAAAAACACGCGGGTGTGGATTTGCCCAATGCAGAGCCCCATATTCAGATCAGCAGCACTGCTGCAGGTGAACAAGTCGTTCACTTTATGATTTTCTGCCCAACCGAAAGAGCTAACCATCTTGAGCAGTTGATCCGTGAAGACTTCATGCAAGAGTACGAAAAAGCTTTTCCTCGTGAATTGAATGGCGCGGCTAATACATTGGTGAATTAACCACACCATAATTGTATCGATTGAAGCGAGTCATATGACTCGCTTTATTTAATGTTTAATTGAATGTGTTTTGGTCACTGAGATACCAAGTCTTTTTGCGAGTCGAGTTAAATTAGCTCGGTCGATTTGTAGCTGTCTTCCGGCTTCTGCCCAGTTAAAATCGGCTCGGGTTAACGCTTCACTGATTACCTTTCTTTGGAATTCATCTGTGGCTTCACGTAAGCCTACGCGCCAGTTAATGTTGGCCTCTTCTGTCTGCGATATTTGTTCATTTGAAGTGTTGAACGAGATGCCATTATCCAGTTCACCAATATCGTGGCAGGTTACAGTAACTAGGTTAGATGCAGTTTTCTTAGCACGAGCTTTTAGTGCTGCACGATTAATAACATGCTCAAGCTCTCGGACATTACCCGGCCAGAAGTAATGCAGCAGCGACTCCAAAGCCAGCGGGTCAATTTTAAGTTGTACAATGCCAAGTTTTCGTCGAGCCTGCTCTAAGAAATAACCGGCGAGTAATGTGACATCACCATCGCGTTCGCGCAGAGATGGCACATGGATTGGGTAAACACTGAGCCTATGATAAAGGTCAACACGAAAGCGTCCAGCTTCGACTTCTACTTTTAGATCTCGGTTTGTCGCAGCCAATATTCGTACATCAATGGTTTGTACGTGATCTTTTCCGACTGGTTGAATCTCATTATTTTGTAACGCTCTTAGGATCTTGCTTTGCGCGGTAAGTGGAAGTTCGCCGATCTCATCTAAAAACAGGGTACCACCATCAGCTAAGGCAAATTTGCCTAAACGATGTCGATCTGCACCTGTAAATGCGCCTTTTACATGGCCAAATAGTTCACTTTCTACTAAGTTTTCAGGAATAGCGGCGCAGTTTACGTAGATCAAAGGCTGACGTTTTCGAGATGAAAGATGATGAATGGTACGCGCCACTAATTCTTTACCAACCCCTGTTTCGCCGTGAATCAAAATATTGAAATTGGAAGGAGCAACCACTTCGAGGTCGGCTTTCATTATTTGCATCGCCGTACTAGAACCGATGATTTCACCGCCGTCTCTGTCCCATACTTCTTCATTGAGTTCTTCGAAGCGTTGTTGAGATTGTTTAGCTTGGGCTTCTAATTGTGAAAAAGTCAGTGCCATTTTTAGTGTCGAGGCGGCAATAGCCGATAACACTTCAAGGCTTCTTGTTGGTATGTGGTCAAACACATTTGGTGTCAGGCTATCGAGCGTCAGAATTCCTAGCAATTCGTCGCCAAAGAGTAGTGGTAAGCCCATGCAAGAATGCATCGGTAGATCGCCATCATGCTCCATTAACAGGCCATCAAAAGGATCTGGTAGCGGAGAGTGCGCATCAAACCTTATCGGCGATTTGGCTTGGCAGATTTGTGTGAAACGAGGATGCTCTTCGATTAAAAATCGGCGACCTAATGTATCTCTAGTCAGACCTTGCATAGCAAGAGGAATCAGTAACTCCCCCTGGCGAGAAAGAAGTACCACACAGTCACACTGGATGGTTTTGCGGATCGCATCGAGTAGGCGATTGAATCGATCGTGATCATTTGAACCACTGGCTAACCCAATCGTCATTTCGACTAGAGTGGAGATAGAGATATCTTGCATAGAAATAATATTCGTGATGTTTTTCTGATATTGTAGTGTCAATATGACCTGTTTGAAAGGGTTTTATTGACCTGTTTACTTAAGGTTTTTGATGCTATTTTTATTAAAATCAATGACATATGATTTGGCACGTGTTGTGCAATTAGATGAAAGTGAAAAACATCATCTTATAAATAACAAAAAATAAAATCTGAGGAGAATTTCAGTCATGCTCAACGACCACCATATCAACATTGTAAAAAGTACCATACCGTTACTTGAATCTACAGGACCGGCCTTAACCAAACATTTCTATGAGCGAATGTTTTCACATAATCCTGAGCTGAAAGATATTTTTAACATGACACATCAACAGACCGGGCGCCAGGGTGTGGCTTTATTTGAAGCTATTGCCGCTTATGCAAAAAATATTGATAACCTAGCAGTGCTGACCAGCGCAGTTGAGCGAATTGCCCACAAGCACACCAGCTTTAACATTCAACCCGATCATTACCAAATTGTTGGTCTTCACCTTATCGAAACATTACGAGAACTTGCCAGTGAAGCTTTTACGAGTGAAGTTGAAGAAGCTTGGACTGCTGCCTACCTGTTTTTAGCTCAAGTATTTATTTCTCGGGAAGGCGAGTTGTACTTACAACGTAAACAAGCGTTAGGTGGTTGGGAAAATGCACGCGAGTTTATCGTTCAAGAGAAAGTAAAAGAATCGGAATTGGTGACGAGTTTTATCTTTGCCCCTACCGATAAAGAAAGCGTATTGGATTACCAAGCGGGGCAGTACATAGGTATAGAAGTGAAACCGGAGTCATCTCAATATAAGGAAATCCGCCAGTATTCGTTGTCACAAAAATCAAATGGTAAGAACTACCGAATTTCAGTCAAGCGAGAAGGCTTTGATACGCAACATGCTGGTATTGTATCGAATTATTTGCACGATGAATTGTGTGTGGGAGATTGTGTGAAATTGTATGCGCCAGCGGGAGACTTTTTCTACGTAGAACGTGAAGCACCTGTGGTGTTGATTTCTGCGGGAATTGGCGCGACGCCAATGCAAGCGATGTTGCAACACTTTGCTCAGGTCAAAAAGCGTGACGTAACCTATTTACATGCTTGCAACAGCCCTGAGCAACACTCGTTTATTAGTGAGACGGCAAAGTTGATCGAGGCCAATGATTGGAAACAAAAGATTTGGTATCTAAATAGCGATTCATCGGTTGAAGGAAATGGGCACATGCAGTTGGATAAAGTGCATGTGCCATTACCGCTGCACAACGGGGATTTCTATGTCTGTGGACCAATTGGATTTATGCAGTTTATTGTTGAGCAGTTAGAAAGCCTAGGTGTTGATAAATCTCGTATTCACTATGAAGTTTTTGGCCCTCACGCTAACTTGTAAATCACCATAATGTTCAAGGCTCGAAAGAGCCTTGATATCACAGATAATGAGCGTCAATAGACGCCATCAAGCGCTCTTAATTTGTAATTCTTGCCACACAATTTCATGTGAGCCGTTTTCTCCATCGACGAAAATGGAAGATCCGCTGATCATCACAGAGAGTTCCATTCCTCGTGTGAGAGTTGATGCCAGTTTTTCAATTGATTCTGCTTCAAAGCGAATAACATCGACGTTGAGATAACCAAATTTGCCTTTGTTTTGTTCCCACCAAACATTCGATTTAGTGTTGAAGCTATAGATTTTTACTTGCTTGGCTAGGCGAGTTGCTTTTTTGACGCGATCGGCATCAGGTTCACCGACTTCTAGCCATAACTGGATTTGGTCATCTAAAGACTTTAGCCAGATGTCGGGTTCTTCGATGGATGATAAACCTTTAGTAAACATCAACTCTGGCGTGGCATTGAGGCAAAAAGCTAAAATGCGTGCGATCATGCGCTCGTTATTTTCTGAAGGATGCTGAGCAATAGTCAGATTGAGAGAATCATAGTGATCACGGTTGATATCAGTGAGCGAGATACGAAATTTATAGATAGTTGGTTTGAGGGCCATGGTAATGATTTCTGAGAGACAAAAACGAAAATAGCCAGCAAGATGCTGGCTATTAGAATACTTAGTAAGAAATTATACTAGGCGGATGTTGTCAGCTTGAGGGCCTTTTTGACCTTGAGATACTTCAAACTCAACTTTTTGACCTTCAGCAAGAGTACGGAAACCGTCACCTTTGATTGCGCTGAAGTGAGCGAAAACGTCTGGGCCGTTTTCTTGTTGAATGAAGCCGAAGCCTTTAGTTTCGTTGAACCATTTTACTGTACCAGTAACTGTGTTAGACATTTTAATATCCTAATGAAAAATTTTTACAGCCGATTACGGCGCGGATAGCGTGGAAAAGTAGATTGCTATTGCGTACGACACGACGGGGGAGTTACAAGTAATCCAACGAAACGTATTTGTATACAACGAACTGCTTTCTAGCTACGGCAAAGTCTAGTTTAAACTTTTATCTTGTCAATCATAACTAGACAAATCTCGAAAAACTTTCCAAAAATAGTCATGTTTTATGCTCTATTTGGCATTTTACTGCAACCGTACTTGAAATGGGCTCAATTATTCAAATCGTCAGCAACAAAATTTGTGATTGACAGTGGTGGTTTTTAGAGCAAAATCGCCACCACTATCGTTCACTCTTTGTCTTTAATGGAGGCAATATGAAAAACAAAAAAAACAAACGAATGAGTTGCAAAACCAATCAGTTATGTTTTGAAGATAATCAAATTTCGGACGCAGAGCTCGGCCGTGGACAAATTAAAGATAATGCGCTCAAAGCCGTGGTCACAAGCCAGCTATTTAGAATGCGAGTTGAAAAAGCGAAGAAAGGCAAAGGAAGCTACAGCCGTAAAGAAAAGTACTCGGGTAGAGAGCTTTACTCAAAAGTTGCTTGAAGTTATTTTTGAATAAGGCTCTGCTTACGGCTCCACGCTCCCGCTGAAAAACGCAAATCAGTTGAACACATCAATGATTGATTATGTACTTTGTTATTTATGTGTTTGTCTCACAAAATTCTAATTTTAGCGAAAAAATCTCAACGGTTAATAGTTTGTTACCATTTATTCCATTTTGATGCTTTTATCTATGTAATGCATTGTTACACCTAATTTCGCGTGCATTTGATCGTTAACTATTGATTAACAATTGTATTTTATCGCCCGTCACAAGCAAAATTGTTCAATGTTTGAACTTGATATTATTGGTGAATAGAGGAAAATATACGCAAAATGAGATTTCAAAAATGAATGGATGCTTTTTTATTAAAAAGAGGTTTATAGCATGAAACTGATATTAATTTTGATAGCGTCTGTATCTGCAGGTGTTGCTTCTGCGGAACACTTCCACTCCTTTTTACTCGGTTTGTATGTATCTTCCTTAGCGGTAGGCACCTGTTACTGGTTTGCCTTCAGAAGCACTAGAGTGCCAGAATTCGCGCTATTTCTATTAATTTGCGGCCTATTCGCCAAACTTTCCGTCACTGTTGTGGGTGTAATGTGGGGAGTGTCGGCTGATTTGATAACGTCTCCTATCGTGTTTGCTTTGTCATACATGTTTTTCTCTATCGTTGTAACTTATATTTGGTTCAGCTATCGAGATAAAAAGACGCCAACACCTAAGCTTTCTACTCAGGTATAATCGTCACTGTTTAAGATTTGAGTATCAATGTAGAACAAGGGCTTTTTCAGTAAAGCCCTTTTTTATCGCCATTATTCGACTTTTGTCCAACAGAGCTTTGGTTGTTTTACGTATAAACTCATTATCATTGTGAGTTACCAATGAGTGAGGGAAGCTAAATGGAAGTTGGATTGTTCTGGGCGGAAAAAGGGATATTGCTGCTTGGTATTATTTTTGTTTTAACCAGCATCACTCAATATGGCAAGCGCAGCCATGATTGGAAGGGGGTGGTGACGATGTTCTATCGGCGCATACCGATGACTATCGCAGAATATAAATGGTACCGGTTGGGCATTTCATTTATCGTCTTTGCTGTTGTATTGCGCATCATCGTTTTGACTTTGTGGCCGTCACTTTAATGTGGCGGTTTCTATCCTGAAGCTCTAACCGACATACTCCCCATGTTGAATTAATTTTTTGCGCAACTCGCATATACCTAAGGTTTAGGTATACACTCTATTTATTGAATTAATAGACATTAAGGTGATTACATGTCTTTCCCCGTACTCATCTGTGATGACTCTGCATTAGCACGTAAGCAGATGGCGCGTTCACTTCCAGCGTCTCTTAACGCTGATATCACCTTCGCAATACATGGCTTAGATGGAATCAAGAATCTTGAAGAACATGACTTCAAATTAATGTTCCTAGATTTAACAATGCCGGAACTTGATGGCTACGGCACGCTTGAGGAAATGCAGCGCAGAGGCATGACAACGCCTGTCGTAGTTGTTTCTGGTGATATTCAGCCTAAAGCCAAAGAGCGAGTTATGGCATTAGGCGCTCGCGCTTTTATCCAAAAGCCAATCGATAAATACGCCCTAAATGATGTATTGAGAGAGCTCGTAAAGCCAGCAACACAACCACGTATGGTAACCCCTGTCTCTATCGATCTACCGATACTGAAGCGCCGAGATATCTATATGGAAGTGGCTAACGTTTCGATTGGGCGAGCCGCAGATGCATTAGCTCGACATTTTGACGTTTTTGTCCATTTACCGTTACCAAACGTCAATATTTTTGAAGTCAGCGAACTGCACATGGCATTACGTGACTTAGCAGAGAATGACCAGGTATCAGGAGTTTGTCAGGGGTTTAGTGGCGAAGGTATTGCTGGGGAGGCATTAGTTTTGCTTAGTGATTCTAGTGTGTCTGATCTCAAAAAATTAATGAAAGTGCCTGCTGATAGTGAAGAACTTGAAGAGCTAGAATTGCTAATGGATGTGTCAAATATATTGGTTGGTTCCTTCTTAAATGGACTGGGCGAACAATCAGAGGTGCGATTCTTTCAAAGCTCTCCAGTACTGCTTGGGCAGCATATCTCCATTGATTCAATCATCCAATCTACCGCGGGAACGTTTAAGAAGACCATGACATTTGAAGTCAGTTATAATATTGATCAGACATCAATTCGTTGTGATTTACTATTTATGTTTGTCGATGAGTCGCTTCCACTGCTAGACAACAAACTCGCTTATCTTATGGAGGACTTTTAGCGATGAATCTTCCTGCTGAATTTGAGCAATTCCACTGGATGGTGGACATGGTACAGAATGTCGATATGGGCTTAGTGGTCATAGATCGAGATTATCAAGTACAAGTCTGGAATGGCTTTATGACACACCACAGCGGTGTACAGTCTCATGATGCTATTGGTAAATCGATATTTGAATTATTTCCAGAGATCCCCTGTGAGTGGTTCAAGCTAAAAACAAAACCGGTATATGACCTTGGTTGTCGCAGTTTTATCACGTGGCAGCAACGCCCCTATTTATTTAAATGTCGCAATGTTCGCCCTGTAACCCAGCAAGCAGAATTTATGTATCAGAGCATTACACTAAATCCTATGCGCACACCAACAGGGAAAATCAACTCTCTTTTTCTCTCGATACAAGATGCAACAGCAGAAGCACTAGCGTCATTGAAAGTTAATCATTGACTAACTATAACCTTGTTGAATGAGTAATGCGTTTTATGGGGGGTTATTAATGGATGGGTGGGTGTTAGTACGTTTTCTAGACTGGGCTTTAAATTTTTATACTATTTTTTGAAAAAAATAACGTTAAAAGTGTCTATTAAAATCCCATTTTGGGGTGATATTGGTCACATATTTTTAGTTGAATACTGTTTGGTAATCGATTGCTTAGCTGGTGGGATTCGATGGTGGAGTGAGTTTTTTATTTAACTTTATGAAAAATAAGGGGATATATTTTATGGTTTTTGCTAGGGAGTATTCAAATCTACCGGATATGAAAGTTTCGATATAGTACCATAAAAAAAAAATAAAATATCAGACTTGCCGAGAAGAAATCCCAACCTATAATGCTGAAAACCGGAGCGTCTGCCAACGCTCCGGTTTTTTTGTGTCCGAAAGCCAGTAATCTCGTCTGCCAACATGATTACTACGCACTTTGCGAAAGTGACACACAGTTTATGAATCAAGGAAATGCACAATGCGTATCGAACAAGAACTTAAGTTAGGTTTCAAAGATGTACTGTTTCGCCCTAAGCGTTCAACACTAAAAAGCCGTTCTCAAGTAAATTTAACCCGCGATTTTACATTCAAGCATAGTGGGCGTCAATGGTCTGGCGTGCCCGTGATTGCTGCGAACATGGACTCTGTTGGTAGCTTTGCTATGGCAAAAGCGTTGGCTGAACACGATGTAATGACAGCGGTTCATAAACACTATTCTGTTGAGGACTGGGCTGAGTTTGTCAAAGGTGCTGATCAAGCCACGCTTAAGCATGTGATGGTATCAACAGGAACCTCGGATAATGATTTCCAAAAAACTAAAGACATCATGGCATTAAGTGATGACCTTATTTTCATCTGTATCGATATTGCCAACGGTTACTCAGAACACTTGGTAGATTATGTACAACGTGTTCGTGCTCAATTCCCAGATAAAGTGATCTCAGCAGGTAATGTTGTAACTGGGGATATGGTTGAAGAACTGATCCTTGCCGGTGCAGATATTGTTAAAGTAGGAATTGGCCCTGGTTCTGTGTGTACTACTCGCGTGAAGACCGGTGTTGGCTACCCACAGTTGTCTGCGATCATTGAATGTGCTGATGCAGCTCATGGTTTAGGTGGCTGCATTATTGGCGACGGTGGTTGTACTTGCGCCGGTGATGTATCGAAAGCGTTCGGTGGCGGTGCTGATTTCGTTATGCTTGGCGGTATGCTAGCAGGGCATGAGCAATCTGGCGGTGAAGTTATTGAAAAAGATGGCGTAAGCTACATGAAGTTCTACGGCATGTCTTCACAGTCAGCGATGGCGAAGCACTCGGGTGGTGTTGCAAAATACCGTGCGGCTGAAGGAAAAACCGTACTATTGCCATATCGTGGCAGTGTGCACGATACGATTTCAGATGTGTTAGGTGGCGTACGTTCAACATGTACATATGTAGGCGCAGCAAAGCTTAAAGAGCTAACGAAGAGAACAACATTTATTCGCGTAAGAGAGCAAGAGAACAACTTGTTCGGTAAAGAGTAAACTTCTGATACTTTGGAAATGTTGATACAACCATAAAATGATAATTACATCCATAAATTGATAATTATCACACCCATAAATTGATATTGCCTCTTCATGGTCTAAACTTTAGTAAGTTTACGACATTTTCGTGAAGAGGCAATTTCATGACAAGCTTACCAACGCCCTCAGCAATTACGACTTCTGCTTTAGAGTATGCATTCCATACTCCCGCTCGTAACTTAACGAAATCTCGTGGAAAAAATATTCATCGTTATGTCAGTGTAAAGATGGGTAAGAGGATTACACAGCATACCACACTACAAGCATTGGTGATTTTGTAAGTCACTCTGAATCAAGTTAACTCATATGCCCCTTAATGAGCCAGAACAAGATTGTACCTGACTTCAATTTACGCAATTTTACTAACTATTTGATGACCAGAGCTCTAGCTACCTGGTCACACAAAGTATTTACAGTTCGCTCTCTCGAGCGTCTTTTTGCTTAATGGTTTTATGACCATCTTCAGAGATGCCCTGTTTCCAGTAGCTACTGATGTAAATGTTGTCGCGCTCAACTGCTTTATCATTTCTAAAGTAGGTACGCAATGAGCGCATATAATCGAACTCACATGCCACCCATACTGATACTTCACCCTCCAGCCAAGTTAACCCTCGTACTTTCTCCGCTAAAGATTCTTGCTCAGTCAGCCAAATAACTTGTAGATTATTTGGTGCTTTTATCGGTTGAATGTCAGATTCTGCAATAACCTTAATGACGGCGTAGCCTTTCGCCTCTTCTGGTAATGAAAGGATCTGTGCTGATAGAGCAGGTAAGGCTGTCATATCAGCAGCCATAAAGAACCAATCAACGTCAGTCTTAATGTCAGGGGTAGCGCCGGGGCCAGCGATGTAAATTGTATCTCCAACCTTAGTATTCATTGCCCATCTTCCGGCAAAACCGCATTGAAGATCACTGGTAACGTGGCGTACAAAATCGATGTCAATGGTTTGCTCTTGGTGTGATATATCACGTATGGTGAAGGTTCGCATCACAGGACGTTGCCCGTCATTCATGGCGGCAACATCAATCTCTGTTCCACCATCGGCAGTAAACAACAGTTTGACGTATTGTCCTGCACATTTTTCAGGGAAGTGTGCCACTGCTTTCCCTTGTAGTGTGATGCGCTGCATATTGGCGGTGATCTGTGTTGAGGCAATGACTTTAAATAGTTTAGGTGGAGACTTCTTTTTTGGGGTCGATTTCTTTTTCTGCATATTCGTCTTCCGATTATTGGTTACGGCTTTATTCTTGGCTGATTCACGCGAATAAAGTATTGGTTAAGCTGGTTAAGTTATTGAAACTTGCTCTGAGTGAATTACTGTGGTGTTTGATTTTCTAAATTTTAAAAACACCAATGGGATTTACATTTAAGGCAACTCAAGCACCACATCGCTCGTTGGTTGAGCGCTGCACGCTAAAACGTAGCCCTGTGCTAGCTCATCTTCGGACAATGTTAGGGTACTGTTTGGTTTTACGCTTCCTTTGGTCACTTTGCATTTACATGCCCCGCATACGCCGGAGCGGCACTCTGTGATTATAGTAACGTTAGCGGCTTCAATAGCGTCGAGTAAGGTGTTGGTATGGTCAATTTCAACAGTTTGGTTCGAGTGTAATAGCGAGACACGATACTGTTGACGCTGTTGATGTGAATCTTGAGCCACAGGTGACTCCCCAAAGCTCTCTTGATGAAAATACTGCATATTGAAATTTCGATCTTGTAAGCACTCTTTGAGTAAAGCCATGAAAGGTGTTGGGCCACATGTAAATACAGTACGGCCAGTTAAATCTGGCAAGTGCTGACTTAACATCTCATCGGACAATAGTCCATATTCATAACCATTTGCTTTTTCTTCAGAAAGAACCGTGACCGCTGTAAAATTTGAGTGAGTGAGAGAAAATTGCTTGATCTCATCACGAAAAATTAAGTCTTGTGTACTTTTGGCAAAATGGATGAATTCAATGTGAACATCAGGATTGTTATCGAGCAAATAGCGAGTCATAGACATGATCGGAGTAATACCACATCCTGCACTTATCATAACAACCTTGTGGGTTGATTTACATGCTTGCAAGTTAAATTGCCCCATGGGTTTTGATAGTTCTAACGGCATGCCCGAGCGTAAGTTATCAAGCAAATAGTTAGACACTAAACCACCATTAACCCGTTTTACGGTAATCGAAATTTCGCCTGTGCGTGAGGGTGTTGAGGACAATGAATATGCGCGGCGGTGGTTAGTGCCATCAATGTTGATAGTGACCATCACAAATTGTCCAGCTACGTACTGCATTGTACTGTTGGGGAAATAAAAAGTGGCTACATCTCTCGTCTCTTCAACTCGCTTACTACAAACTAATTCTGTTGATGAAGAGAGACGCGTTGGAGCCGCGTTTTTATTCAACTTGCTCGCAATAAAAGTGCTTGTTTTTAATATCAATAAGCAGAGAAGGGCGGGTATTAAGGTTAGCATGGTGACTTTGAACATAGGCATGAACAATAGCTTGATACCCGAGACTGGTTCAGACTCCTCATGAGAAGGTTGTGGGTTGGCGTTGATGGCTGAAGCCCAATCGGTCAATGACAAGCTCCACAACAGCGCGCATACTCCCAATGAGACTGCGAAAATTACCGCGCTGCGAGATTTCCAACGGTAAGTTAAGTAATTCATTATACTTTTTCCTTTACATATGAGCTTTTGACGCCGACTGACGCTTGAACATTTTTTTGGTCATCGCTGTGATCCAATCCCAGTGCAGCGCCAAGTGAATACCTAGCATAGGGAGCAAGAGATTACTTAGGGTATGGTGGATTTCTGACCAGAACGGTGTGATTTCAAGGGGAATATTGAGCTGTGGAAACATCACAACGGAGACCAAAAAGCCACTTATTGTGACCATGAGCATTGCGAGATAGAAGATAAAATCCCAAATGGCATTGAACCGTGATTTGGCATTGAGTCGTCGGGCAAAGTTCTGTGGTAAGGTTTTTATCCAATCCCAATGCAACAATATATGAATAACCAAGGGAATGATAAATAGCAGGCTCCCCCATTCATGAATTGCGAGTCCAGTCGTCTGAGGAATACAGACTAAAACAAACCCAACCAACAGCAAAGCATCCATAACGTAACGGGCTTTGCTTAAATTTTTCTTCCAATTATTGTCTGGCATCAAATTTTCCTACTCAAGTAGCTCTATTGCTGTAATACTTCCTACCTGCTAGGTAGCACAAACAGTGAATAACTCTTGGTCGCCTTCTCTCACTATTTGCGGTGGAAATCATAGCAATTTAGATGACCTGATCAACTATATTTACATGAGTTTACAATGGACAAAAATATTGAAATGCGTGATGCCGTATGGCAATTAATGCGCACCTTTAAATACAGTATGAAACATGCGGTAAAGACCGGAAAGTTGGAGATTAGTTCTGTTCACGTAAGGGTTTTACACACGATAGAGTTGACCAATAACTGTACAGCTAACGACGTGAGCATGCAGCTACAAGTGGACAAAGCACAAATTGCCCGTGTTGTGAAAGAACTGATTGATCAAGAATGGATAGTTCGAGCCCTCCACCCAACAGATGGCCGCAGTCGGGTATTGCAACTCACGTCATCTGGAAAGACGTTGATAGAAAAAGTTCACAAGATTGAAGGCGAAGTATTCCAGGTGATGACTCAATGCGTGAGCGCAGAAGAAGCTGCTGTGTTTATGAACGTCGTTAAGAAAATGAGCAAAAGCTTAATGATGACTAAATAGCTCCCTTTGTGTGGAGCAGTCGATGACACATAAAGTATAAAGGCTTTTCTGTACCTTTAGTAATCCGTTATACCCTAATTTAGTAGTGCAACTGGCAAGGTTCTGTCACATTCCGCGTTAGTGTTTTTACTCATACATATATTGTTAATGAGAATTTGTCCTATAAATAGTAATCTGAATAGTCAGTTCGAGCGTTCTACAATTTTACTCAAAACGCCCACAGGTTAACGGGTAGATTTTCGTCTTTTTGCGACTAGAGTGAACTTATAGTCACTGGATTTAAAGTAGTTGCGACTGTATTCAAATACTGTGTCATCGTGTAAGTAACTGCGAGTACGTTTTTCAATGATCGGGTCGGCAGGGCTAATGCCTAGTAACTCAGCAACATCGTCAGATGGTAGGATTGGAACGATTTCCTGTTCACTTCTATCTATCACCAGTTTTTTCTGGTTCTCGATATAATCATATTTCGATCCTCGCATCACTTGATAGGTTATATCAGGAAACATTTCGACTGGCATCCATGTCTCTTCAACGGTGATTGGGTTGTCATCGACAAAACGAACTCGCTTTACGTAGAAAATTCGAGCACCTTCGTTGATGTCTAAGTGCTCTGCTAGTGTTAATGAGGCTGATTGAATTTCGAAGGCAATCACATCGCTATGGGTTATCCCACCTAAATGAGCCCACTTTTCCGCAAAGCTACTTTGTTGGTAGATATCGTAGTTAACCTTGTTCTCTTTAACGTAAGTGCCGCTACCTTGAATGCTCTCTAGTTCTTCATTTTCGATCAGGAGTTTAAGTGCCTGGCGAACAGTTACTCGGCTGGCAGAAAACTCTTCGCATAGTTGAGCTTCTGTTGGGAGCGCCTCACCCACCTTGTAAATCTTACTGCTGATTTTTTCTCGAATGGCGCCAGCTATTTTTCGGTAGAGGGGCAGTCTTGCCATGTAAACCTCGAAAGTAATACAAAAGAGATGGGTGACAACAACTTGTGCTTTCCCCTAGAGGCTTAATGATACGAATTAAAGCACTGAATACAAGATAAGGTTGCTAAAGAGCTAGCAGGTAATACAAAAAAACTCCAAGCGAGGGGGGGCGACTTGGAGTTTTGGAGCATCTTGAGTTAAGGGGAACTAAACTTTCGCTTCAGCTAGCTTCTTCTTTCCCATTACTTTTAGTCCGATGGTCAATACCATTGAAACGGCGACACCAATGACGAAGTAAGTAAGCCAGGCAGAGGGATTACCAATAACAGGCAGCATGAACACTGCACCGCCAGCTACGGTACCAATAGTAATCTTAGAAGAAAGAATTAATGCAGCCGCTACACCACCACCAATCATATGAGCGGGGATGATACGCATTGGATCTTTTACAGCATAAGGGATAGCGCCTTCAGTGATACCACAGAAACCTAAAATAGCGGTTGAAGGACCTGCCAAGCGATCTTCTTCGTCGAAGAAACGTTTGAATACCACAGACATAATACCTAGTGACATACCTGGGATACATTTCGCAGCAGTAAAGGCAGCGTAGAAGATTGATGCGTCACCAGCGAAGTCGCCACTAGTACCGACCCCGATACAGAATAGGTAAGCCGCTTTGTTTACAGGGCCGCCCATATCGAAACAAGCCATAGCACCGAGGATGAAACCTAGGATAAGTAGGTTATTCGTCCCCATTGATGTTAGCCAATCGACCAAACCACTGTTAAGCATCGCAAAGAACTTACCAGGGCCTGCATACATAAAGATCAGTGTTGCAATGCCGGCTAGTAGAGGTGTGATGATGATCATCTTCACTGATTCTAGTACTTTCGGTACTTTGATCTGGCGGACAAGCATAACAAATAAGGCTGCTGCTGCACCTGCTACTAAGCCACCTAGGAAGCCGCCAGTCACGATAGAGATATTACCGAATCCGCCACCAACAGCGACGAAACCACCGACGAAACCAGGAGCTAGACCAGGTTTACCAACCATACCGTAAGCTGTAAATGCTGCAAGCACACAGATTAACAGTGGGTTAAAGGCTTTTAACGTGCTGTAGTATAAGAAGTGAATAATACCTTGGAACGAAGACTCAAACTGCGCTTTGGCCTCAGGTTGGGCAATAGCGGCATAAACTTCTTTCTTAATCGCACCAATTTCGCTGTTAGCTAATCCTTCAGCAGCGTTAATAATGCCTAGGTCTGCGTATGTTTTGCCCGTGTATTCAACCAGTATCGCTTCATCATAAAGGTGGGTGTAATCGTAGCCGAAGAATAGGTTTAGAAGACCTACACAAAGACCACCGATAATAACAAGAGGAATGATGTGAGATACGCCTGAAAGAGCGCCCTTGTACCAAAGTTTCAAGAAGCTAACGATCATATTGTCGTTGCTCTCTTCCTTCTCGGCAAACTTGTTGGCTGTCGTGGTTGCTTTCGCTTTTGAGCCACCCGCTTTGACCTTCTCTTCGAGTGCATCAAGCATTTCATCAGCGGCTTTGATGCCATCTTTAACCTTACCTTGCACAGACGTTAAGCCCTCGAAGCGCTCAGCTTCAATTACGCCTACGTCAACAGCGTAGATAATGCCATCGGCTTCCGCGACATCTTGTGCGGTTAGTTTTCCATCAAGGCCATTCGCACCTTGCTTCTCGACTTTTATTTCCCAACCGCGCGCGGCTGCTTTCTTTTCTAAATTTTTAGCCGCCATGTAGGTGTGCGCTACACCGGCCGTACATGCTGTAATCGCTAAGATTTTCATCTGATCTTCCTTTGCGTCGTCTCTCGTCATTTGAGCGATAAATAGGTCACTCAATGATTATATTCTCACCTAATTTGTTTTAACTATCTGTGATAATTCTCACAAGTTGTATTATTTATCTTTAATTTGTTTTTCTTTTTGTTGATATAAAAGCAATACAAAATTGTATTATGACGCTATGGTGTTGAAATATAATATGAATTAAATACACGACGACATTTAATAATAAACCCCTTACTTAAATAGAATAGCTTGTATTCTTCCTTTGGCGCTTTGCGGTGAGGGTAAATTTATAGTTGTTGGTCGTGAAATAGTTTCGGCTGTACTCGAAGATGGTGCCATTTTCTAGGTATCCGCGAGTGCGCTTTTCTATAACGGGTTCTGTAGGGTCGATACCAAGTAATGCCGCCACGTCACTTGGTGGAAGTGCGGGCATGATTTCTTGCTCACTTCTATCTATAACCATCTTCTTTTGCTTTTCGATGTAGTCATATTTCGAACCTTGCATCACTTGGTAGCTGAGGTCTGGGAACATAGTCGTTGGCATCCAAGTCTCTTCAACCGTAATGGCGGTCTCGTCTAGGAATCGCACCCTCTTGATGTAGAAAACGTGCTCGCCTTCGTTGACTTCCAAGTGCTCGGCCATCGTTAGTGAGGCTGCTTGCACCTCAAAGGATAAGACATCGCTGTGTGTTACTCCCTGCAAATGAGCCCACTTTTCAGCAAAGCTGCTCTGCTGGTAGATGTTGTAGTTTATTTTGCTCTCTTTTACATAGGTGCCACTACCTTGAATGCTCTCTAGCTCTTCTTGTTCAATTAGAAGCTTAAGGGCTTGGCGTATAGTTACTCGGCTGACAGAGAACTCTTCACGCAGTTGTGCCTCTGTGGGTAGTGCCTCACCAACCTTGTAGATGCCGGTGCTAATCTTATCTCTAATGGCATCAGCGATTTGTCGGTACATGGGTAATCTTGTCGTCATATCCTAGATAGTCTCTTGCTTATTAACCTGTAGAACCGTTCTAACAGGTCTTCGTATGTGACCTTTGACTTGGATAATACGAATTTCACGCAATTTAACAAATAGAAAGAATACAAATATTATTTTTTAACTCCAGATTAATACATGTTGTGATGTTATCGAGATCTGGATCACGGTTTATTTGTATTCGATTGGTATTATTGTTGGCACGTAAACAGATAACCCAAAAGAACGTGAATACGGGGCTAAAACTATGAACCTTACAACGCTTACCAACTCATCACTGATTAATCTACAAACGACGTTCGAGAGTCGTGATGCTGCAATTAAGGCACTCGCTGAACAACTCGACCAACAGGGCAAGTTGCACGACAAAGAAGAATACTTAAAAGCGGTGTTTGCCCGTGAAGAACATGGTGCAACGGCGCTAGGTGAAGGCCTTGCCGTTCCACATGGCAAAACCGACGCAGTGAAAGAAGCAGCATTTGCTGTCGCAACCCTAAAACAAGATTTGAAATGGCAGGGCATTGATGAAGAAGAGGATGTAAATCTGATCTTCTTAATTGCTATTCCTAATGCTGAAGCGGGTTCTACACACATGCAACTGCTGACCGAGCTGACAAGCACTTTGATTGATGATGAAGTTCGTGAAGCGGTACTTAGCGCGACTACTGTAGAAGAAATTTTTGCACTTCTTAGCGATGAGGAAGAGCAAGTTGAAGAGATAGCAGAAGAACCTGCACCAGTAGTTGAAGAGAAGAAAGGGTTGTTTGGCTCTATTGCTTCAAAGTTATTTGGATAACTCAGCGTTTACTCAAAAGCCATTACTCATTTAAGTCGTATAGCACAGTCTTTACAGGTACAAAACAATGACTAAATCACGCGTTCATATTACCCCACACATGCACTGGGATCGTGAATGGTACTTCACCACTGAAGAGTCTCGTATTCTTTTGGTGAACAACATGGAAGAGATCATGCAACGTCTGGAGAGCGATCCAGAATACAAATACTATGTACTCGATGGCCAGACAGCGGTCCTTGAAGACTACTTTGCTATCAAGCCTGAGAACAAAGAGCGAGTACGCGACCTAGTTCAGGCGGGCAAACTTATTGTTGGTCCTTGGTACTCTCAAACCGACACTATGCAGGTTGGTGGTGAGTCAATCGTTCGTAATATGTTGTACGGCCTACGTGATTGTCTAGAGTTAGGCGAGCCAATGAAAATTGGCTACCTGCCAGACTCGTTCTCAATGAGCTCACAATTGCCAATGATCTATAACGGCTTTGATATTGACACTGCCATGTTCTGGCGCGGTTGCTCTGAGCGTCACGGTACGAACAAAACTGAGTTCTTATGGCAATCCAATGATGGATCAGAAGTTTCGGCACAAGTACTGCCTCTTGGTTATGCGATTGGTAAGTACCTACCTCAAGATGAAGAAGGGCTGCGTGCTCGCCTAGACAAATACTTCCCAGTGTTAGAAAAGCCGTCAGTGACCAAAGACATTCTGCTACCAAATGGTCACGATCAGATGCCAATCCAACAAGACATCTTCGAGGTGATGGACAAGCTGCGTGAGGTTTACCCGGAACGTGAGTTTGTGATGAGTCGCTTTGAAGAGGTATTCGACCGCATCAAGCAAGAGCGCGATCAACTAGATACCGTAAAAGGCGAATTTAACGACGGCAAATACATGCGTGTACACCGTACGATTTCGTCAACTCGGATGGATATAAAGCTGATCCATGCTCAGGTAGAGAACAAGATTGTCAATATCCTAGAACCGCTAGCTTCTATCGCTTGGTCACTAGGCTTTGAATACCACCACGGTCTGATTGAGAAGATGTGGAAAGAGAGCATGAAGAACCATGCCCACGACTCTATCGGTTGCTGCTGTTCAGACAAGGTGCACGCTGAGATTCTTAACCGCTACATCCTGGCCGACGATATGGCGAGCAATCTGATCACCTTCTACAAGCGTAAAATCGTTGACCATATGCCAGCTCGTGAAGGCTGCGACAAATTAGCCTTCTTCAACCTATCGCCATACGAACGTGAAGAGGTGATAAACACCACCATCACTATCCGTGCAGAGCAGTTCAATATCTTTGATGATAACGGCAACCCAGTTGAGTACTTCATCCAAGATCAGCGAGTGATCGACCCAGGCAAAATTGACCGCCAAATCGTTCATTATGGTAACTATGACCCGTTTATTGAGTACGATATTCAGATTAAACAATCTGTACCTGCGATGGGCTTTACCACTTTGCATATCCAAGGCAACGAGAAAGGCACTCAAAAAATTGTCGATCAGAAAGACTACCTGCTAGAGAACGAATTCTACACCATTAAAGTGAATGACAACGGTACCTTAACCATCTTGGATAAAGAGACTGAGATGACTTATGACCAAGTGCTGCGAATTGAAGATGGTTCAGATGATGGCGATGAGTACGACTACTCTCCATCTCGCAAGGAGTGGCTGCTTTACTCAGATGAGTTCAAGGTAGAAACCGATATTAAACATGAAGGCTTCCAATCTGTTGCTAGCATCAAACTACGAATGGATGTACCAGCTAATCTGCAAGAGCGCGAAGAGCGCACAGGACGAAACGGATTTGTCGATGTCGATTGTCAAGTGGTACTTAAAGCCGGTTCACGCCGTATCGAAGTTCGTATGGAGCTAGATAACCAAGCAGATGATCACCGTGTGCGCGTGCTAATTCCAACGCCATTTGTATCTGAAAATGTGGTGGCAGATAACCAGTTTGGCCTAATCACACGTCCAACCAACGACCCTGCGATGCAAGTGTGGGAGCAAGAAGGCTGGAAAGAAGCTCCAGTACCGGTTTATCAACTGATGAACTTTGCCGCAGTAGAGAATCAAACTGGTGGTTTGGCGCTCATGACTAATGGCCTGCGTGAGTTTGAAGTGGTTTCGAGCCAAAGCAATGAAGAGCGTGACACTTTCGCCCTAACTTTGCTACGTGGTGTCGGCGTACTGGGTAAAGAGGAGCTGTTGCTACGTCCGGGACGTCCTTCAGGCATCAAGATCCCAACTCCAGATTCGCAAACGCGTGGCAAGTTAGTGTGTGAGTTCAGCCTACTTGGTTTTGCTGGCAACCATATCGAGGCCAACGTTATGGCTCAAGCACGAGACTATGTAACGCCAATCGAGTGTTACAACAAGATCCCGTACAACGCTATGAAACTAAACGTCGGTGAGCAAGACAAGCCGTTAACTTACTCGCTTCTTACTAAAACGCAGAAAGGCGCGGTGCTTAGCGTACTTAAGAAAGCAGAAGATGAAGATGCACTGATCCTACGTGTCTACAACCCAGCAGAAACTGGACAGGTTGAAGATGGTGTTACCTTCACTCAACCAGTGACTTCATGGCAAGAGACCAGTCTGGATGAGCGAGTACGTGATACCGAAGTTTCTAGCCAGAGCTTTGGTGCACTTAATGCGTGTCAGGCTAAATCATTCCAAGTGAAGTTTTAATCCTAGTTTTTAACCGTAGAAACCTCCGCTCTGATTCCAACTGGGCGGAGTTGGTGAACTGAGATGAAGATTGTAATTGCCCCCGATTCATTTAAAGAGTCTCTTAGTGCCAAGCAGGTATGCCAAAGCGTTGAAGCCGGTTTTGCACAAGTATTCCCAGAAGCGGAGTATGTGCATCTACCGCTGGCTGACGGCGGTGAGGGAACGGTCGATGTATTGATGCAAGGGTTAGATGGCATTATGCAAACTACCCAAGTGATGAACCCACAGGGTGAAACCGTCGATGCACATTGGGCACTGCTTGATGACGGTAAGACGGCATTGATAGAGATAGCTGCAGCATCGGGATTAGACCTAGTTTCGCCACAAGAACGCGATCCTGCCCTTGCAACTACCTATGGTACTGGTGAGTTGATCAAAGAGGCACTTGAGAAAGGTGTAAATAAAGTCCTGCTTGGTCTTGGAGGCAGTGCCACCAATGACGGTGGGGCTGGTATGGTCCAAGCATTGGGTGGCAAGTTGTTGGACGAGCAAGGCAATGAGATTGCCTTGGGTGGAACTGCTCTTTCTAACCTTTCTCGCATCGACTTAAGCAATATCCATCCTCGATGCCAACAGGTCGAGTTTGTGATCGCTTGTGATGTCAACAATCCATTAGTTGGCGCAAACGGCGCTAGCTATATCTTCGGTGCTCAAAAAGGGGCTTCTTCGGAACTGATTGAACAGCTTGATGACGCGTTGAATCATTTTGGAAAGATCAGCAGCAATCTCACTGGAAAAGACAATCGAACTACACCTGGCTTTGGCGCTGCTGGTGGCGCATCTCTTGGTTTATCACTGCTATTTGATATCCAAATCAAGCAAGGTATTGAGATGGTTTTAGACACCTTAAACGCAGACCAAGTGCTGCAAGGCACGGATCTCGTTATTACTGGCGAGGGTCAGATGGATAACCAAACCCTGCAAGGCAAGACCCCGTTTGGTATTGCTAAACGAGCCACGCTACAAGGTATTCCCGTGATTGGAATTGCAGGCTCATTGGGTAAAGAGATTGATGAACTCTACAACGTTGTCGATAGCACCTTTGGCACGGTTCGTTCACCACAACCACTAGAACAAGTTCTGACAGAGGCGGGCGATAATCTGACTCGCACTGCACGCAATATTGCCGCTACCTTGAAAGTCGGCGCACAGATTTTTGGAGAGAAGTAGTATGTCTCTATTTAAGCTTGATAACGTCATCCAAAACTATGCATGGGGTAGTAAAGACTCCATTCACAACCTATTTGGTATCAATAATCCAGAGCACAAGCCACAGGCAGAGATCTGGATGGGTGCTCACCCTAATGGTTGTTCTAGACTGAATGAAACTGGTGAGCCACTGTCAGACGTTATTGAACAAAACAAAATGGATATCTTAGGTGACTACACCGCTGCACGTTTTGGGGAGTTGCCTTTCTTATTTAAAGTGCTTGCCGCAGAGACGCCACTCTCTATTCAGGTACACCCCAGTAAACATAAAGCGCAGCAAGGCTTTGAACGAGAAAACCTAAAAGGGATACCGCTAGATGCCGCCCACAGAAACTATAAAGATCCCAACCATAAGCCTGAGTTGGTTTATGCTTTAACCTTTTATAAAGCGATGAATGGATTTCGCCCAATTGCAGACATTATTGCTTTGTTTAAAGAGGCCGACATTCCAAGTCTGGCGAAAGAAATTTCCGAGCTAGAAAAGCACGCAGATAGTGCAGCGCTACAAGAGTTCTTTACTGCGATTATGTCACTTGAAGGCAAACACAAAGAGGTGGCTCTGGCAGAGTTGGAAGCCGCCCATAATCGCCCCGCTAAAACCATGATGGGACGAGAGGCGTTGCAATACAGTGCTGAATTCAAACAGCACTATCCGGGAGATATCGGTCTATTTTCTCCACTAATGCTTAATACTGTTGAATTAGCACCTGGCGAAGCAATGTTTTTGTTCGCCGAAACCCCACATGCATATGTGCAGGGGACGGGTCTTGAGATAATGGCAAATTCAGACAATGTCTTGCGCGCAGGGCTAACACCAAAACACATTGATGTAACTGAGTTGATAGATAACACCTCATTCGAACCGATTAATCCAGCGGAGATTCGGCTAAAACCCATATATAAAGAGGGTAATAAAGTGAGCTATCCCATCCCAGTTGATGACTTCTGCTTTGAAGTAATGACAGTCGAACATATCAGCCAAGCACAGTTTGTTCGTAGCGCAGAAATACTGTTTTGTATTGAAGGTGAAGTTGCAATTTCAAGTCAAAATAATCACGTTGTCTTGAGAGCTGGTGAATCAGTATTCGTTAGCAGCAACTCAGTGAGATACGATTATCAAGGGCATGGGAGGATAGCCCGAGCATTCAATTAATTTACATATACTTTGAACCTTCATGTGGCTTGCAACTAGGTCTAGCTTTAAAAGTTAACACTACTAAATAAATGGCATCTGTAAACAATGTTCACTAGATTAGCAAATCGCGTACCATACATTTTGTCCAAAGACCTGCTAACGGGGCATGAAACACGAAAATGCCCATATGAGTTTCGTACAAATACCATCGACCGTAAGTAGCCAGGGTTTGCCCAAATGCAGCTTATGTGACACCAACGAGGCTCATTCAGTAGAAATGATTTTTTATGCTAGTGAGGTCGTTTCAGGACAAAAACGCGCTGGAGAGAAGTTGCTATAAATCACTGATTTTTATGGAAATATGTCTATATTTTTAATTGGAATTCTAGTTTCTAGAAAGGGATTAAAATATCGTGCTTTTGAGAGCTTACAAGATTAATCGATGGGCTATCGCTCTACTGACGGTGGTTTATGTTCTTGTTTCTTATAATATTATCGGGTTCACAAGTGATGGCTTTGTAGGTAAGCAAGTTCAGCAAGTGAGGGACGACGTGCGGCATAAGCTTAACTTGGTTCGATATAATATTGAAGCAAATATCTATCGAGATACTTACCTAGCTGACAGTTTCGCATCGGTCGTCGCTCTTGATCCTCAATTTGCAATGAACAACTGGAGCTTGATCTCTGAGCAGTTCCTGGGGAAAGCAAACCTTGTACGCAATATAGGTTTAGCCCCCGACGACATCATTTCTCATTTATACCCTTTAGAAGGAAATGAAAAAGCGATTGGGTTGGATTTTCGTACCGTTCCCAATCAGTATCGAACCGTTCAGATCGCTAAAAAGCAAAAAAAAGTTTTTGTTGTGGGCCCTTTAGAACTGGTACAAGGCGGAACTGCCCTAATTGCTAGGTATCCAATCTTCACAGATATACCGAACAATGAGGAGTATTGGGGCGGACTCAGCGTTGTTATTAACTACGATAAGCTAATAGAACAGTCTGACTTAAATGCCTTGCAAGGTGCAGACATTGCTCTAACAGGCTACATTAATGGTGAACTCATAGAGGGGAATGAAAAAGTTCTTGATGACTATGACTTAAGTCTGCCTATCTATTTACCCAGCGGGGAATGGAAACTTTTCGCAAAATACACTGATTTCGACCAATTCGAGGGTATCCGTCGATTTGAGATTTTGTTTAAGACACTTGGATGGGCAACATTTAGCTTGTTCTACGTTTTGATTTGGTTTCTGATGAAAAACTACTTGTTAGCTCAGAACCTTTCTCTCCATGATGAGTTAACAAGGCTACCCAATAGACGGTTTTTATTTAGTGAACTTGACCGTATTATGTCTTGTAGTGATGGCGTTGTTCACTTAACCATATTGAACATAGATTTAAACAAGTTTAAAGAGATTAATGATTCACTTGGACATGAGGCTGGTGATGCAGTACTGAAGCATATTGCTAGAGTTCTTACCCAAAGTTTGCGATCGTCAGACTTTACTTCACGAGTTGGAGGAGATGAGTTCATCGTAATTTTGCAACGCGCAACAAATCCTCACGACGTACAAAAAATAATTAAGAACATACAAGTCCATGCAGAGCAAAATATGTTTCGCTGGCAGGATAAAGATTTACCTCTATCACTCAGCATTGGGCACTATAGCTATACTGGTAAAGCAGACCCCTCATCGATTGACGAAATATTATCTAAAGCAGATCTTAGTATGTATGAAGTTAAACGGCGCAATAGTGAGAAATGAATAAGTACATATAACGCCTTTGTCTATGAATCTTACCTGTAACAGCGCTCCTGCTGCGGGAGGCCCGTCAACGAAAGGGTTGATTGGTGCAGACAAACAGCGTGACTATGAAGCCAGAATGATCATTAGCGAAGAGTTAGGACATGGTCGAGAGTAAGTGACAGCGGTTTATCTAGGGCGTTGAATTAACGGTTAGATCCCAACAACCGATCTTAAAAGTGTTCTAGGTTAGAATACTATTTGTCATTTTCGGAGGAGCAGAGTGTTCAAAGTCAGAACATTTTTAGCTGTTTATCCGAGTTGTTCTAACTTGTTCTTGTCGAGTAGACGACACCTGTTACCAAGTGTCGCCCCTCTAAGAACCCAGCGTGCAACTTTCACCGCACTAGGCTCAAGCCTTCACGAAGGCACCAGTTGGCACCCAGCAACTTACAAAGCAGTGAGAGCAGGCTCATGCCAAGAGTTGCGACTTTGCCTCTTTGACTTTCTCTTTGCCAAGTATTCTTGGTGTTGAGGATCAAAAGGTGTAGCGGCACTCCTGATTTTCACATGTCTCTCTATCGGCACTTTGGCTATTTGAAACAGATTGAACTGACAATCCATATTCATGATCTTCTGCCAACCGTGAAATTGCCATTGACCTTGACGGTTGATGAAGTATTTAAGAGCGACCCAAGTTCTAGACTTTGTTGGATGACGCCTTTTAGCCCAGTGCCATAACGCATGGAATAGCTTGTGACCTACATATCCGAATACCTGTTTAGCTACACAGTGTCGATAGTAATTCGACCAGCCCCTGAGTTTCGGATTTACCAACTTGATTAAATCGTTAACGGGGATAGTTGCGTGCTTTTTGATGAGTTCACGCAAGTTACTCAAGAACAGCAGTGTGTTGGATTTGCTCGGTTTAATGAGCAATTTCCCTTTGTACTTCCTATGATTAAAGCCTAAGAAGTCAAAACCACGGCTGATATGGGTAATGTGCGTTTTCTCTTCGGAGAGTGTTAAGCCTCTTTCTGCTAAGAAATCAGCAATCAACGGTTTAATATCGTTCTCCAGCACTTCCTTTGAAGCACAGGTGACGACGAAATCGTCGGCGTATCCAATAAAGTTGGCTCTAGCACCCTTTTTTAGTGCAGTAGACTTTATGCGTTGCTCAAGCCCTGCAAGAGTCATAAGCATCAAGGTCGGAGATATGACCCCACCTTGTGGTGTTCCCTCGTCAGTGCGATAGAACAACCCTTTGTCTATAAAACCAGACTTTAGCCATTGTTCCAACATACGTTTATCTACGGCAATGTTGTCCATAAGCCATTGATGTCCGATCTTGTCGAAACAGGCTTTGATGTCTCCCTCAAGAACCCATTGAGCTGATTTCTTTAATGCCAGACACTTGAAGCACTGTGCGACTGCATCGGCAGTGCTGCGGTTTGGTCTAAATCCATAGCTGTTAGGGCCGGCAAGTGTTTCTGATACAGGCTCCAGAGCAAGAAGATGAAGCGCTTGCTGCGCTCTATCGACCATGCAGGGGATACCCAGTGGTCTGAGCTTGCCATTTTTCTTGGGGATGTAGATACGCTTGAGCGGTTTGGCTTGATAAGCTTTTCTGCTCAATTGATTGACCGCTTTCATGCGGCGCGTATCTGTATTCCAGATAACGCCATCAATTCCAGGCGTTTTACTGCCTTTGTTTTGTGATACCCGCTTAACAGCAAGAAGTTTTGCCGAACGCGAGTGAGTCAGTATCCACTGCAACGCTTTCGCTTTGCTGTGTTTACCTTCTCGTGTTGCCTTTGCAATACGCATCTGAAGCTTTAAAACATGAGATTCAACGTCTTTCCAATTGGTGGATTGCCATTGAGCACTGTCAGGAGAGGCACTAATCTCTTTTGAAATCATCATTTGCGTTTCTCCTTGAATAAAGTTCTTCAAATTCTCTTGCAACGGAAGACCAGTCGGAAGTCAGCCCACTTTCGTGATCAGATATGAATCTGTATCTGCATCGTTACAATGCAGCCTTCGCTTTTTCCAACCTCCTATACCTGCATCACTATCGGCCACGAAGGCTTTCCCAGAGGGAGTGATACAGGCTTACCGTGTTCCGTATGTCGCGCAATGTCAGTGTAGATGCCCGCTATAGTGCGGAGAGTTCAACGATCACGAAAGAGCACGGGGCAATCTCTTTCCGACTCTCATGCCTTTTGGCCACAGCGTATTAACCACTTCCGCTGATTCATCATATAACGCACCTTATGCGGATTCACTTATGTTCATCATGCTGACTACCTAGCACTCACCCGATTGTGGTTATCAGGAGGATCGTTCTCTCGCGATTTAGATCCCGACTGGTGCATGACCAGCCTTCGTTACATTGTCAGACTCGCTACTTTATTCAGAGTCCTAGGTTCATCTGGTGATACAGATGGTTCACACATTAAGCGGTGAACAGCGCTTCATACGACCTCACGTCGCACGCCCCATTCGGTGTTAACGCAATTACTCAGTGGCTGTTCGTGCCACTGGAATTACAGTACTTTTTCTCATGGTTAGTAGTATCGAAGCCGTGGCAGGAAACTCCCATTTCCTTCCAAGTGTAGGTTTCTGAATAGACTTTTGCATCTGCATAACTATGCAACTCACTGTAAGCAACAAGCTCAATATGTCCAGTGAACATATTGAGCTTTCAGAACTCAGCTTGTTAGCAGCAATTATTTCATGGCGTGGTAAGCTTTAGATACCGCGTAGCTGTCTTCAAACCAGTTCCAGTTTTTCACTTTGCCACCTTCAACCTGAACACGTACTGCCCAGCTGAATTTGCCAGTGTCTACACCAGATTCGTTAGTAATTGCACTCATACTGCCCATAAATACTGCTTGGTCACCGTTTGCAAAGCTATAGTCTGTAGACCAACTTGTTACTTTCAAACCTGCACCGAAGCGAGGCAGGAAGGTGTTTAGTACTTTTTCTTTTGAATCCCAGTTACCGATCCACGGGATGCTTGCGTCACCTTCGTTGTGCCAGACAAAATCGTCTGCCATCAGTGCCTGAAGTTTTTCCATATCACCAGAGCCTGCTGCCCATAGGAATGCTTGAGCCGTTTCTAGTGTCTTAGCTGGGTCAACTGCTTCTGTATCATCCGCCAGTGCCGGGGTTAGTTGGAAGAAAGCCAGAAGGCTAGTAAGACCGATTAGTAGATATTTCTTAAACATTATCTTTCTCCTGATTGTCAAATTTTGGGGTTCAACGCGTGAGAGATAAGAACCGCTATCTATTATATGCCTTGACCTTCAATTCTGTTCATTGCGTTGATGTGATAACTATACCTGTGCTAAATTTTTAGTAAATTCACTAATTAGACACATTTGGTATGCAAAAATGCACAACATACGATGGGATGACTTGCAATATGTTCTGACGGTGGCGAATGAAGGATCACTATCTGCTGCTGCCAGATCACTTGGTGTGAATCACAGTACTGTGTTGCGTCGTCTTGATGCTTTTGAGCACCGACATAAATTACAGCTCTTTCATAAACTTTCTACCGGATACAAGTTAACGGTTGAAGGGCAAATGCTGCTGGAGTCCGCACTTAATATAGAATCCACAGTGAAAGAGTTGGAGCGAAAAATTTTCGAACAGGAAATGCAGTTGGAAGGTGTGCTGCGGTTGACGACAACAGACGCGCTGTCTCGTTTGATTCTGGGTACTCATTTGGCTGCTTTTCATCAACTTTATCCAAGAATTCAGTTGGAGCTCAGTCTAACCTCTCGTCGATTGGATATTTCAAACTTAGATGCGGATGTTGCGATTCGTCCTGCTAGTGAGTTACCGGAGTCTTTGGTTGGGACTAAGTTGTGCAAAATTGCCTTTGGTGTTTATGGAGAACCAAATTACATTAAAGGTCTCCAAGGCAAGCATCCTCTAGAGTCTGCATCTTGGTTAGTTATGGATCAAGGCAGCGCTTCGCTACAAGTCTCAGAACTTATTTCGGAAGAAAAGATAGTTATGAAAACAGATTCTTTCGAACCTCTGATAATGGCGGCTGAGAATAAGATGGGGCTTGCTTATCTACCTTGTTTCATTGGTGACAGTTCTGGAACTCTGCAAAAAGTGGATTTGGAAGTGAAACACCAGAGTACATACCTTTGGATGATGACTCACAACGATCTGGAAAACTCTGCCAGAGTGAAGGCGTTTTTCAACTTTATGGAAGAGGCAATAAAGCCAGATCACAATCAATTAGCGGGTTTCAGAAATTAGCGCGTATTGCCTCTTATATTGCCTCTTATTTTGATGGTTCAATAAGAGGCTAATTAAGCAGGCTGGCCGCATGAGTATTTAGCTTTTTGCCTCTTGACTACAGCCAGCATTTAAGACAACTTCTAGCATTAAATTGCATACTAACTAGAGAATGAAGGTTAGAAATTATACTTAACACCTACGCCCACTTCATGAGCCGTTGCACCGTCAATCTGGAAGCCGTCAGTAAAGGCATCCTGACCTGTCTGTACGTCACCCAAAGAAATGAACTGGTATTCTGCAACAATGTTGAACTGATCGTTAATTTCATAGCTGCCACCAAAACCAATGTTCCAAGTGAATTCTGTACCCACGTATCGTTGAAATGCTTCACAATGCAGAGTCTGGAGTGAATGAACTAAACGCTATGTCGTCAGAACCAAGCGGGGAGATCAATGAGGCTTGGTCTCTGGGTTTACTACCAGTAGTTGTATCCACATCTTCTGGCAGTTTTCTTTAGAATTCAGCCTAACGTTACGCACCCGGCCTACCCACTTCCCCTCTCATTTAGCGGCACACATATATTAAAGGGATTTGATAGGGTTGCTTAATGATACACGACATTAAAACAAACATACCTAAGGTTAGAACGGCACTAATGATCGATTTGATTGATTAGTCGTATAAAAGCTTCGAAACCTAAAAACACCGTAAGAAGGAACATACTATGTTTAAACAAATTGCCGCTTTACTCTCTTTGGTAGCAGCAACCGCAATATTCCCGTTCACAGCATATGCTGATGGTCACGGTATGAAGAAGGATGTGGTTGATGTCGCAGTTGAAAATGGTTCTTTTAATACATTAGTCACAGCGGTGAAGGCTGCTGGGTTAGTGGATACTTTGAAAGGGGAAGGCCCATTCACTATCTTTGCTCCTACGGATGAAGCTTTCGCTAAACTTCCAAATGGCACTGTTGAGACACTATTGCAACCAGAAAACAAAGATAAGCTTGTATCCATCCTGACATACCATGTCGTTTCTGGAAAAGTAATGGCGGCTGACGTTATAACAATGGACAATGCTAGAACAATTCAAGGCCAAATGGTTAAGATAACCTTGGATGGCGATAGTGTGATGATAAATAACGCAAATGTCGTTGCTGCTGATGTCAAAGCGAGTAATGGTGTGATTCATGTAATCGATACCGTACTGTTGCCATAATCACAAATATTCTAATGAGAGCTATGGTGTAGCTCTCATTAGAAATAATAATATTAATTCATAATACAGCGTCAATTAGAAACTGTGATTACACTTGCTAAGTTTGTCTTTTATTTTTTTTGTATAATTTTCATATAATCACCTATCATTTAATTAATGGGTTTTTAATATTAAAATTATTTCAAAATTAAAATATTCCCATGGTTATTTAATGAAAAATTATAATGTAAATAAATATATGTTAAGTGAATCTCAATATACCCTTTCTATTTTAAGTTGCAGCGGTGTTGGTTACTTTCGATCACCCCAATCACATAGTTGATCTATGCTCATGGGGATGAACTCACTTGCCGCCTACCTGCAACTTCAAGTTGTTTGGGTATATATATCAGAATTTTTCACTATGTTGATGAGATGATTGGCTTATGATTATGTGCTCAATGGTGCATATTTGTGGGGTTCAGAATATAGCACTTGTGTGCTTCAATTATGGTGTGAGATGAAATTATCATACTGGATTAATTACTAGCCAGACCACTAATCTAAATTACAGATGATTTATGCGGAAAACAACATCATTCACCGATGTAAGACAAACCGAAGAATATAGAAAACAACTAGGCAATCGCGAGAACCGACTTGCATGGAAATGCAAAAGTGTGAGAAAGGGTGTTCGTAAGGTAGAGACGAAGCTAACCAACTATAATTACAAGTATAGGAACGGAGCAACAACTCATCCACCTGTTACTGGTTATTTTAAATCGGGGCCGACAATAACATTCCTTACATTAATGCAATTAATTGCACCTTTACAAAACAAGGTGCCTTTACAACCAGCATATAAACAGTCCGTTGCTCCTTCAGAAAATTTACAATTAACCAATACAATGCCCACCAGTATCGATGCCACCTTAGATGAGAGCAACCATCCAATCTCAGTTGGAGTAGTAGATAAAAATCATCTTTTAGAAAACGCTAATAAAACAGAAGATAATAAAAAATTATCTAGCCCAATAAAAGAGTTAACAGCGCCTTTCGATAGTGTGCAAGGTTCGGTTGAAAGGGATTATGGCTTACAGACTAAAAATAGACGCAAGCGAGAACTGTTTCCTGATACAACATCGGTATTAAGGAATGCAAATGAGGCTAATGCAGATGAGGCTATAGAGAGCTCCGCAATATCAAAACTGTCTGGGCAAGACAAGAAAACAAAAATTTTGTTCAATACGGAAATCGTCAAAAAAGATCTTAACTATTTAAAAAGCATTAAATCATCGATGCTCCCCTATGCTGCAGTTAAACATGAATTGATCGAAATTCATTCTCGAATGGGGGCAATTGAAGAAGATTTAAACCAAAGTGATGGTGCTAACGCAAGTCGCTTTACCTTAAATCAAAGGGTTCTTAGACGGTATATTCATTCGAATGATCGTAATAGAGCAGTTTCTTATTTGATATCTTGGGGAAGATGGATTAGGCGTAAATCAAAACAGTTCATGGGTATCCGTAACCTTAGATCAGCAGCGAGGGAAGCATGGTGGCAGAAACTCGATGATGATGAGAATCATGAAGATTTTCGTCGAGTCAAAAAAAGATTTGATCGGATAGTTCGCCATATGCCTAAAGGGCATAGGCTGTCAATATATGACCCCATTTGGGTTGGCGACCAGATCTATTCGTGGTACGCCTTGATAAAAGATGAAGAATTTACCCCGTCTGTATACGATTGGCCTGATAGCATTCGTATAGCGCATGATTTTAGACTTCGATACCTTCTTAAGCACAGTCGTGATTGCGCGCAAATACCAAGGAAAATCTTTTATAAGCTAATGGATATAGGTCTTCAGATAAAACAAGACAAGCTAATTGAATTATTAAGTGCTCCACTTCTTCTAAGTGAAACTATTTCACAAAAATATTTGTCTGATTACTTTAATGGTCGTTCAATACTGAATCTGTGTTTTATATCTATATTAGAAGATCATTATATTAATAATATTGAAGAATATAGTCTTAATGATATAGTGATTCGAATATTTGATGAGAGATCTAAATTTTTTCGTGGGCCCTTAACAAAATTTTTATTTAACCAATCTGCAGGGCATAAGAGAATTTTCACAGAATTCAGTATTTACGATCTTTTAGTTAATCGCAATGAGCCGCGAGATGTTGCAGAAAGTATTATACACAAAAATATGCGCCAGACATGGCGTGAAGATGTCATTGGTACTAATAAATACTCCAATGAATTAATCTCAGATCTTCTTAGCGCGGACTGTGAAGAGTGGTGGCGGCAACACCCCAAGGCACATCAAGAAACATGGCGTTTCATCAAAAGTTCACTAGTAAATAAAGGAGCACAATCAATAGATGATGTACAAGCAGTAGTCTTTATGAATCCTCAAAGTTGGTATCGAGCCGTTGGGGTATTTAAGATAAGGTATGCTAATGATAGATTTAGAATAGTTTCTGTATTACCCAGCCCAATTAATGAAAATCCTCTGGATTGGACATTTAATAGTGAAGAGGAATTTAATAAAAAACTAGAGTATGTAGATAACGAATATGAAACGGGTAAATCGTACTTTAACTTATTATTTCATAACTCAAGAATTAAACCGAAAAATATAAATTTGTTTAATTCTGATATACATTGGTTTATACCATTGAATATTAATAATAATGGAGATATACGAGACTACATATATTGGGAGTCTGAAGATATATTGCAGTCTGGATTTAATCAGCTCGATGTATTAGTAAAATCGGATAGCGAGATTCAATCTGAGCTTACAATGAAGTGGGTAAGCACTTCATTGCAAGTCGCGAGCATTGCGGTCGCACCATTATTCGGTCGAATCTCTTTATTACTAGGATTGGCCTCTTCATTACCGCATTTTGTTAATGCTCAGCAAGCCGATACAGATCAACAGGCCATGGATCATACAATCAATGGATTGACTACGATAGTTACGGAGTTCGAGGGAGTTGCTATTGGGCATCTTGTCGCGAAAATTTGGCAAACAGGAAAGTCAGGTATATCAGGTATAAAGGCGGCAAAGCGTCTTACTGAGTCAGATTTTTCTGAGGCCAGCACGCGAAATATAGTGAAATCGTTACAACAGAGGCAAGAATTTAGCGCTTTTGTTGATATGATCATGCCATACCCTAAAAGGATAACGCAAGGATACCGTTCATCAAAGGTTGACATGGCCAAATTATCAGCGCGTTACGCCAATGATCAAAAACTTGCTAGAGTAGAGTTGATCCGAAAGGGGGTGTGCTGGGATGCAGTATATCGTTTAGAATATCTTTCAGGAAAAATATCAAAAGAAGTTCTGTCTCAGCTAAGTAGCAACACTCGCTCTTTTGGTGGAAGTAAAGTCTTTTTAGGTGATAATCCTCAAAAAATCAAAGTATTATCAGATCTAGAAAACTTACCTAAAGGCAGTAGAGTTGCTTTTGTTAGAGATGACCGATTAGTTCACGCTATGATTTTTGTTAATGATGGAGGTGTGGTGTATGGTGCCAATAATGCCTACATCGGTGGAAACCCTGGCTGGGCAGGGATAGAACTGAAAAAGGTACTGACAGCAACAAATGGGGGCTTCATACTAAAGTCAGATGGACACCCCATTGAGATCTTCTCATCAACCAAACTCAATTAGATATCTATCAGATACGAATAATTTGGGTGATTGAACTAAAACAAACGATACTTCTAAGAAATTATTTTTTCTAAATTTTTAAGTTATATATTAAATGATCAGCAAGTTGCTGCAGGCATTCCTGCGGCGGCTTGGTGTTCGAAAAAGAGCGCAAACCGTAAATACCCATCATCAGATAATCACTTAAAAATTCACAATTTGCTTCAGGTGTAATCTCGTGGTTTAGTTTGGCCTGTTCAAGTTTCGACTTTATTCGTTGTTTCCATTGCCCAGACATATTGTAAATGATGGTTTCTATTTCTTCATCATGTTGTTCAAGCTCAGTTAGGGAGTTTTGTAGTAGACAACCATTGCTTTTAGAGCAGTTAGTGTGGTTAATAATATCACTCAGGTAGGCCTTAAAGCCGTTTAAAATCTGATCTGAGTTGGTAAAGAATTGCTCAAAATCGTCTGCTTTTGTTTTCGCATAATGATCAAGTGCGGCGAGTAATAGTCCTCGCTTATTTTCAAATGCGCAATAAATCGATCCGGGATGAAGTCCAGTAACTCGTTTTAAATCTTGCATACTAGTCTTGTTATAGCCTTTTGCTATGAATTCATTCATAGCAGCACGTAACACATGTTCACGATCGAACTCTGCACTTCTCACACGGAAACCTCACTTAAGTTGATAGGGTTAGTTTACTTAGTGAATCTTGATTTAACAAGTTTATTGAATGATCGTTCAAATAGTTGTTGAATGAATATTCAAAAATAAGGTAGCATGTGTTTAAACAGTCGACATTAGGAACATAATCCAATGATAGAAACCTTATTCCAAGGCTATAAGCTCAACGATAAAATTACATTGCAAAACCGTATTGTGATGGCACCACTAACTCGCTGTATGGCAGATGACGAGCTCGTACCTACTGACGCGATGGTTCAATACTATGCAAAACGTGCGGATGCGGGCCTAATCATCTCAGAAGCGACCATTATCCGTCCGGATGGTCAAGGCTACCCAAATACACCGGGAATTTATAACGATGCTCAATTAGCTGGATGGAAAAAAGTAACGCAAGCTGTTCATGACAATGGCGGTAAAATTTTTGCTCAGCTTTGGCATACAGGGCGAGTTGCACACCCGCATTTTTTTGGTGGAGAATATGTCTTAGCACCTTCAGCTGTAGCATTCGATGGAACCGTGCCACGGTTGCGGGAATTGGTTTATACCGTGCCGAAAGAGGCGAGTCATGAGGAAATCTCACAGCTCGTTGCAGACTATGCGCAAGCGGCAGAAAATGCGATTGAAGCTGGATTTGATGGTGTGGAGATTCACGGTGCTAATGGGTATCTCATTGATCAATTTCTTCATTTTGACACCAACCGTCGTAATGATGAATATGGAGAAACACCAGAAAATATGGCTCGATTCCCATTAATGGTTGTTGATGCAGTAATTGCAAGAATTGGTGCTGAACTTACAGGTTTACGGGTTTCACCTGGCGGATATGCCCATATGGATGCCGATGCTCGTGATCGTCAGGTGTTTGATTATTTCCTGGCTGAACTAGAAAAGCGTGAATTAGCTTATCTTCACGAAGGTATGTTTGATGACAGTATGGAATTTGATTTTCTTGGCGGTAGAGTATCGCAGTACCTCCGCGAAAATTACGCAAAAACGCTGATTGGTGTGGGCGGTTATAGCGCGCAAACAGGATCAGAAGCGATTAAAGCGAATCAATTCGACTTGGTAGCAATAGGGCGTCCATTCATTGCAAACCCTGACTACATCCATCGTATTCAAGATAATAAAGAGCTGGTTGAGTATGACGCAGGAATGTTAGAAACTCTGGTCTAATACACTAGGGCGTGTTGATCTTTCGAGCTAGGTAGACCTAGCTCGTTTTAATTAGTCAATTAGAAAAATTCAACATACGAAATTCAAATTGGTTTAAGCACTGACTAAGGATTTTCAACAACTATTCAGCTATTTTTACTCTAATTTTGCTGTTGGCAACTTCAGAAAGGTTTAGTTTTGAAATCGCTGATCTAGCTTCATTGACGTTGGGCATTTCTACAAAAGCAAAGCCTTTTGATTGGCCAGTCGTTTGGTCTAAGACTAAATCACAGTCTGCGACAGTACCATGAGCAGAAAACAAGACACGAATTTCATGCTCTGTGGTAGAGCGAGCAAGGTTACGAACTAAAAGTTTCATAATGAACCGATTGGTAATAAATGACTGTTACATTGTCTCAGTAAAGTTAAAGTAGACCAAGTCATTAATGAATACTATGTCAAAATAACTACGGTTTATATAGAGTATCACACGGTTCAGCTGTACCTGAGGTTACACAAATCTTGAGAGCTCATATGTGTGTACTTGAATATTGGTAATTCCTATATGTAATTTCCTATGATGTCGGTTACAAACATAAAATAACCGATTTTTCGTTTTTCAAGTCGTTGAGGACCTTTTATCTGATTTAGTAACATTTATTCATTAGATATAGTTTAACACCATATTTTCCATGATAGACTATCAATTACAGCGCATAACTACTATTTAATATATTGAGAGCAATGCGCGTAATTATCTTGCACAGTAAATAACTGAGTGTAGTGCTCATCAGCTTAAGAAAGAAAAATTAGTTATATAAATTGTGTTTAGTGTTATTTATGTTGATAAATGTTTTACTTTAAACATTAACGTGAGTAAATTAATCTATCCTTTTGATTTTGTTACGGTATACTTTCGTTCTTTTAAATGTCCATTTTCAACCAACATGGACATGGAGCTACGCTTAAAGGTATTAAATTTACATTTAGCCTGATTCCTAATGGTTAATTGCTCTAAACTGTTGATCTTAATTTGAAAGTATTTTGTTCGGTCTAATAAACGATAAGGAAATTTTTTCATACTGCCAACTAGTAAGTTAAAAAGATACTTATCAAGAGTAACGATTCTCCTCACGCACTAAAAGTAGGAATATTCCCAATTGATAGTTATAAAAGGTTATTCCTATGGGCAAATAAAATTAAATTTGAGATAGAAGAGCAACATAATTTATCCATTAAACGCTTTTTGTATGTGCTAACTGTCTTTTCACTTAGAATGAGTTCTCGTGCGATTTCTTTATTTCTATACCCTTGGGCTAGGTATTTAAGAACCAGTAACTCTCTTGAAGAAAGACTTTCTAGTATATCTGATTCCTGTGCTGTCGTATCATCACTACCAGCTTTATCATTACTAATTGTTTCTGATGAATCTATATATTGGTGAAGCTTTCTTTTTATTTCTACAATGTCTTCTTGCTTCGATATATAACTGTCGACATTGATCTTTTTGAAGTAACCCTCCAATATGCTACTTGGCATTGAAGTGAAAATAATGTATTTCCTATTAGGATTTGGTGGGCAGCGTTTAATTACTTCAAAGCCATCTAATTTTGGGATGCTAATGTCTAATATTACATATTGAGGTTCAAATATGTTTATTTTTTTGATTGCATCTATACCAGTTTTAGCTTCATCTAGAACCACGTGTCCCATAGATGAAATAACACTTCTGAGGCTACTTAATATTATTGAATGATCATCGACTAAAATAAATGTTGCCATTTTTTAAACCTTTCCAGTTTTAATAGTTTCTTTAAGTATTGTGATTGAATTATTTACTCTATTAATAATGTTGAGTAAATTCTGACTGACTGGTTCATTTTCAAAGCAGTCACAGCTGTTTAATAAATCAAAATCACCAAGTATTTGAACCACACCTTTTAACTTATGCACGCTTTCAAGTTGCTCTTCCGTGCTTAACCCATGAATAGATAAGGTTTTGACTTCATCTTCTAGTGCTGTTAGTAAGTTGAGTAGCATATTTTTCAATGATTGACTGGTTTCATATGCAAATTTTCGTATTCTCACTATATCAATGCACGTGTCGAATTGAGTTAGATTTGTGCAAATTTTCTCATGCAACTTTTTAATATTAATTGGCTTGAACATACAATCAGTCATTCCCGATACTAAGCATTGTTCTACCATATCTGCCTGTGCATTGGCAGTGAACCCGATGATGGGAATTGATTTTTCCTTATTCTTCGATTCTTGCATACGAATGAGTTCTGTAAACTCAAATCCACTCATCTCAGGCATATAGCAATCGGTGATGATAAGATCAAATTTATCTAATACTTCATTATATAACTTCCAAGCTTCTTGGCCTGTACTGCAAGTTGAAACATCCATTTCTAATAAAGCCAGCTGTTTTTCGATGATATCTCTATTAATTCTATGATCATCGATGACCAAGACTTTTTTGCCACTTAATTTAGTTGATGGAATATCATTTCTGGTTATGCTTTTGTGAAGATCAGCAATCGATCTTGAAGTGATTGGTATCGATAAATTTACATTTGTGCCTATGTTTATGGTGCTAGTAATATTAATTTTAATATTGAGCATGTTGCAAAGTTTATGAACAATGGACAAACCCAGACCATAGCTATCATCATTAGTACTATCAGTTACGAAAGGTTGATACAATTCACTTAGTTGTTTCTCAGTCATACCAATACCGGTATCATTAATATCTATTTCTATATGCTCATCTTTCAGAGTACTGATGATTTTTATAAAACCTGAGTCTGTATATTTAATTGCATTGCTTAAGATGTTGTTAAGAATCTGTTTTATATAATTACAATCAGAAAAAATGTAGTGACTCTCATCATGGCGTATATCAATTTTTAAATCTAGATTTTTTTTATTACATAAACCTAAAAAAGAAGTTGCTACATTATTTAATAGTGTGGCAACTTCTATATATGTCAGTGTCAAGTCTTTTTCACTTACTTCAAGCTTGGATATTTCTAATATATTATTGACTATATCTAACAAACCTAGCGAGGAATCGTACGCTTGTTTTAAATAGCGATCTCTCTCATTAACATTCAGTAGTGAAAGTTCTAATGTACCCAAAATGGCATTCAAAGGAGTCCTGATCTCATGACTCATGACAGCCAAAAAGTTTGATTTATCTTTATTGGCATTAATTGCTTCATCTCTTGATTTGATCAACTGATCGTTGAGATAATTTATCTCAGTCAAGTCGACCCAGCCAGTGATTAATCCAGTAACATTGTTGTCAATCACATAGGGAACCCACCAAAGTCTTAATGTTAATTCTCTATTTTCTATAGTCAATTTGACTATTTTTTGTCCATGAGATTTAGATTTTAATAGTTCTAGGTACTCTTTTTCTTCATTTTTAAAGAAAGTGTTATCAATAAGCCTACTTGGGTATTCGGATGTTTTTTTCCCCAAAATTTGTTTTGGATTTTCGAGAGAAGAAAATTCTGCAAAAGCTTTATTATAGTGTATAAATCGAGATTTATCGTCTCGTACAGCGATCGGTATAGGAATGCCATCGATTAAATTTGCTCTAAATTGCCATTCAAGTAATTCATTTTTTCTCTTCTTTTCTCTTATATAAAATAGAAATAAATATACTGTAATCAGTATCAATATACCACTTATAATATAGATATATAACTTTAATTTTGTTTCTTTTTCTACCCAAACCATATCCGAATCTACTAGGTATGAATTCCAGCGTTCACTCAAGTTATCAACATAATTAAATCCTAGGTGATAAATAGATTTATCTAATATATTTTTAAGCATTTCATGGTTTTTATACTGTTTGCTAATGGCGAATCTCATATCTACTTTATATTCAGTAGGGTATAATTTTGATTCTAAAATATTATTAAAATAGGTATCAACGATGAAATTAACTACTTCACTATATCCATAAGCTGAGGTTGCTTCTTCCTTTGCTACAAGTTCTATTGCTAGAGATGTATTACTTACGATCTTTATTTCAGCATTAGGATATGTATTTCTAAGATATTCTTGTAGTTTATAACTCTCTACAACTGCAATAACATCGTTTGTTTTTTCTTTGGGTAAATCTTTCCTTGTAACAACAGATAATGATCCGATAGAATAGGGAATTGAAAAAGCAATCTGTTCCGACAATTTCTCATAATAAGGAGAGGATGCTACCATATGAGCATTTCCATTACTGAAGTTTTTCTTAATATCGGAGAATTTATTTAGTCTTACCCATTGAAACTTCAATCCAGTTTTAATACCAATAGTCGTTAATAGTTCTGGTATTATCCCTAATTCCTTTCCAGAATTATCGTAAAAGGTATAAGGAGCAAAGGAACCACTAAATACCACTTTAATAATTGGCTTTTCCGTTTTTATCCAATTTATTTCAGCATCAGTTAGATTAATTGGATTATTATTATTGATCCCCCAGGTGGATTTAATTAGTTCTTTGTAATACCTAGGATAGACATATTCTACGGCTCTGTCATATAGTGGTTTATTATTTGAGATAATAAACCTTTCAAATCTTTCATTTAGATAGGTTGATATATTTATTTTTTCACTATCGAATCGTTTAATGAAAAACATGGCGGAGTAATAATCCAGAACAGAAATATCAACGTTTCCATTTATCATGGCTATGTATGCACGTTTGGCATTATCAAATTTTTCACACTTAATTACTTTATAACCTTGTTGAATGAACGCCTCAGTAAAGCAATTATTTACATAACCTACCTGTATTTCATCTTTATTTACATCAAGAGCATTTTTGTTTAGCGCAACATATTTTTCGGAAATAAACTTAGTGCTGGAATAATTTTCAGAGTGAATGTCTTTATTCAGAATGATAAAATCAATTTTTTTATTATTTAAATCATCAATTAAAAGTCTTTCATCGTCATAAGTGACTATTTTTACATCATTATTAGGGCAGGGTATAAATAGTCGTATATAATCTGCTTCTATCCCAGATATGCTATCGTCAAAAGTAATTCTTAATGGCGCTCCTAAGTCATTAAGAATCCCAATAGTGATTTTCTCTCCATTCCTTAGATGACAATCTCTATCAGTGGTATTAGCTGAGTCGTTAGGAGATAAGTGGTAATTGTTATTCATTGCGAACGACAGATGACTACTAAAAAATAGAATCATGGTTATGATAACGATGTTGAATCTGTTTAATTCTGAAAAATTCACGCAAACAGTACTCCTACATACCTTTCATATTTAATCGTATAAAATTCCTACGCGATCACTTTGCACCATTTTTATTCATCTGACTGAAGTATAAGCAATAGTTAACTAACTGCCAACATTGTAATGATAGGTATCAATAAATACACGTAGGAATATTCCCATTGTAAATTTGTTTTCTTGTGGGAAAGTACGAAGTTGTTATCTTGCCTTTCTATTTTCAACGAAGCTCGTTGGGCTTATGTTTAAATTTCTTATCTATCAATTAGTTATTAAGGTATGTTGATGGGATGTCGTATAGCGTTTAAACCCAAGAGACCTAAACCGCCAATCGGTATTGCTCGATTAGAAATTCTAATCACTGTTGCTATTTTAGTCGTACTTTTTTCTGGATCTGCCATGTTAGTTTTGCAATAAATTGATATTTCTCTGGAAAGTGTATGTGGTAGAGTGTCGGCCTATTTTGGGCAATAGGTAAATTTAGGTATTGCCCAACGTTATTAAACAAAGTTTACTGATCGAGAGTTGAGTTGTAAAAATGAGAGCTTTTGTAGTTAGAGCACGCGCAGCATCCACAGATAAAAATACCTTTCTAGCATCAGTTGGGCAGGAGGCACATACTGAAATTCTAGCCCACGTCCTTATGAATGCGATTTTTACCGCGCAGTCACATCGTGATGATGTAGTGGTTTATCTTGTACTAGAAAGCACACAGGATTTTTCACGCACGCTGCGTTTTGAATCTCATCTTTTACAAAACATAGGTGGTTTTCATGAACAGGCTTTGCTTGCGAAGATTGCGCATGCTTTAGATGTGTCTGTTGGAATGGACAAGGAGCAAGAGCGTTCGGTCGAGCAAGGGCTGAGCGTTGAAACCATCAGCTTTGAAAAATTAGTACAGCGCCTTTCTGAATATTACTCATTGTATCTATTAGATAAAAAAGGCGAGAGTATCCGTGAACATCAATTTGCAGGTGATAGCTGTTTTCTACTCACTGATCACATTCCAATGCCGAAGAAAAGTTGGAACAGCCTCAAGCGGCTCAATACTCAGAAAATAAGTCTTGGGCCAAGAATGTTGTTTGCTTCACAATGTATAGTCCTCATTCAGAATGAGCTTGATATTCGAGATCTTTAAAATGATTTATCTAAACTCATTTTAAAGCACCTAATCTATTTTTCTTTATCTACTTGACTGTGCTGTTTTTGATTTTTGTATAGGTGGCATAGTCTTGATAGCTATCATTGTCTAAAACAAAAAATACGATATGGCCGATTGTGACCATGTGAGTCATTATCTCGATAGTTTCAATGAGTGTTTTTGCTTTTTTGCATGCTCCGTTACTTGATGCTATTAATTCGAAAACATCCGTTATTGCCCTTACCCCCATTCTAGCTTGAGCGGACAGCAGTTCGCTATTTAACCCTCTCGGGTAACTATCGCCATCCATTTCTTCGTGATGGTTACCGAGCACTGGCTTGTGCATCTGATAGTAAGACAATGCTTTTACCGCGAGTGCTCATGATTCTTTGAGTAGGGTTCTACAGGTTTATGGTGGATATTATTTTTGAATTAACCTCACATCAATTGATTAGAATAAGTGTGATTAATTATGAAAATTACTGCTGTTTATTTTTATGTGAATTTTAACACGATGGCCTTTTGTGATTTTAATAATAAGCATAATTTCCATGGCCATCAGTTACCACCAGTGATGATTAGCGATGGATTTATCATTACATTATTTTTTGTGAAACTAAAGATAAATAATGAATCATACTTTCTGTCTTATTTATCATTTGTTTTTTTTAAACTCTTGTCTCATATTCTTATCGGCCACGTCACCTAAATATAGGTTTATTTTTGGCAGTAAATGTTATTTTTTATTCAATTTTTAATAATATATAAATATAGGGCAAATATATGAATCTAAAATCTCTTTCTTTAGCTGTGTCTACTCTTTTTATTTGTAGTTCGGCTTTTGCTACCTCACTTAACATTCAAGTTAAAAATAATGCCAATGGTGAACTATGGCAGGGTGGGCTAAATGCTCAAAGTGTGTTTAGATCAAGTGATAAAAAAGTACATGTTAATAAAATTAAAAATGGTTTTACATTAACCCCTATGGAGTTTAAGGCAAATAATCAAAAAAAGATCGCAGGTATGGTTACCGTGATGGTCGACAACGATAATAATGGTATTCGTATCGATTGTATTTTGTCTGAGAGTAACAAGAATCAACTGACATTTACTCCTGTTTATTCTTATGGTAAAGGGGGAGATTTTACCTGCAAGCCTACTAATGATAGTCAGTCTGAAGTTATTGAGGATAAAGATAATATGACAAGTATGAACATCGTTTACAAAAAATATGTTCAATAGAAAATTTTAATTCTCAAACAGACAATATTATAGATATACATTGTCTGTTTTTTTTGAATAAAAGGATACTTTATGAAATTACAAAAAACGCAATTGTCAATATTGGTTGGATTAACCTTAATGACTGGTTTAGCTTCAGCGACTGGGGCGAGTTTCACACGTGACAATGTGAGTTTTATGACTAAGCAAGAGTTAGCAGAACGACAACATAATACTACTCCTCTTGGCCCCATAAACTTTAACAGTGCGCCAGTCTATAACCAATACAACCCAGATACGAGTTTACCTAAAGTTGAAGCTTACATGTCTAACTGGGGCCAATATGGCCGTAAATGGAGCCCTAAGAACATCGCCGGGGTTTACGATACAATCGTATTTTCATTTATGGCCATGTGTGGTACCGGTGTCGGTGACTCGCAGATCACCAGTGCGGTAGAGTCTCTTCAAAAGTATGCATGTAATCACACGAATAACCCTTCAGCTAAAGAGTTTGAAGTAATCACGACCGACCCGTGGGGCGATATTGCCGCTGCGATTCCAGGCATGGTTGGTTTAATCGATTGGCAGCAAATGGAAATGCCTACTCTGATGCAAAAGTGGTATCAAGGCCAAAACGCCATTAACAATGGCTATCTGGGCGCATTGAAGAAACTAAAACGGGATAGTCCAAGCACTAAAATGGCATTTAGTATCGGTGGTTGGTCGCTATCAGAACCGTTTAGTCGCATGGCTGCAACGAAAGCAAATCGAGATATCTTTGTTGAAAGTGTTGTGAACATCTTTAGTCATTATGAGATGTTTTCACAAGTCGATATCGACTGGGAATACCCCGGTATTCAAGTTGGCGAAAACTCCTGGTCACGACATGATTCAGATAATTATAAAGTGCTGATTAAAGAGCTCAGAAACGCACTAAACTCTGCAGGTAAGCACGACGTTAAAATCGCGATCGCGGCTGGTGCGCCAAAAGACAAAATGCATGCCAGTGATTTGAAAGGGCTCGTTGATAATGGCGTTGATATTATCCATTTGATGACGTACGACTTCTTTGGCAACGAATGGGCAGAGGAACTCAATCATCATTCGAACCTGTACCCTGGAGGAGATTGGTCTGTTGATACCTCTGTCTCTTACATGATCGATGAGCTCGGCATCGATCCTAAAAATATCTATATTGGTTACGCCAACTACTCACGTAATGCTGCGCATGCGGAGGTAACCAGTTTCTCTCCGTTGCGAGGTTCTTTTGAGAAACCAACGCACCCGGATAGTAATGGCATTCCAACGTTTGCGGATGGTCGATACACAGGTGGCTCTTGGGAGCGTGGCACCTATGAATGGTATGACATTCAACAAGAGTTCCTTGAGATTAATAGTGTAGACGGTCTCAAGATGAATAATTCACATCCAGGTTATCAATTGCTGACCGACAAAGAGGCGAATGCGGATTACATCTATAGTGAAGATGATAAGTTCTTTATGTCTTTTGATACTCCTCGCTCTGTTTATGCTAAAGCTCGATATGTAAAAGAAAAAGGATTGGGCGGCATTTTTAACTGGATGGCTGATTACGACACAGGTTACATGGTCAACGCAGCTCGTGAAGGCTTGGGTTATACACCAAAAGCGGGTTCAAGCAATATTGATATGACGAATATCATTTATTCTTGTGGTGAAAATATAACTCGAGAAGAGTGTATAGAGTTGACCAACCTCGGTGGCGGCTCTTCAACTCCCCCTCTAGGCGCTAATGCCGGTAGCGATGTATCTGCACAGTTTGTTGCTGATAAAGTTTATCGTTTAGATGGTTCGGCATCTACTGGAGATGATATCACTTACAAGTGGTCAATTAAGAAGAAACTTGTTGAGGGTGTTGATCCTGCTCTCATTAGTCTGAGGCTGGCGAGATCGGTAAGTCCAAAAATCAGCATTCCAGCGAGTGTTGAAGTTGAAGAAACTATCCAAATTCCGGTTAAATTAGAGGTCACTGCTGCTGACGGTGAAAAAGCGAATGATACTGTTATTTTAACTCTTACTAGCGGTGATGCCGTCAATCATAAGCCTGTTGCTGAAGCCACTGTCGATAAAACTGAGGTTGTGCACGGAACGAGCTTTACTTTAAGTGGCAGTGGTTCAAGCGATCCTGATGGGGATGCTCTCACTTATCGTTGGAGTCAAATTGATGGGGCATTAGTAGAGCTGGGGAATAATGCCAGAGAGTCAATCACGGTTAACACTGATACTCTTGACAATATCGATCAGACGCTGAAATTTAAATTGACGGTTAGTGATGGCCAAGCTTCAGACACTTCAGTAGTTGAAATTAACGTATCACCCAATGGGGGTGGTAACCAGGCGCCTGTTGCTAAAGCCAATGTCGACCATAGCAGTATTAACCACGGTGAGACCTTCCGATTGAACGGCAGACGATCAACGGATGCAGATGGCGATACTCTGACTTACCTGTGGGAGCAAGTGAGTGGAGAACGGGTTAATTTGGGTGATGCCACTCAATCACGGATTACCGTTAATACCAGCTCTTTAGATAATATCGACCAACCATTGACGTTTAAATTGACGGTAAGCGATGGTCAAGATACTGATAGCGCTAGAGTATCAGTTCAAGTGTCATCGACGAATAATGGTGGTACTCCTGGTGGTGATTTCGAGTATGAATATCCAACTGGTTTTGGCTCTTATGTCGATGGAACGGTGGTGAAATTTCCTGGACACGGTGTGTATCAATGTTTTGGATCATGGGCTGCGCACTGTAATAGTCAAGGATACCAGCCTGGTGTTGCAGTTGATCCAAGTCATGTCTCTCAGCAGTGGAAGTTTCTTCATAACTAATAGTCACTAAATAAAAGCAAGTAGCGTTATGTTACTTGCTTTCAATTTTCTATCTTTAAACCGCTGATTAAGAAGGTTTAAGGATATTCACAGCAAGATTTTTGCATTTTAAATATTGCTGCTTGAAGAACTAACCTTTACTCCGTGATATTTACCTTCTTTGGTCCTCCATTATGAAAATTACTTACCTTTCAGGTCTATTGATGGTACTGCTTGGTACCACATACTGTAGCCTTGCTGCACAAGCTAGTGCTCAACCAATTGTGTTTAACCAGAATTCTTTTGCATCCGATACTAGTGGTGACTTACCTGGTTCTGTTTCATTTGTTCAAAATTCGGTGATGCCTTCAAAGCATGGTGTGAGCGGTGATGTCCAACCCCATATGACCGCTTTGCGCAAAACAATGGTTCTATTTAAACCACAAAATAATATAGCATCAGGATCAATCATTACGATTACGGCTCAAAATAGCCAAAACCAAGTTGTATACCAAGATACGATGTTATCGCCGGATGAACTGACCAAATTGATGGGGCAGAGAGACCGTAGTATTAATATTACTCCGCCGAGTTCGTATGATAGAACGATAAGGGATAATTCAACTCTTGGAAACTTTGCTTCTGACCCGAGTGGCAGTTACTTTGCTGAGTTGTTCGCAACCAATGATACTTTGCATATTATGACCAGCAATGGTAACTGGACGCGTGAATTTCATCTTCCAGCAGGTAGTGGGTATGAAAATAAAATAGTGACGTTCACATCCAATGCTGATTATAGCTCTACTATATTTGACTCTGACTCTGACTCTGACTCTGACTCTGATTTGCTTTTGAGTCACGGGAGTGAAATTACGCTAAAAAATATTGGTGGCGTGTGGTATTCGAATTTGGATGAGGAGTTTAGCCGAATTACCTATAACGATAAAACTTACTCAGCCATTATTCCTGCCGAGATTGTCCAGTCAGGTTTGAAATTTACTTTCAAGCATGATGATAAACAAGGGCGTTTGACCAATCTAGATATTGGTGCTCCGAATGAGCTAATTCTTCATACCATCGACATTGGTATGTTGACCCCCCCACGAGATCAATTTAGCTTTCAAAAGTATCCAGAGCTGCATCGGCAGTATTTTCAACATATCCCTGTACGCCGTCTGACGGTCTCTGAGTATGAGCCTCAGTACTTAAGAGAGGTAATGTTACCTGACGGACGTTTATTAACGAATTTCGACCCAAGTGAAGGTGATGTTTACACTGGTAATATGAGAGGTCAAATTGCTAAGTTGCTCATCTCACATGGTATTAATAATGCAAACTATGGATTGAATTCTTCTGGTTCTACGCGTGAATCTTGGCACCCATTTTCTTCTGCGCAACTTACAGTTCATAATGCAGTAGGCAAATATGCTAATGGTGTTCAGGTACATGGTTTATCTGGTGGGGCGGGGATGGTGACATTGATCGATTCTGTTGGTAATGAATTTAGCCATGAACTTGGGCATAACTTTGGTTTGGGGCATTACCCCGGGGGGTTTGATGGGGCGATCAACCGTCCTGCTAATAAAGTTAATTCTACATGGGGTTGGGATGTACATGAAAATCGATTTATTCCGAATTTCGAAAGAAGCATTACCAATGAAGATATGTGTTATCAGAATCAGTGTACCTCATCATTTTATGGGCACCGTTTTAGCGCCGGGGCAATGTCTGGTGGTTGGCCGCTTTACAATCGCTATACGTTATACACACCATATGAATTGAACAAAATTCAGAATTTTTTCGAAAACAAAGCCATTTTTAGTCCAGAGTCATCAACAGGATTTTCCCTGTGGGATGATAGAACCCAAAGCATGCAACCTTGGCATAATTTAACCAAAGATGATCTTGCTGAAGTCAGTTATAACGAAGTAGAACGAAAGCCATATAAGCAAGGTGTTGCCGTTGCCACCTTGGTTGGTTATTACGATCCTGATAAACGGCTGAGTAGCTATATTTATCCTGCATTGCATGGCTCATTTGGTGCCGTATATGAGGATAATTTCACTGTCTCTTCATGTCAGATGAATGTTTTCACTCGGAATGGTGGGAAAAGGACGTTTAATCTTCATTCTCGACGTTTAGAGTCTGGGTATATGAATAGATTCCACATCAATATCGAAGAGGCCCTCGAGCCTTACTCTGCCGAGATTGTGTGTGATGATGAGCGGCTCACCTCCGTTGAACTTGAAGGACCTGCACATGAATTACACACCAGTGTCATTACTTCAGAGGGCGGTGATATAGACGTTAAAATTGATGCTAACGCTGGTGTGGACAGACAACTCCCATTTGTTGCGGAACGTTTTTACTATTTGGATGGTTCTGCTTCTACTGGAGAAGGTATTCGTTATAAATGGGTGATTAAGAAGAACAAGGTTCAGGGCGTTGATGCTGATGCTATTGTCTTAAGGCAGGCTAGAACTGCAACACCAAAAATCAAGATCCCAGCGGGTACTGAAGTTTCAGATGTTATTTCTATTCCCGTTAGATTGACGGTAACAGGGGAAGATGGTGAGAAAGATAGTGACACGGTGGTACTGACATTAAGTGCCAATGGTGTTGCCAACCAAGCCCCGGTTGCCGATGCTAGAGTCAATAACAGCAATATTCAGCATGGTGATCAATTTACTCTGAATGGTAATAATTCGCATGATGCTGATGGTGACTCCTTGAGCTATGTGTGGGAACAGATGTCAGGTGAGCCAGTTACTTTACGAGATGCAACAAGTACTCGAATTAGTGTTAATACACAGTCTCTTTCTAATGCCGAGCAAACGCTGGTGTTTAGGTTGACAGTCAGTGATGGCGAAGCCAACGATTCAGATACGGTATCTGTACATATGTCACCTATTGAAAGTGGCGGTGGAAATCCAGGAGGTGCTTATGAGTACCCAACTGGTTTCGGCTCTTATACCGACGGAACTGTTGTAAAAATCCCCGGTCAAGGTGTCTACCAGTGTTTTGGAGCATGGGCTGCATACTGTAATGATGAAGCATACCTACCCGGTAAGGCACTCGATCCTAATTGGATTACTCAGCAGTGGCGATTTATGCATGATTAGCATCAACTATAACTAGTTCGGACTAAGCTAAATAAAGCCAGCGTGATAAAGCGCTGGCTTTTACTTTCAGCTTCGTAAGCAACTCAAAGGTATGATTGTAAGCCATTTGATTGATGTGTCCTTAGACTGGCTGTTACACTTAACTATCTCGGTTGTAATGGAATTATCAAAATGAAACTTGTCGTCGATACTCATACACACACTTATGCCAGTGGTCATGCTTATAGCACGTTGATCGAGAACGCGAAATCAGCTCAAGAAAATGGTTTAGCTATGTTTTGCACCACCGATCACGCTGAATCTATGCCAGGTGCTCCACACTATTGGTTCTTCTCTAACCAGCGAGTTTTACCACGCTTTTTAGATGGTGTTGCCATTATTCGCGGTGTTGAATCCAACATTCTTAACCGTTTAGGTGATATTGATATCCACCCTTCGGTTGACCAAAATTTGGATTGGGTAATCGCCAGTTTCCATGAGCCGGTGTTCCAGCCTGCGGATAAAGCTGCGCATACCGAGGCGTTAATCAACACCATTCAAAGTGGACGAGTTGATGCGTTAGGACACTTAGGTAATCCTAATTTTGATTTTGATTTTAATGCGGTTATCGCTTGTGCTGTCGAGCATAATGTTGCAATAGAAATTAACAATAGTACTTTGAAAGGTCACAGTCGCGTAGGCAGCGTTGATCGCTGCTATGAGATTGCTAAGGTGGCAAAAGCTCATGGTGCGTATATTACGACGGGCAGTGATGCGCATTTTTGTCACGATGTAGGTAATTTACACTTAGCCAGTGATTTGCTAGACAGTGTTGGTATTTCACCAGATAAAGTCATCACGCACAGTGTGATGCAGTTTCTTGCTTTTTTGGCGCAACGCGGTCGCCCAGCTATTGAAGAATATCGCTCATTGTAAAGTGAGGGGGAGGGGGTGTTTTTTAACAAATGAAACAATTTTCTTCCCGCTTTAAGCTGCATTTCATTTACACTAGCGATTCCTTGTTGTAGTGAAAGAATTATGATGAAAAAAGCTCTTATTTTAACAGCTTGCGTTGCATTGTCTGCAAACGTTTTGGCTGCGAGTGTTGACCTGAAGCAGAACATGAAGCAGATGAAGCTTGAGTTTAAACAAGCTGCTGAAGCGACATCGGTTGAAGCGATGAAAGCGCCAGTGTTAAAACTCAGTGAATTGGTTGAAAACTCAAAATCAGGTAGCTATCCGCCAGAAAAAGAAACGTTGTACTTGGAAGGATTCAATAAATTATCTGTTGTACTGGATCAAATTGAAGCTGACCTTGAACAAGGGCAGTTAGAACAAGCAAAACAGACATTACGCACGGTTGATGAGCTGCGTATTGAATACCATGAACAGCGTAACCCAAGTATTTGGAAACGCTTATTCGGTTAAGCCGTGGTTGTTTCCATGCGGTTTTCTTTAGTGCAATTAATCAAGGGAAGCTGCGTGGCGACTATCCGCAAACTGAGCCTGTAAAAATGGCAGCAAGAGCAAACCAATGGTGGCAGAGCAAATGGATATGGTGACAAAAAAACCATTCCAATGGAAATGCTCAACAATGATGGCGATAGGGTAGCCGGCCAATGCTGCTCCCATGTAAGCAAATAGCCCAACAAAGCCTGTTGCAGCGCCTGCTGAATTCTTATGAGAACACTCTGCTGCTGCCATTCCAATCAACATTTGCGGGCCAAAAACGAAAAAGCCAATGGTGAAAAAACCAGCTGCTTGTAGGACAAACCCGGTTAAAGGCATCAGCCATAGTGCTGCAACGGAAATGAAAATTCCCATCGAGAAAATTAAGTTCATTGGACCTCGGTTACCACCAAACAATTTATCTGAGCCCCATCCGGCAACTAATGACCCGACAAAACCGCCCACTTCAAACAGCGATAATGCCCCGTTAGCGGTGATCAAATCATACCCGTGCTGCTCGGTTAGATAGATATTACCCCAGTCATTAATGGCGGTTCTGACGATGTATACCAGTACATAGCTCAAGGCGAGTAACCAGATGTATTTATTGCGTAAAACATATTTGTGCAAAATTTGAGTGGTGCTTAACCCCACGCCTTCATTTTCCTGAGCCAGTTCTAGTGCATCGTTTCGCCAGTGACCGATACTTGGTAGGCCCAGAGTCACGGGTTTATCTTGCAGTCGCCAGCATAAAAACACACCGGTCAGCACTGCTAAAAATCCAGGGACAATAAACCCTTCTCGCCAACTAAAATGTAGAGTCACAAAACCAACTAACAACGGGATCAACGCGCCCCCTACGTTATGGGCGGTATTCCAAAGTGCCCACCATAATCCCCGCTCGGATCGTGAATACCAAGTGGTCAGTAGTTTAGAGCAAGAAGGCCAACCCCAGCCTTGAAACCAAGCATTTAATACCCACAAAAAGATGAGCACACTGATAGAGCTAGAGAGTCCGAATAGAATGTTAATAATGCCTGTTGCGATTAACCCTAAGCCCATAAAATACCGAGGATTTGAGCGATCAGATACAATACCAGACACGAATTTAGAGCAGCCGTAAGTGATATAAAAGAGCGTGCCCATCATGCCGATATCACTCTTATCCAAACCGAGATCGGCAATCATGGCTGGCATCGCGTAATTGAGACTTTTACGCGTGAAATAAAACATTGCATAACCCACATACATAGCGAGCATGATGTGACGACGCCAATATCGATACTGACGATCAATTTCATCGGGCGATAATTGGCCGTTAATGTGGGGTTTAGATTGAAGAAAACCTATCATGTTTCACTCTATAAATTAGGCAGAATAACTGTCAGTCGGGTTCCATGGGTCGAGACGTTTGATTGTTTACACTCACTGTGTAGTTGAAATTGTCCGCCTAGGGCTTGCACCCGTTCGCGCATGCCTCGTAAGCCAAACCCTTTCAAATGGTCTTCTGCTTTAAGGCCAATACCGTCATCTGTGATATGCAATGTCACACTTGAACCCAACGAAAAGTGAATGTGGATATGCTCTGCTTGTGCGTATTTCAAGGCGTTATTTAATGCTTCTTGGCACAAACGGTATAGGGTGACTTTGGTTGCGTCACTCAAAGCCTTAAGTTTTAGCGCGCTGTTGTCACACCATTCGACATGAGTTTGAACGCCATGGGCGTTGAATTCCAAATCACGCAGTAATTGTTCAATGGCCTCTTCAAGCCCCAGGTCATCGAGTGTTTTGGGGCGAAGACGAGTGAGCAGTCCTTTAGTGGTGTCATAAACATTGAGCGATAATGCTTCAATAGTATTGGCGCAGTGAGTGGTGACAGGCTCGGTTTCAACACGTTGAATGATGCTGGCCTGGGTTCGAATTGCGGTGATGTTTTGGCCGATTTCATCGTGCAATTCACGTGCAATATCTCGCCTTACCGACTCTTCGGCTTTGACTAACTGGCGTGAAAGGTTTTGATTGCGGTCGAGCTCTTGGCGCAGTTTGGTGTTGAGATCTCGTTGATGCTGAACGGCCATGCCAAGAGTAATTCCTGTCAAACTTTGCGCTGATAGTGACAGTAATAGGTCGGTAATTTCTATGCCGGAAACACCGCTTCGTGCGGCAATAAGCGCAATACTGTTGAGCAGTGTACCAAGCAAGGCTCCCTGCCAACCATAACGAAAGGCAAGTAAAATAATGGGAATGGCCAAACAAAAAGGTGCAAATCGCCGGAGTTCGTCTGGTAAACCAATTTGTAGCGCGATGCTAAGAGCAAATAACAAGCTGTAAAAGACGATGTGCCGAGCTCTAAACTCAATATGGCGTGAGACTAAATTGGCCGTTAGTGGTATCCAAGTACTTTGGAAAAGGTAATTCCATACTAAGTAACAGCTAGGCACCATCATTAAACCAGCGGTAATGCTGACTAAAGCGACCATTGAAGCGGCAATGTCATGGTGACTGACGGCGAGGGTATTAGTCAGTGCACTGAGCACAATAATTACTCCCATCACAGTTAAACGACGCTGTTGTGAACCGTAATAGTAGCGTTGTGCAACGGCTATCAATGGAATACTAGCAGCACTGGCAGCTAATACAGTTAGCCACTGTGGTTGGTCCATCAATATCGCTAAAGCAACGGTTAACCACCACTCTGCCGCGTAAATAGCCGGCCAGTAGTATTTTGGAGTGTGTAGCGTGATACCTAAACGCAGCGCAAAGGGGAAAAAAAGAATTGCAAGTTCAGGATCGTTGACGAAGTAATAAGCGATGACCCATGAGCAAAACCAGCTGCAAGAGAGCAGAAACCAAGCGCAGATCGAAGTGATAAGGTAGCGATGCATTATAGTGAGTCAGGGAAATATTTGGCGAGGGCGACATTATTTGTCACGCCCAGTTTATCCATGGCGTTGGCGCGGTGCACATGAACGGTTTTATGGCTTAATCCAAGTTCGGTTGCGACGGCTTTGACATCTAAACCACAAGCAAGCATTTCACTGATTTGTCGTTCACGTTTAGTCAGTTTTTCTAAATTGTGGCTACCGCGTTTAGGTGATGCGATTTTAAGGGCAATTTCTGGCGTTAAATAACAGCCACCAGATGCACTGGTGCGCACCGCTTGAATTAATTCATCGGGGCTACACCGCTTGCTGAGGTAACCAAGTGCGCCAGCTTCAAGAGCTTTTTCTACCATGGCTGCAGAGTCATGTACGCTGAGCATGATACACGCCATGCCAGAAGGGAGATCTTGCAGTAAAGATAAACCGCTTTCATCAGGCATTGATATATCAAGAATACACACCGTTGCGCCAGAGCCGGGCAAGCCGCTACGGGCTTCTGCCGCAGAGCTAAATTGGCCGACCACTTCTATATCGGCTTCTAAACTCATCAACTGAGCAAATCCCGAACGCACAATAATGTGGTCATCCACTAAGGCTACTTTGATCATCGATAAAACTCAGCAAATAAGAAAAGGGGCATAAACTAACTCTAGCTGGTCAATTAAACAACCAATATATCCCCTTCCTACTTGAAGTTGCAGCGGTGTTGGCTACGTTTGCTCACCCCAATCACATAGTTTATCTATGCTCATGGGGATTCACTCACTTGCCGCCTACCTGCAACTCCAAATAGTTTGGATATAGCTAAATGAGCTAATAGGACTGCTGATCTTAATATTACAGATATCAAAACGCGACGCTGAATAAAACCAAACGTCGCGTGATTTCTTTATTTTTCGTTAAGCGCCTGCACTTGCCAGCAGTAGTTTTTTCTCGTGGCGTATTTTACGTTCTTCTGCAATCGCAACAAATGCCAGCAATACGATACAGATTACCGCTGAAGTATCGAGGGCGGCAAAGGTACCTTTCCAGCCGGTTAAACCAAAGATTGGTGTGCCGTCAGCAATCATACCTAGCCCCAGCTTGGCGAAGCTATCACCAATTAAGTAAGCAAACGTACCCTTCACACCATCAGCGACACTGATCGCTTTTTTCGGTACAAAACCAACAGCCGCAACACCAATTAATAATTGTGGGCCAAATACGAGGAAGCCAAGTATAAATAACGAAGCAAGGTACATGAATTCACTGGTAGCATGCTGGTAAAACTCGAGTGCTACGATGATCAAACCTAATGAAACACAGGCCACTAAGGCACGACGACCATTAGCAAGGTCAGAAAGGTAACCCCACATTAAGGTGCCCACTAATGCGCCAACTTCGAATAAGGTAAAACCAGAAATGGCAGCTTCTTTTGATAAGCCCAGTTCTTGATAGGCATAGACAGTAGACCATTGGTCGATACCGATACGTACGATATACAAGAAAATGTTGGCAAAACAGAGTAACCAAATCACTTTGTTTTTCAAAATGTATTCAACAAAGATCTCACGCTTGGTCATTTTATTTTCTTCAGCGGCGATATCTTCCTCGCTGATCGCTTCATCAAACAATTCTTCAACAGTACCAAGACCGTAAGCTTCTGGTGAGTCACTGCCGTAGCGTAGGCCAATAAAACCAACTACTAATGCGATAATCGATGGGAAAATAAACATACCAATGACGTGGCCGTCAAAGAAATAGTTTGCACCAAATAGTGCAACGCCTGCAGCTCCTGCACCACCGACGTTGTGCGACATATTCCACAAACCAAGATAGGTGCCACGCTTGTTTTTCGGGGTCCATTTCGTAATGGTAGAGTAACTTGAAGGGCCACCTGTACTTTGGAAAAAGCCGCTTAAGCCGTAAAAAGCAATCATCAAGAATAAGCTAACGCTTGATCCACCCATGCTCATACTGAAACCGAGCATAGCAATACCAGATAAAATGAGCATGAACGGTAGGAATTGCTTAGTGTTTTTTCCATCGGCGTAGTAAGAAACAACGGTCTTACCAATTCCGTAAGTGATGGAGAAGCCAAGGCCAATCAACCCAAGCTGTGTCATTGACAAGCCATAGGTTGAAATCATATCGTTTTGTGCAACGTTGAAGTTTTTACGAATCAAATACATCGCCATGTAGCCGATGAACACCACAAGATAAGATTGTAAAAAAGGTTTGAACCACATTTTGCGGCGTTCTGCTGCTGGTATATCTAAAGTCGGTTTCCGAACTTGTTCCAGAAGTTTTAGCATGTGAAATCCTAGGGAATTTACGTCAATGAAATCTCTGTTGTTTACGTGACAACAAAGTCGAATCGATAGCAGCAAAAGGCTGCGGCTACATAGTGGGATGATTGTAAAAACAGCGCTAAGAGTTGACATGAGGGGATGGCCTAGAAAAGTTAAGAATATTTCCTAGTTTTGCTGTGCTGGTGGGTAAAGCGTGAATGGAATCACATTGTTATGCATCATGAACCAAAGCGCGTAGTTATTGGTTTTGTAGCGTTTTCTGGGTGTTTGTTAATTTTTAAGTGCTAACGCACTGTTATTTTTATCAATGAGTTATATAGTGAGCGCAAGTTTATGTTGAGTGTTGCTATGATTCGCCAAAGTCGTTTTAACAAAATGATGCTGATAACCAGTGCCCTGAGTTGGGTATTGGTTGCGTTAATGCCCGTGATCAATGCACATGGCAATACGGCGGGGGTGTGGGCAACGCTGTGTACCATCAATGGTTTTGAACTGGTTCAAATTGAAGAGGGCAAAGTGCAACCTCAGCACAGTAAGCCGTGCCCCTTTGCTCATTTCTCTACTTTTCATCAAGATTCACTTCCAACGACACCTTTACTGACACGACTGAGCTTGCTCATTTCAGACAGTTACACTTTTTTGGCTCTAAGTGTGCGATTTGAACAGCAAGTTCCTAGGGCACCGCCAACACTTTCGATTAAAAAAAACCGATATAGCCCTAATCTACATTTCCGAGTACAGCTCTAGCGGCAGACCGTCTGGGTCAGCAAAAAAAGTGTATTCGCGCCCGGTATATTCATCAATACGGATTGGTTCAACATCCACCCCTTGTGATTCTAAATACGCTTTTACCTCACAGACACTATCAACAACAAACGCTAGGTGACGTAAACCTTGAGCTTCTGGAAAACTCGGTCTTGGTGGTGTGTTAGGAAACGAGAACAACTCAATTTGTCCCCCATCAGGTAAAGCAAGATCAAGTTTGTAAGAATCGCGCGCTTCACGGTAATTCTCAGCAAGAATAGTTAGCCCTAGTATCTGGGTATAAAAGGTTTTAGAACGAGCATAGTCAGAACAGATAATCGCCGCGTGGTGGATTCGTTTTAGCATCAGTTAACCTTTGGTATTGAGTTTGTTGACCAAGTGTTCAGTCACATAATCGATAAACACTCGCAAGCGTGCAGGCATGTATTTGGTTTGTGCGTACTGCATAGCAATGGCGCCGTGGTAGTTACTTTTGATGGTCCAATCTTCTAATAACTGTACGACTTTACCTTTCATTAATGCTTCTTGAATAACAAAATCATGAAAGATACCGATACCTAAACCACTTTTCACCGCATTTAGGCGCATTTGAGAGTGATTAACTGCATAGCGCCCAGAAACTGCAATGGTATGAAATTCATCGTCTTTGAGGAAATTCCAAATATGGTCACGTTCCGTTTCCGCAAGATACAAGCAATCATGCTCGCTTAATTCGGTTGGGTGGGTTGGTGTTCCGCGTAACGCGGTGTAGTCAGGGCTGGCGCATAGCACTAAATTGGTTTTGCCTATTTCCCGCAGTACTAAGTTTTCATCAGGTTTATCGGTAAGACGAAACGCGACATCGATATTGTGTTTGAAGAGATCGATTTCACCATCCGCCGCCCTAAGTTTGAGTTGAATTTCAGGATATTGAGTCAGAAAAGGTACAACTAAGGGTTGCAATACCGAGTTCAAAAATGCTTCTGGTGCCGCCACTGTAAGAGATCCCGCGGGTTCGGTGTGATCCGATGTCGACAGTTCGACAGCTTGCTGCGCGGCATTGACCATCAGTAAACTTTGGTCATAGACACGTTTTCCTGCTTGAGTGATGATCAATTTACGAGTGGTGCGTTCAAACAGCTTTACGGACAGCGCTGCTTCAAGGCGAGTGATCAGCTTACTGAGCGCTGAAGGGGTAACCCCTAATTTTTGGGCCGCAGCGGTAAAACTACCTTCGTTAACGACAAGAATAAAAGTAGCAAGATCAGGTAACAGAGCAATCAATTTGGGGTGCAGCATAAGAATCAGACATTAATAGCGTCAAGGGCAACGTGGACGTCACTTTCTCAGAATTGCAGCCAGTTTTCAATGAAATTGCACCGCTCACTATATAGCGAAGTGAATCCTTAGGTTACGGCGATATTTGTCGATCATTTGAAATCGTTTGTCATTCACATTTCGCCATAAATGGTTGGTTTTTATGCCCAATAAATTCATTGCACTTAAACGGAATCTCATTCCAAAATAGCGTTACAAACTAAATATTTGGTCGGACTGTTGTGATTTATCTAAGCAACGTAGGCGGCTCGTCTTCTGTCTCAATGATGATTTAATTCACGGGATTGAAATATTTCGGCAAGTATTAGTAGCACCCCAAAAAACATAGGCTGACAGCAAACGACCTAGCATAATATCTACCTTAGATTTGATGGTGAGAACTTTGTTATTAAGGGTGATATGCATCATATTCCAATTAAATTAGTAGGTTAAAAGCAGAAGTGAGAACCCCTGAATTAAATTGGTTTATTGGATGTTTTTTTTTAAATTAAGTACGTTAATGTCTTATTTGTCGTTTAATGGTGTTGTTTATCGTGATTCCCATCCGATTAATATTATGCTCTAGCTCTAATTAACCTTATTTGTCTTTGTGCATTTTCGGGGTGAGAGATAACTTATTTTGATGACGAAAATTGGTTTATTGAGGAAAGCTTCTCGATAAGGCCTTCGTATTTTATCTCGCATCTGGTGGGTGGTTCATAAGGTGTTTGGTGATAGCTTTCAGCGTCAAACAATCAATGGTCATAGCACTTTTTTGCCAGGTGTATTTTCAATGAATATTTGGCGGTCATTTATATGAAAACATACAACAAATTATTACTTCTTACACTGGTGCTCTCGGTGCAGGTTCATGCTTCACAAAGAGATACTTATATTGTATTGCTTGAAGAGGATCAACCAACAATGATGTTGAGATCGAAGGACAACATTTCGTTAGAACAGAAAGTAGAACAATTGTTGGAGCAGTTAAGTCGAAGTACAACCTCTTCATTAATGAGAACTCGAGAGAAGTCGAGCGTCATTACGGCATCTGATGTTTACCAAAACTTTAATAGTTTCTCTGTCGAATTATCACCTGAAGAAGCAGAGCTGCTTAGAGATTCCTCTCAAGTAAGAGGTGTTTATCAAGATGTTATCTTTACCGGCGATAATGTGCAGAGTTTAAATAATGAGCAAGTTTCTTCTTGGGGTTTAGATCGTTCAGACCAAAGAGATTTACCGCTGGATGGACGATACGATCATGGTCAATACACAGGGGAAGGTGTATCGATTTATGTTATAGACTCTGGTATCGATTTTAATCACCCAGACTTCGAAGGGCGAGCGAAGTCTGGATGGGATTTTGTCGACAATGACAGCGACGCATCTGATTGCAACGGGCATGGCACTCATGTTGCCGCTACCGCGGGTGGACATCAGTATGGTGTAGCACCTAAAGCGGATATCATTTCTGTACGAGTACTTGAGTGTAATAACCGCACCAATGGTACTAAGCAATTACAGGCTTTAGATTGGGTCACAGAACATGCAAAGCAACAAGGTAAGCCTGCGGTAGTGAGTTACAGTATTGGTAACAATTCGCGTTGGCCGCCAATCGACGAAGCCGTGGAAAGATTGATTACTCAACACAATCTAACATTTGTTCATAGTGCCGGGAATAATAACACCGATGCTTGTACTCACTCGCCGTATTCAGACTTCTCTATTACCGTTGGTGCTTCAACCAAAGATGATTATCGTGCGAGCTTTTCAAACTGGGGAGCGTGCGTTACTTTATTTGCGCCGGGCGAAAATATTATCTCTGCGCGTAACCATGGTGGTTACCAAGTGATGTCCGGTACATCAATGTCGACGCCACACGTCACAGGGCAGGTAGCGAGAATGCTTCAAGCGAACCCAAAGTTGAGCCCAAGTGAGCTTAAACAAGCGCTTATTGCCAATAGTACGCAAAACACGCTTTATGACGTCGGGTATCAGTCGCCAAATCGTCTGTTGTATATCAAGGAGTCAGCTCTAGAAACTGAAGCTAATGCCGGTAGCGATGTATCTGCACAGTTTGTTGCTGATAAAGTTTATCGTTTAGATGGTTCGGCATCTACTGGAGATGATATCACTTACAAGTGGTCAATTAAGAAGAGACTTGTTGAGGGTGTTGATCCTGCTCTCATTAGTCTGAGGCAGGCGAGATCGGTAAGTCCAAAAATCAGCATTCCAGCGAGTGTTGAAGTTGAAGAAACTATCCAAATTCCGGTTAAATTAGAGGTCACTGCTGCTGACGGTGAAAAAGCGAATGATACTGTTATTTTAACTCTTACTAGCGGTGATGCCGTCAATCATAAGCCTGTTGCTGAAGCCACTGTCGATAAAACTGAGGTTGTGCACGGAACGAGCTTTACTTTAAGTGGCAGTGGTTCAAGCGATCCTGATGGGGATGCTCTCACTTACCTTTGGCGTCAAATTAGTGGAGAATCAGTAGAGCTGGGGAATAATACCAGAGAGTTAATCACGGTTAACACTGAGACTATTGACAATATCGATCATGCGCTGAAATTTAAATTGACGGTTAGTGATGGCCAAGCTTCAGACACTTCAGTAGTTGAAATTAACGTATCACCCAATGGGGGTGGTAACCAGGCGCCTGTTGCTAAAGCCAATGTCGACCATAGCAGTATTAACCACGGTGAGACCTTCCGATTGAACGGCAGACGATCAACGGATGCAGATGGCGATACTCTGACTTACCTGTGGGAGCAAGTGAGTGGAGAACGGGTTAATTTGGGTGATGCTACTCAATCACGGATTACCGTTAATACCAGCTCTTTAAACAATGTCGACCAACCATTGACGTTTAAATTGACGGTAAGCGATGGTCAAGATACTGATAGCGCTAGAGTATCAGTTCAAGTGTCATCGACGAATAATGGTGGTACTCCTGGTGGTGATTTCGAGTATGAATATCCAACTGGTTTTGGCTCTTATGTCGATGGAACGGTGGTGAAATTTCCTGGACACGGTGTGTATCAATGTTTTGGAGCATGGGCTGCGCACTGTAATAGTCAAGGATACCAGCCTGGTGTTGCAGTTGATCCAAGTCATGTCTCTCAGCAGTGGAAGTTTCTTCATAACTAATAGTCACTAAATAAAAGCAAGTAGCGTTATGTTACTTGCTTTCAATTTTCTATCTTTAAACCGCTGATTAAGAAGGTTTAAGGATATTCACCGCAAGATTTTTGCATTTTAAATATTGCCGTTTGAAGAACTAACCTTTACTCCGTGATATTTACCTTCTTTGGTCCTCCATTATGAAAATTACTTACCTTTCAGGTCTACAATAATTTGTGCCTAGAATTCACGAATGGTTTTCCACTTTGAGGGATTATCGTCATGATGAGCTTGGATTAAACTATATTTATCTCATTTATTGTCTTGGTATTGGTGATACCCATAGCTAAATACGGAGATGATTAATCGATGTGTTTACAGTGTAAATAAAGACTATCAATACCACCCTACAAAGCCAGTCATAGGCGATATAAATCAAAGAAGGAATCAGTAATGTCTTCTGCATTTTACCAACAGATCCAGCAGCAACTTGAAACAGTGAAAGCTGAAGGTTTATACAAATCAGAGCGTGTTATTACCTCACAACAGCAAGCTGCTGTATCAATTTCTACTGGCGAAGAAGTATTGAACTTCTGTGCTAACAACTACTTGGGTCTTGCGAACCATCCTGCGCTGATTGAAGCGGGTCGAGACGGTATGGCAAAGCACGGCTTTGGTATGGCTTCTGTGCGTTTTATCTGTGGCACACAAGATATTCATAAAGAGCTTGAACATAAGTTGTCAGCATTTCTTGGTCAGGAAGATACGATCCTTTACACCTCATGTTTTGATGCGAACACCGGTCTTTTTGAAACGATTTTAGATAAAGAAGATGCGATCATCTCTGACGCGTTAAACCATGCTTCGATTATTGATGGGGTACGTTTGTGTAAGGCGATGCGCTTCCGTTACTCAAACAACAACATGCAAGAGCTAGAAGAGCAATTGATCGCGGCAGATGCAGCCGGTGCTCGTAATAAGCTTATCGTAACTGATGGCGTTTTCTCAATGGACGGTGTGGTTGCCAACCTACCTGCTATTTGTGATTTAGCGGATAAATACAATGCGTTGGTGATGGTTGATGACTCACACGCTGTTGGTTTTATGGGCGCAAACGGTCGTGGTACGCATGAATACCATGATGTCATTGATCGTATCGACATTATTACCGGTACTTTAGGTAAAGCGATGGGCGGGGCTTCTGGTGGTTACACATCTGGCAAGAAAGAAGTGATTGACTGGTTACGTCAGCGTTCACGCCCTTATTTGTTTTCTAACTCTGTGGCTCCTGCGATTGTGACGGCCTCAATCAGAGTGTTAGATCTTCTGGCTGAAAGCGGTTCGCTACGTGACCAATTATGGGATAATGCTACCCATTTCCGTACTCGTATGGAAGCGGCTGGTTTTACTATGGGCGGTGCTGATCACGCGATTATCCCAATCATGTTGGGCGATGCTAAAGTTGCGGCTGAGTTTGCAGAGCGTGCGCTTGCTAAAGGTATCTATGTTATTGGTTTCTCTTTCCCAGTAGTGCCAAAAGGTCAAGCTCGTATCCGTACACAAATGTCGGCAGCACACAGCCGTGAGCAGTTAGATCGCGCCATTGATGCATTTATCGAAGTTGGTCAAGACATGGGACTAATTAAATGAAAATTAAAGCATTATCAAAATTAAAGCCTGAGCAAGGCATTTGGATGACAGACGTTGACATGCCAGAACTTGGCCACAATGATCTGCTCATTAAAATTAAGAAAACCGCCATTTGTGGTACTGATGTGCATATTTACAACTGGGATGAATGGTCACAAAAAACCATTCCGGTACCTATGGTTGTGGGTCATGAATACGTCGGTGAAGTGGTTGGTATTGGTCAAGAAGTACGTGGTTTTGAATTGGGCGACCGCGTTTCTGGTGAAGGTCATATCACATGTGGTCACTGCCGCAACTGTCGTGGTGGTCGTACGCACTTATGCCGCAATACTGTGGGTGTGGGGGTAAACCGCACCGGTGCTTTTTCTGAATTCCTTGTGATCCCTGCATTTAATGCTTTTAAAATCCCAGATGGAATTTCAGACGACTTAGCATCAATCTTTGACCCATTTGGTAACGCTGTACATACGGCGTTGTCATTTGATTTAGTTGGTGAAGATGTATTGATCACCGGTGCTGGACCAATCGGCATTATGGCTGCGGCCGTGGCGAAACACGTTGGCGCTCGCCATGTTGTGATTACTGATGTAAACGAATACCGCCTTGATCTAGCTCGTAAAATGGGCGTAACTCGCGCAGTCAACGTCGCAGAGCAAAAACTTGAAGATGTGATGAGCGAGCTAGGTATGACCGAAGGTTTTGACGTGGGTCTTGAAATGTCGGGTGTACCGAGTGCATTCAGTTCAATGCTAAAAACCATGAATCACGGTGGTCGTATTGCGCTATTGGGAATTCCACCATCAGATATGGCGATTGACTGGAACCAAGTGATCTTCAAAGGGTTAGTGATCAAAGGTATCTACGGTCGTGAGATGTTTGAAACTTGGTACAAGATGGCTTCTTTGATTCAATCTGGCTTAGATCTAACGCCAATCATCACTCACCACTTCAAGGTTGATGACTTCCAAGCAGGTTTCGATGCAATGCGTAGCGGGCTTTCTGGTAAAGTTATTCTTGATTGGGAATAAGCAAGAAGCTGGCTTAGAAATAGATAAGGCGACAGGTTAACTTGTCGCCTTTTTTATATCTGCAATCACCTTTCATGGTCGATTAAAATGAGTTTCGCCACATCACTGCTTTGCGTTTTAAGCCACATTTCTTTGTCACGATTCCTTCTATACTGTGAGTAATTCAACTGAAGAGGGAATGCCGATGCTTAATGAAAATCATGCTTTTATCTTAGAATTTCCTGAGCTTAAATTAGATATTGTTCAGCTTAACCATGATGATCCTACATTCAAAGCGAAGCTGCAGCAGTATCACCAATTGGATTATGATATCCGTCAGCTAGAGATATCGGGCAGTCCAATTGATGATGACAATATGAATGATCTCAAGCTTCAGCGTGTCGAGTTAAAAGACATGTTATACAAAAGGCTAACCAAGCATCATCAGCAAGCTATCTAACGGTGTTTTCCCATATTTTATTTGACGAAAGGTCAGTAAAAAATGCTAGCCGTCAGATCCATTTTTGGTCGATGCAATAAAACGGCTTTAGCATCAATTTCTACTCAAGAGTTATCTTTCAACGTTAGAATCAAAGCACCACGGTGTGATACGCGGCAATAATGTGTGTCACGCTGTTGCTGCTACCCTGTTCAATTCGCTGGTAATGACAGAGTGTTTTACGTAAGTATTTTTCGGCAATATTAGCTTGTTTGAGCGAGGTTGATTGCCAAATTTTGTCACCAACAGCGCTAATTGGCGCGTTTTCATCGGTTACTGATGTAACCAACATCACTTCATAAAAACGTTTATTATCCTCGATCAACACTTCATCCTTCAAAGAAAAATCAAGTTCAATGAGCTTCTGACGCAGTGCAAATTGGTGGTGAACCGGACACAGCAGAAAATCAATGGCTAATTCTGGGTACTTATGATGAAGAGTCTCAACAAACTTGATCATTAAATCACCACCTACGCCAGCAATAATGACTAAGTGTTTTCCTTGATGCTTATCCAATGGCAATGTCGCTACATCAATGCAGTGTGTTTTCCACCGAGAAAGTGAGTGTGAATAAAAGCGTTGCAGTTTGCCTTCTAGCTCATCCATTAGCTTGGGAACTATATCCACAAAGTGTATATTTGGCGCAGCCAGGCGAGACAATAATGCTGCGCCAAGTAACCCATGATCACAGCAGCAATCCCAAATGTGGGTATAGTCGGCTGTCACCATTTGTTCTATTTGTTCTAGTCTTTTACTCAGTTTCAAGAAAAATGCCCATATAACGATGAAAAACGGGCGCATTGTAATGGTTTTCTTCTCTTTAGCGAAGTTGGCGAGAAGATAATGGATTTATCTGCGAAGTTAAAGTGGTGAGAGCAAGACACATCGCACAAGAATGTCGATAACATAACGTAATTTAGAGTACTATGCGCTAATTCAATTGATGGTAGATACTCGATGTCGATACCGATTAAAAACGTAACCACCCCAGAAGTTTCTTGTTCTAATTGTCAGGCTTGTTGTTGCCGTTTAGAAGTGATGATTATTACGGATACTGGCGTACCTCAGCAACATATCGCTTTTGATGAGTGGGGTGGGGAAACTATGCTACGTTTGGCTGATGGTTGGTGTTCGGCATTAGACCGTGAGACTTTCATGTGCACGATTTATGAAAATCGTCCTTGGATTTGCCGAGAATTTGAAATGGGCTCATATGAGTGTCGCGATGAAAGAGCAGAGTTCATGTAAGCCTTATTCGTTTAGCGTTTAAGCATATAGGTACTCGGGGGTCGAACGGAGTACCTTACAGCAATCTGCATTACTTTTTCATCATCTTTGCTAGGTCAGCAAAAGGGTTGTAGGTAGCGCTTTGATGATCATCTAACCTTGCGACTGGATCGGCACCGAATCGATCATGGTCAGAATATTTAGAGTGCTCATGGTCGTGGCAATACAAACATAAAAGCTCCCAATTACTGCCATCTTCCGGGTTATTGGTATGATCGTGATCTTTATGATGGACCGTTAACTCTTTCAAATTTGAGTAAACGAACTCACGAGCACAGTTGCCACACACCCACGGATAGAGCTTGAGTGCCTTTTCTCTGTAGCCACTTTCTTGACGAGCATAGCTCGCACTTGAACCATAAAAATCTGATGACATGCTATTTCCAACCATTGGTTTATTGAAAGTCTTATTACGATATTAAAAACCAGTATCCGCTGCAAATCAAAACTTGGGCGGAGAACCGATGTCCGATATTAGACCACAAGGTGACTGGTTTCCAAAGAGAGTGAATAACAAAAAACTACCGTAACTAAGCAGAGAAAAGTAAACTGAAGAAACTCAAATGGTTAGTCATTCATGTGGATAAGAAATGCTAGAAAAAGAAAACCTGATAAAACTTGCGCGCATGCAAATGCCATTTGGTAAATATGCTGGCCGAGTACTTATCGATCTGCCAGAAGAATATCTACTGTGGTTTGATAAAAAAGGATTCCCAGAGGGGGAGTTAGGTCGTTTATTGCAATTGTGCTTAGCATTGAAAATCGAAGGCTTAGATAGTGTCGTCAAGCCGTTAAAGCGAATGTAATTCCTTAGAAATACCGAAACTCTTAGTGCAATCTGATTGAGCGATAGCGGGTTGGCTTTTAGCGCTAGGTGAACTTAGATAGCATCTTGAAAATCAAATTAAAATCAACCAATTCCACTTGTAGGTAAAACTATGAAGTAGCTCCAATTTTTAATTAAATTGGCTTAGTTTTTGATCAATGTTTGCTCATGCGCACCCAATTCAAAGTCACCGCTTCGTATGATGGCCCGACTTCAATCTAACCTAATACAGGAGTGGGCATGACTCGTTTAATTCTTGACGGAAATTGGCGCCTAGCATCCCTAACGAACCCAGACATTCAAACCGACATGACACTACCAGGCGATGTGCATTCTGCCTTACTCGCTGCCGAGTTCATTCCCAATCCTTATTGGGCAACCAATGAAAAAAACGTGCAGTGGGTCTCTGAGCACGACTGGCAAATAACCCGAAGCTTCGAGGTATCTTCAGAACTCCTTGCCCATGACGTAATCGACCTTTCCATGAGCATGGTCGATACCATGGCGGAGATTACGCTCAACGGTGAAACCGTGTTGGAATGCAGCAACATGTTCCGCCTGTATCAAACGGATGTTCGCCCATTTTTAGTGGAAGGGGAAAACACTCTCACTATTACGATTAGACGTGCAGATCTAGAAGCGGCCGCTCGCGCCGAAAAGCTGCCTTTCCCGGTTCCTTGGGCTGTGGGTAATAACCAAATTCCGCATATGAATACTTTGCGCAAAACCCAATGTCATTCAGGCTGGGATTGGGGGATTTGCTTGCTAACCAGCGGCGTATATGCACCAATCGAGTTGATTGCCCGCCAAGCATATCGACTTAACAACATCACGACCAAACAAATATGGCAAAGCAAACAGTGCGAACTCGCGGTGAGTGTTGACCTTGAAGTATTAAATTCAGAATCCAGCGCATTGATCGAAGCAACTCTCACCTCTCCGTTAGGTGAAGACGTATTAAACGTGCAAACCTCAGCCACAACCGATACACAACTCAACTTTAGTATTGAGAACCCGCAGCGATGGTGGCCAGCAGGCTATGGCGAGCAGCCTCTTTACACGTTAGTCGTCTCAATTAATGGCCAGACCATCACCAAGAAAATCGGTTTACGCGAGTTAGAACTCGAAACTTTAGCAGACGAAGTGGGATCGTCGATGACCTTTATCGTCAACGGTAAGGCCATCATGGCCAAAGGTGCGAACTGGATTCCACTTGATGCCATGCCAGCGCTGCATACCTCAGACCGTTATCGAGCCCTACTTCAAGATGCGGTCGATGCCAACATGAACATGATTCGTGTTTGGGGCGGTGGCATGTACGAACAAGACGAGTTTTACGATCTGTGTGATGAACTTGGGCTATTGGTCTGGCAAGACCTGATGTTTGCCTGCGCACTGTATCCATCAACGCCAGAATTCTTAGCCGATGTAGAACTGGAAGTGCGTGACCAAGTGAAACGCCTACGAGATCACCCAAGTCTCGCACTTTGGTGTGGTGACAACGAAGTGATTGGTGCTATTGGTTGGTATCCTGAGTCTCGTACCAATCGCGAAAAGTATGTGGTGAACTACGACAGGCTTAATCGCGTGTTGCAACAAACAGTCGAAACCGAAGACCCAACGCGCCGTTTCTGGGCGAGCTCTCCATGTAATGGCGAATTAGATTTTGGTGATGCTTGGCACGATGACAACAAAGGCGATATGCACTTCTGGGATGTATGGCATTCTGGCAAATCCTTAGATGCGTACCACAGCATTAAACCACGTTTTTGCAGCGAATTTGGTTATCAATCATGGCCATCACTGCCGGAAGTCAAAACCTTTGCCGAGCCTAGCGATTGGAATGTGACCTCTCCAACGTTTGAACAGCACCAAAAAAACGGCCGTGGTAATAGCATCATCACCGAAATGTTTACGCGCTATTTCCGCTTTCCATCCAACTTTCAACAAATGCTTTACCTCAGCCAAGTGCAACAAGCACTCGCAATAAAAACCGCCAGCGAATTTTGGCGCGCCAACAAACCCATTTGCCGAGGCATTCTCTATTGGCAATTGAACGACTGCTGGCCTGTAAGTTCATGGTCGAGCATTGAGTATTCAGGTCGCTGGAAACAACTGCACTACCATGCCAAACGCTTCTTTGCTCCGCAAATGGCGACATTCGTTCATGATGAAAGTGGGCTGCGTTTACACGGGTTGAATGATGAACACGCCGACCGAAAAATAGAAGGGCAAGTGTCCTTAATCGACTGGCAAGGGAACATTCTTGAGGGGTGGCCTTTATCTGATGTCATTAAAGAAGACGGCAACAAGGTATTATGGCGATTAAGTCCTGAGGCATTAGAAAAACGCCAAGGGCAAGGCTTCTATCATGTCGAGCTGAACTGCCAAGGTGAGGTCATTTACAACACTTGGTTTGATGATTTGTTTAAACGCTTGCCACTCGCCGCTGCTAACATCACAGCAGACGTAATTAAAAATGATCAAGGGATACAAGTTGTGCTCAAAACTGATGCACCAGCTTTCTTTGTTCACCCTGAGTTTAGCGGTAAAGGTCGATTCAGTGATGCCAGTTTTACCCTTTTACCCCACCATCCTGTCACCATCGATTATATTGGTAATGCAACAGCAGAAGAGTTGCAAGCCGATCTGCACATTTACCATTTGGCCGGCAGCTACCTGAGCTAAAATCGAAGGTTGAGCTACTTAAGATAAAAGAGCCAGTGATTGTATCACTGGCTCTTTTACGCCCTACTAAGAATGCACCATTGTAGATAGCACTCCCTAACTCGATAATGCCCAGACACTTCTCAGCTCGATCATTGCTAGCAAGGTTTTGTCGAGTAGACGACACCTGTTACCAAGTGTCGCCCCTCTAAGAACCCAGCGTGCAACTTTCACCGCACTAGGCTCAAGCCTTCACGAAGGCACCAGTTGGCACCCAGCAACTTACAAAGCAGTGAGAGCAGGCTCATGCCAAGAGTTGCGACTTTGCCTCTTTGACTTTCTCTTTGCCAAGTATTCTTGGTGTTGAGGATCAAAAGGTGTAGCGGCACTCCTGATTTTCACATGTCTCTCTATCGGCACTTTGGCTATTTGAAACAGATTGAACTGACAATCCATATTCATGATCTTCTGCCAACCGTGAAATTGCCATTGACCTTGACGGTTGATGAAGTATTTAAGAGCGACCCAAGTTCTAGACTTTGTTGGATGACGCCTTTTAGCCCAGTGCCATAACGCATGGAATAGCTTGTGACCTACATATCCGAATACCTGTTTAGCTACACAGTGTCGATAGTAATTCGACCAGCCCCTGAGTTTCGGATTTACCAACTTGATTAAATCGTTAACGGGGATAGTTGCGTGCTTTTTGATGAGTTCACGCAAGTTACTCAAGAACAGCAGTGTGTTGGATTTGCTCGGTTTAATGAGCAATTTCCCTTTGTACTTCCTATGATTAAAGCCTAAGAAGTCAAAACCACGGCTGATATGGGTAATGTGCGTTTTCTCTTCGGAGAGTGTTAAGCCTCTTTCTGCTAAGAAATCAGCAATCAACGGTTTAATATCGTTCTCCAGCACTTCCTTTGAAGCACAGGTGACGACGAAATCGTCGGCGTATCCAATAAAGTTGGCTCTAGCACCCTTTTTTAGTGCAGTAGACTTTATGCGTTGCTCAAGCCCTGCAAGAGTCATAAGCATCAAGGTCGGAGATATGACCCCACCTTGTGGTGTTCCCTCGTCAGTGCGATAGAACAACCCTTTGTCTATAAAACCAGACTTTAGCCATTGTTCCAACATACGTTTATCTACGGCAATGTTGTCCATAAGCCATTGATGTCCGATCTTGTCGAAACAGGCTTTGATGTCTCCCTCAAGAACCCATTGAGCTGATTTCTTTAATGCCAGACACTTGAAGCACTGTGCGACTGCATCGGCAGTGCTGCGGTTTGGTCTAAATCCATAGCTGTTAGGGCCGGCAAGTGTTTCTGATACAGGCTCCAGAGCAAGAAGATGAAGCGCTTGCTGCGCTCTATCGACCATGCAGGGGATACCCAGTGGTCTGAGCTTGCCATTTTTCTTGGGGATGTAGATACGCTTGAGCGGTTTGGCTTGATAAGCTTTTCTGCTCAATTGATTGACCGCTTTCATGCGGCGCGTATCTGTATTCCAGATAACGCCATCAATTCCAGGCGTTTTACTGCCTTTGTTTTGTGATACCCGCTTAACAGCAAGAAGTTTTGCCGAACGCGAGTGAGTCAGTATCCACTGCAACGCTTTCGCTTTGCTGTGTTTACCTTCTCGTGTTGCCTTTGCAATACGCATCTGAAGCTTTAAAACATGAGATTCAACGTCTTTCCAATTGGTGGATTGCCATTGAGCACTGTCAGGAGAGGCACTAATCTCTTTTGAAATCATCATTTGCGTTTCTCCTTGAATAAAGTTCTTCAAATTCTCTTGCAACGGAAGACCAGTCGGAAGTCAGCCCACTTTCGTGATCAGATATGAATCTGTATCTGCATCGTTACAATGCAGCCTTCGCTTTTTCCAACCTCCTATACCTGCATCACTATCGGCCACGAAGGCTTTCCCAGAGGGAGTGATACAGGCTTACCGTGTTCCGTATGTCGCGCAATGTCAGTGTAGATGCCCGCTATAGTGCGGAGAGTTCAACGATCACGAAAGAGCACGGGGCAATCTCTTTCCGACTCTCATGCCTTTTGGCCACAGCGTATTAACCACTTCCGCTGATTCATCATATAACGCACCTTATGCGGATTCACTTATGTTCATCATGCTGACTACCTAGCACTCACCCGATTGTGGTTATCAGGAGGATCGTTCTCTCGCGATTTAGATCCCGACTGGTGCATGACCAGCCTTCGTTACATTGTCAGACTCGCTACTTTATTCAGAGTCCTAGGTTCATCTGGTGATACAGATGGTTCACACATTAAGCGGTGAACAGCGCTTCATACGACCTCACGTCGCACGCCCCGAAATGAGTTGCGAGAGTTCAGCTACGCGGTTCTCTAAAGCATATTTTGACCTACTTTCCCTCATGTCTAGAACTCTAACTCTGTGGCTAAACTCACTATGCCACTACAAGGTCGGTTGCTCAGCGATAAGTTCTCGTACGTTCATGCCCCGACCTAGTTCGGAGGTGATACTGCCGTTTTTGCGATACGTTTCAGAGAAGTGCCATTGGAAATAGAGATAAGCATTTTTAATACGTATAATTCAACTGAGTATGCATTAAAAATCAGCTAGATAGGGTGAGCCGAAAATTGAAAATATCAGAGCTATTAATGTTTACGTGCTTAGCGTTTGTTGCAGGTGTCGTAGCATGTTTGGTTGGTGGCGGTATCTTGGCGGCAATTTGGGATATGGATTGGACAAAAGCAGAGAGCGTTTCTGCCATCAGTACTAGCCTAGGGGCAATAGGAACGGTCGGAACACTGCTATTCCTTATTATTCAAAATAGGGCGTTAAGGCATGAACAAAAAGAACAATTAAAACTAATCGCGTTCCAGAGGTACCAAGGCCATAAGGAGAGTTTTGTAAGCCTCCTAAAAAAGCTGGAAAATCAATACCGTGTTACATTCATTGATCCAGATGAGCTATATCGAAATATTTTCCCAAGTAACAGTTTCGAGTTCTGCACATTAAAAGCCTTCATTTCAGACAGTAGCTTTCTCTCTGAGGCGGTGGGAATATATAAACGCATAACGCATGAAGAGAACCTGAGTAGTGACATCGGGTTAGGTCATAGGAATGTACACACTCATATCCATAACCAGCTAGAAATACAAAGAAAAATGTCGATTCGCTTTTCCAGTAATCCAGAACTGGGCGACTTGTTCAGTACTTCAAAGGTTGAAAACGTACTTGTTTTAAACATGTTTGGTGCATTTCAATATCAGAGGGCATTAAGGGGAATATTGTCAGAGCTTATAACTTTCTCCGGGCATTACATTGAAATTGGAAAGATTACCCCCCTAGCAAGGAAAGAAAACCACCTCGCTTTCATGACGTTCTTAAATTCCTTAACTAATGGTACTGCGCTAAAACTAGAGTCAAACATTGCCCTTGAGCTTTGGATGTCCATGTATATGGCTATTGAAAAGAATCACGAGAACAAGAACGAGAAGATGCAAGCGATGCTGGGTCACATGAGAAAAATTGCCCGGTCTTCCGAAGACGCACAGAGAGTTCTCTCATCTAGAAATGAGATGGAGACCTTAATTGCTGACTTCAATAGCCTTCACAGCGAAGAACGAGCTTTTATTGAGAATACTGTTTCTGACGAAATATTCAGCCTTATAAATCGGTTTAGATCTTCCAACTGAACCAGCAGCTTTTCTATTGAAGGTCCATTTAGGCGTTTCTCCTAACTCAACTTATCCGAAAATAGTATCGCTGTGTACAATCTATAACGCATTTCTGTCCAAAAGTGAGTTCCGTAGGCGTTTGCCTACCTTAGGTGTGAATTATTTGAAGATTTATAAACTGAAGATGATTTGAATTGGGTATATGTCATGTAGTCAACGTTGTGTAACTTTCTTACACTAGGTAGTTGCCGTTTTGTAGAGGTATACGAAAAGGACATCTTATGGTTTTATGTTTGGATACGATATGGTTTTCATGATGGCCTAACTTATTGAAATAGAGTTGGCTCATTGGACGCTTTATGATTTCAGCGACATCTGATGTTTGCAAAATAACTTAGCATAAATTGCAAAATATTTAGCAAATTCGCACTATAAGTCAGCATAGTCTATTTTTTGTTGTAGGTTTACAACAAAAGTGAAGCGCACTATGTTCGACCAAACCAAAAAATCCTCTCACGTCCACAACATCTGCAAGTTCATGAGCTTGAAAAACGATGCTGTCGTTCGCACCCTCTCTGTTTTAGAGTTCGATTTTTGTTTCCATCTAGAATATAACCCTGATGTTAAAAGGTACATATCTCAACCACACGGTTTTTATTACTACTTTAATGGTCGCAAGTGTCGTTATCCCCCTGTGTCAGGATAGTCTCTGTTCAGTTGACAGCGTTGAAAAGCCAAATTGGTCGTGAGTCACAGTTTGTAGGCGTAGCTCTATGGATAATGGCTCCATTAAAGATTTTTTTATATTTTTCTGGGAGAGAAAAGATGTACTACGGTTTTGACGTTGGTGGCACTAAGATTGAATTTGGTGCATTTAACGAAAAACTAGAACGAGTCGCAACGGAGCGAGTACCAACCCCAACCGACGATTACGCTCTGCTGATCGAAACCATAGCCTCTCTGGTTAGTAAGTACGACCAAGAGTTTAGCTGTGAAGGCAAAGTCGGCTTAGGTCTTCCAGGAATGGAAGATGCAGACGATGGCACCGTACTTACAGTGAATGTACCTGCTGCCAACGACAAGCCATTACGTGCAGATCTTGAAGCTAAAATTGGTCGCAGCGTAAAAGTAGAAAACGACGCTAACTGTTTCGCACTATCTGAAGCATGGGATGAAGAGCTGAAAGATGAACCATTTGTAATGGGCCTTATCTTAGGGACAGGTTTTGGTGGCGGCTTGATATATGACGGCGCGGTTTTCTCTGGTCGTAACCACGTTGCGGGTGAACTAGGGCATACTCGACTGCCAATCGATGCATGGTTCCATCTAGGCGACAATGCACCACTACTTGGTTGTGGTTGTGGTAAGAAAGGTTGTCTAGATAGCTACCTGTCCGGTCGCGGTTTTGAACTTATCTACGCACATTACTTTGGTGAAGAGAAAAAGGCGATTGATATCATTAAAGCGTACGAAGCCGGCGAAGAAAAAGCCTGTGAACACGTAGAGCGCTTTATGGAGCTATTGGCTATCTGTTTTGCAAACATATTTACAGGTAATGACCCTCATGTTGTAGCGCTCGGTGGTGGTCTATCGAATTTCGAACTGATTTATGAAGAGATGCCAAAGCGCATCCCTAAATACCTACTATCGGTTGCGAAGTGCCCTAAGATTATCAAAGCGAAACACGGTGATTCAGGTGGTGTTCGTGGCGCTGCATTCTTAAACATTAAATAGTACCAATCTGTCTCGCCCTAAAATACGTTGACGATTTTTTTAGTAAGCCAGTAACGTAAGTTGCTGGCTTTTTTCATGCATCCTATTATCTTCCACCTTACAGCCAAAATCTCAAAATGATAATTTTCAGGTACTCAAGTCAGCATCTTCAAGTTGATTCGGTATATTCTATTCGTCAGCATTGGAGTCTAACTTGTTCAAGATATGCTCACTCCCCGGTCTTGAGTGCAGGCCTAAATCTTGTGAGTAAAAATTAAGCACTCATGCGCACGCCCAGTTTTTATTTACTGTATTGTAAGCCAATATATTGGATACTATGCCTAGGAGATTCAACTCTGAATCCTGCATCTTGAAGTCACTTGGGTGTATGGAAAGAGTGCAAAATTGAATGAGATATGTAATGAGCAAAAAAATGACCATGGCGGAGATTTCAAGACAGCTTGGGATTTCAACAATGACCGTATCACGTTACTTTAATGACGGTTATGTCTCGGCTGAAAATCGCCTTAAAATTGATGCTATCGTCAAAGAAAATCATTATACCCCTAATATATTTGCTCGTTCCATTCGTAGCCAATCTAATATTATTGGTTTCGTTGCTCCTCGCATTGAGTCATATACAACCAGTTTAGTAATCAAAGGGGCACTGGCGGCTGCCAATGAATCACAAGTACGAATGCTTTTTCATGCCTCAGGGTTTAACCATGAGTCAGAATGCCAAGCTGTGAGAGAGTTTAATGGCTTAAATGCATTGGGCACTATTATTATTGCTTCAAAGCACAGTGTCGAAGAGACGTTTTATCAAACCTTAGACAATGTGTTATTTATTGGTAAAAACACCCCCCACCATTGCTGTTTATATTACCCCGACCATGCTGCAATTAAAGCACTCGTTTCCCAAACCATCACTCAGTTAAAACAACAGCAGGCACCGCTGGCAGCCGTACATTATATTTATGATGAGCGTATGCTTTCCAGCCGTACTAAGTTGATGCAAGCCACCATTACCGACACCGTCCCTGAGTTGAATTTTTCACTACAAGCTCTAGCCAACTCGGAGGACAAAGCCGGCTACCAGGCAATTCAATTACAGCCTAATCATGTCTACTTTTGTGCCACCGATAATATTGCCATTCGTTTATATCGTCGCGCCAAAGAGCAGCAACTCAAGATTGGTCATAACTTATGGATTGTAGGCATGGGTGACTATGACTACAGCGATTTGTTAGTCCCAAGCCTGACTACTGTCGCTTTTAACTACTATCAAGTGGGCTACCAAGCTGTCAAAAAATTGCTCAAGCGCGATTTCAGTTCCGTTGAAGGCACATTCGACATAAGAATGAGAGAGAGCTCACAGTTTCTCTGAAATTGTATTGAGTCCAAATAGGTTCCATTTAACACTATGTGTTAACGATAACACACATAGTATAACCGATGACACTCGCTCATAATCTACACTCAAAACCACTCGCGTGGTGGAAGAAAGCAACTGCCTACCAAATTTATCCCCGTAGTTTTTATGATACAAACCAGGACGGCATTGGTGATATCAATGGGATCATTGCTAAGCTGGATTATCTTGCTGATTTGGGTATTGATTTAATATGGATCTGCCCATTCTACGCATCACCGAATGATGATAACGGTTACGATATCAGTGACTATCAAGCGATTCATCCTGACTTTGGAACCCTAGAGGATGTGGACAAACTGATCGCGGCTGCGCATCAACGTGGCATCCGCATTATTATGGATTTAGTGATCAACCATACCAGCGATGAGCATCCATGGTTCATCGAATCGCGAGATAACAAAGATAGCCCTAAGCGTGATTGGTATATTTGGCGTGATGGTTGTGAGCCTACAGCTGAAAAGCCGACTTGCGAACCAAATAACTGGGAAAGTATTTTTCATGGTAGTGCATGGGAATATGATGACAAAACTGCACAATATTATTTGCACCTATTTTCTAAAAAACAGCCAGATCTTAATTGGGAAAACCCTGAAGTTAAACAAGCACTATTTAAAATGATTCATTGGTGGTTGGAACGTGGTATTGATGGCTTCCGTGTCGATGCAATTAGCCATATTCAGAAACAACCCGGTTTACCCTCTTTACCCAATCCAAAGGGTGAAAATTATGTCTCTTCGTTCGATTATCATATGAATGTGGCAGGGATTGAAAAACATCTGTATGAGTTAAAAGAGCAGGCGTTTGATCCCTTTGATATCGTGACCGTTGGTGAGGCCAATGGGGTGACGGCCGACAACGCATTGCCTTGGGTTGCTGAAGCGACCGAGCACGATCAAGGTGGTGTTTTTAACATGATTTTTCAGTTTGAACACATGAAGCTATGGTCGGAAGAGCAAAGCAACGAGAACTTCGATCTCGTGGAGTTCAAACGCATTTTATCGCGTTGGCAAGATGCCTTAGAAGGTAAAGGCTGGAATGCGCTTTATTTAGAAAACCACGATCAAGCTCGTAGTATTGATACTTTTGCCGATCCTAATTCTAGGTATGCCAGTGCTACCGCGTTGGCGAGTTGTTATTTCTTGATGAAAGGAACTCCATTTATTTATCAGGGCCAAGAGATTGGTATGGTAAATCATCAGTTTACCTCTCTTGATGAATTTAATGATGTGTCTGCGAGAAATTTAATTCAAAAGCTCTCGCAACAAGGTCAAAGCGATGCAGACATCTTAGCCTTGTTAAATCAAGTATCTCGCGACCACAGTCGCTTGCCAATGCAATGGAACGACCAGGATTTTGCCGGTTTTTCTGAGGTGCAACCTTGGTTCTCCGTCAATCAAAATTACGCAGATATCAATGTTGAGCAACAACAGAACGATCCAAATTCGATCTTGAATTTCTATAAGCAGCTGATTGCCCTGCGCAAGTCAAATGAAAGCTTAGTGGTTGGGCGTTATCAATTACTGCTACCTAACGATCCTAATATCTATGCTTATCAACGTGTTGCTCAAGATATGACATGGACCATTATTACCAACTTAAGTAAGCAAGAGAGTGTCGTTGATATCGACTGTACGCAGTTAGGCGAGTTACTGCTTGATAATCAGAATATTAACAATGAACACGTTCGCTCAGATTTTATAACGACGCGAATTGCCCCAGCTTATGCTGCGTACATATTTGCAAGAAAGCACTAAATTATATTTATCGCAGGGCGTTGATAAGACTACTCTGCATTTAAACCAAGGAATCATTTATGAGTAAGTTACTATCTTTTGATTTTTGGCAACGATTTGGGAAATCCCTTATCGTTGTTATCGCGGTGATGCCAGCCGCTGGTATCATGATATCACTCGGTAAAGTTGTCGCCATGTATGCCGGTGGTATCGGTGCCATTGAAACACTAGGCGCTATTATGGAAAACATAGGTTGGGGGATCATTGTTAACCTTCACCTATTATTTGCGGTCGCGATTGGTGGTTCATGGGCTAAAGAACGTGCAGGAGGCGCATTTGCCGCGCTAATTGCCTTCATCTTAATCAACCGTATCACTGGGGTTATATTGGGCGTGGATAACGCTATGCTCAGTGACCCAGAGGCGGTTGTGATGAGCCTACTTGGTTCTGAGCTACCGGTCTCTCAATTCTTCACGAATATTTTGGGTGCTCCTGCCCTAAATATGGGTGTGTTTATCGGTATTATGTCTGGCTATTTAGGTGCCAACTTATTTAACCGCTATCATGACTTCGCTCGCTTACCTCAGGCATTAGCATTTTTCAATGGTAAGCGTTTTGTGCCTTTTGTTGTTATTTTCTATTCGCTGATTATTGCGTTTGGTTTATCGGTAATATGGCCTTTAATTCAAGGTGCGCTTAATGATTTTGGTCAATGGATTGCTACCTCTAAAGACACTGCGCCGATCACTGCTCCTTTCTTGTATGGTACGTTAGAGCGTTTATTACTGCCATTTGGTTTACACCACACTTTAACTATTCCAATGAATTACACCGAGTTGGGTGGTACTTATGAGCTTATGACTGGGATGAATGCGGGCTCAAGTGTTTATGGTCAAGACCCATTATGGCTTGCTTGGGTTAGCGATTTAAATAATCTTAAATTAAGCGATCCGACAACTTACCAACATCTGTTAGATACGGTGCACCCAGCACGCTTTAAAGCGGGCCAAGTTATTATCGCAGCCTCTTCATTGATTGGTATTGGGTTTGCGATGTATCACTGTGTTGATAGTGATAAGCGCGCACAATATAAGCCAATGTTTTTATCTGCGTGTCTTGCCGTGTTATTAACCGGTGTGACAGAGCCTATTGAATTCATGTTTATGTTTATTGCTCCTGTTTTATATGTTGCGCATGCGGTATTAACAGGGGTTGCATTTGCGTTGGTCGATGTGATGGACCTACGTGTACATGCCTTTGGTTTGATTGAGTTACTCACTCGTATACCTATGATGGTTTCAGCGGGCATCGGTGGTGATCTGGTTCGCTTTGCATTGGTTTCTATTGTTTTCTTTGTGTTTAACTATGGATTGTTCCGCTTCCTAATCGTGAAATTGAAATTACCAACACCGGGTCGTATGGGTAACTACCTGGATGAAAGCTCAGAAGCTATGTCGGAAGATGAGAAGCTTGACATTATTATTCAGAATTTAGGCGGGCGTGGCAATATTGCTGAGATTGATGCTTGTATGACTCGCTTGCGCATTACCGTTAATGATCCGCAGTTGGTTGCTGAATATGAGTCATGGAAGCCAACAGGAGCACTTGGTGCTGTGATTAAAGAACAGGGTGTACAAGTTATTTATGGTCCTGGGGTGGATGTCATTAAATCTAAATTAGTTCAGAAGTTTTCAGCGCAACCTGCGTAATTATTTTTAGATCAAATAACCTCGAGAAACGCAGCCTTGCGCTGCGTTTTATCTCACTAGAATAAATAAGTGAACAATAAATGAAGTTAATGACGCTAAATTCTCATAGTTGGCAAGAAGAAAAACAGCTAGAAAAGTTGGATGTGGTCGCGCAAGCCATTATCGAGCAAGGGTGTGATGTCGTTGCATTACAAGAAGTGAATCAACATCAAGATAGCCCGGATGTTGATGTCAATATATTAACTAATCACACCGTGTTAGCTGATAACTATGGTTATTTATTACAGAAAAAACTCATGGAATACGGTCATCACTACCAACTTACGTGGGATTTCGTTCATCAAAGTTATGAAGTATATCAAGAGGGTCTCGCATTTTTGACGCGACTGCCGGTTGTCGAACATGAGGTCATTGATTTAAGTGATAACTATGATGTGAGCTGTTGGAAACATCGGCGAGCAGTGCGTATTAAAGTGACCTCTAAACAGGGTGATTTTAATCTTTATAATTGTCATTGTGGCTGGTGGAATGACTCAGAGAACTCATTTGAGGATCAGTTCAACCGAATCAAGGCAACGTTACCAACAGAGTTGAGCTTTCTATTAGGCGATTTCAACAACCCAGCTCATATACGTAATGAAGGCTATGATTACCTATTACAACGCGGTTTGATGGATTGTTATGAAAGAGCAGAAATCAAAGATGATGGAACCACTGTCATTAAAAACATTGATGGTTGGGAGCAAAATAGCCAAGCGCTACGCATTGATTTAGTACTTAGTAATCAACCTGTAGTGGTAAAGCAGCATAAGGTAATTTTTAATCACGATTTTTATCCGGTTGTATCGGATCACTTTGGGGTGCTAGTGGAAGTAAATATTAAGTAATAGTCTTGCGTTAGTGCGCGCCCTCTTGACCACAGCCCTGCTTCAGAGCTGAAATAGCCTGTTGCTCTTTCGATGTCTTCAATCAGCTCTCTGTGCTCAGAGAGCCTTTTCCCAACCGTTCGTGCAAAATCCAATTCGTGACTGTCTATCATCGTATTGCTGTAAGTGTTCACCAAGCCCTATTGACATAAAAAGTGTGATCTTACGCACTTGATCCCACTTTTGGTATTGAGTGATCATTCTGGGAAGCCATCATGGTTTCACGACTAGAAAAAAATCACCTGAATACCCCAAGAAGCACCACCTGAAGTCTCGGATTTGAATGAGGCTAAAGTGCTTATTGATGAGCTGTTCCCACAGCGACCCTGTAAATAATTCTGTGTTCGTGCCGTGACTGTCATTTCGATCATTTACCTCTTGGCTTCTTAACCATCATTTGAAACCTTGGTTCTCATAGTTAGTCAGTCCTAGCTTGGTTTTGTCCAATTGTAAGTTGAAGTGATAGAGGTATAGAAATTCCCCAAAACAGTTGCTTTCCTTTGGTTTGAAAAGAAAGGTTGGCCAAGCGCTGAACTGGGAGAGTTGCTTAAGTTATGTTTAGCACTAAAAATCGAAGGATTAGATAGTGTCGTCAAGCCGTTAAAGCGAATGTAATTAAACAGGTTTATATCTGTGTGTTGCAAATCTGTTAAGTAGCTGCCCTATAATTGATTTGTTTTGGTGTGCTTTTATTTTTGGCGTGGTTGGCTACCTTATCGTCAAAAATGGTGACTCTGTTTCGGCCATGTTGTTTTGAGTAATACATAGCTCGGTCGGTTCGAGAAAGGATGTGCATACTAGAGTTATCAGATTCAAACAGCTGAGATACGCCAATGCTTACCGTAACGTTCACAATATAGCCTTCAACCTCACAAGGCGCATTTTGAATCGCAATTCTCAATTTCTCGGCTATGTCATAGGCATGACACTCTGACGTTTCAGTTAATACAATGGCAAACTCTTCACCACCAATTCTGCCGATGTAATGTGGGTGAAGAATCATTTCACTACAAATGTTAGTAATGTGTTTAATAACGTAATCACCCGCTAAGTGGCCTAAGTGATCATTAATCTCTTTGAATAGATCAATATCGAGCATTAATAGTGAGATATTACTGCTAGTTGCAGGATGGTTTTCAATATCTTGAGAAAGCAGCTTCATAAAAGCACGTCGGTTTAATAAACCGGTTAATTCATCCGTTTCACTTAATGTTTTCAGTTGTTTTTCTAAGTTGTATCTGTGGGTTATATTGCGTGCGGTCCATAATACTGTGCGTTGGTTGCTTTTTAGGCAAAACATAGGCAAAGGTTTGATAATACCTTGAAACCATACTTCGTCACTGATGGTCACATTTTCGGGTAGGGTGATCATATTCTCTTCATTAAAGCTGTATTCAATAATGAGTGAATCTTCACCTGCTAATGCCTTTTTTATGAATTGGTGGCACTGATGCGCCATGGTGTGGGGCATAACTTCATAGAGGGTTTTACCTATAAAGCTCTTACAGTCAAAGCCAAGGTTATTATCTTCTCCACCAAATACATTGAGGTATTCACCGGACTCAGAAAAAATAAACACATGGTCTGGAACAGCATTCAATATAATATTCAAACACTTACTTTCATTTTCTACACTGCCCATGTATCAGTTACTCCTTGGTATTTATTACCAACAATACATAAAATAAAAGCTCTATCCCTTTCCAGCTTGAAGCTGCATCTGCGCAGGCTACATTCGTTTAACCTAACTAGATAGTTTATCTATGCTCATGGGGTGAATTCACTTGCCACCTACCTGAACTTCAATTTGTCTGAGGATAAAAGCATAACTATCAATATAGCAAGGCTTTCATCGCTTTGCTGTTATACATTTCTTGCTGCAGTTTTAAGTTCAAGTTGTTTAGGTATAGGGGATGGTTATTTTGAGCATTCATTACCATTCTATGACTATGGGGGTGCCTAATTTGACTCGACTGAGAAAATCATCCATTTGATCATTGGTGATGGCAATACACCCATCAGTCCAATCAAAGCTTTGAATGAATTCTGGCTTTGCTTGAAAGCCGTTTTTTAAGCCGTGAATTTTTATGTCGCCACCAGGATTCACCCCTGATTTCATGGCTAGGACGGTATCTTGATGATTCGGATAGGTAATGTGGACTGAGCGGTAGTATGATGAATCATTGCTAATATAATCAAGATAATAGCGACCTTCTGGTGTACGTTGGTCGCCTTCTTTAAACTTATGCCCCTGCGGATTTTTTCCTAAAGCAATTCGGTATTCCTGAACTACGGTTTGCCCATCAAGTAGGTACATTCTACGTTTGGATTTATCGACTTTGACAAGATCAACATCAGCGTAGCTAACAAGCGGCCAAGACAGTATCGAAATTAGGTATAGCATTCGTATCATAGAAATACTGCATGGTCAGAAGTAATAGAAATATCCGTTATTATGTGTCGAATAGTCAGATATTTCTAGTCTTCCTCTTGGTCTGCTGCTTTATCAATCTGATAGGTAATATTCTACCGTTGAAACCACACGTATCTTTTTGATATGAGGCGTGTTGTTATCTCGGTCGACAATACTGAATTGTCCTTGAGAGGCTCTTTTAATTTTCCCTAACGAGCTTTGTGAGTCTTTGGCGAATTTCTCTGCCACTTCTCTTGCTTGCTTGGTCGCTTCTTCAATCATATCGGGCTTGATGTCGTTAAGTCCTGAGAATGAGTAATTGACTCGGTTGTTGTAAGGATCTTGATTGAACACGATACCTTGTTTGCCTAAGTTTCCGAGCTTGTTGATGGCGGCGCGAACTAAGTCAACTTGATTGCTGTAAACCGTGATGGTTTGATTGGCTAAATAGCGAAATTCAACCGAGTTTTCTCCACCGTATTGCTGCGCTTTTTTATCAATAACAGCAGGTGAAGACAAAGAAACGTTGTTGTCTGCAATGCCTTGGGTGGCTAAGAAATCTGTCACCATTTTGGTTTGTTTTTCGATGGTGGAAAACATGGTCGGTAAATCATTGTCTGCTACGGTAAATTGAATAGGCCAGATGACGGTATCAGCAGGGTATTCTCTTTCGGAGAGCCCCTTTACAGTGACTACGCGTTCGTATTCTTTATACTTGATGGCAGTTTGCTGAACAAAAAAGCCTAGCACACCGAGCCCGAGGATCACGCTTAACCCCATAATTAATGCAGAGGATGTACTCTTAATTTGCATGTCACTGTTTCCTTATGTTGGCTTTGGGACGCTTTATTATATGCGTATCATTGCGTTAAAAGCGTGAAGTGCACGCTAGAGTTTTGCAAGAGGTTGCGCTTTATTTTTAGCGCGCTTAGCTTGTTGCTTTTGAATACGAGTGACCAGTTTCTCTAAATTTCCAGGATCCCAAGGGCTTTCTTGTGTTGTATAGAGTGTTTTGTTGAGTGCGTTTAATTCGTTATCCAATGTTATTTTTTCTTCCTCGGTTAGTTGAACGACAGCGCGCCATTGCGTCAAACAGTAACTGATTTGTACGCCATCACCTTGGGATAATGCTTTTTTTAGCAGAGTGTATTCATTGCTATCTTCTTGATTAAGATCCGAGTATGCATTTGTTGTAGGAGCTGAGGATTGATTTCTAAATGCCCAAGCGACGATCATGGTTGCTACCCAAAGTAGGGCGAAGAAAGCGGTAAAATAAGGCCAATATCCAGCATCTTTAACGGTCACTGTCTGCACATTTTGTGGTGTAATCGGTGTCGCTGACGATTGATCAAGCCATTCTCCTTTCTCAACATTCAAAGTTAATGCACTTGCTTTGCTATATTTTTGCGATTTGCTTTGAGTGTCCCACCAGGTGACATTCACTTCTGGAAGTTGGATATTGCCGATCGTATTCGGAATTAGCACCTGTTTGATCGTCATTTTAACGTCTCCATTGTCCAATGTTGTGAATTGCGGTTTCTCTGCGTAAACACGTATGGTGTCAGGATAATTGATGGCTAAATTAGGTAGCTGCTCTTGGGAGATCCCCTTGACCGTTAACACTAATTCACGTGTTAATGATTCACCTACTTTCGTGTGGAAGGGGGAGTCAGTTGTCACTTTACCGCTTGTATCACGCCATGTTTGCTCAAGTGTTAATTGAGATGTTGGTAGCCATGTACCTTGGTAAGTTTCTGGTTTAGGCAATACGGTTAAAGGGAACGTTTTGGCGGGGACATCAAGTTGGATCAGGCGAGTATTGCCAGTTTGGTTGCTGCCATAAACTAGGCCGCCTTTAAATGCAGGCCCCGATACAGTGAAGCTACCAGATTCTTTTGCCGTGACTTGGAATTTTTGGTCTACCACGGTGACTTCAATGCCATCCAATACGCTTTGATATTGGTTTGCTTCTCCGGCTGGCTTTAATTCAACGCCTTGAGCTGAAGGAGCAGCAATTTGAGGGTTTTGCAGCCTTCTAGGATCGGCTTTTATGATTAAGCGCGCATTAAGGTAAGTGCTTTCATTCGGATAAAGCTCTTTACGTTCTAAATGAGATTGCATTTCAACCAAATCCGACTGCTCAGGCTCTTGAGTGTCAGCGGCAACCTGAATAGAAATGGGCTGCGTTTGGGCTCCATTTAAAGTGAAGCTTGGGATAGTAATAATTCCGAGCTTATTCGCGGCCAGCGAAACGTTCCATTCACTGCGGGTGCTGCTGTCCCCATTGATGATATTCATTGAGGTACCAAAACTGGGACGACCCAGAAAGAAATCATTCTCTAGCACACTAAAATCAATCGCGTCCGATGACGCTTTTTCATCAGCTACGACTCGCAGCTGAAAGACTTCATTTTTGACGACTTTATTTTTACTGACACTTGCGAAAAGCGTCGTCGCATAGGCGGTGGAGATAAACGCATTCAGCGCAATGAATAAGCTGATGATGACAGCAAAAAATGAACGATTAACTTGTTTCATGATTACCACTTTTTACCGTTGTTTTGTGGAGGTTGAACTTGGCTTTCTTCTCTTTGTTTCGCTTGTAAGAACATTTGTGCTTTGAGCAAGCGGCTCGGGTCACGGGCGCTTTCCACTTGTTCTAACTTTCGCAATTCTGGATCAATGGTTTGGCTGCTATCAGCTTCCATCGCTTGTGCTGCAACAGATTGTTGTTCCTTTTCTGCATCACTTGAGGTGTTTTGAGTTTGAGTGGCATCAGCAGATTGAGAATTGTCTGCATTTTCCTGCTCGCTCTCGCGCTGAGATGGCTCAGGTTTTTGTGCTTCGGTGTTGGGCTTGCTGTCTGCGGGCGATTGTTCCGCAGACTGCTGCTGGTTGTCTTGCGCCGTTTGCTGTTCCTCACTCTCTCCCTTTGAATTTTGGGATTGGCTTGGCTGGTTATCTGCGTTGTTGCTATCAGATGGCTGAGAGGAAGAATCTTGTTCGCTGTTTTGGTTTTGTTGTGAGTTTTGCTGTTGATCCTTATTGGACTGCGATTCAGACTGTTGCTGTTGCTGTTGCTGTTGCTGTTGCTGTTGCTGTTGCTGTTGCTGTTGCTGTAAAGCTTTAGTCACAACATCAAGGTTGTGCTGAGCATCAGCATGGTCTGGTTGTTGGCGTAGCACTTGCTCATAACGTTTTTTGGCTTCTACTAACTCGCCATTTTGCGCGTAAGCGTTAGCGAGATTGTATTGAGAACGGACATTTGTATTGGGTAATTGAGAAAGCGTCTTAACCGCTGCTGCATAATCCCCGGCTTGATATTGGGCAATACCTTTCCATTCTAAGTCAGTAAATTGCTCACTGGCACCTTGATAGTCGTCGTTATCAAAGGCTTGTTTTGCTTGTTGGTTTTGGTTGAGCCAAGGCGAAGCTTCGGCATTTGGACTTTGCAGCATCGGAAGAAACAAGATGACGAGGGAAAAAATAAAGCCACGACGAAATAAAAGTAAGCAGGGAATAATAAGCAATAGGAGTAACCAGTATCCATTATTCACTCTGTCTTCGACGGTTTGTTTGTTCTGTGCACCAACATTGGGGTTTTCTGCTTGAGTAAGGCGGACGATGATATCGATATCGCTATTGTCGAGACGAATTGGTGTAAAGATACCTTGCACCGATTGGCTAAGGGATTGCATATTCGCAAAGTTGGTCTTAGCGACCACGGTTTGTCCTGCATTGTTTTTAAGCATCGAGCCATCAGCCAATACGATGGGGGCACCTGCTTGAGTTCCTATCCCCATAATAATCAGTTTCCAATTGGTCCCAGCAAGTAGCTTTTCAATCTCATCTTGTTCTTGTGAGTCAATATCGTCGGTGAGCAGAACAATATCCCCTTGAGCAAGGCCTGCATGGGTCATCACCTCTATCGCCAATTGAATGCCTCGGGCGGCATCGGATCCTAAATAGGGCATAATGTCCGGTGAAAGATTCGGCAACAAGTTATTAATAGTTGCACTGTCACTGGTGAGTGGGCTAACGGTAAATGCATCACCGGCGTAAGCGACTAGCCCTGTGCTGCCTTCTTTCCAGTGAGCGAGTAAGTCGAGCGCCTTATAACGGCTTTGTGTCAAACGGTTGGGTTTAATATCAGTCGCATACATCGACATTGACATATCCATCACCAGTACACGTGCATTGCTATTACTGTAACTAGGGCGAGCTTCGGTTTGAAAGCTAGGTCCGGCAAGTGCAACGACAGCGAGTAGCCAGCAAAAACCAATCAAGGAAAGTGCTGTCGATTGGCGTTTGTTGTTTGTTATGCCTAACGCTTTGGCCAAATGAGGGGCAATAAGGGTCTGCTGCTTCGAGCGCAGAGTCAACCACAGTAAAATGGCCGCCAAAGGGAAAAGCGCCAATAGCCATAATGGATTGAGAAAAACAAAATTAGACATGGTTTCTCCTCAGCACGATCAAGATCACAGAAAGCATAAGTGCTGCCAAAAGCGGGTAACCGAACCATTCAGTTTGAGGACGCCATGTTTGAGTGGCTTGGCTTATTGGTTCTAGCTGGTTAATGGTGTCGTATATGTTGGCGAGATCTTGGCTATTACGCGCTCTAAAGTATTTTCCACCGGTAATGTTGGCAATCTCAGTCAGTGTTTTTTCATCAAGATCTTGAGCTGTGTTGACTTTGCGAGTCATAAAAAACTCTTTAACCATCATTTCCCCAGCGCCAACGCCAATGGTGTATATGGTGGCGTCGTATTTTTTAGCAATCTTTGCGGCTTCTAATGGGTCTAAAACCCCCGAGGTATTGCTGCCGTCACTAAGAAGAATCATGACTCGCTGTGGAGCATCACTATCAATAAAGGTTTTGGTGGCAAGTCCAATGCCTTCACCAATTGCAGTTTGAGTCCCAATTAATTTGAGTACCGCTTGGTTTAACTGTTCGCTAATCGTGTTTTTATCCAAGGTCAATGGTGTTTGCAGATAAGCGTGATCAGCAAATAGCACTAAACCAAGACGGTCGCCTTCGCGCTTTTGAATGAAATCAGATAGAACATTTTTGACCGCGGTCAAACGATCTATGTATTGCCCACCTTGCTGCATGTCTTCTTGACTCATGGAGTAGGAGAGATCAACCACGAGCATTAAATCTCGGTGCTTAGGTTGTGTCGTTACCGGGTCGCCATACCAAACTGGGCGGGCAACAGCGAGTATCAGCAAACACCAAATAGCGGTGGCGATGGCTTTTATGGCGATATTGCGTGGTGACGATATCTGATCTTGTTTTGGAAGGTAGGGCAGGTGAATGGCTGCCCTTTCTTTTACTGGTGGTAAGAATCGATAAATAACCAGTGGTAGTGGTAGCAGCAATAACGCCCACCACCACAATAACTCTATATTTGCCAAAGTTTAGCTATCTCCGTTTCTTTGGCGGCAACGCATCATTTACCCATTGATAGCAGTGCTGAATCAGTTCTTTGTTCTGTTCAGTATTTTGCTTTTGGTATAAAGCTTGTTGCCACAAGTTTTCATTAGGAACAAAAAGAGGGGCAGAAATTTGAGAATCTAAAAAGGTATACCACTCTTTCCCGGTTAAATGCGCGATTTCCATTCGTGGGTAATAACACAAAGCCGCTTGACGAAGCAGCTCAATCGCAGATGAAGGTGTTAAATGGCTAAATTGTGAATTAAGCAAACGCAGCGCGGTTTTTTTCGGTGCAAGACGTTTACGACGCCAACGAATCGCTAGCACGATGATCAGCAGGCAAAGCAGCACTCCAGCCGCACTTGCCCACCAGCCCCAAGCCAATGGAAACCAAGAAGGTAATTCTGGCAGTTGCATGGCGCTTAAATCTAAAGGTGTAGCAGTTGATGATTCCTTCATTCTTTATATCCGGATAGTTGTTGCAGCAAAGGTTTCTCACTAGAGAGTGAGGTATAAGAAATTGCCATAGATTGACTCAATGATTTTAGTTTTTCTTTTTGAGATTCAAAGGCTTTTTTTAACCCTAAGCGTGTACTATTTGTCGAAAAGTTGAGCCAGCTCGTCTGTTGGTTATCGGTTACCCGTTCTAAACCACGAAATTGGGTCTCTCCTTGTTCGAGTGGATCATAAATATGCACCATTCGCACACGGTTGTGGCGATGCAATTGGTTGAGTAGTGGCGTTAGTGATTCATCACAATGGACAAAATCACTGATTAAAATAACTTCGCTGCCTTTAGGACATAAACGATTCAATGCCATCAAACCATTGTGCATTGAATGAGCATGCCGCTTGGTTAAGGTGAGACTACTGAGCTGCTGGTTTTGTATCGTGACTAATTGCTGAATCAACTGCAACGGACCTTTTTGGCGACTGGTCGGTTTTAACTCAACTAATGCATTTCCAGTGTCGATCACGGCACCTACACGGTCATTTTTCGCCACACTTAGCCAACTGAGTAAGCTCGCCATATGCGCGGCTTGTACCGATTTCAGCATTAACTGAGAGCCAAATTGCATCGATGTACTGAGGTCAACATATAAAATGACGGGTTTTTCCCGCTCTTCACTGAATAACTTAGTATGAGGTTTCCCAGTGCGAGCAGTGACTCGCCAATCGATCGACCGGATATCGTCACCCGCTTGATATTGGCGTACTTCGGCAAAGTCCATGCCTCTACCGAGTTGTTTACTTTGATGCTGACCAAGTAATTGAGCCCACAAGCTTTTCGCTGGTGGTAACCAATGTATCGCTTGCTGCTTGTATGGAAGCAGCTCTTCAAGCGACAAACTGACGCCGTTGCTAAATTCTGGCAGGTCGGTGTTTTTGACCTGAGAACGATGTTTTGTCTGTGAGTGAGGCATACAAAACCTTAGTGCTAGGCACTGCCAACCAATGAAAGTAAGTGGGAGATCACTTGGTTTGGATGGATTCCTTCAGCTTGTGCTTGGTAGGTCAGTAACAAGCGGTGACGTAATACAGGAAAGACCATCGCTTGAACATCTTCAGGGCTGACAAAATCTCGGCCGCTCAGCCAAGCGTGCGCGCGGGCGCAGCGATCAAGAGCAATGGTCGCGCGTGGACTCACTCCTAGTTCTATCCATTGTGCCAGTTTCGCGTCATAGCTTTCTGGCTGGCGAGTAGCCATCACTAATCGCACGATATATTGCTCGATCGGCTCTGCCATATGAATATTTAGTACTTCCTGACGAGCAGCAAAAATATCGTTTTGCGTTAATTTAGGCGGTGCGGTTTGTTCGATACCCTGTGCTTCACCACGATTTAAGCGTAAAATAGCGAGTTCATTTTCAGCATCTGGGTAGTCAACATTTAAATGCAGTAAGAAGCGGTCAAGCTGCGCCTCTGGAAGAGGGTAAGTTCCTTCTTGCTCAATCGGGTTTTGTGTTGCCATTACTAAAAAGAGTTCAGGCAGTGGGTAAGTTTTTCTACCTGCGGTAATTTGCTTCTCTGCCATGGCTTCTAGCATTGCTGCTTGTACTTTAGCTGGTGCGCGGTTGATTTCATCGGCTAAGACAAGAGAGTTAAAAATTGGCCCTGCTTGAAAGATAAACTCGCCTGTTTCAGGGCGGAAGATATCTGTACCCGTGAGATCCGCAGGTAACAAATCTGGTGTGAATTGGATGCGATGAAAGTCTCCTTCTATGCAGTCTGCTAAGGATTTTACCGCTCGTGTTTTTGCTAAACCAGGAGGCCCTTCGACCAGAATGTGCCCATCGGCAAGAAGTGCGACGAGCAACTGTTTTACTAACGATTGCTGACCAATAACTTGTTGGTTTAAATGCTGTTGTAAAGACTGAAAAGCAAGCGACTGCATAAGGTTTGGTTCTCCCAATTTTTGAACAGTTAGTGAATTATCTTCTAAAAAAGTTCCGTTAAAAGTGTGAAGTACGGACTGTTCGGTTAATTGTTGAGCGATTACTTAGTCTAAGCTCAGCAATCATGCCATATTCGTCTATCATTATGGGGGCCAATTATCCATTTCCAAAGGTAATGCTTGCGCATAAGTTTTTATCAATAAAAATATCAAGAAAATTCCTACGCGGGCGATAAGTAACAGTTATTCCCAATTAGCCATTAATTAAGGGCAGAAATGATGTTCCAATTGAATTCAATGAGTATTAAAAAGAAGGTGGTGATAGGCATTACCTTTGCTGTACTAGCTTCAACCATTATTGTCGGGGTTATGGCGCAGCGCCAAGCCCGTGAAGTGTTAGAGCATCGCTTAATCGACATCCAACTACCTACGATGCTTGAACAAATTAGTAGTCAGATTGATCGTGAGGTTTCTCAACTGCTATTTTCTGCAGAACAACTTGCCAATAATGAATTTATTAAACAAGCGGTTCAGCAGACAGAACTTGACGCTGTGACAGAAGCGATGTTGGTTAAGCAGCTTAACAATGTGCGTAATCAGTACTCACTGAATGATGCTTCAGTGGCAAACCGGAAAACGGCTTATTATTGGAACCAGAATGGTTTCCTGCGTCAGTTAAATCAGCAACAAGATGGTTGGTTCTTCGGTTTTACTCAGTCAGGTCAACAGACTATGGTGAGTATGTTTCAAGAGGCCTCTGGTGAGGTTAAAATGTTCGCTAACTATCAAAATGTGAGTGGCGATACTATGTCTGGTTTGTCTAAATCGATGGACGACATGGTCAACTTACTCAATGGTTTTAAAATCGAGGATTCGGGTTTTGTCTTTTTGACTGACGCAAAAGGTAGTGTGCAAATCCATCAGCGTAAGGATAAAGCCAGCTCGTCGTTGACTCAGCTCTATGGTTCACAAGCCAGTCAATTATTGAACAGAGGCAGCTTTAACCTCATTACGGCAACTTATGAAGGCCAAGAAGTGTTTGTGGCTAGCGCTTATGTTAAATCAATGGATTGGTTTGTTATTGGTTCGGTGCCTGTTGCTGAAGTGTTTGCCGACCTGACAGCTGTGGCGCAAAAAATGCTGTTCACAACACTGATTGTTGCAGCTATTTTCATCTTTATGGGTATCTTCTTAGCCAACAGTATTGCCAACCCAATCAAGCAGATTGCTCAACGTTTTACCGATTTAGGTAAAGGTGACGGTGATTTATCTCAACGTATTGAAGTGAAAGGTAACGATGAGATAGCTCAGCTTTCTACTGGCTTTAATGGTTTTATTGAGAAAATCCACCAATCGATGAAAGAAGTAGCGTCAACCAGTCATGCTCTTCAATCGGCAGCGGAAAGTGTCTCTGAAAAATCAAACCGAACTCACAACAACAGCCAAGAGCAACGCGATCAAACGATTCAAGTTGTTGCCGCGATCAACCAAATGGGCGCGACCATTAGTGAAATTGCCTCTAACGCAGCGACGGCTGCTGAAACGGCGAATCAAGCTTCTGGTAATACCGATGAAGGGCGTGCCGTTGTCAATAAAGCCAAAGATGCGATCAGTCGCTTGGCGGCAGATATTGAAAATACTGGTAAGGTCGTTGAGCAACTAGCGTCAACCACGCAAGATATCGGATCAATTTTGGATGTTATCCGTGATATCTCGGATCAAACGAACTTGCTAGCATTGAACGCGGCGATCGAAGCGGCACGTGCGGGTGAACAAGGGCGCGGTTTTGCTGTGGTTGCTGATGAAGTTCGTAACTTAGCAAGCCGTACTGCTTCCTCTACGGAAGAGATCCAGAAGATGATTAATCAGTTACAAAATGATGCAAAAGATGCGGTAACGGCGATGGCATCAGGTAAGGTAGTGACGCAAGAAGGTGTATCCGCCTCTGATGAAGCGGTGAATGTATTGGTTAACATATCTGATCGTATCCATGATATTTCGGATCGTAACACACAAGTTGCAACCGCAACTGAAGAGCAATCAACTGTGGTTCATACCATTAACCAAAATATTGAAGAGATCAACTCTATCAATGAGGTGACGACCAGTACCGCAGAAGAACTTGCAGAAGCGAGCCAAGAACTGCGCGATCTTTCTGGTCGTCTAGACAAAATGGTTGGTAGCTTTAAGCTCTAGAATCATGAAGGGGAAATCGGTACACTTCCCCTTATTGCGTTAATTTTAGGTAAGTACAATGAGCGATTTTGAAAAAGAGCTAGAGCAACTATCTCAGCAAGTAGCTGATGAACCAGAAGTTAAGCTACCATCGTTGGAAGAACAAAAAGCGATAGTGGCAGAATTGAAGCAGTTGGAAGCGGATGGCAAATTAACCCCAGAGGTGCTTGAAAAACACTTTGGCCAGTTCTTTGCTGACACCGATACACCGGTTCATTAACAAGCCATTATTATCCCATTCCTATTTGAAGCAGTAGCAGTGTTGGCTACACTCGTTTACCTGCAACTTCAAGGCGTTTGGGTATAAATATAAAAAGGGCACAAACGCTACGTTGTGCCCTTTTTGATGGCTAGAGCTAATGCGTTGTCGGCAGCTGTTGTGCAATGTCTTGCAGTACTTTTTGAAGCATCTCTGCTGTTTGCGCTCCTGAAATTAAATGACGCTGTTCTATTATCAAAGCTGGAACCGCTTGAATCCCTGCTTCTAACCATTGTTGCTCTGTGACTGAAACCGTTTTTGCCCAGGAGTCATCATTCAATACTGCTTGGCAGATTTGCTTATCTAAGCCAAGGTTGCTGACGGTTTCAAGCAGTACATTATCATCATCGACATTTTGTCCGAGAGTAAAGTAGGCACGAAATAGCGCCATTGCCAACTCAAGTTGTTTACCTTGGCTGTTTGCCCACATCAGGAGTTTGTGTGCTTTACGAGTGTTGTATATCCGCATATCGTCACTAAAATTGAATTCAAAGCCTACTTCTTTGCCAAGTTTGGTAAGTGTCTGCCGCGCTTGTAGGCTTGCATCTGCTGATGTTCCATATTTCTTAGCAATATGCTCTTTTAAGTTTTCACCATTGGTTAGCATTGCAGGATTAAGTTCGAACGGATGCCAGTGAATATCGGCATCAATGGTATCACTTAGCGCCAATAAGGCGTGTTCTAGTCGTTTGTAACCAATAATGCACCATGGGCAAACAACATCAGAAACGATATCAATACGCAGCTTTTTCATGGTTCCCTCTAGTGTATTTGCACAATAGTCTTATCCAATTATAGCTAGGTTATCAGGATAAACTGTGACATGTTAGGTGCCTTCTTGGGTCAAAACATCAGCACTCCATCTGTTTTGTTTTACCCATCCTTTCATCTTTCGGTGTTACTTATCTTGGTTGATCTAGGGAAAGTAATCTTGTCAGTATCTCGTTAGGCGCAATTTCATCTTGCTCTACGCCTTCTATCTCATACAAAATTTATTCAATTAAGGCTGATGGCGTGGTGTCTAGGTTGCCTATAATTCAACAAGTGTTTAATGCGCGATATTGATGCGTGCTCAAGGAAGCAAGTGAAGCATTGAGAGGTTCGGCCTCTTTCAACTTGTAAATCGTTCATGACGAATAGGAACATTAGAAGTATGACAAATGTTCAATCAACAGATGTTATTTTGCATGCGTTTGACTGGCCATATCGCCTAGTGGCAGAGCGTGCAGAGCAGATTTTTAAACTAGGCTATAAAACGGTATTAGTTTCTCCTGCCATGAAGTCGTTGAAAAACGATCAAGGTACTCAGTGGTGGCAGCGTTACCAACCACAAGATTATCGTGTCATTGATAACCAACTGGGAGATACCGATGACTTTAAAGCGATGCTTGCAGCTCTAGCCGAGCATGGATTACGAGCCTATGTCGATGTAGTGTTTAATCACATGGCAAATGAATCGAAGCTGCGATTAGATCTACAGTATCCAAGTAACCAAGAGCTAACGCTTTACCAACAGAAGCACGAGTATTATCAAAAGATACGTCTATTTGGTGACTTGCAAGAGCCGTTATTTGACGAAGATGATTTTGTTGAAGCCTTCGGCATTAAAGATTGGAAAGACCGTTGGCAAGTTCAGCATGGGCGCATTACTGGTGGAGCGCACGATCCTGGTTTACCGACTCTGCGAGACAATGATCATGTGGTGTCTCAGCAGCAAGCTTATTTAAGAGCCTTAAAAGAGTTGGGTGTAAAAGGTTTTAGGATCGATGCGGCAAAACATATGTCCATTGAACATCTGAAAAAAGTGTGGGTTGATGACATTACGCAAGATATGCATATTTTTGGTGAAATCATTACCGATGGCGGCGCAACAAAAGAAGAATACCAGATCTTCTTAGAGCCTTATTTAAAGGAAACTACGCTGGGTGCTTATGATTTTCCGCTGTTTCAAACGGTGTTTGATGCGCTGCAAAAGAAAGGTAGCCTGAAGTGGCTCATTGACCCATATTGTTTTGGACAAGCACTGTCTAACAGCCGCGCAATTACGTTTGCCATCACTCATGATATACCGAACAACGACGTGTTTTTAGACTCGGTGATGGATGAAGCCTCTGAAGATCTCGCTTATAGCTACGTTCTTGGGCGAGATGGTGGTGTGCCTTTGATTTATACTGATTTAAACACCAGTGGTATCCTCAACAAGCAAGGTCTGCCACGTTGGCAAGATGCGTGGTGTACACCATTGATGGCCGCGAGAATTGCATTTCACAATAAAATGCATGGGTTACCGATGAAAACGCTAGAAGCGAATGATGATCTTCTGGTGTTCAGTCGGGGCGATCAAGGCTTAGTGGTATTGAATAAGTCACTGCGTAATCAAACCGTCGAAATTAAGTGGGACAGTTCGATGATAGATCTTCTATCGCAGCAGGTGTTTGTTCCAAAAGAGAAAAACATTAAGATTGAAATGGTTGGCCGCTCAAGTTGTATGCTGTGGGCTAAATAGCGATTTATCTTTCTCATCAAACAATGGCGCAGATTTTGCGCCATTGTTTAATAAACTCACTGATTGTTAAGTGATGAGCTTCAATACAAACCATTACACCGTAAATTTATTCAAAATGGCATCCTGTTCGCGAATATTCTCGGTTTGAGACTGCATCGCGATGTTAGCGCTGTCAGCTGCATCTGCGACTTGAACAGAAAGATCTTTAATTTTCACTGTATTATTGTTTATCTCCTCGGCAACTAGACTCTGCTCTTCAGCGGCAGAAGCGATTTGAATATTCATATCACTGATTTGCTGGATTGCATTTCGAATCTGCAGTAGCGCTTCGTTAGCTTCTTGTGCACTATTTACCGCCTCGCCAGCCGTATTCTTACTGTGATTCATAGCACTTGCAACGGAGGTGGCACTTGATTGCAGTTTTTCAATCATATTACGAATTTCGGTGGTTGACTGTTGAGTTCGCTGGGCAAGCGTTCGAACCTCATCCGCTACCACAGCAAAGCCGCGACCTGAATCTCCAGCACGAGCTGCTTCAATAGCCGCATTCAATGCCAATAAGTTGGTTTGATCCGCAATGTCGTTGATCACTTTTAAAATCGTTTCAATGTTTGATGTTGCACCTTCCAAAGCACTCACTTCGGTTACTGCCTCATCAATACGAGCGGATAGGTTATCAATAGCCCGAGTTGTTTGAGCTACAACATTGGTACCGATTTGCGTTGCATCATCGGCATCTTTGGCTGCTGATGCTGCACCTTGGGCATTATTAGCAACATCACCGGATGTGGTTGCCATTTCATGCATGGCGGTAGCAAGTTGCTCTAACTCATGCAGTTGATCACGCATCGCTTCAGCCGATTCTTGTAAGCCAATCGAGGTTATTTCAGAGCCTCTTAGAATTTCTGAACCAATGGCTTTTGACTGTATCAGTCGTTGTTGCAGAGTTTCAGTAAAGGTATTAAATCCGACCGCTAAAACAGAGAATTCTTGGTCAGTATCAGTTGCAAGGCGTTGAGTTAAATCTCCGTTACCTGAAGCCACATTTTGTATTGCCTCATTGAGCGCATCGAGCGGACGCATCAATATGCGAATCAGTACTAAGAGTAACGCAATGCTGAGCACTAGCGCTATCAAGGTATAGATAATTGAACTGTTACGGAGTTTAGTCAATGAGGCATAAGCTATCTCCTCATCAAGAACCACACCTACATACCAATTTTCACCAGGTACTTTAGAAAAATCGACAGTGTAAGTTTTATCATTGATTACAGCTTGCTGAGGTTTTTCTACCAAAGGTGTCCCACCTAAGTAATCTTTCATTGGTTTACCATTGAACTCTTTTTTAGGGTGAGCAATGGTGGTTCCATCTCCAGATACAATAAACACATAACCAGCATCAAACAGTTTGACGGTATTCACCAGTTCAGCTAGACCTGCCAAGCTCACATCGTAAAAGATGGCACCAATAAATTTGCCATTGTCTTTTACAGGGGTAGCAATAGAGACCAAAATTTCATTCGTCGCAGAGTCGGCATAAGGGGCGGTAATGATGAGTTTATCTGCATTTTTGGCATCGATGTACCAGGGCCTAATACGTGGGTTCCAACTGGAGCCGGGGTTCCACGATGGGTCATTACTGATGTAGGAGCCATCTTTTTCAAAGCCGATACCAGCAAGCAGGAAGGTGTTTTTAACCACAGGCCGAGTAATTACGTTGGAGATACTGTTAGGTGATAAATCCACTTCAAGCATACTGGTTGAATAGGCGGCAATAGCTTTACGGCTATTAATCTCAGCTCCTGCAGTATTACGAACCCCATCAACGATTTCCGTTACACTTGCTTCTACTTGGGATTTTATTTCTTCCTGAACGGTTAAATATTGCTGTGTAGTAAGCAAAGTCACGGTGGCGAGTAATAGTAATGAGGACGCAGCAACAATCTTGTGGCTGAATTTCATAGTCAGTCCCTTCTATCTAATGATCTAGTAATAAAAATATTATTAGTAAATGTATAGTTAGGGATTAGACATTCAGCCAGTAAAAGCGCGAACTTTAGTTGGTAAATTTATCCTTTTTCGCCTAGTACTAAAGAAAAAAGCTGATGATATTGTTGCATATCATCATTAAATAGTTCGCTAATGATCTGTGATATTTTAGTACCAGATAGCTTGCGTTTTTGAGCCTCGCGTACCCTTAACACCATTTGGCATTCTGCCGATAAGTGGCTCTCTTTGTGTGGTTGCCATGTCGAAATATCATGACTTAAACGATTCAGTTCAATTTTTGGTTGAAGTTGGGCAATTTCCAGTTTAAGCACTTGCAGTAGGTGAGTGTAAATCTCGTCATTTTGCTTGCACTGGTTTAGCTTGTCGATGGCAGCTAAACTTAGTTCCGAAAGCGTTACGTAACCGGCTTGATGTGGAAATGGTACGCAAAGACGTGCCGAGAAATCTACTCTTTGGATTTGTGTGTTTGGAAAAAAAGTCAGTGAGCACAAACAGTCTAAAGGTATCCAAAATGCTTGTCCTGCTTCAATCGAATACTCGTGTTTACCCAATTTACACAAGGCTAAGCCACTTGTGACTCGAACTAAGCTGTGTTTGATGACTTTTTTACGAGGAGTAACGACTAAGTTTACTTGCAGTAACGTTTCAAAATGAATCGCGTAGTTCATGTTTGTTCTCACCAATTTCGGGGCGCTAAGAGTACCTTGTCTCACAGAAAATGCCAAATAGACGAACTAATTTGCACTAAGTCTGGTCTGACCTTCACGAATCTGTTACGACTGTAGCTGCGAGCTGCGCCAACTACGCGTAGAATAAGCCAGTTTTTTATTTGATGTATAAAAATATGACCACCACAACTGATCCTTATGTAGACATCCGTCCATACAATGACGATGAAATTCCGGCGGCGATTGACCGCTTGATTAATGATGAAGAATTTATTGCAGCGATTTTGCAACATCGATTTGATAAGCGTTCTGCTTGGCTAAAATCAATGCTTAGTCCGTTTGTGAAAGTGTATCTAAAATTTAAATGGTCAAAGTTAAAGTCAGTTGAAGCCATTCAGTTGGAAGTTAAGAAATACTTAACTAAGACATTAGCATCGACTACTCAAGGGGTTACCTTTAGTGGCTTGGACAAACTGGATAAGCAGACGGCTTATTTATTTGTCTCTAATCATCGCGATATCGCGATGGACCCAGCGTTGGTTAACTATGGTCTTAATACCTCTGGCCACAAAACGGTGCGGATTGCTATTGGTGACAATCTATTGAAAAAACCCTGCACGACAGAATTAATGAGGTTAAATAAAAGCTTCATTGTAAAACGTTCTGCGAAAGGGCCTCGTGAAATGATGAAGGCATTAGGGACACTATCGGCCTACATTAAGCATTCCTTGGATACTGGTAATTCGATATGGATAGCTCAAAAAGAAGGTCGAGCTAAAGATGGCAATGATTTCACTGATCCCGCCATTTTGAAAATGTTTCATGTTGAAGGACGTAAGCAGAAAATTGATTTTGCCAGCTACATTCAGTCTCTGAGGATCGTGCCGGTTGCGATTTCCTATGAGAATGATCCATGTGATATTGCAAAAGCGTGTGAATTGTACGAAAAAGCCTCTAGCGGTCGCTATGAAAAAGGTGAGTTTGAAGATATTGAAAGCATCGTTCAAGGGATCGTTGGAGAGAAAGGTCGTGTTCATGTCGCGTTTGGTGAGGTTATAGATCAAGCGTTTGAGACGCCAGATGCACTCGCGCAAGAGATTGATCGCCAAATACACGCAAACTATGAGCTATTTCCAATCAATAAATTAGCAGCGGGTATCGAAAGTAGTGATATCACCCCTGATGTCCGAGCACATTTAGAGCGTAAGTTGACTCAGATACCAGAAGGGGCTCAACGTTATCTGCTCGATAGCTATGCAAATCCAGCAAAAAATCAGTTATAACGGGGTCAACACGCCCTAATAGAAAAGAGGAGTGAGGCGCTTCTCTTTTACTTTCCTATACCTTTCCTACTTGAAGTTGCAGCGGTGTTGGCTACGTTCGCTCACCCCAATCACATGGTTTATCTATGCTCATGGGGATTAACTCACTTGCCGCCTACCTGCAACTTCAAGTGGTTTGGGTATAGTTTGTTTCTTGTTGCTGCGATCTGCGTATGTTTTTACTAGCGTGCTACAGCACCACCTAGTGTTAAAGTAGTTGGCCACTTACTGATAACATTGCCCCCTAAGTAGATATTCCCATTGACGGTCATGGTGTCTGGGAATTCTGTTATTTTAGACCCACCAATAAACAAACTGCCTTCAACTGTTAACCCTTCCGGTAGAGTGGTTAATGGGGTGCGAATGACACTGAGATCACCTTTTACTTTGAAATTAGCGGGTAATTTCTCGAGTTGAGTATCGGTGAAATTGATGTAGCCACCAACCTTTATCCCTCCTGGCCACGATTTGATTTGGCTACCGAGTAAATTGGCGTAACCACGGATGGTGGTTCCCTTAGGTACGTTTTTTAACAAGCTATTTGATGCATCTAAACTACCTTGTACATTTAGCGCCTTAGGTAATGACAGAATAGAAGTTTTCGCTATGTTTAAATTGCCTTTGAGCGTGAGATCATCAGGTAGGGAGGTATAAGGTTTATTACGTAAATCCAAATTACCGTAGTTATCGAGGTGGTTGAGGATTTTGTATTGATCCAAGGATTGTGACCAACTAAAACTGGAAAAAATGAGGGTGAATAATAAAAATAAAAGCCGGATTCCGTTCATAGCATCCACTTATCCAAAACACTTGCTAACAGTATCGGCCGATTGCTACTTTGCTTCAATATCTGTTTAGTGCAAATAGAAAAAAAGCGAGCTGATAGTTGCTCGCTTTTGGTCATTATTATCAAGGCGTAATTAGCGAGCCAAAGATCGTGACTTCAATTCGAAAATGAGTTTTTCTGCACTGACTTCAAATTTAAAACGCGCGTGCAGTTCAGTTGAATTTTCCTCGATAGGAGATGCTTCATATTCAACGTTGCTTGATACTTGTTGGGCTAACGCTAAGTATTTTTCAAACTCGGCCTCAAGCTGAATCTTGTTAGGAGCCATAACCATGACCTCTGCAACTTCATCACCTTCTTTGATAATAAAACCAATTTCGCCAGCGCAGCCGCATGCTTCACAGACTTGGATATCTACGTCGTTTTCGATACTCATTTCGAATCCTCATATTTAGTGTGTGGTTATTCTAGCGAGCAAATGGTCGACTAGCTACAAAAAAGCAGAACATATCTACATTAAAACAGTACGTCATGTTGATGGTTTGAAACTATATTGAAAGATAATGTAACCATAGAGTGTGATGGCGGTCAAAGAATCACTAGTTTTCGTGTCATTATTTTGTCAGAACAGTGTTGAGTTCGTTGCGAATTGGCAGTGATTGTTAGATTATGCGATTGATGTAATTATTACTATTATAAATTGCGCCTAATTCATTCGTTTACTGGTTGATATTACGGAGTAGGTTAACTTTATTAGCGATTGCTAAAGGAAAGTAACACCAAACTAGCAGATATGACTTAGCAAAATGCTCTGGATAGGCGTTGCTATTTTTTTTGTGCGATTTTTAGACAGGGAAAACGCACTGCAATGATGAGACGTTTAATAACATTATCATCACAATTGATGGATTAATAAATAGAAGAGCTTAAACCATGCCAAAGCGTAGTAAAGAAGATACTGAAATCACCATCCAAAAAATAATGGATGCTGTTGTTGATCAGCTATTGAGATTGGGTTATGACAAAATGTCATACACCACTTTGAGTCAACAAACGGGTGTATCTCGTACAGGGATTAGCCATCACTTTCCAAAGAAAACGGATTTTACGGCCGCGTTAGATGGTCGAATTTTCAAACTTTTCGTTGAATATTTAGATTTTGAAAATGATCTTGCTCAGTTTTCAAAGAGTTGGATCACAGCATTAAATAATGCGCAGTTTTTAGCTATTTTGCGATTGCTTTTTCACCACATTGTCACGAGCGAATGTGCTGATGAATTCGCTGCAAATGGTATTGACCGCTTATACAAAACGACGGCAGCACAATTTGGTAACGAAAGTGCAAGAGAGCTTGAATGGCTGGTGGGTAAATCATTGATCAAAATGAGTCAATAATTTGTCATTCAGATTCAAACAATAAAGCCAACCATTCGGTTGGCTTTATTGTTTACGCTACCAATTTGGTGAGTAGCCAAATCGATTAATGGTTTAATCGTATATAGTCGGGATCGGTTGGCGTTTATGCTGAGTCATCTTATAGATAGCGACTAGACGCTCCACGACATGCTGCGCTACCTGCTTACCTTCAAGAAAATCATCAATTTGGTCGTAAGTTAGGTTTAAAGCATCTTCATCGGCTTTCTGAGGTGTAAGCTCTTCTAGATCCGCTGTGGGTGTCTTTTGTACTAATAATTGCGGAGCACCTAATTGAGCTGCTACGGCACGTACTTGGCGTTTACTTAAGCCAAATAAAGGAGCAAGGTCACATGCGCCATCGCCAAATTTGGTGTAAAAACCTGTGATGTTTTCGGCTGAGTGATCGGTACCGAGAACCAAGGCTCCAACAAAACCAGCAATTTCATACTGTGCAACCATACGTGCACGTGCTTTGACATTTCCTTTCACGAAATCAACTTTAGCCGCATCGGTTGGAACTAAACTGGTCCCTTGCAGTGCCTCAAGAGAAGCTGTATGTAAGCCATCAACTCCCGCTTTAATGTTAACGGAAACAGAATGCGTCGGTTGAATGAAAGAAAGGGCAATTTGTGCTTCCTCTTCATCTTTCTGTTCACCATAAGGCAAACGTACGGCAATAAATTGGTAGTCATTAACATTGTGTTCTTGGTTTAGCTGTGTAACCGCAAGCTGAGCTAAACGACCACATGTGGTTGAGTCGACACCGCCACTTATACCGAGCACGAGCGATTTGCAGCCAGACTCAACAAGTTTACGTTTAATAAAGTCGACTCGGCGTTCTACTTCATACGCTGGGTCAATGGATGGGAGAACGCGCATCTCATCACGGATCATTTTTTCCATTAGAGTTCCTTTTCCTGCAAGCAAAATAAATCTTTCGTGTATCATACCTAAATCACGAAATTAGAAAACCGAGAAAGTAGTTTTCAACGTTGAATAAGGATTGCTATGACAAAAATCGCTGTCTTTGGAAGTGCTTTTAACCCGCCGAGTTTAGGTCATAAAAGTGTGATTGATTCTTTAAGCCATTTTGACTTGGTGCTTCTGGTGCCGAGCATTTCACACGCTTGGGGTAAATTAATGCTAGATTATGAGACCCGCTGTGAACTTATTGATGCTTTTATTAGTGATTTAGCATTAAGTAATGTAAAAAGATCGACAGTTGAAGAGCATTTACAGCAACCTGGTGAAAGTGTGACGACTTATGCGGTTTTGTCATTACTGCAAAAACAATTTCCTGACGCTGACATTACTTTTGTGATTGGCCCCGATAATTTGTTTAACTTTGACAAATTTTATAAGGCTCAGGAGATTTTACAGCGTTGGTCGGTGATGGCGTGCCCTGAAAAAGTGGCAATAAGAAGTACGGATATTCGACATTGTCTGTCAGAGAATTCTGATATTAGTGGTTTGACAACCAAGTCTGTGGAAATGATCTTGCAACAAAGGCGCCTATACTAGAAAATCCACAACCTCAAAGTGGTCGGAGTAGTTGTTGTTAATGAAATTAAATGTTGCCGTTTTAGTATTGCTCTTGTTTTCGTCAGTGACGAAAGCATGCGATCTCTATTCAAACTCATTTTTAGAAGAAGGCACCAGCAGTTCTGTAATGTTTCAAGCATCGGGTATCTGTTTTTCGATGCTGGACGGTATCGACTATGCTTCGGCTCAACTCTCGGCTCTCGGTTTGACGGATGATAATAAATCCACAAATTCTTTATATTGGTCTGACTGGGTTTTAAAAACTGACGATGATCCAATTTTCACTCAAAAGTTAGCGACAAGCTACATCGGTTTTGGGGTGTGGATGCCTCAAGATCTGCATGAAGAAAAGAGTAAAATGTCTACCGAAGAATGGCTAATGAGCCATGGTATTCAAATAAGCTTTGGGTTTGGTGAAAAGAAAGTTGGTGAGCCCCGCATGCGTATTGATTATCGCTGGCATGAAGATTACGATCTCGACGTAATGATGCAAATTGAAGTTCCTTTCTAGTTATTTAATACTTTTCTTATCATTTGTTAATACTCGCCCCCCATATACCCAAACCACTTGAAGCTGCAGGGATGCGGCAAATGAGTTCAGTCTAATTTGTTTAAATACTCAATCATTTCTCTACGCTATTTCTGATCACTCCCTTATCCGCTACCACCTTATTGAATCGATTTTTCTCCGCTAGTGATGGTCTCCGCCTGAGAAATGGAGAGAAATCCGAATGCTCTCACTTCATGGTATTCCTTTTAATTGAAATATGTTTACACATCTAATCAAAATAATTCTGTCATTTTTGTTCTTCATGTTATTTAACTTATTTTAAAACAGTAAGTTATTTTTCCTTTGGTCTTTTTTATGAATTTTATAGTTGAATTTATCGTTAGTGTTGTTAAGGTATAAAGAAAATTCATTAGAGTTCTAACTATTTATGTGGCGAGCAATGATTACAGCAGCACCTTGGGTCGCATACCCTGAAATTATGCACATGAAGGATGATAGATGGACATTTCGTACACCAAACCAAGCTGATGGACAAAAAGTTCATGATTTGGTTGCGCTGTCTCCTCCACTCGATGAAAACTCGGCTTATTGCAATTTTTTACAGGCGATTCATTTTCAAGATACATGCATTGTTGCTGAACGAGATGGTGAAGTGGTCGGTTTTATTTCTGCGTATTTAAAACCCGATAACTTACATGAACTGTTTGTTTGGCAAGTTGCGGTACACCCAGATGCACGTGGCCTTGGCCTTGCCTTTCAAATGCTCAATGAACTCTTAGAGAGGAATGCGCTGCAAGATGTGAGCACATTGGAAACGACAATCACACGAGATAATCAGGGATCATGGAGTTTATTTAAGAAGCTTGATAAAGCGCATGGTCAGCATGGTGAAGTTTCAACATTCCTCGACCAGACTCGACATTTTAATGGCCAACATGCGACTGAATACCTTTACCGAATTCCGCTAAAACAACACTCTAAAAACGAAGGATAATTTCAAACGTTATGGATATTTTTAAAAAGAAAGAATCAAACGTTCAATCTTATGCTAACCACTTTCCTGTGGTTTTCTCTACCGCGAAAGGCAGTTGGTTATACACCGAAGAGGGAGAACAATACCTAGATTTCTTAGCTGGAGCGGGTTCACTGAACTATGGACATAATAATGAGATCTTAAAACAGGCGTTATTAGATTACATTGACAAAGATGGTATTACCCACGGTCTAGACATGCACTCATCAGCGAAAGCCGATTTTCTGAAGGCGCTACAAGCCCGTATTTTGATGCCAAGAGATTTAAATTACAAAGTCCAGTTTACAGGGCCAACGGGTACTAATGCAGTTGAAGCGGCATTGAAACTCGCACGTAAGGTAACGAAAAGAACCAATGTGGTGGCGTTCACTAATGGATTCCATGGTTGTTCATACGGAGCACTTGCTGCTACAGGTAACCAGCATCATCGAGGTGGCGCCGGTATCAGTCTAGGAGGAATAACTCGTATTCCTTACGATGGCTATGCCGATATCGATGGTCTAACACTGTTTGAATGCATGCTGGGCGATAACTCTTCTGGTCTTGATAAACCAGCAGCTGTTTTGTTGGAAGTTGTGCAGGGTGAAGGTGGACTTAATGTCGCATCAGACCAATGGTTACAACGTTTAAGCCAGATCTGTAAACAATACGATATCTTACTGATCGTTGACGATATTCAAGCGGGTTGTGGTCGAACAGGGACTTTCTTTAGCTTTGAACCTTCAGGTATCAAACCCGATATTGTTACGCTATCAAAGTCGATTGGTGGTTATGGATTACCGATGGCTATCGTCTTATTTAGTCCTGAATTAGATGAATGGAAACCAGGAGAGCATAACGGTACTTTTCGAGGTAATAACCATGCTTTTGTTACCGCAGCGAAAGCGCTAGAGGTTTACTGGTCAAACGATGATCTTTCAAATCATATCCAGCAGCGAGCGCTGCAGGTTACTCGATGTATTCAAATGACGTTACGCCGAGAGCCAACGCTATTTAACCGCCAAAAAGGCCGAGGGTTAATGCAAGGAATTGAATGTTGTAGTGGTGAACTCGCAAGCAAAATTACCGCGCGTTGTTTTGAACTTGGCCTAGTGATTGAAACCGCAGGACCGGAAGATGAAGTGATTAAATTCTTCTGTCCACTGACCATTAGTGAAGCTGAATTAGAGCAGGGTTTGGATATTTTTGAACAAGCGGTAGAAGATATTGCCGCTCAATTGATTAAAAAAGCATCATAAGGATAAGCGATGATTGTAAGAACATTAGATGAATGCCGCCAAAGTGAACGCCGTGTTGTTGCACCGACGTGGGAAAGCGTTCGCATGCTTTTGAAAGATGACAATATGGGATTCTCATTCCATATCACTACCATCTTTAAAGATAGCGAAACCCACATTCATTACCAAAACCATTTGGAATCTGTGTTTTGTATATCTGGTGAGGGTGAAATCGAAGTCGTTGATGGTGAAACGTATCCGATTCAGCCTGGGACTTTGTATATTTTAGATAAACACGATGAGCACTATTTAAGGGCTTATAAAGACGAAAACATGGTCATGGCTTGTGTTTTCAACCCACCGATTACAGGTGCTGAAGTTCATGACGAAAATGGTGTGTACCCCATCGTAGAATAGGGTTTTCTGAACACAATTCGTCGTCAATCTATTTCATGAATTATTGATTTATAAAGTGTATTTAATAACCAAAGGAGATCTCATGTCTTACACCGTAGAGAAAATCGGTGGAACTTCGATGAGCGCGTTTGACGCTGTTCTGGACAATATTTTATTACGACCTAATGACCCCTATCAGCGAGTGTTTGTGGTGTCGGCATATGCCACTATCACCGATGCATTATTAGAGTGTAAGCGAACGGGTAAACCCGGAATTTATCAAATGATCGCTAAGCATGATGCGCAATGGAAAGATGCCATACATCAACTTGAGCAACGAATGTTACTGATCAACGACAATCTGTTTGCTGATCCGATTAGCCGTATTCGCGCTGATAAGTTCATTCGATCGCGCATTGCAGAAGCTGTAAATTGTATCACTAATATTTTGGAAACATGTCAGTACGGGCAGTTTTCTCTGCGTCATTATTTACCGCAAATACGAGAATTTTTATCTTCGATAGGAGAAGCACACAGTGCTTACAATACGAGTCTGAAGCTAAAAACTCTTGGGGTAAATGCCCGATTTGTAGACCTGTCAGGTTGGAATAGTGGACAAGCGGGAACTTTGGATGAAGTGATTCTTATGGCTTTTTCGGACATTGATGTGAGCACCGAACTGCCAATTGTGACTGGTTATGCGTATTGCGATGAAGGACTAATGAAAACCTATGATCGTGGCTACAGTGAAATGACATTTAGCCGTATTGCAGCACTGACTGAAGCAACCCAAGCGATCATTCATAAAGAATACCACTTGAGTTCTGCTGATCCCCGTGTTGTCGGTCCTGAAAAAGTGAGCCCGATGGGACTGACTAACTTTGATGTTGCAGACCAACTGGCTAACCTTGGCATGGAAGCCATTCATCCGAATGCGGCTGCGGGTTTGCGTAAAAAAGGTATTGAGTTGCGCATCAAGAATACCTTCGAACCTGAACATGAAGGGACTTTAATTACCAATGCTCACCAACCCGTCGACAATAAAGTAGAAATTATTGCAGGTCGCAATAAAGTATTCGCTTTACACATCTTTGATCAGAGTATGGTTGGAAAGATTGACAATGCGAGCTATGAATTAATGGAAGTTATTGCAGATGCTAAGGTGTATTTAGTTGGGAAAGAGATGAATGCCAATTCGATGACCTACTATCTGAGCGGTAATAGTGAAAATTTGAATCACGTGTTATACAAGGTAGAAAAGAGTTACCCAAATGCATCGGTATCAGGAAAAATGGTGGCACTGATTTCTGCCATTGGTGCTTCTATTAATGCCAATGCTGCATTAAGCCAAGGTATGCAAGCTCTAACCAAAGCGGATGTTAATCCTATTGCCGCGCACTCTTCGATGCGTAACGTTAATGCGCAATTTGTAGTAGAAGATCAAGATTACAACAGTGCAATTTGTGCGCTGCATCAGATGTTGATTGTTAATAAAGTAGAAGCAGTATCGTCAGAAAATAAAGCGGCAGCTTAAGCTTAAGTATCAACTCATTTGTTTGAATAAAAGCAGGCTGTTCATTATACCCTTCCTACTTGAAGCTGCAGCGGTGTTGGCTACATTCGCTCACCCCAATCACATAGTTTATCTATGCTCATGGGGATGAACTTACTTGCCGCCTACCTGCAACTTCAAATGGTTTGGGTATAGAACAACCTGTTTTTTATCTACAACATCACTAAACTAGCAGTGCCTAAAAAAGCGAAAAAGCCGACGACGTCTGTTACCGTAGTCAAAATTACAGATCCTGCAAGCGCTGGGTCCAGTTTGAATTTATCTAAAGTAATCGGGATTAAAACACCAAACATTGCCGCTGTTATAATGTTCACAACGATAGCGAGGGAAATGGTTGCGCCGATCATGGTGGATTGAAACCACAGGCCAGCTAACGCGCCGATGATTAATGCCCATAGCAATCCATTAATAGAACCAATACCAATTTCGTTTTTGAGTAGAGCGAAACGGTTACCCGGCGTAATTTGGTTTAATGCCATGGCGCGAACCATTAAGGTTAAGGTTTGACTGCCCGCAATGCCACCCATGGAAGCAACGATTGGCATAAGTACCGCTAAGGCCACGACTTGCGAAATCACATCCTCAAATAAACCGATGGTGATTGAAGCCAGAATTGCCGTTAATAAGTTGATACCTAACCAAAGGCCGCGCTTTTTCGAACTTTTTATTATGGGGGCGAATAGGTCATCGCCTTCGTCCATACCCGTGCCCGCCATTAAGCGCGCTTCATAAATTTCTCGTTGAGTACTGAGAGCAAATTGCCAGTCAATTTCGCCAACTAAAGTATCCGTTTCATCAATCACAGCAACCGTTGGCAACTGAGCGTGCTCTAAAGCTTCGACGGCTTCAGATAAGGATTGATGGGCATTAAGGGTAAATATTTCCTCTTGCTTTAAGTTTTTGAGTAACGTTTTTCCATCGGCCAGTAAAATATCGGTGTAGGTAACAATGCCGCGGAATTTTTTGGCTTTGTTAATCAAATAAATGTGCTGAGGAGAATCATTGTGGTATTTTTCGAGTAGTATTTTTGCTTTATCTACGCTGATACTGAAAGGTAAAGTGTAGACCTTACGGTCTGCCCAGTGACCGATTTCATCATCCTCATAGGCGCTTGCTTGGTCGTACAGTTCCAGTTCATCGCGGCTAATTAATCGAAGTGCTTCACTGATAATCTCGTCAGGCAAAGAGTCTGCCCATTCGATGAGGGATAAGTTATCGAGTTTGGCTAACGTCAGTTTGAGTTCGACTTCAGATAACGCCTCAATAATTGAGAAACGTACATCAGCACGCATTTCCGTTAATACATCAATGTGCATTTCTAGCGGAAGGCTGCGCCATAACCGGACACGTTGCTCAACAGGAAACGCTTCTAAAATGATCGCTATTGAACCTTCATCAAGGCCGTTTTCAACATACTCGCCAAGCAAGTCGATCTGTTGTTCGTCATCCGCTTTTGAAATGGCTTCAATCTGAAATGATAAATCTTGGTATTCGTTCAACGCGTTACTCCAGTTGGAAGTTGTCGTTTCTCTTTTTTCTTCACGGCTTTTTCGGGGGCCGTATTCAGAACAATGACAGGACGAATGATAAATAAATTATTGGGGTAGAGTATCTTATTGCCATCGATATTCTCTAAAACCACATTCAGTAAATTCATATCGACAATTTTGCCTTCAATCATATTTGCTCCGTCGACCACTCGTACCCACAGGCCAATTCGGCAGTTATTTTGTACAAATAAGATGAGGAAAGAGGTCACATTACTGAGCAAAGACCAAGCCGCAAATAGACCGACTCCGAGTAAAGCAAATAAGGATGAACCTACGACAAGCAGACCTCGTAGTTCAACTCCCCACATCATTAAAATAGTAAGCATCAGTAGTGTAAACAGCATCGATTTAACCAACCAACGAGCTCGTTTTAAACGATGGATATCCGCTTTACCGATCACCATGTTTTCAAAAAATCGCAAACAATATTTGGCAAGTGTTGGGTAACAGATTAGCACGATAGCGGTGATGAACCATTGGTAATGCAGTTGAAATAAGTTTAAGTAATCCATGGTTAGTTATGCTTTGAAATTTGCTTCAAAAATAGCTGAAATTCAATGAATTACAACCTCTAATTATGGAAAGTTGTTTAATTAGAGCGGTGTTGCGAAAAAAGTCGACAACGCTTTGTTTTTATAATTAATTAAGGCTAAAGCGGATCGTTAGCTTCTAAGATGGGAAGCAACGCTGATGTTTCAATTTCTGGGTTTTTCATCATGCTTGAGATACGCTGCAAAGATGACAGAATCAGCGTTTGTTCCCAAGAACTTAAGGCTTGAAATTGGTCGATGAAATTGTCTTGTAGCAGGGTAGGTGCATTTAGCAGCAGTTGGTTACCTTCTGTTGTCAGTAGCGCATGCACTTTACGTTTATCTTGTTGGTCTCGCTGACGTGTAATTAAGCCGCGTTTTTCCAGTCGGTCAAGAATACTGGTTGCGGTTGCTTGGCTCATGTTGGTGTTATTGGACAATTGCCTGATGGTCACGTTCTCGGAACTTTTAATTTCTCTCATTAATAATAGTTGCGGACTGGTTAGTCCGAAATCTTTATTGATTTTTTTTGAGTGGAGATCAGTTGCTCGAATAATCTGGCGTATGGCGATGAGTACTTCTTCATGAATATTCACACTTTCCTCCGTGAAAATGAGTTGGGCTGCTCAAGGTTATGAGCAGCCACCATTCGACTATTTGGCCGCTTGTTTAGCCGCATTAATCCAGGAATCAAACAACTGTTGATGTGCTTTAATCCAACCATTGGCATGGGATTCAATATCTTTGGCTGAGTTTTTCCCTTTACTCATGATCATATTTTGAGCGCTGACGTCATTGATATCTAACTTTATGATTTCAAAAAGTTTGGCAGCAGCAGGGTTTTGTTGAGCAAACTTTTTGTTGGCCACAATGCGCATGCTGTTCATTTCGAAGCCAAAGTTTTTACCGTTTGCTAGCGTGGTATCAATATTTTTACGTTCACCGGGTAGAGCAGAAAACGGTACTTCAAGCCATACCACGTCTTTACCCGGAACTAAAACACCACTGACCCAATAAGGTGTCCATGTGTAGTAAAGAATGGGATCGCCTTTTTTATAGCGTGAAATAGTATCGGCTATAATGGCGGCGTAATTTCCTTGGTTATGAGTGACCGTAGGACGTAGACCGAATGCAGTCAGTTGCTCTTCAATCACTAATTCACAACCCCAACCAGGGTTACAGCCAGTTAAATCGGCTTTGCCATCATCGTTGGCATCAAAGAGTTTAGCTATTTTGGGATCTTTCAATTGCGCAATATTGGTGATGCCATACTGTTCAGCGGTTTTTTTATCTATCAAATATCCTTGCGCAGCGCCTGAAATATATTGACCTTTGCGGTAGAATTTTGCATCGCCGCCGGACATTGAATATTTTTCAGCATGAAGTGGGAACCAACCTACGGTTAGATAGGTTGCATCACCTTCCGCAATTGAAGTGTAAGCAACGTTATAATCGACCTCTTTGGTCTCTTTGACGTCATAGCCTAAAGCTTCCATTGCTTTGTTGACAATTAGAGTCTGAAACGTCTCTTCGGCAACGGTTGATTGTACTGGTTGAACACTGATGCCTTCTCCTGGCAATTTTTCAGCCCACACGCTGCTTGATAGTGCTGTTGAAGCGATGATGCTAGTGGTGATTAACGTCTTCCATGCGTAACTCATTTCTGTTCTCCTAGGTTGTTGATACTTTGCTGGTGAGTCATTTTCTGTTTGATGAGGTAAAAAATGGATACGGGACCGGTTTGGTACCAACGCGTTTTCTTATCTCGATTTTCTGTCCCTATATGCTGGGTGAGGCGGTCTAATAAAATCGCCAGTATTACAATGCCTAAGCCACCGACAGCAGCAAGCCCCATATCTAAGCGACCAATACCACGCAGTACCATTTGCCCTAAACCACCGACAGCAATCATTGAAGCAATCACTACCATCGATAGCGAAAGCATCAAGGTTTGGTTGACGCCAGCCATAATGGTTGGCATGGCAAGAGGTAACTGTATGCGGTAAAGCATCTGTTTTGGGCTAGCACCAAAAGCGTGCCCCGCTTCGATTAGTTCTTCTGGCACTTGCTGAATGCCTAATATGGTCAAGCGAACAATTGGTGGCAGCGCAAAAATAATGGTGACAACAACACCGGGTACATTACCAATACCAAACAGCATAACGATCGGTACCAAGTACACGAAAGCGGGTGTGGTTTGCATGGCATCTAATATTGGCCTAATGAATTTGCCAGCGGTCTGATTTCTAGCAAGCCATATCCCCAGAGGTAGCCCTATGAGTAGGCAGAAGAATACAGAGGTCATAACCAGAGCAAGTGTCACCATCGCTTCTGACCAAGCGCCAATTAAACCGATAGTTATTAATGACGCTAGTGAGGCGATTCCCATTTTTGGGCCTGCAAGTTGCCAAGCAATGAGGAATAGGATCAGCAGCATAAATGGAGCTGGTGTTGAAACAAGCGTAGTTTCAAAGGAAGTTAATATGAAATCGATGGGTACTCGGATCGCTTGAAATAATGGGCGGCCGTGCTGTACCAACCAATTCAGTCCCGTTTCTACCCAGTTATCAAAAGGAATCACCGCGTCTTGGAAGGGGTGAAGCCAATCGAAAGGTACGGGAGCGTCAGTCGTGCCACTTAACCAGTCACCACCAGTTGGCGTTGCGGTAGCCGTTGACCATGGGTCACTACTGGCGGGAGTTGGCGCAGTAGAAGCCCATGGGTCAAGAGCTTCGGCGGCTTGCGTTGTATTTTCGGTAGTCATGACTATTCCCTGTCTAAAGTCTGTAATAAGCGTGATTTGGTGATGACGCCATAATAGTGTCCCTGCTTATCGACAACAGGCACGGCGTATGGCACTTCAGCGACTTGGCTAATCAATTCACCGACCGATAATTCAGGGTCAATAGTGATCGTGTCGGAAAGCAGTGCGGAGCTTAAAGATGCTTGCTGTTTGAGTGCTTGTTTTAAAGAGTCGAGAGAGACAATACCCGAGTATTTATTACTGCGGTCGACAACAATGCCGTAGTCTCTATCGTTATCCATCAATAACTGCATTGCGGCGGCAGGACCATCGTTGTCATGTTTCTTGAACACGGCCGCTGGATTTTTACGAGCGATATCCTTAGCGGAAAAGACACTGGCGACATTGACACCACGGAAGAACGAACTCACATAATCATTTGCTGGGTGGTGCAATATCTCATCGGGTGTACCGGTTTGCACAACAACGCCGTCTTGCATGATGGCGATTCGGTCACCAATGCGCATTGCCTCATCAAGATCATGAGAAATAAATACAATGGTGCGTTTGTCGTCGTTTTGCAGACGAATTAACTCATCTTGCATTTCTGTTCTAATCAATGGGTCAAGTGCCGAGAACGCTTCGTCCATTAACAATATATCAGGGTCATTAGTGAGAGCTCGAGCAAGTCCGACCCGCTGCTTCATCCCGCCTGATAACTCATCGGGATACGAATCACAATATGCCTCTAAGCCAACGCGAGCTAGCGCTTCTTTAGCACTCTTATTGCGTTCAGGTGCAGCAATGCCCGCCAGTTCTAAACCAAAAGAAGCGTTTTCAAGCACTGTCATATGCGGCATGAGCGCAAAGTTTTGAAAAACCATGGAGATATTTTTTCGTCTGACTTCGCGTAGTTCCTGTTCTGAAATATGAGCAATGTCTTTGCCTTTGAGTAAGACATTACCTTGAGTTGGCTCTATGAGTCGGTTCAATAGTCGAACCAAAGTTGATTTACCTGAGCCAGATAAACCCATAATGACAAATATTTCTCCTTCATTGATCGAAAGTGATACGTCTTTAACGCCAACAGTCAGTCCTGTTTTTTCGAAAATTTGGTCTTTGTCGAGTCCTTGAGCCAAAAGAGGAAAGGCTTGTTGTGGCGTTTCCCCAAATACCTTGTAGAGGTTTTTCACTTCTAACATGGGTGACATGATTTACATCCTTTGTTTTCGTCGTTGCTATTTAATAGTAGATAGCAATTATGTATAGTACACTAAACATTAGTTAAGGTTATTTCAAGGTTGTTATTGTCACTTTGTTCGATGCTGTATGGTTATTCGTTTGATTTATCATGGTTTTTATGCGAGTAATTAATTGAAAATAATTTGAATTAAAATGTTTTGATGACGAATTAAGTGTTGTTTGGCAGTGTTTAAGAAAATAGATTTTCAGTAGTGTTGATACTGGAAAATTGTTTGTATTCAGAACATTTTCTGTGTTGAAGAAAGAAATGGACTAGAAAGGAAGTGCGTTGTGTCTCGATTGTTAGTAGTTATTTTTACATTAATGTTGGTTGTATCAACACCGCTTAAAGCGGAAGAGGCTTATTCAGAATCGCCGATTCTCGATAGGCCCCTAGTCGAGCGTTATATCTTGGATGAACTAAAATCATTACGACAAGAGCAGCAAGATCTTGAGCGGCGGATGACTATCCAAATTACAGACCGCGAGCTATCCGTCGCCGATAAATCACTCAACTATTCCAATGTGACAGTGACATACTTTTTCTATGTTATTGCGGGTGTGGCATCGTTGGTGGCATTGATAGGCTGGCAGTCTCTAAAAGAGCTAAAACACAATACGCGTGATTTAGCCGATAAGCGGTTAAACAAGATCGCTCAAGAGTACGAAAAGAAATTTCTCGCATTAGAAAGGGATTTAAAGCGTAAAACTCGCATTATCACAGAAAATAACCGTGAAATAGAAATTATTAACGAAATTCATAACTTATGGCTGCGTGCTCAGAGTATGCAAACCCCCGAGCAACGAATCGAAGTATATGATGAAATCTTAAAAATACGCCCGGGAGATTTAGAGGCATTGACTTACAAAGCGGATGCGGCGATGGAAATTCGTGAGTATTACTGGGCATTGAGTCTATCTAACCGAGTATTAGAACTCGATGATAGAAATGCGCCAGCCTTGTACCAACGAGCTTGTGCTTATGCTCGTATTGGTGCTGAAGAGCAAGCAATTGAAGATCTGCAGCGCGCTACGGATATCAGTGCATCGTTGCGCGAAATGATCGCAGAAGAAGCGGATTTAGAAGGCCTACATGGTAACCCGAAATTTGACGAATTGATCGTTGGTGGAGCGTAGTTTTACATTAAATTTCAGTGGTTTTTCTGATCGGTCTTACAACAACTAAACGTAATCTTAACGATAAATTATTATCATTAGACACCTACCTACTTTTCTACGTTAATGCGCCTGACACACAAAGTGTCAGGTCGTGATTTCAGCATTTCTGATTCACGTTTTACTCTCTACCCATGTGAGATTAGATGTGGAACAACCATCAAAATTAGATCGCGTTCGCGCTGACTACAATGTTCATTATTGGAGCCAAGGCTTCTACGGTATTGATAACCAAGGTGAGGTGTATGTATCTCCTCGTCATGATAAGGCACATCAATTGCCTTTGAGTTCGATCGTTAAGCAGCTTGAAGCTCGTGATCTAAATTTGCCTGTGCTTGTGCGTTTCCCTCAGATCCTTCATCAACGTGTTCACAATATCTGTGATGCTTTCAATCAGGCGATTGAAGAATACCAGTACCCGAATAACTATTTGTTGGTTTACCCAATTAAAGTGAATCAACAAAAAGAAGTGGTTGATGAAATTTTAGCCAGCCAAGCTCAGTTAGAAACTAAGCAGCTTGGCCTTGAAGCTGGCAGTAAACCTGAATTATTGGCGGTATTGGCATTAGCTCAACAAGCCAGCTCGGTGATTGTGTGCAATGGTTATAAAGACAGGGAATATATTCGCCTAGCTTTGATTGGTGAGAAACTAGGGCACAAAGTCTTCATCGTTTTAGAAAAACTGTCTGAACTGGATCTCGTGTTGAAAGAAGCCAAAAGCTTGGGCGTGAAACCACGATTAGGTTTACGTATTCGCTTAGCATCTCAAGGTGCGGGTAAATGGCAAGCTAGCGGCGGTGAAAAATCAAAATTTGGTTTATCAGCTTCACAAGTGCTGACTGTGATTGATCGCTTAAAAACAGAAGATCAACTCGAAGCGCTGCAGTTAGTCCACTTCCATCTAGGTTCACAAATGGCCAACATTCGTGATGTGCGTAATGGTGTGAATGAAGCGGCCCGTTTTTACTGTGAACTACGCGATATTGGCGCGAAGATCGACTTCTTCGATGTCGGTGGTGGCTTAGCGGTCGATTATGATGGTACTCGCAGCCAGTCATCTAACTCGATGAACTATGGGTTAGTGGAGTATGCGCGCAATATTGTCAGCACCGTCGGTGATGTTTGTCAGTTATATAACCAACCTATGCCAGTGATTATTTCTGAGTCGGGACGTTCTATTACTGCGCATCATGCCGTGTTGATCACCAATGTTATTGGTACAGAAGCTTACTATCCAGAAGAAATCCCTGCGATTGAGCACGATTCCCCAGTGTTACTACAAAACATGTGGCGTAACTGGGAAAATTTACGTGAAGGTTCTGATGCTCGTGCGTTGATTGAAATTTATAACGATACACAAAGTGATCTATCTGAAGCGCATAGTCAATTCTCAACTGGTGTGATTAACCTTCAACATCGCGCTTGGGCAGAGCAGTTATCACTGCGTATTTATCACGAATTGACATTGCAGATGAGCACCAAAAATCGCTTCCATCGCCCAATTTTGGACGAACTGAATGAGCGTTTAGCCGACAAGTTTTTTGTGAACTTCTCACTATTCCAGTCGTTACCAGATGCTTGGGGAATTGATCAAGTGTTCCCTGTACTACCATTGTCTGGCTTAGAAAATGTAGAAGATCGCCGGGCGGTGATGTTGGACATTACCTGTGACTCAGATGGTGCTATTGAACAGTATGTAGAAGGACAAGGTATTGAAACGACATTGCCAGTTCCTGCCTGGAATGCAGACCAGCCGTATTTAATGGGGTTCTTCTTAGTGGGTGCTTATCAAGAAATATTGGGTGATATGCACAATTTATTTGGTGATACTCACAGCGTTGTGGTCAATATGACGGATAATGGAGAAGCAGAGATACTGTCCATTAACGAAGGCGATAGCGTTGAAGACATGATGCGTTATGTACACATCGATGTTGATAAGATCCGTACCAATTATCGTGAGTTAGTTAGCCAACGTGTTGCCGCTGATGAACAAGAAAAAGTATTGCTAGAGCTAGAGCAAGGCTTGAGCGGTTACACTTATTTAGAGGATTTTTAAATGAATGATTTGTTTACAAAAACTGATTATTCGCTGTATTCCAATGCGATGACTTTTGTTCGCCGTCCATATGTAAAGAACCCAGTTAGCGCAGATGCTGATGTTGTGGTTTTAGGTGTGCCATTGGATATGGCGACGTCGGGACGTCCTGGTGCTCGTATGGGGCCTGATGCGATACGCCGTGCATCGGTTAACTTAGCGTGGGAAGGTAAAAAATTCCCGTGGGATTTTAACCTTTTCAATGACACTAAAGTGATTGATGCGGGTGATTTGGTGTTTGATTGTGGTGATGCAGAAGATTTCACGTATCGATTAGAAGCGGCAACTGGCGAAATTTTGAAAAGCGGTAAAACCATGCTAGCACTAGGTGGCGATCACTTTATCACTCTGCCGATCTTGCGAGCTTATGCAAAATATCATGGTGAAATGGCGTTGATCCATTTTGATGCTCACACCGATACCTATGCCAATGGTAGCGCTTATGATCATGGCACTATGTTTTATCATGCTCCGAAGGAAGGGTTGATCTCGGCCAAGCATTCGATTCAGATCGGTATTCGTACGGAATACAAACAAGAAGGCCACGGCTTTAATGTGATTAATGCGATGCAAGCGAATGATCTCTCCGTCGATGAGATAGTTGCTCAGATTCGCGCAACAATTGGTGACAAACCGGTTTACCTTACGTTTGATATCGATTGTCTTGATCCCGCCTTTGCTCCCGGGACCGGAACTCCGGTTTGTGGTGGTTTAAACTCAGACAAAGTCCTCAAAATCATCCGCGGATTAGCAGGGATTAACCTTGTCGGTATGGATGTAGTAGAAGTTTCCCCACCTTATGACCAAAGCGAAGTGACAGCCCTGGCTGGCGCGACTATCGCTTTAGAACTGCTTTACGTTTGGGCTACTTCAAAAGAAAAAGCCTAAATATAAGGTTATATATGATTAGGCGTGTAGTCTTTTTCTTCACTGCGCGCCGTTCTTTTATTCAAAACTTATAAATAAAACTTCCTTTATAAATCATAGTGTTGGTCTTAACTGTCAACGCGTATGAACATCATCAGATAATAAATCATTGTGACACCACTTGCATAATTACTTTTCTTGTACCAACTTAATCAGGTTGGCTAGGTGTCTCTATGGTCTTTCATTCATATTAATAATATGACCAAGTTTCACCTTATTTTTATACACTGTAGCACGGTGAGGGTGAATCATGGCTTTAGGTTTTAAAACTAGAATATACGTGAGTGTTGCGATTTTGATTGCAACATCCTTAATTATTTTGGGTTCGATTAATATGTTGTCGCTGAGAGATAAAATGATCACCTCTCTCACCACTGAAACTCAGAACAAGCTCAATTATCATGTCTCTGAATTAGAGTCTTGGGTGAAAAATCGTTACCAAGCGGTCATGCAAGGGTCTAAGCACTTCAGCACGGATTTATCCGATCAAGAAAATGTAAAGTTGGTTCGCCTGTTGGCGGAAAGTGCACAGATTTCTAATGTGGTTATGGTCTATGACGATGGACGCTCATACATGTCGTTCGGTAGCGATGATGGTGTGTGGACTGGTAAGCAAGACTTCAAATCCCGCAGTTGGTATCAGCAAGCAAAAACGTCTCAGTCTGCATTCTTAACCGACATTTATGAAGATCAAGTCACCGGTAGTCGTGTAGTCAGTGCTGTGACGCCTGTTTACGCCCAAAGTCGCTTTATCGGTGTACTGCTAGGTGATATTCAACTTGGTGAGGTCATCGAGCAAGTGAGTAACATACGGTTTGCTGGTGGCGCTGCCACCTTAACTGATAAACATGCGGTATTTTTCGCTAGTGATGACCCAAATGATATTGGACGTACACCATCCCAAGTCAGTTCTAACTTCAGCGAAATGGAGAGCCTGTTTAGTAAACAGGACTCAGGAAACTTGTCATTCCCTTATCTTGGTATTGAGTTTGATGGTTATTTCAAGCGCGTAAACTTAACGGACAATATGTATTGGACAATGATGGTGTTCGTCGATAAAAACACCGCTTTATCCGAAGTTTATGAGGCGCAAAAGAGTGCTATCTACACCAGTATTATGTTGTTGGTTGTGAGCGTTGCTGCCATCTTTTTTATCCTGAATCAGATCTATAAACCTTTGCTACGTTTGAAAAAAGCAGTACTCGCTCTTTCACAAGGTTCTGGGGATTTAACTCGACGTTTGGATGTGCATGGTGAAGATGATTTGGCTCAGATCAGCCAAGGGTTTAACTTGTTCTCTGAAAACTTACAAAAAATGATGCTGCAAATCGCCGATGCCAGTCGCAATATTTCCTCCAATATTGAACAGTTAGGACAAACCGCTAAAGAAAATGAGCATATGCTGCTTTCGCATTCTTCTGAGACAGAGCAGGTTGTGACTGCTATTACCGAAATGAGCGAGAGCGCCAGGACGGTGGCTGAAAGTGTCACTCAATCGACTAACATCACTGACTCTGCTAGCAAAGAAGCGAAACAGTCGATCATTATTGTCAACAATGCTGTTGATACGGTTAGCTCGTTGGTCAGTGATGTAGATCAAATGTCTGAACGTATTGCGAATATGAATAAAGACGCGATTAAGATCAGTGAAGTACTGACGGTCATTGGTGCTATTTCCGAGCAAACAAACTTGCTGGCCTTGAATGCTGCGATAGAGGCTGCGCGCGCAGGTGAACAGGGAAGGGGCTTTGCGGTGGTGGCCGATGAGGTGCGAGCTTTGGCGGCGAGGACGCAAAATAGCACGACAGAGATCTCGGACATGTTAGCCAAGCTACTTGAAGGCACGGACAGTGTGGTTGCTGCTATGAACAAAACCAAAATGCAGTGCCAAACTACCGCAGACAAAACATCTGAAGTTTCAGGCAGTCTGAACATGATGGGTAACTCAGTAACTGAAATCGATGATTTAAGTACTCAAATTGCAGCGGCAACCGAACAGCAGAGTACGGTTGCAGAAGAACTGAGTCGAAATATGCTCGCTATCAGAGATATCGTTGAATCATTGGTGGTGAGTGGTCGACAAACGGTCAGTGCTACAGAATCGTTATCTTCATCCAATCATGAACTTGATCGTTTAGTTGCTAATTTCAAGCTGAAGTAGGGCAAGCGTGACGATTCGTGCTTATCACGAATAACTCTGGAGAAATGACGATGAAAACGGCGTCCAAACATTTATTGTTAAAAAAACAAGCAATAGATTGTATTGGGTTAGATGAAAAAGCGAATCAAGTGACATCTACCTTTAATCTGAAATTTGAAAAAATGCGGGCGCAGTTTTTTGCCAGAGATCCTAAATTATGGCCGCTGTATCGAATTCACGATATTGCTGACTGGCTCGACGGGCGCCGCTTAAATCATCGCCCAGCAGCGATTTCGTCTTCTCTACAACAACAGTTACTAAACATAAATCATATTCCTAATGATTCGCGTGATGTCATGCACCCGTTCGATAGTCTGGCACTTTATGCAGCCAAACATTCGAAAAATTGGGATGATCCGCGTTCGGTTGAGAATGTGATTTCAACCCCTTGTGACCCTGCGATTCACGGTGCACTACTTGCGACCATTGCCAATCCTAACTTAGTGTATAGCGAGTATGCAGGCGATGCCGCAGAGCTTGAGAAATTGGTGGTTAGACAAATTGCTAACTTAGTTGGTTACAACGTTGAGCAATCCAGTGGTTTGTTTACTCAAGGGGGAACATTTTGCAACTTGTATGGCTATTTATTGGGGATCCGTAACGCGTTGTGTCATTCGGCTATGCATGGGCTGGCTGAAGAAGAGTACCGTATCTTCAATTCTGAAGCGGGTCATTATTCCAACATGACCAACTTATCTTTACTTGGTCTTGATATTAAAGGAAAAGTAATACGAATTAAGGTCAATGATAATAATCAAATGGATATCACAGAGCTAGAGCAGCAGTTGACCTGGTGTTTTAAGCACAATATTCCAGTTCCTGCCATTATGCTCACCTTTGGCACTACAGATACTTTCGCTATTGATGATATTGAACGGGTATACAACATTAGAGAGACGTTGTGTGAAGAATATTCGGTTGCTACGAAACCCCATTTGCATGTTGATGCGGCGGTAGGTTGGAGCATGTTATTTTTCAAAAATTACGATGTCGAACGCAATCCATTGGCGATAAATGCAGCGACACTAAACGGGATCGTCTCGCTACTGCCATATATTAATAGCCTAAAATTAGCGGATTCATTTACCGTTGATTTTCAAAAATGGGGGTATGTGCCCTATACCTCGAGTTTACTGATGGTGAAAAATAAGCAAGATCTTGCGGCGTTAAAAACCGATCCAAGCTATTACTCATATTTTGAACATACACAAAGGGAAGAGACACACTTGCAGTCGACGATTGAATGTTCACGTAGTGCAGTTGGCGTTTTTTCTGCGTATTCTGCACTGCAATATTTAGGCGTTGAAGGCTATCAAACTGCTATTGCGAATACCTTGCAAAATGCCAATTTTTTACGCTGCCAACTTGTCAAATTGCCTAATTGTTGGGTAGCAGCACTGGCAAATCAGGGCCCAAGCGTGGTGTTCCGTCTTTATGATCCGCAAAAAGTAACTTGCCCAGAAAAGATGTTTGAACAGGAAATGGCATCTGGTGGCAAAAATGGAACGATTGATTCAATGATTGAAAATACGCTATATCACCGACAACAATTTTTACAGCGTAAAGGTATGTACTTAAACACCAACTGGGTTGGCTCTATTGCGCGCACTCGCTATGACTTGCAAGGCCATTGTTTACATATCCCTGGAGAAAAAGCGGTATTGATGAATCCTAATACAACTCGTGCGCGCATTGAACGTTTCGTTCACAGTCTGGATCCAGATTAGGTTTGACTAGGCGTGCAGCACCCACGATTTGCAAAACCTTTTAAAAGAGAGATATGCATTCCAAATGGTTAGAACCTTATATTGCAATCGGTGATTATTACGTTGGTCTGACATTATGTTGGTCTGTTTTTGCCATTTTCAGCAGGGTTAGAATAGCGATAGAAGAGGTAAATGGTGGAGTTTAACCAAGAAGATAGAAATGCGTTGTACGATGCCTGGATGTCGCAAAAAGCGAAAATGCACTTAACACAAATGGAAGTTTCGAAAAGGCTAGGCATTAGCCAAGTTGAGCTTTCTAATTTATTACGTGGTAATGCACCGTTATCGATGAGCTTTATTAATCAGTTTTGTCAGCATTTGCATATTGAGCCACGAAATGTGTTGCCATCGCTGAAGTTGAATTCAAACATCGGTGAAAGGACGATTAGTTTACAAAATCGAGTCAGTGTCGATGGTGAAATTCAACGTGTTTATATCGAGGGAAACCAAGTTATTATCGATTATGTACATCACATCCACTAGATAAATCATCAGCGTGTGGTTTATCTAGTGGATCACAACCAGTGCTGCTATTGGGCATTTAAATCGGCGTAACGATACAGTAGGTCGGTGAGTATTTTAGACCAAGCAAAGGCATCTGTTGGACGTTGGCGAAGAATATTTTCAACTTCAGCACAGTGAACCGATAGGGTAATACTTTTTTCGAGACAGAATGATAACGCATAGAAATGCCACAGCACGAGCCGGATCATTCTTTCACTATTTTGATTGGCATTATCTGAATCAGAAAAGAGCGCAGGTATTTCACTTAACGCGATGGCGTGCATACGGAGCATGGCGTCAAATTGAGCAGCTTGCAAACGTGCTTCATCTTCCACTTCTTCTTGCTCAAAAGTAAATAGCTCATTCATCATCGTTTCAGGAACCAGGCGATGAAGCATGCGAAGGCTAAATTCTTCCAGTTCTTCGCGTGGCATGGTGTTTAAACATTCGTAAGCGTAGTCGCGCTGCATGGTTGGATCTCTTTAAATGGTGTGCACATTGAATAGGGCGCACATTGTAACTGGTTTTTATCTTAGTACCAGAACCGCTGTTATTGGATCTTTATCACCAGCTTAGAATCCTCACCAAGCTTAGCGTATGTGAAATGGTTAACTGGCAACTTTATTTTTCACCGCACAATTCAATGAAATAGTTAAGTATGATGCGCCAATTAAGAGATTTATTGCATAGACGATAGCATCTCTAAACGTTAAATAGTTGCTCTTCTGTTTAGCTGTTATTGTGAACCAAAATTAAAGGAATAAGAATGAAAAAACATTGTTTAGTCGCGTCGATGGTGGTGTGTTTTGCAGGTATGGCACAAGCATCGGATTGGGGGTATGAAGGAGAGCATGGGCCAGAACATTGGGGGCACGTTTCGAAAACTTGTGAAGTGGGCAAAAATCAAAGTCCGATTGATGTTACACGTGCGCTTGAGGCTGATTTAAAAGCTTTGGATATTCACTATTCGGGGAAAGTGACCACATTAACTAACAATGGTCACACTTTGCAGGCTTCGGTTTCAGGTGATAATCACATGGTTCTTGATGGCATTGATTTTGAACTAAAGCAATTTCATTTTCATACACCATCGGAAAACCTTATTAAGGGAAAACAATATCCGTTGGAAGCGCACTTCGTCCATGCCGACAATGCAGGGAACCTAGCGGTTCTCGCTGTGATGTTTGAAGTAGGCCAACAAAATGAACAGCTTGCCAAATTAGCTTCAAACCTGCCAACAAGCGGCAAGAGTGTAACGTTAACAGATGAGTTCGATGTTAACTTGTTACTTCCGAAATTGAATAAATACTATCGTTTTAATGGCTCGTTAACGACGCCACCGTGCAGCGAAGGTGTACGCTGGTTGGTGTTAAAACATGCTCAAACATTGTCTCAGCAGCAAGAAAATGTATTGAACTCGATGATGGGCAATAATAACCGTCCTGTGCAAGCGCATAATGCTCGTGTCGTGTTGAAAAACGATTAGTCGATCATGTAAATAAGCGAGGTCATTGATGACCTCGCTTTTAGACTGAATTTGTGCTCAGAGCGCCTAAAGTATAACGACTTGCACTGGCAAGAGAGAGCGGTTTGGAGAACCAATAACCTTGCAGGTAAGTTGCTCCCATCTCTTTGAATTTTTGGTGCATATCAGCGGTTTCAATGCCTTCAATGACAATGTCGACATTGTTTGAACGGCATAATTGGATCAGAAACTCAAGGTATTGCTCTGATGCGTGGTTGGTTTGCGTTTTCCAGGCAATAGTCTTATCAATTTTTATTTGATTCAGTGGTAGATCGAAAAAGCTGTTGAGAGAACTAAAACCAGCGCCAAAATCATCCAAAGAGAGCAAGAAGCCCATTTCACTGAGTGAATGAAGCTGATTCAACGCATTTTTATCCCCATCTAAGATCACGGTTTCCGTCAGCTCTAACATAATGGAAGAGGGAGGTACATCGGCAGTCTTTGCCATCATTAAAATGTTATTCGGGAAGTTACTGTTGAGTAACTGCAGAACAGAAACATTGATATTCACGCGAATATCGACGCCGTTTTGCTTGTTATAACGACCAATAAACTCACAGGCTTTTTCAAACACAAAATAACCTAAATCAACGATTAATCCTTTCTTTTCTGCCACTGGGATAAATTCATCAGGAAAGATCTCGCCAAATTCGGATGAACGCCAACGCACTAGCGCCTCAAAGCTTGAAACCTTGCCTGATTGTGCGTTGATAATGGGTTGAAACTTGACGGAAAGAGAGCGTTGATTCAGTGCTTCTTTTAACCCGCGTTCAATGAAGAAGAAGCGATCGACACTTTTTTGGATCCGCCCACTGTAAATCTCAATTCGTGAGTTATTTTTAGCACTAGCAAACTGACAGGTTCTGGATGCGATGTTAATTAGCTCTTCTGCCTGGTAGGTACTGTCTAGACTAGGTAACACACCAATACTGATATCATTACCATAAAGATGCCCATGTTCAGTCGCTGATTTCGAATAATGCTTCATGATCTGCGAGCAAATATGTTTTAGCTCATCGTATTGATGATTACCTTTAAGCAAAATAGCGAAATCATCAGAACGGATACGGTAAAAGTCAGCCAATTCATCCGGTAATTCATGCAAAGCACTGACGACATGGTTGAGTAGATCTTTAACAATATCTGTACCGTACTGGTTTAAATAGGACTTGATGTCGTCGAGCTGAATGTAGATTAAGGCATAAGATTCAGCATTTTTATTGGTGATCTCATCGATATCAAGTAGTAACTTACTACGGTTGTATAGCCCTGATGCACTGTCGAAAAAAGCCGCCTGATGAATATAGTCTTCCATCAGTTTTTGGTCGGAGATATCTTTATGGCTACCAATCATAAAATGTTCACCGTCAATGGTTTTGGTGACAGCATTTCCTTCTAGCCATATATATTGACCATTGGTTTTCTTTACTCGGTATTGAACGGTGGCTCTTGACTCTTCAGTAATGATATGTTCATCGACTCGGTGTTGCAGAAGTTTTTTGTCCATAGGATGAACAAGACTAAGCCAATCAGAAAACGTCAGCGTGTCACTTTCAATACCAAATTGATGATAAAAATCAGGGTTATAGAGCATCATTGTGTCATCGTTGCCCATATAAAATAGACCTTCGTTAAAAAAATCGAAGATATGGACTAAACGTTGATTTAAAACATCATTGTCGTAGTCGGTAATTAAAAGCTCGTCCTGTGGTAACGACATAGATAAAACACCCTAGCCTAAGCAGAAATGGGGGAAGCTTATGAGTTACGCATTTGGCAACGTATAGATTCTAATACTTAACTCAATATGAATACTATAGCGTGTGTAACAAGATGTCTCAATCTGAAACTGTGTATAAAAAAGAGAGATAATATAGAGGGTTAGCAAATTTGTTTTGGTGGGGAAATGTCCTTAGAAGGCAAAGCATAAGAGAAGCGGCTGATTCACCGCTTCTACAAAGTGATAGTGTTAACGGTCCCAGTAAGCCTCTTCTAGACTATCTTCACGTTCTGGCAGGGCTCGCGATAAACGTGGAGAATGCTGGGTTAGTACTTCATAGCTCACACGGTTTGCGTACTTACAGATCTGTGAAAGAGAAGAGTAGGTTAAGTAAGGCTTATCATGTTTGGCTGAGTTAGGCACATTACGCTGGTGGTAGCTATTAGACGCCATATCATGCAGCAATGCAGATAACGCACCATCACCCGCACCATTGGTGTTCTTGATCTCTAATGGTCCACCCAAATAAGGGCCGATATGCGAATAGACCTTAACGGGTTTATCGCAATCTTGTTTCCTCATTGCGCGGCTAAATTCGTATTTATTGAATTCTGCAATATTGCCTGGCAGCAGTGGTAACTCGGTTTCACGCTTTGACTCTTCGTCGGTGTAACTGGCCATGTAAAGACCTACTGGCCCGGCCGTACAGAGGATAAGGTCAACCCATTCGAGTGCTTTATCGGCGGCGAGTAAGGGATCTTTCTCGCCAGTTAACGCTTCGCCTTCTTCTTCATTCATCGCCACTACAGTAATATTTTCTTTAATGTAGTCTTGCCACCACTTAGCGTTGCCTTCGATCACATATTTTGTGCCCAAGGTTAGCACGACAGGAATGTTTTTTTCTTTAGCGAACTCAATGGCACGTTTGACCGCAAGAGGCATCGGATCTTCTGGTTTTCCACGCATCAAATATGAAGAAACCACTAAAGCCGACGCTTTTTCAAATACCTCTTTAGGGATGCTATCTGGGCGAAGTTTATTCATGTGCCCTTCGTTAATGGCGAAGGTTCGTTCTCCATCATCCGAAATTAAGGTGTAGCAACGTCCGATAGGGCCATCAACCGTTTGAAGATGGTTGAGGTTCATGCGTGAAGATGTTCTGCACAAATAACGGTAACTGTATGAGCCCACTTCAATATTTTTCGACATAACGCCTAACAATACAGATTTACTGTCGGCGAGGACCGAATAATTGTGTAGAGTGTTACCGATAGTATCTCCCGGATACTGATGGGTAATTAAACCTCGTTCCACTAACTCTTCATAGAGCGCATCGGCTTTGCTTTCTTCTAATACCAAAGAGTGACCTTTACTCAATTGATATTTTTCTAAGAATTCGTTGTCCACACGAGCTTCAATATCAACAATAGTCTGTCCAACACCGACTATCGTCGGACGATGCAGCTTCGGTGTTTGTTGAATTTGATTGACTAAAGGGTCACGAGCATGGGTTGGAAAGTAATGCTTAGATTTACGCTGTCCAGGAAATTTCATGTTGAAAAATGGAATTGAAAATTTTCAGCATGGTATCACAAAAATGAAATATTACTTTCATTTTATTGCACAAAAAGGCGACCTAATCTTCGGTCGCCGATGTTTGTGTATGACTTAACCTCTAAATGGGCTAAGGGATGAACTCACTTGCCGCCTGCCTGCAACTTCAAGTTATTTGGGTATATATTTGAATTCAGGTTATTGAGTTGCTTCAGGTTGAGCAACATAAGCTTGTGTACCCCATAGTGGCACGGTTGAAAGGCTATGCTTAAAGCTACCGTCAGTTTCTTTGGTTGTATAAGAAAGGTAGAGAAGCGTCTGATTTTCTGGATCATAAATTCTTCTTACTTTCATCGTCTTAAAGAAAATACTCTTTGACTGCTTAAAAACAACCTCACCAGATTTACTCTTATCAATTTTGGCGATCATCTCGGGGGTAATTTCACCAGTTTGACGACATGAAATTGAGCTGTCACTGGGATCTGAAAGGCTTAAATCCGCTTTGATAGAGGCAATGTGACAAGTAACACCAGTCACAACGTCATCCTTTAACTGATCGATTTTTATGTCTTTTAAAGTGAACCAACCAAGACCCACATCACCCACTTCGTTATCTGAACAGCCCGCGAGTAGAGTAGATAGCCCGATTGTTAACAGTAGCTTTTTCATTTTTATTCCTTAGTTTTTTAGCGACTCTCTCACTACAAATGAATTTGAAATTGCATGGTCAAAAACAAGATCGACCATGCGCATGGGGTGGCCTAATTATGGTCGTAATGCTAATGCGTTATCGATGTCTTGTGCACAATGACGTTCTGGTACTCGTTCCCACTCTTCACCTTGTGAGCGATTGATCAAGCGACCACGTTGCACCCCAGTTCTTGCTTCAAGCATTTTTGCCCAACGCATTACATGCGTATAAGCTTCAACTTGCAAGAACTCAGCGGAATCGTACAGATTACCGAGCACCAAATTGCCGTACCACGGCCATATAGCTATATCGGCAATCGTGTACTCTTCACCGGCTATATAGGTATGCTTGGCTAATTGCTTGTCCAAAACATCAAGTTGTCGTTTGACTTCCATTGTAAAGCGGTTGATTGGGTATTCCATTTTTTCATCGGCGTAAGCGTAAAAATGCCCAAAACCACCACCTAGAAATGGAGCTGAACCTTGTGCCCAAAATAGCCAATTAAACGTTTGAGTTCTGGCACTGCCAGCCTTCGGTAAAAACTGACCAAATTTCTCTGCTAAGTGCACTAAAATTGAAGCAGATTCAAAGACATTAATCTCTTCCTCAGCCGATTTATCAACCAGAGCAGGAATTTTTGAATTTGGGTTTACAGCAACAAACCCCGATGAAAATTGCTCACCTTCGCCAATGTTAATAAGATAAGCGTCATACTCTGCCTCTGTAATACCTAACGCTAACAGTTCTTCTAAAAGAATCGTCACCTTTTGTCCGTTAGGTGTACCGAGTGAATAAAGCTGTAAAGAGTGCGCTCCTACAGGTAAGGCTTTATCATGGGTTGAGCCTGAAACAGGGCGGTTAATGTTAGCCCACTTATTACCGCCAGTTGTATCATGAATCCAGATTTTCGGTGGTGTGTATTTATTGCTCATCATTTTTCCCTATTTATGATTAACCTACAAATGTGCTTTGTTACTGGCTTTCAAAACGAATAACATTTGTCATATTTGTTTTGAATCATCCGTAATTTGGATGAGGGTTTAGTGTTGTTAAGGGTAAGGTATGCCTTACTTGAGATCTAAGAGTATATATTGTTGCTGCGAATTATTGAACGCCCTCTATTTCATACCCTTTATTCTCTTGTTCATTGAAGCGGCGGTGCTACTGATCCTTTCAGTTACAACGTTTATCCATGCTTATCGGAGAAACTCTTTTGCAGTGTAGTCACGAAATAAATTTAGTGGGTAGGTATTTAATTGCAGTACTGTCAGGAATTACTTGTCGCACAAGGGGTTGGTTAGTATCCTGCCTGCAATAATGAAAAGAAGAAGATCATCATGACAAATAACCTACCTAATGTGGCGGCAATTAAAAATCAGTGGCTATTTTCCCAAGTTGATGTGGAGTTTCCGACTCAAGAAAGCCTTCAGGGGCGGAGTTTGTATCAAGAAGCGCTCGTTGGACGAAGCTACCGCTTGCTAGAAGCGTCAGAGAAAGCTCTAGATGAAAGCTTGCTTGATGATGTGTACTTGGTTGATTTTCATCGTCAGACAATTTGGTTTGCAGTTTTACAAGCTAGCCTATGGGCTAATGAGGAAGATAAAGCCAATATTATCGAGTTTTTTACTCAGATCATTTATGCACAGCCGTGTGAGTTGTATTTAGGCTTTCACCAAGGTGAGCCGGTGGCGGCGGGCTTAGTTACCCATAGTGACGATGAAATTTTGGTTTCCGATCTTGTGATGTTGGATAAACATGCATTTGGTAATTCGGTAAATTTTGCAGCGTTATTACTTAAAAAATGGTCCACCGATCACGAATTGAGTAATAATGTATATATAGAACAATAGGTTATCGTGATGGCTAGGTATGATGTTTCTTTGCAAACATCATCCGTGGCTTATTGAAGAGAAAAATACATGAATAAAACACGCTGGCAACATTGGCTAAAGTGGATTTCCGTTGCTTTCTATGCGTTATTTTTTTCATTTTCGGCTCAATCAAATCCTTGGCAACTAAAATATGTGTTAGTGCTGCATTCTTATGAGGCTTCTTATCAATGGACTCATGAGTTGCAGAAGGTGATTGACAATACGATTGCTGGCAGTGACACACCGATCAAGCTGTCGATTGAATATCTCGATACCAAAAGAGTTTACGGTCAAGAATACCTTGCACAGGTCAAAAACTATTTCGATGTTAAATATCGAGGTTATCCTTTTGATGCCGTGATCGTGACCGATGACAACGCTCTCGTCATTGCCAAGCACCTCACCAATATTATCCGCCCGGATACTCCTGTTATTGCTGTTGGTATTAATGATCAAAATGCGACCTTGGATGAGCTTACTAAGAACAACGTTGTTATCTACGAAAAAGACGATGTTTTGGGCAATCTTAAGCTAATTCGTTCACTAAGGCCGAACTTGCAGAAGCTTTATTATCTTTCTGATCAAAGCAATACCTCACAACTGGTAAGAAGTAACCTTGATTCTGCTCTGACGACAGGTGTGCTAAACGGCATTGAGCTTATTGAGATAAACGATCTTTCTCTTGCTGATACTGAGCACTTTCTTGCCTCTGTATCTGCGGACGATGCGGTGTTGCTTTCTCATTTTAATACTGAAATTGGCCAAGGTGTTTTACACACTTATCAAGAGATTTCATATCGACTCAGCAAGGCGAGCGCTGCGCCCATTTTTGTCATGTGGGAGTTTTATATTCGTAACGATATAGTGGGCGGCTATGTCAGCCGTTCTGAGAAACTTGGAAAGACGGTTTTAGTTGAGCTTGGTCGCTTTATTCCTTTAGCGCTGGATAATGAAGTTGAAACAATCGACGTGATAACGCCGGTTTTTAATTATCATGCTCTAAAGAAACATCATATTGACGTAAATGATTTGCCAAAAAATGCCGTGATTACCAACCGTCCTCTCTCTTATTTAGAGCAAAATTGGCAAGTTCTAGTCACCGCTAGCGGTATTATTCTTGGTTTGTTGATCGTTATTATTATGCAAAGTGTGACGTTGAAACAAAAACGAGAATTAGCTCGTAAGAATCGTAAGATTGTCGCATTGCAATCACGAACTCTAACCGTTCAGAGAGAGATGATTCATTTGCTAGGCGAGGCGATAGAGACGCGCTCTGGTGAAACGGGTAACCATGTAAAAAGGGTGGCCAAATTGTCAGCCTTACTGGCTAAATTATGTGGCTTGACTCACCGCGAGGTTGAGATGATCGAAATCATCAGCCCGATGCATGATGTCGGTAAAATTGCGATTCCAGAGGCAATATTAGATAAGCCGGGGAAATTAAACCCTGAAGAGTGGCGGGTGATGCAAAGTCATACTACTGTAGGATTCAACATTTTGAATACTAGCGATGGTGACATCACTAAATTGGCCGCGATTATTGCCCATGAGCATCATGAACGTTGGGATGGCGACGGTTATCCGAATCAGAAAAAAGGCGAAGAGATTCACCTGTTTGCTCGTATAACGGCGATTGCTGATGTGTTTGATGCATTGCTCAGTGAACGTTGCTATAAAGAAGCTTGGTCGTTGGATAAAGTAGTGAGTTTGTTCAAGCGTGAATGTGGCTTCCAGTTCGATCCCGCTCTCGTGGAGCTTCTGCTTGATCATCTGGATGATTTTGTTGAAATACGTAATCTTTATCCCGATACCCCGGCGAATCATTTATCAATCTCGCTTCATTGTAAAAATATCATTTAATGTAAAAAGAGTGACGGGTGTGGAAGTTATACGCATCCGTTCTTACCTTCGCTCCATTCTGTTAACTCAATCATTCCAAGTAATGCTTCAAATATTAAGATTAAGGCTGATAAAAGGAAGCGTTTATGACTGAGAAAAAAATTAATTGCATTATTTTTGACTGTGAAGGTACTTTGGTTGACAGTGAGCGCTTATGCTGTGAAGCCTTGGTTGAGGTATTCAATCAATTTGGCGCTGAGCTTTCTTTTGATCAAATCCGTAATCATTTTGAAGGTGGTAAGATAGCCGATATCTTAGTTCAAACGCGAACGTACGCCAAAATTGATGCCGATATTGATCTGCTCGAAAAGCGATACCGGGTTGAGCTTGAGCGCTTATTTCAGCAGCGTCTATTACCTATGGAGGGGGCGCTGGAATTACTTAACTATCTAGATCAACAAGGTATTGAGTATTGCGTCGCATCTAATGCCCCTAAAGAAAAAATGGTTCTTATTTTAGAGCGTTGCGGTTTGAATACCTTCTTCGAAGGTCGTATTTTTTCTGCTTTTGAAGCGAACAGTTGGAAACCAGAACCAGACTTAATTCGTTATTGTGCGATGAGTATGGGGTTTCTAGTAGAAGAGTGTATTTATGTCGATGATTCTGAAAAAGGAGTCGAGGCGGGAGTCAACGCTGAGGTGCCAACTTTTCAGCTAGCCCCTCTAAATCCGAATGCTCGTTCTAAAGATTCGAATGTGGTGGTCATTAATTCATTACTGGATCTTAAGATCTGGCTTAGTGAACGTTGTGGGCAGAAGAATGAATATGCTTATAACTGATAGAGACCGCGTGAGTCGCTATCATTTTTCGAACACTTTGTAGGTTATCAGTTCGAAAGCCACACTGACCACAAATGAATTTTTCCTGGTTGTCGGAAATCAAGTACTCATCATGCTGGCAAAGTGGGCAGCAGTCGATCTCTTCTTGTTTTAGATTTATATGTTTCATATTGATATCTCGGCAGCAAAAGGAGAAAGAAGTTCTCCATATCTATAGAATAAACACTAATTGCTACACGCTGTTGGGAAACTTAATCTTAGTTTCTAAATTTAGACGCATTTCATACTTCATAGAAAAAATTGTCGAGGATTGTCTTGCTATTTATTACTCAGCGGATTCGGTTGTCCAAAATTCACTCACCGACATGACTAAGTTGCAAAGCTCTTTGTTGATAGAAGGTGTGAGAAACGGACTCCAGTTCAAAAAGAAAACACAAGATGGAGCAAGAAACTCGACAAAAAGTGCATCATAGATTTGAATGACAATAGAATCTTTATGCGAACTACGATGCTATGTCTCAAAGCCAAGAACTTACTGCTACGTTTCAATCCTATATGGAAAACCCTCTGCTTTGGCCGATGCTTGAAGTGTTGCGCAAGCAACCTTCAGGTTGGAAGGTACACACTTTAGCCGCGAATTTAAGTGAACTTGGCTTTATGCCTGTGTTAGATGATTCCCCCGAGAAAGATCTCTTCAAGCGTAACTTTTTAATTATGAATGCCTTGTATCAGTTGCAAGAGACACTGTATCCGGAAAAATGGCTACAAGTTGAAGCGATGAATATTATGTTAATGCCAGCGCAAAGGGCCATTCATTGTGAAATCGATTTGGACGATCCGTTACGTGAATACTATACACAATGGCATAACTACGAGGCGAATGAAGGAGAAGTTCGGCGATTGTTAAATGAGTTCTGGACCCGTTACCGTAAAGCGGTCGGAGGAACAAATGACCTAAATATGAATCGAATGAATGCCTTGAAGCTGTTCAAATTACCTGCCGAGGCGACGCAACTGGAAATTCGCAGAACATGGCGAAAACTGGCGTTGAAGTGGCATCCCGATCGAGACAACGGTAATGCTGAAACCTTCAGAGTGCTATGCGAAGCATGGAATGTATTGCGACACGATTAAATGTGGTTAACTAATTGAATTTAATATAAAAAAGAAGCGTTGCTCGCTTCTTTTTTATATTCGCGTTGTATTTAATACCAGTATTAGTAAATAACTGGTTATCCGCTGGTGGGTTATTGTTTGCTAACTGGCAATCACTCGTTTAAGAATCGCTGACTTTGAATTGAGACTTACGCATGCGGTTTAATGCAGCCATAACGTCTAGTATGCGCGGTTTGGCTAAGTCACCATGGTTTGGCATGTTTTGATACCAAGTTTCTGTGAGTAGGGCGTTCATCTCTTCTGCTGGCTTATTTGACCAACCGGGAGCTTGAGCAAATTGAAACCATGTCCAACCAATCGCGTTCACTTCCGATGCCGATTCTAACTGCTCTAACGCAGTCAAGTCAGCGAATTCTTTTCCAAAGCGAAGCGAATCGACGCCTTTGGCTGAGACTCGGAATTTCCCATCGACTAATAACTTTTGTAATGCCGCTCGGTTTATTGAGCGAGGTGCGAAGGTTGCTAATGGGGTTTCACATTCATTTTGACGTTCTGTAGGATGTTGTTTTATGACCTGCTTAGCTTTTTCCGTGACATCAACAGCGTGATAATCATGCATTTGGATAACAGTATCGGCGACGTCAAGATAGTCACCCGAGCCACCCATAACAATCAGTGTTGAAATATCGAGATCGTCTCTAAGTTGCCCAATGCGATCAACCAGTGGCGTGATAGGCTCATCACCTTTACTCACCAGAGCTTGCATACGTTCATCGCGGATCATAAAGTTTGTGGCGGATGTATCTTCATCAATCAATAAAGTACTGACGCCAGCTTCAATCGATTCTTGTAACCACGCTGCTTGAGATGTCGAACCCGATGCATCTTGAGTGCTAAAATCGGAAGTGTTTTTGCCCATAGGAAGATGATTGATGTAATTCGATAAATTCAAATTATGCACGCAACGTCCATCTTCAGCGCGAATTTTCATTGCATTGAGATCAGTGACAATACGCTCACGCCCATCTCCTGGGATATGATTATAAATGGAGCGTTCAATTGCCGTTAAGAGGGTGGACTTACCATGAAAACCGCCACCCACGATTAACGTAATACCTTTCGGTATACCCAGCCCTTTGAGTTTACCTTGATTAGGAGTTTCTAACTCAATTTCTAACGATGACGGTGCTTGGAAGGTAACGGCATCTTTCATCGGCAAATCGCAATTACCTGCAAGGCGAGGGAGAATGCTACCATTTGCCACGAATGCAACGAGGTTATGTTTTTCCAATTGGCGGCGCATTGCTTCTTGATCTTCAATCACTTCGCAATGCTCAAGCATGGCCGTTTTATTGAGCTCGCGTTCGATTGTCGCACGGCGAATAAACTTAGGCAGATAAAAGGTAATAATATTCAGCGCTTTTTTGGCCAGAATATCGCGCCCTTCCGCTGGAAGATTGATGCGAAAACGTAGCTCAATACCATGCTCAGTAAACAATACCGCCGTGCTATCAAGAACCGTTTGGCCTGTTAGTGCGATTGAAATGTGGTTCTCTTGCTTTGAAAATTCAGCAAAACTGCGTGCGATGAAGTCTCTCGCGGCCATTTGATACGCTGGTGATTTTTCTCTTAGCCACTCTAAATCTGTCAGTGACCAAGCACGCGTTGCGCGAAAGCGAGACGCAGAAGCGAAGGGGTCGGCTTGGATGTGATCGATATACAGGGTGAAATCACCAAAATCGTATTGGCCTTTAATCTGTTGATAGGCACGGTAGTTCTGTTTTTCTAGCTTTTTGAGAATTGATGTTAATAAATCCATCTCGATATCGCTCGTTTGCAAAGAGAAAGGCGGCGATTATAGGAATCGCCACCCTGAGAGTAAAGGAATGATCAAGATTTCCACTAAACTACAGCACCTTTGCTTCAAAGGCGTGCGGATAATTTTGATTCAGTAGCCCTATTTCAAATTCATCACAAGGCATTGGTCGACCGTAAAAATAACCCTGACCAAAATCACAGCCTTCGCTAATGATAAAATCTTCTTGATTCTGATTCTCAATACCTTCGAGTATCACTTTAAGCTTTAATTTCTTCGCGACGTGGATGATTGAGCGCACAATCTCTTTATCTTCATCACTATTTTCTAATTGCTGTACAAAGCTCTTATCTATTTTTATGCAATCAAAGGGGAATTTTTTCAAATAACTGAATGACGCATAGCCTGTGCCAAAATCATCAAGTGACAGTGTCACCCCGAGTTCATGCAGAACTCTTAAGGTATTGCTCGCGACGACTTCGTCAGCAATTAAACAGCTCTCGGTTACTTCCAGTTCGAGGTATTGTGCAGGAAGTTGGTAAGTGCTTAATAGTTCACTGACTTGCTCGGCAAACTGCACATTTTTTAACTGTACCGCTGAAACATTGATCGCCATTTTAAAATCATCGACCTGTTTTGCCCATTGGCTGGCTTTTTCGATGGCGGCGCGCAATACAAAATTTCCCACTTCGAATATCAAACCATTTTGCTCTGCCATGTGGATCAAGGTTTCATTGGAAATATCTCCAAGCACTGGGTGACGCCAGCGCAACAAGGCTTCTGCACCTGTCCAACGGTGCGTTACAGGCGATACTTTAGGTTGGAAATAGAGCATTAAGTCATCATTTCTGACCGCGCGCAGCAGGTAACTTTCCAATTGATTGGTGTGTGTCAGTGAGTCACTAAACGCTTGCGAGTAATAACAGAACTTATGCCCAGAGTCTTTGCAAGAAACCATCGCTGCTGAGGCTTGTTTGAGTAGCTCTCTAGCGCTGTTGGTATCTAAACTGGTAGCGATACCGATATAAGCATGTAAGTGAATTTTATGCTGTTCAATCATGAACTCGGAATGATTAATATCGACTAATTTATGACATAAAGTTTCTAAGTGTCGGGTCAGCTGTTTGGCTTTAACTACCAGAACTAAATCGGTGGAAGTTGGGCGAGCCGTGAGAAGTTCTATTTTTTCGATGCTTCCTAGCCGTTCGCGGTAGCGGGTAATAACGTTGTCCCAAGCTCGATAGCCAAAATGTGATTGAATATGGCGCGCATTGGTAAAACCGATATGCACAACCGCAACTTGCGTGTTTTGTTCAAAAGCATCAATCAGCCCCTGCTTTAACTCTAATTCAAGTGCATGACGGTTTAAAAAGCCAGTACCAATGTCGTGAAGTTTTTGGAACTGAATTTGTTGCTCTGCGGCGCGACGTTTATCAATTTCCTGCGTCAGAGAATAATTCAAATTTGCCAAATCTTGCGTTCGGTTGTTGACACGAGCTTTCAGTTCCTCATTCAACTGCTGCAGTTTTATCTGTTGATATAGGGTAGTGAGTTGAGATTGTATTGATTCACGAAAGCATTCTAGCAACTGTCGGTAAGTGTGGTTGAAATGGTTTTCTTTGCTATCAAGCACACATATAGTGCCGAACATATCGCCATTGGGCCAAACTAGCGGTATGCCACAGTAGGCTATCATGCCAAGTGAGATATCAGGATTATTCTGCCACTGTTCACTCACTAACGCATTGGGTACCAGTAGCTCTTTTTGAGTCGCCATCACTGTTTCACAATAGAGGCCTTGTTGTAGAGGCTCTTTGGCTCCAACTTGGTACGGGTTAGCGGTATTTGTGCTTTTACAAAACACTTCGATATGCTTTGCATTTGCTCTCATAATGAGAGCCGCGGGGACGTGCAAAATCTCAGCGAGTAAATTCACAATACCCTGCCAGTTTTCCAAAATGGATGAAGGGATAGGCAGATTTTGTGTATCGATTTTTGACATAATAATCAAATCCTGTGGCAACCAAGCTTAACAGCCGAGCATCCTTTGCTCTAGGTAAACGACCATTGAATCGGGCTTCGTTAGAAACTAGTCAGTCTTAAGTATAAGAACGGGTCGCCAATGTACCAAAAAAAAGTCCCGATAAAATATCGGGACTGGAGGATAGTTGGCTGCGTCTCACAAATGTGACACTAATAATCAATAGGTTAGTTTGATGTATTGTTTGATATCGATATCGCTAGAGTAATCAATCGTGTCGAAGCCGAAACCGTTTAATTGCATAAACTCTTGTTTGAAACCTGCATAATCGCCAATTTGTTGGAAATTACTTTGGTCCATTTCGTTAAGGAGTGTTGCAACTCTTTGCTGGGTATCAGGGTTAAGTTCCCAATCGTCTAAGCGGATCAAACGTTCACTATCTACTGGCACTTTTCCTTGGCAATAGAGCTTCTCGCTAAATAGGCGTTGCATCTGTTCAATACAGCCTTCGTGTGTTTGTTTCTCTTTCATCACTTTATACAAAGCAAGAATATAAGGGCTTAGACCGGGAATAAACACGCTGGCTTTAGTGACCAGAGCTTTACACACCGTTGCGTAAGCACTACCACCGTAATTGGCCAGTTTAAGATTCAGTGCATGACTTGTTTGATGCAAATCGATTTTGGCCCGACCAAGTGTCCCATCAAGATAAATAGGGTGGGTGATTTGTGGCCCAATATAGGAAAAAGCAACAGTTTTACAGCCCGGAGCGATAGATTCCGCATTGATAAGTGTGTCGATCCAATTTTCCCAATCTTCCCCGCCCATTACTTTTTGTGTGCTTTCAACTTCTTCATCGCTGGCTGGTTCTAATGTGGTGTTTACCCACGTATCGTTTTCTAGCAAGATACTGGCGCCAGAGACTGACTCACCAATAGGTTTGATCGCCGAACGCCAAAATTGCTCTGAATTTGGTTTAGGGCGTAGTCCGCTGGCAATACTATATATCACTAAATCCACTTCACCTTCGAAGTAGGTCTCTATCGCTTCAATGACCTGTTCGCGAACGGATTGAGAAAAAACATCACCCTCAATATTAATCGCGGTTCGACCTGCATGTTCAGCATGCTGCTTAAAAAACAGATTATTATACCAACCCGCAGTGCCGACGCCTTTATCTGAAGGGGCTTTCTCAAACGAAACACCAATCGTGTCGGCATTAGATCCACCAAAAGTCAGTGCAATGCGTGCAGCTAATCCAAAACCAGAAGAGGCGCCTAAAATAAGGACTCGTTTTGGCCCATGAGTGATCGGTTTGCAGGATTTAACGTAATTAATTTGTTGAAGAACCGCTTGTTCACACCCTTTGGGATGAGCAGAGCGAGCGACAACACCTTTGATCACAGGTTCAATGCGCATATTTTGTACCTTCGGTGATAGAGAGATGGAGTCAAAATAACGTAAAGCTAGGTAAAGTTTATTGAGCTAGACCATTAAAATTAGAGATGCTGTGCTAAATGTTGCGCAACATATTCAGCAATCCAAAGTTGAGCATCAGCCTTAGGGTGTAAGCCATCTGGCATCATCCACTCGGGCTTGATGATCACTTGCTCTAAGAAAAAGGGCAGTAATGTGATTTGTTTTTGGCTGCTAAGTTGAGGGTAAAGGTTATAAAACGCATCGCTGTAGCGTTTACCGTAGTTAGGTGGAATACGAATTTGCATCAAAATTGGGGTCGCGTTTTGTTGTTCGATGTGGTCGATTATCGCGGTTAAATTTTTACCGATTAAGGCCGGTGGGAAGCCACGTAATCCATCATTGGCGCCAAGCTCAACCAATACAGCGTCGGGTGAGTGTTGTTTTAATAGCGCGGGAAGTCTGGCTAAACCATTGCCAGTGGTGTCACCTGAAATGCTCGCATTGATAACCGTGACATCCTCTTTACCTTGAGCGTCGAGCGCGCTGGGTAATAGGCTGGGCCAAGCGCTTTCTATGGGCATTTCATAACCAGCACTTAAGCTATCGCCCAGTATCAAGAGTGTGGTACTACTAGCGTTAGCTGAGAATAATAAAATACCAAGCAAGGAAAGTAATCGAGTCATGCAAACATCCATAATAAAAGCACAGTCATTGTCTAAAACAGTCTCTACCAATCAAGAGCATTTAACAATCTTAAAAGAAGTGAATTTAGAGATCAAAATTGGCGAGAGTGTTGCAATTGTCGGGACTTCAGGTGCGGGGAAGTCGACGCTAATGACCTTGTTGGCGGGGCTGGATACACCGACTCAAGGTGAAGTTGAACTGCTTGCTCAGCCACTATCCAAACTTGATGATGAAGCGCGCGCGGCGATTCGCAGTGAATCGGTTGGTTTTGTATTTCAAAGTTTTCTTTTGATCCCAAGCCTCTCTGCATTGGAAAATGTAACGCTACCTTGTTTGTTAAAAGGCGAAAAAGAAGACATTGAACGTGCTAAATCCCTGTTGATTTCGGTCGGCTTAGAGCATCGCATGCATCATTCACCAGCTCAACTTTCTGGCGGTGAGCAGCAACGGGTCGCTTTAGCTCGCGCTTTTATGATCAACCCTAAGGTCCTGTTTGCTGATGAGCCGACCGGGAATCTCGACCAAGAAACCGCGGCTAAAGTGGTTGAACTGCTGTTTGAACTAAACAAGCAACATGGCACCACGCTTGTGTTGGTAACTCATGATCCTGCGTTAGCCGCTCAGTGTGATCGCACTTTGCGTATGCAGGCAGGTATGTTGGAGGAGCGATAATGACCCAAGCTCTAAAAACATCATTAAACAAGCGTCTGGTGAGCTGGAGCCTTGGTGAGATTCGCCATGGGCAGCTATGGCCGATCTCGGTTGCTTTAACTTTGATTATCGCTTGTATTTTTGCGCTTACTGCTTTGGCTGATCGGATGGAACAAGTGATTGTCAAACAAGGCAAGGATGCACTTACTGCTGACAGTGTTTATATTTCATCTAACTCATTACCAACGCCATTACTAGAACAACTGCAAACGTTACAATTGCCGTCGTCCCAATTGACGCGCTTTGCTACCATGGCGTTTAGCGATAACGGCATGCAGCTTGTTACTGTCAAAGCGGTGGATAGCGTTTATCCGTTACGTGGCGAGATGCTCCTGTCTGACGGCGTGGCAACGGTCAACCGTGTGTCTCCTGGCCAACTATGGCTTGATGAGCGTGTATTTACTCAATTAGAGGTCAGTGTTGGCGATAAAGTCACATTAGGCGATGCAGACTTCATTATTTCAGGGCGTATCGTCGAAGAGCCTGGTCTGAGTTTCAATCCTTTCCAGCAAATGCCGGCAGTGCTGATTCACCAAGATGATGTCGTGAAGACAGGGGCCCTGCAACTGGGTAGTCGGGTACGATTTAGCTTATTTGTGAATGGTGATGATGCACAGATTGAAACATTGAAATCATCGATAGCGTTAACGCCAAGTGACCGCTGGCGAGATAGAAACAGCGGCAGTCGAACTAATGAAGTGTTTGAGCGTACCGAGCAATATTTATCGTTGACGGTGGCGATCGTGATCATCATGGCAGCGACAACCTTGGTGTTGACGTGTCAGCATTACGTTTCTACTCGCCAAAAGACGATCGCTATGCTGAAAAGCTTGGGTGCAAGTCGACGTTGGATTAGCCAATGGCTGGCAGTACAAGTGCTGATTTTGTTTGTGTCAGCGGCGGTATTTGGTGTGCTAATTGGCATTGGTTTAGAGTTTTTACTGCGCGTCCCTCTGGTTGACTTGCTACCGAATCCGTTACCGAGTTATGGCATCAAACCCGCAATGATTGCTGTGATTGCCAGTTTGCTGATTGCGGTGCCAGCGCTTGGTATTCCACTGATGCAGCTGTTAGACACCAATGCATTGAATGTAATGCAAACGGTGAAAGCGCAGACTAGTCATCGCCGTAACTTGAGCTTAGTACTTATTCCTATCATCCCTATGCTTGTGGTTTATTGGAGCAACAGCTTAGTATGGATTGTGCTGATCGGTATTGTGGCATTATTTGCGGTGTTAGCGTTAGTGAGTGTGCTGCTCACTCGGTCGCTTGGGCGCTTGCCATTATCTACCGCTCTAAAACTGGCATTGAGCCGCATCAACCGCTCTTCTATGACCACTGGCATTCAATTTGGCGCGTTGGCACTTTCATTGATGCTATTGGCCATTATGTGGTTAGTTCGAACCGATTTACTCTCCGATTGGCAACGCACATTGCCCAGTGATGCGCATAACGCATTTGCGCTCAATATTGCACCCTATGAGAGAGAGGCATACCTAGATACACTTGATGCGGCCAGCATCGAACGTTCGCAAGCCTATCCAATTATTCGCGGACGTCTGACTACTATTAATGGTCAGCAAGCAAAACAGAATGCTGAAGATGAAGAAAAAACCGACGCGTTAAGGCGTGAACTGAATTTCACTTGGGGTGAAGCGTTACCGACATACAATCAAGTACTCGAAGGGCAATGGAGCGAGCAAAATGGAGTATCTGTTGAGTCTGATGTTGCACGCGACCTAGGGTTAAAGATCGGTGATACCTTAGGCTTTGTGATCAACAGTCAACACGTTGAAGCGCAAGTCAATTCGATCCGTCAAGTGGAATGGCGAGAAATGAAGCCGAACTTCTATTTCATTTTCACTCCTGATGTGTTGCAAGCGATCCCTGCGACATGGTTAGTCAGTTTTAGGGCGCAAGATAAAGACAATGATCTTTTAACCAATCTATCTCGTACCTATCCCACAGTCAGCCTGATGGATATTCGCTCGATGGGGAGTAAGATCCAAACCCTATTAACACAAATCGTCTGGTCAATTACGGTTCTGGCCGGGCTTGGAGTGGTTGCGGGCATTTTATTGATTTTTACTCTGTTGCGTTTGAGCTTAAGTCAGCGTCAGCAGGAAATTCGTCTTTATCGCACTTTGGGGGCCAGTAAGCGACGAGTTGAGCAAACTATTTGGGCTGAATATGGACTGATGGCATTGGTGGCTGGAGCAGTGGCAAGCCTTGGTTCAGATGCTGTGGTGGCAGGGGTGATGAAGTTTGGTTTTGAACTAGACCCGGTAGCGCATTACAGTATGTGGCTTGTCTTGCCTTTCGTGACTTTTTGCACACTAGCGCTAGTGGTTAACAGTTTAATTAAAAGGCTGCTGACCCCTATAAATAAAGAGTTTAGCTAGAAGCGAGAATGAACTCTTACCTAGTTATCCACAAAAACAGTGGATAAAGTTTGGGATAACTTAGCATGTTGATAACTGCTCATTCTCGTCTAGCCCCGTGGTTACGTTGGGTTGAGCAGTTTTGTTATTCACAAGGTTGAAAAATCATCGTTTTGGCATTATTGAGTCAAGTCATTTTTTATATTATTTATCATTCTTGCGTATTGATTGTTAGATATAAAACGGATAAGACCGCGTAAAAAATGTGATTTTATTAACGCTTTATAAGCTTTAGAATACGCCCGAGATTTCAAGAGTAGCCCTAATTCTATGTTATATAAAAAGTTAAACGCAGAGTCCCCTAGTATCGCTATCGTTGGTGGTGGTGTAGCCGGTGCGACGGCCGCCGTCCACATGGGAGAGTTAGGGTTAAATGTAATACTGTTGGAAAAAGGCAAGGGGTTGGTGAGCGGGCCACCTATCTGTCATTTACATGCGGGGGGCAATCTGTATCGTGAAATTTCTCAGCAGCAATGTTTGGAACTATTGAAACAGTCGATTGATACAGTGCGCCTTTATCCGCATACCTTAAACCGACGTCCAACCGTGATTGCAGTACCACATAGTGATGGTGGTAACCCGCATGATTTACTGCCGCGACTCGAGCTTATTCAGCGCAGTTATCAACAACTGGTGGATGAAGACAGTCGAAATAAACAGCTCGGTGAACCTGATGATTACTTTAAGTTATACAGCCAAGCAGAATTGCAAAAGCTGGTGGCTTTGGAGCAAAATGAAACACCGGAAACCTTTGATGATTGGTTAATCCCCTTTGCCCAACATACGGATTTAAGCAAACTCAAGTTCCCAGTCGTGGCGGTACAAGAATACGGTTGGAGTGTTTTTCGTTTAGCGGCCAGTGCGGAATTAGCGCTGCAAGCAATGCCTAATTGCCAAGTCCTGACACAAGCGACCTTGGTTCAATCCGATTTTGTCGATAATCAATGGCAACTTACCTATCAAGATGCACAAGGTGTAGAGCAAGAGCTATCGGTTGATTACCTAATCAATGCTTGTGGCTATGAGACGGGTAAGGTTGATGACTTAGTTCGAGCGCCTCGGCAGAGGCTTGTTGAGTTTAAAGCTGCCTATGTCACCCAGTGGGCACAATGTCATCAACACTGGCCGGAAGTGATTTTCCATGGCCCGAGAGGCACTCCTCAGGGTATGGCACAGTTAACGCCCTATGCTGATGGTATATTCCAGCTGCACGGCATGACAGAAGGTATAACCTTGTTTAAGGACGGTTTGGTTGCGTCGAATTCAGAGTCATCACAGCCGTTACTGCCTGATTATTTAGAGCGCAAAATCAAACAAGGTTGGCAACAAGAAGCGTTACAAGAGCGTAGTGAACGTGCGATTATGCACATGAGCCAATTCATTCCCGCTTATGCACAAGCTAAAGTGGGTGGTAAGCCACTGTTTGGTGCTCAGCAAATTCCTGGACAAGATGCAACGTTAAGAGCTGCTGATGTCACGTTTGAAGCTAACCATTATGCGCGCATAGAAGTGGTAAAAGGTTCGTCAGCGTTAGAAGCAGCCACAAAAATTGTTAAGCACTGGCAGTTAGCCGATAACAACGACATGTCTGCCACCATTGAAGATCGTCACCCGATCAGCATGAGCTTTAGCCTTGAACAGATTGAAGAGAAGGCGATAGAACTAGCCAGACTTCGAGCCTACCCTGAAGCGTTAGCCAAAGTAGCCGGAGTCGTTTAACAAAGGCATTATTTTTGTTCAAGGAAGTCGCGGTTAATAAGCGACTTCCTTAATTCTTTTTAGTGTAAGTAAAACTAATAACCAAAAAATAGCGCCCATTGGCTCCACACTTCCTGAAGTCCTTGCAAGTCCCCCGAACAAACTGCACTTTTTGTCCCGGTTTTGCTTGAGCCAAACGTGGTAAATCGATTCGTGCTACGCAGCCTATTTTCGGATAACCCCCAATGGTTTGTCTATCATTGAGTAAAATAATCGGTTGTCCATCAGGGGGGATTTGGATTGCACCCAAAGCGATACCTTCTGACAAAATCGGTTCACTTGGTGGGCTGATAATTGCCCCACTTAAGCGATAACCCATTCGGTCGGCATGTTGGCTGACCGTAAAATTAGAATGGTAAAACTGCTCGATAATCTGAGGATCAAATGAATCGATTTGGTAGCTTTCTATGACTCGAAGTTTGAGTGGTAAATCATAGTCCGGCTTATAACGAAAAGTAATATGGGTAGGTTTGTTATCGATAAGGTGTGGGTTGAAACTGAGTGCAGTTCCTGCTTGCAAAGGTTCGCCATTTTGGTTCAAGCCACCTAACGTTTCCTTTAAACTGGTTGAAACACTGCCCAAGTGAGCAGTGACAGCAAAACCTCCCCGCACGGCTAGATAAGATCTCAAGCCATTTTTCGGCAAGCCAAATTTTAACGTTTGCCCAGCTTGCGCACCAAAACTTTGCCAGTTGTCGATAGGCTTCCCATCTAAGGTTGCTGACAAGTTCCCCCCAGCGATAGCGAGCATACAGGCATGCTCTATTTTGAATTCGGCTTGTCCAAGGGTTATTTCTAAGGTGGGTAAGTTAACCTCGTTACCTAATAAATGATTTGCCCAACTGTACGCATAGTCATCAACAGGGCCTGATTGAGTAATGCCAATATGGCTTAAGCCAAAGCGCCCAAAGTCTTGAATTAAGCTGAGCTGTCCAGGTTTGATTACACGTAAAGCCGCATTCATGCCTTGGTCTCCTTGAAATCCCCACGATCAATAAGTTGCCCACCGAGTGCGCTATATTCCTCGCTAGAAATGGACGTAAACTTCACTTGTGCCCCGATGGTAAAAAGTGTCATTGGGGCACGGTTTGCATCAAATAGAGATAAGGGGCAATTGGCGATAATATTCCAGCCTCCCGGGGAACGACTTGGATAGACCGCTGTTTGTGACTCGGCAATGGCGACACTGCCTTTTGGAATCGATAAGCGAGGTGTTGTATGACGAGGCATGACTAAGTCATCGTGAACATCAGTCATAAAGGCGAAGCCGGGTGTAAAGCCAATCGCACAAACGGTGTAAATTCGTTGAGTATGCAGTTCAATGACCTGTTCAGTGGAGAGCCCCTTTTGATGGTACCGAGCTAAGTCAGGTGCGACTTGCAGATCATAATAAGCCGGCAACTCAATACAGTCAGGTAATTTTGTATCGTGTGACGTCACGGTTTGTAGAGTATTGAGTAACAGATATTCAAGTTTAGCTTGTGAAATTCGATAGGGGAGGTAGTCGATCAATATTGAGTTATAGGATGGCGTGACATTCATGATGCAATGCTGAAGTTGCTCCGTGATGTTCTGGGCAATATTTCCAATATCCAATGACAGCCGCGTCGATGCAGGGTGTGCAAAACGGATAAGAAGGCTGCATTCCGCGATGGGTTCAATGGAGAAATTGAGTTTCAATGGACGTTCCTTGTCAGTGTGATAAGTACGGAGCAATTTCTACTCTAAACAGTGGCGAATTTTTTCAATCAGCTCAATGGCATCTTGGTTATCGCCGTGAACGCATATGGTGTCCGCTTCAATTGGGATCACAAAACCATCAGCGCTGGTTACTTTGCCATAGTGAACGATCTGTTTAATTTGGTTAATAATCGCCTCTTCATTGCTAAGCACAGCATTGGTTTGCGTTCTTGGTGTTAGCATGCCATTAGCAAGATAAGTTCTGTCAGCAAAAGCTTCAAACAGCAGTGGCACATCGTAGTGGTCTGCTACATCAAGGTAATCTTGATTATTACTGGATGCCAATATCATCAGTGGAACATTAAAGCAGGAAACGGCATCGACCACAGCGCGGAATATAGATTTATCACGCATCATGTCGTTATAGAGCGCACCGTGTGGTTTCACATAGCTGACTTGCGTGTTTTTACTTTCGCACAAAGCTTTGAGGGCACCAATTTGATAGATTAGAAGCTCACAAATTTCTTCTTCATTAAAGCGCATTGAACGGCGGCCAAAGCCTTGTAGGTCAGGGTAGCCTGGGTGCGCCCCAATCATGACATCATGACGAATGGCGAGATCGATGGTTTGGCTCATTACATGTGGGTCAGAAGCATGAAAACCACAGGCAATGTTGGCCATATCAATCCAAGGCATCACCAGTTCATCGGCGCCCATTTTCCAAGCACCAAAACTTTCTCCCATATCGCAATTAAGCGTAATTATTCGTTTTGTCACCAATAATGTCGTCCTGGTTGCCTTATTTCTGATTAAATTGCAGGAATTGTGCCCAATAAACAGTGATCCGATTCATTGTTTGAGGAATTATCCATCGCTTATCTATACCTTTTGCCACAATAAGATATTGATAAATGAAATAATAGACTTTCCTTATATAAGAATTGCGAAAGTCGCCACTCTATCGATTCATTGCATGAAAGGTGAGGCTTTGGAGGCTGCTAGTACTTATAGAACTTACTGCTCCGCGGAGTCATTCTGGTTGGTAAAGGATTCGATGGAAAATAAAAACGTAATGAGTATTCGGTGCATTGTGCAGACAGTCGAGGGGCAATAGCTATGTTTCGTCATTTATCCCTACGATTTAAATTGATGCTCCCCATTTTATTTTTTATGACAGCGATCTTCATAGGCTCTCAGTGGTTCAGCATCTCAACGGAATTAAAGCAAAAGCAAGCGGAGTTGATTGAACGGGTGCAAGTGCTATCTAAAGGGGTAGCGTATAACCTGCAGATTGCGGTGCTATTTGGTGATAGTTACACCGCTCAAGAGATATTATCGGCTTTTGCTGCCGATAGCGATGTGGTGCGCGTAAAGTTGTTTGATAACAATGAACAATTAACAGGAATATACGAAAGCAACAATTTTATCGCGCCGATACCTAACGAAGCGCAACGCAATCACATTAGACTGCGCAGCTACGTAGTCTCGAAAAATTTTATTTACTTACGCGTCCCAATAATTATTGAAAATGAGAAGGCTGGTTTTTTAAGAGTTACGATATCGAAACAATCGTTTGATGAAATTTACCAAACTGTTTTGTATAACGCCTTTTTCTTTTTCGTATTGCTGCTTGTGTGCGGTATTACGTTGTATTTGATGGTGCAGAAATTGATTGTTGACCCAGTTTTTTCGCTCAATCAAGCGATGTGTCTATTTATTGAACACCGCGAGCGTAAACAGTTGGTTAGCCACAGCGATGATGAAATTGGAGAGTTAGTTACCGCGTTCAATACGATGCTTGACCGGCTGGAAAAAAGAGAGACTCAGGTTCTATTTACTTTAGATAAACTCGAGCAAGAAAAATCATTTGCCAATGAAGTGGTGGAAACGGTTCAGCATGCGTTGATTGTGGTCAATGATTCTGGCGTGATCCTCCATTTTAATGGTGCGGCTAATCACGTATTTAAATGTACACCTGGGTATCTAAAAGGTGAAAATTTACTCAATATACTGAATAGCGATGAGATTGATACTATCCGAAGTGCGATCATCAACCGAGCGCAATTGGATGAACAACTTATTACGGTAAAAGACGTTTTTCAACAACTGCAGCTATTGCAACTGAGCAGCCGAGCTTTATCTCGTCCTGGTCAAATGCTTTTCGCCATTCAAGATGTCACCGATATCGAGGCGGCGCTTAGTCGTCAACGATTGGCGGCACGAGTATTTGAAAACAGTCAAGATGGGTTAATGGTGATTAACCAAGACGGCGTGATTACCATGGTTAACCCTGCCGTGACGCGCTTACTTGGTTATCCTGCTGAGAGATTAGTGAATCATAAGCCGAGCACGGTGTTGTCATGGCAGCAGTTCACCTCATTAATGCCGACCATTACATCCTCTGTGATGAATTATGGTCAGTGGCAGGGCGAGATCTGGGAGCAGCATCAAAATGGCACGTTAGTACCGATGTTTGTCAAAGTGAATCGCATTACTCGGCAAGATAATCACCATCGTTATGACTTTGTTTTCATGTTATCTGACTTATCTAACCTGAAAGAAATGGAGCGGCTTGAGCACTTGGCTCATCATGACTCATTGACGGGGTTAGCAAACCGCGCCCATCTTTATCGTCGATTAGATGAAATTTTAGTTAAAAATAAGCAGCAACTGCAGAGCTTTTCGTTGCTTTATCTTGATTTAGATGGGTTCAAACAAGTAAACGATACGCATGGACATGATGCTGGGGATGAGGTGTTAAAACAAGTGGCAGAGCGTTTGTTGTCACAGGTACGGAGCCAAGATATGGTAGCCCGGTTATCGGGAGATGAATTTGTGCTTGTTGTTATTCCGAGTGATCGCATGAGTGTCGCATTATTGGCGCAGCGCTTACTGGATTTGTTGACACAGAATATCGTTTATCATGGCAAAGTATTGCAGGTTGGTGTGAGTATTGGTGTTTATTTCATTGATGATGCCAACGAAAGCTTAGATAGCATCCTTAAAGCGGCAGATTCTGCGATGTATATGGCCAAGTCGTCTGGTAAAGGGCGTTATATTTTGGTTGATAGAGAAAGTTTAAAGAAGATTGATTTGTAAATGAAATTTTGGTGGAAACTGGTTAACATTGTGCCATCAACGTCGGAAGGTTTATTAAAATGAATGTATTAGTAACGGGCGGGATGGGTTATATCGGTAGCCATACCTGCATCCAAATGATTCAGGCAGGAATGACACCAGTTATTTTTGATAACTTGTATAACAGCAAATCGTCAGTGTTAGAACGTATAGAAAAAGTCTCTGGTGTAAAACCAGCCTTTATTCAAGGGGATATTCGTGATAAATCACAACTTATCAATGTTCTGAAAGAGCATGATATCCAAGCGGTAATCCACTTTGCTGGTTTGAAAGCAGTGGGTGAGTCAGTAGAGAAACCACTGGAATACTACGACAATAACGTTAACGGTACATTGGTACTGGTGTCAGCGATGAGAGAAGCAGAGGTGAAGACATTAGTGTTCAGTTCATCTGCAACCGTTTATGGCGACCCGGCTTCAGTGCCGATCACCGAAAATTTCCCGACCAGTGCTACCAACCCTTATGGCCGCAGTAAATTGATGGTTGAAGAGTGTTTGACCGACTTCCAAAAAGCTAACCCTGACTGGAGCATTACGCTACTTCGCTACTTTAACCCTGTTGGTTCACACCCATCGGGCGAATTAGGCGAGGATCCACAAGGAATTCCCAATAATCTGATGCCTTTCGTTTCACAAGTCGCGGTCGGTCGCCGAGAATTTTTGTCGGTATTTGGTAGTGATTACCCAACAAAAGATGGTACTGGTGTTCGTGATTACATCCATGTGATGGATTTGTCGGATGGACATGTTGCTGCTCTTGAAAAAGTAGGTGAAAAATCAGGCCTGCATATCTATAACCTAGGAACAGGTAATGGCTACAGTGTACTTGATATGGTCAAAGCATTTGAACAAGCTTCAGGTCAAACCATACCTTACCAATTAGCTGAACGTCGTGCAGGCGACATTGCTGAATGTTGGGCTGATCCAACTAAAGCAATCACCGAACTTGGATGGGAAGCTAAGCGAACCTTACAAGCAATGACGGAAGATACGTGGCGTTGGCAATCGAACAATCCACAGGGTTATCCTGACGTATAATGCAATTAAGCCAGTCAACTGACTGGCTTTTTAAGGAATCTATGTTAGTTAGTCGTTTAATTCTACATTCATATATCCAAACAACTTGAAGTTGCAGGTAGGCGGCAAGTGAGTTCATCCCCATGAGCATAGATAAACTATGTGATTGGGGTGAGCGAATGTAGCCAACACTGCTGCAACTTCAAGTAGGAAGGGTATAGCCCCTATTCACAGCTATACTTATTATCGGTGTCGATTAATATGATCTTAAAACGAAGATGTGAGCTTATGCATAAACGGATATTATTGGTTTTACTTTTTTCTGCCAGCGTAAGCGCGGTCGACATTCAACCTTATATTGTTAATGGTACGGATACCACTTCGGCAACATACCCTTCATTCGCGAGTCTTTTCTATCAAACTACTACGCAGTACAGTACTCGTAGTTTTTGCGGTGCAAGTATTATCAACGCCCAGTTCATTCTGACAGCTGCCCACTGTATTTATAATGAACCAGACACGATGCTTTATACCGTAGTTGTACCACAACTTGATGATGCCGCAGATTTTCCGTACGGCAATATCCAACAGTCACGTGCGTCGGCTTTCTATTACCTCGATAGCTACGTCGGTACTGAAGAAACGTTATGGCAAGATGATATTGCGATAATTAAGTTAGAAACGCCCCTAAACGTTACTGACTATTCTAGCCTTCTCAATGTTCAACTTAATGACAGCTATCCATTGAATGGTGTTTATAGAACTATCGGTCATGGTCTTATTGCTGGGAATGTTTTCGGTAGTACTCGACTGCAAGAGACAACGCTTGATTTTGTCGATCATGCAACGTGCGCTGCATATTATGGCTCAGCTTTGACATCAACTCACATCTGTTTTGATGGGGCATTAAATGGTTCTTATAAGAATTCCACCTGCTCAGGTGATTCAGGTGGTCCAGTGTATTGGTTTAACGGCTTTCAATATATACAAATCGGTTTAACTAGCTTTGGCCCGGCAATTTGTGGCGACAGCAGCCAACCCGTAACTTCGGTATTTACGGAACTTTATGACTATCAGTCCTGGATAAACCGAGTCATTACCAATGTTGAACTACCCAAGTATTATGTCGAAACCCGAAATGGTGTACGGACTTTGGTTGAGCAAGCGAAACCAAGTATTGCACCACAACAAGACAGTGGTGGGAGTGTAAGCTGGTTAGTTGTCTTACTAGCCATTGTTAGATATAGGACTAAGTTATGGCGTATGGTCCTACATTAACATATTGGTTATCCTTTAAAAGAGGATAAATAAACAAATCAGTAGGGTAGTAATCAGCCCAATACATATGTATCAGCTATTTGTGTTAGGTGACATTTGATTGCTTCAAAACGCAAAAAGCCCCTGATAAAGCAGGGGCTTGAATTTGGCGGAGATATAGGGATTTAAATCTAACGGTAAAAGCGAAAATGCGCTTATTTTACAATTGGTTATCTAGATTTAAAGAAAATCAATTTAGTCATCTGTCTGGTACAGATTAAAGCCCGCTTCATAGCTTAGCGTCAAGATAAATCCGATGACTTACCTCATAACGTTAGGTTAGCAAGTTAGTTACTGAACTTATTAACTTACTAACTTTGGAACTTCGGTGATCACAAAAACCTCAGCCTGAGCGCCTGACGCATTGTTGGACAGAGCCATTTTAAAGTAAACACACTAAGATGTCCTAATTCGGACTACTTCTCGCATCCAAAAAGTCAAACAGTACAGGTTTACCGTCACCTACAGAAACCCAAGTTTAACTGGATATAAGTCATTTGCAGTTTATTAAAACCAACATGCGAGATATTGACAAATTCAAGCTTTCCATTTCGTAGCTAAAAAACGAAGGTAAACTTGGTCGGATAAGTGTCTAGCCTCGCTTGATTCAAAAGAGTATTAACACAAGACGTTGCTCCCTGTCTGCTGCTTTCCATCAGTTCCCGCCCCGAGACCAGTGGCCAAGCAAAGTTCTTTCACAATGAACCCTAATTAGTAATTAATTCATATTCAAGTTTGGTTAAAATCGCTGGCGCCAAATCTTCTAGGCCAACAGCGCTGTAGCCATAGAAGTTAGGATTGATCTGTTGGCGTAAACTAACCAAAGCTGACGTAGAGTCTTCTTCCATCATTAACTTATCGTTAAACGTAGCTAACAGCTGCATTTGGCTTTTGGTGAGATCAGATAAGTATTCACTGTATCCGCCGACTGAGTTGTACAGTAGCTCGTATCGACCACCCTGTGCTTCTTCAATGTAGTAGTTACCACTTCTAGCTAAATTAGACATGGCTTCTAGCGGTGTTGTTGAATCAGAAAAAGTGCTTTGCAAGTAGGTGTTGTTGCCCGCATGATACTTTATCTCTGGGACAAAGCCAGGTTTCGGAAACACTAAAAATGCGTCTATTGTGCCATTGGATGTAATAGCAGATAGAATAAACTTGCTGTCTTTGTAGTACTTAATCTCAACTTCACCATTAGAATATTTTGTATATACGGGCGAGCCAAAGGTTTCTTCTAACACACCACTTGATGCTCGAATATATACGTTTGATAAGCGTTCATTTGACGGAGAATCTGAGAAATTTGAGACCAACAAATCCCAACCTTTCCCCGTCATATCAATGGCATCATTGAACTGACCAGCTGCGATAATAAGTGCCATAATTGCTAGAATTGGGTTGGGTGTCTTTTCCCTTAGTTTATCGAGAATAGCTTGTTCTGTCTCTACTGAAGCGGTTGACGGCTCTTCAGGTGCTTGCACTGCTTGTTCTTGCATCCTGACCTCTTACTCTGTCACTATCTGAGGTAGTCGCGCAACAACGCGAGTACATAGATATTCGTCAACATCTTTTTCAACTGATATCGATTCAGCCACCCAAGTGTATTTCATTAGTTGGTTTGTTAGCTGCTTAGTTGTTGATGTCGCGGTTACCGTTGTTGTTACAACGTTGTCTTTGCGATCAGCAGTGACAATTTTTTTCTTTTCAGCCGTTCGGTTTGTTTCTAACTCTTTCTGCACCATAGCTTCTAAGGAAGCGGCAAGTGACGCGCGAGCTTCCATAGCAGCTACATCTATGTCTAAAGTTAGATCTCCCATACTTTCAACACATGCAACTCCAGCGATCAAACCTTCATCTAATTCTGCTTGTGGGTTCATGTGCCAGTCAGGAAACTCAGTGTTCGCAGATGCTTGGAACGCCAACGCTGTCATTGCAGTAAGGAGTAGAGTCTTTTTCATGTTAAATCCCTAAATCATGTTTTTTTCGTAGTTAAGTTCTGCTTTGTGTACTTTCTTTAGGTAATTGCGAGTTTCCGCTGCAGAATGTTTTTTCTGAATCGTGCTGAACACTTTTTCAGGAGTAAGCTGATTGATGTTTTTAACGGCGACAGAACGTTTGCCACCAAATATACGGTAGATGGGCCCCATACCACCATTGTAGGCAGCAATAACACAGTATTTCAGGCTCTCTTCATCTTCAATGCCTTTGAAGTAGCGAGAGCGGAGAAGGTGAATGTAAGCAGTACCTACTTCAATGTTCTTTTCTGGGTCAAATAAGTAGTCTCGTTTTAGCAGTTGTTGCTCACCAAAAAGAAAGCTTGTTGCATCAAGGCCAGCAGAACTAGGAACGATCTGCATTAGACCAAAGGCTGGAATGTGTGAAATGGCGGTTGGATCAAACGCACTTTCTGTTTTAATGATAGAAAGCACGAATTCCGGCTCAAGACCATATTTAGTTGAGTATGTTTCAACAGCGTCGTAGAAACGTTTCTCTTTGCGATTTAACCATTTAGGCGGAAAGCTAATTTGTGCTTCAATAACGCTGTTACCCTTACTGTCAATAAACTCTGTTATGACAACCTCTTTAAGGGCTTTTTCTAGCTCTTGAAGTTGAACATCCTGGTCTTCAGATACGGGGAGTAATGTTTGGTTGCTGAGTTCTTCGACCTTGGTTTCTTCGATCAAAGTTGCTGTAAATACATCGGCTTTTTGCGCCTCACCAATAGTCAGTTTTGACGTGGCTAAAATTTCCTCTTTCAGTTCTTCAACACTTGTCTCTTCGCCAACGATAGTAGTTACTTTGATGACGTTCTTTTCAAAGTTAACTTCACGTTTTAGTTCAAGTGAAGGACTGTAACTAACCCAAGAGTATTGATCACTAAAGTTTGGCTTATCCCATTTCTTTGAAACTGTATTTTTAAACTCATCAAAGCTTTTTTGTGCGTTCGCGAGATATTGGTCAAACTCACAGTTTTTTTGGACTTTATATAAATCGAAAGCTGCTTCACTACAAAGTTTGTACTTCTCAAATTCATCTTTGGCCTCAAAAGGCTTATTTACAAAGTACTCAACACTAGCGCACTGATTTTCAGTAACATCCAGCACACAAGCTTGCTGAAGAGTTTCAGAATAACTCAATGAACTAGAGAGTATTAGCGCGAGGGGCGACAAGCGCACAATCGTATTCTTCATGATTTTTCCTTTGCATTCGCTGACTAGGCTTTACTAATCGATAGTCGTTCCATGACAAAATCGCATTTTTCTAAATATCTTAGAATGAGTCCAAATCCTGGTGTGTCTGTCGAAAGGCGGGACTCATCTAGCTTTTCAAATCTCGAGGTATCAATTTTATGTGGGCACAACAATGCGATATTAGTGTCGTAAGTTTCTTTACCTTGGTTCAAAAGTGCTTCAATTCCGTCGTAGAGCCTTTTGTCGGGGAATTCGATATTCGCTCGCTTACTTACCTGCTCATTCTCAAGCAAGACTCCGGTACTACCATCTTCATAAACCTGAAATAACGACAAGTAACCGGCCTTTTGCGCAGAAATGTTAATGAAGTAGTGGTCTCCTGCGTTCAAGCGAGTACGAGTTGACTCGAGGGAAAGAGAGGAAGAGTGGTGATTGAAAAAAAGGTGGTTGTATTGTGCTTCAGGAAGAACTAACTGTCCGGAGTTGTTTGTAAGTTGCCAGCCTCCCGCAAAGCGCTCGATGTCGATATGAGGTAAACATTGATGTTGTTCCACCCAATTCTGAAGCAGCGCAGTATTAGACCAATAAGGATGAAGCTTGCTATTACATTGGGAACCTTTCAACCAATGTGAGAGCTTCTGCGCAAAAGAGGTAGGGTCATACTGAACTTCAAGATAGAACTTGCCTTCAATTTGTTCACTCTTACTAATAGTTACATTGTTGCGGAATACGATATCAGATAGAGAAGTCTTATTTGAAGACGCGCTTTTGCTTAACTTGCCATCCTTAAATTCCTTGGATGAGCTCGTTTCGCTAATCACTCGGCTTTCGATAGATTTCGCTAAGTCATGGTACGCATTGTCTTTGGCTTGTTGGTAGCTATTCCCATGACCGAATCCATAACTGAGATTGGCATCAGAAGGCACTTCGCCGTACCAAGATGGGGAGGGGAAAGCACATGCACTCGATAGCGAGATGATTAGAGCTAGAGTTTTCATTAATCTTCTTTTTTACCTGGGTTTGGCGCTTGCATTATTGTCCAACTACCATATAGTCCGTACTGATTATAGGTATTAATTGCAATACTTCTTCCAGTTTGAACTGCTGACATAATGTAGCTTCCACGATATACACCGTAATTAAGGTTTCCTTCTGAAGTTTTAATAATCCTTTCGTAGGTTTTTGATTGAGTAATAGCTAGTTGATTTTTTTCTAACGGTCCACTTAGTACTTGACCAGAACGCTGATCGGTGTTTTTACAACCAATATTATTGGCTGGTTTAAAAAAGCTCCAACTGGATCTTCCATTTGATGTAACTGATGGCCCTTCTACAAACCAACTACAATTGTCAGTGTCTAGGTAGTGTCCGGCAATCAATTGGTTGGCACTTGTAAAGGCAACTGATTTTATGGAACTCATATTCTTAAATACCAGGTTGCCATTTTTGTCCGCTGCGAACTCAGCACTCATATCAAAGAATTGAGTTTGCCCTGTGTCCTTGTTAGTTACTGGCACGCGTAACATGGTTACTTGGTTACCAGCACCTTGGAAGTGTGCACCTTGAAACGCGATATCTAGATTAGAGTTTTCTACATCTGCAGCGAAAGCTGTTGATGTCATTAAAAGTGCTGATGTAGCTAGAATTGTTTTCTTAAACATGGATGTAAGCCTTAATCAATGTTTTCAATATAGTTAAAGTGAAATGGTTTGGTTACCAGTAATGGTTGGGTGCTGACGTTTTAGATCACCCATTTCAAATGAAGCCGACTTCACTTGATCGTAGACTTCTTGGTACAGCGTATCGACATCACGGTTACCCTCAATCATGGATTTCATTAGGTAGTAACTAAACAGGCGGTGCCCCTTCTCCTGATACATATTGGAGTATTCTTTGTCACGACCAGCGGTCATTACCACCATGCGTTCTGGGTCGATACTGACTTTCTTTGGAGCAAGGCGTGAGGCTGCCACCCCTTTGATCACAGAAACGCCATCAGTGGCACCACTAAAGCAGCTATCCACCATGACAACGATCTTGCCTGCTTTACTGTTGGATAACGTTTTGTAGACGTTATCGAGCTTAAAGAATGGATCATCGGTAACGTAATCAGGAATCTTATCTTGAGGTAAGATGTAGGGGTCATTGTCAGGAATTGCAGGAATACCGTGGCCACTGTAGTAGAAGTAAACGGTGTCACCTTCAGCAACATTATCTAACATCAAACGTAGCTTATCTTTAATTGCACCACTGGTTGCATCGCGGTCAATAAGATCGTATAGATGACGCTCAGGCACACCCAACACTTTGGTTGCGACCTCAGACATTATCTCGCCACTATTACGTGCATAAGCAACCTGATCAGAGTTCGCGTAGTCTTCAATTGAAAGGTTGAAGAACCAAGTTGATTTATTGGTTTTAGCGGGTGTAGCCTTGGCAAGTAGCACTTTCAACTCATCGGCAATTGTGCTGTCACTGGCTGATAAACGTGAATCGACTTCAAAGCTGTCAATCAAGTTCGGGTTTTGCATTTCTAAGCCTGGTACTGCTACAGATGATTTGCTATCAAGCACAACAGATAAAGCCTCCGGCTTGAATTGACTTTTTGCAATGTCTCCAGCGAACTCACTCTCTTGATAAGAACCTGAAATGCTCACCAACTCAAGCTGGTCTTGGTTGTAACTGTAGGTTAAAGCAAGGTCCAATTGTTCAATAGAATTATATAGTTCACGAGCTTGTTCTAAAGGGACGTTAAGTACTATGTCGCGTTGGTAGTTTTGATTAGATGCTTTGACAAGCAAATGCATCTGCTGATTCTCGGCATCATAACTTTTCGTTGTAACAACTGGCTTGCCCATTACGTCTCTGAATGCACGAGCAACAAGCTGAGACTTTTTCTCATCTAAACTGCCTTTGCGCTGATCAACATTGCTCTGTAGAGCGCGAATTTTTGCGTTTCTTGCTTCAACCTGTTGACGATAGTTCTGCTGAATTGCGGCAATTTCTTGCTGACGTTCAAAACGAATTTTCTCTACGCGCTCTTCAAATTGAGCTTTCGTTTCAAATTGATCTTTAACGATTTTTGGCGCTTCAGGTAGGGCGGGTTCAGGAATTGGGGCAGGAATATCTGCACTACTCAAACTGGTAAACTGCTTTTCGTATAAAGAAGCTACAGCACCAACCAAAGCGATAGGATCATCACTTTGAATACAGCCGATAGCATCTGTCATAAAGTGCTGTGTTGTAGAGTCTCCTTTACCAATTAGTGCAGCGAGGGAGTTACTGGATAGATTTACGCCCTCACGAGTAATTAACGTTCCATTGGTGGTAATAGGAGCATCAACTTTTAATTCTCCACCAAGTAGCCAAACATCTGGGTTTTCAGAGCAAACGGTACCATGAAGGGTATTTGAAAACTCAAATTGATTATTACTTGATGCCGCAAAAGCAACAGTTGGACACAGCGCGATCAGTAAGCCACTGACGATTCGATTCCGCTTCATTAGATTGAAATTCCATATGGGATTAATATCACACCAGAGTGCAAAAAATATATATATCCCGTAGTATGGATACAAGGATAACTTATGATAATGAGAGCACTGTCAAGAATATAATTGTAAAGTCTTAGTCAACCTTGCAAAATCATCTGTCCGGATATTTAATTTCTCTTTAAATTTAGAATTTTAAATACGTTGCACACGTGCTAGATGCATAGTGAGCTACGCGTTTTTGCAAGGTATATAATGCTTAAGTTTATCGCCCTAGCCCTTACCCTTTTTGGGGGGTTATGGGCGTTCAGCACTCTGATGAGATTCAAAGTGCCGTTAACCAAGATCATATCGAGCAGTTGAAAGATAGTTCCGAAACTATTGTCGATACCGTGGAAGAGTTGAGCAATTAATTCAGGGTAACTAACAATGTCACTTGAAAAGTTTGATCGCTTATTAACGAGTTTACGAGGCTCTTCTCGAATCATAATTCAGGCTCATGATTTTCCCGATCATGATGCAATTGGCTCTGCATTTGCTCTCGCTTACCTCCTCAAAAAAAGGGGTTTGCTCCCTTTATTTCTTATCAAGGCTTTATTGATCGAGTTTCTCTAAGAAACTTAACTGATTGGCTCGATATTCCTATTACAAAATCCCATCAGCTTGATTTGAAGCCATTTGACAAGATCATTGTCGTAGATGGTTGTATTGGTGAAAAAAATGTCACCGATCTTCCAGGAATTGAAGTGAGGGTGATAGACCACCATCAAGTGAAAGCGCCAAGTTTTGTCGCCTATAAAGATATTCGCCCTCATTATGGTGCTACAGCGACCATCATGGTTGAGTATTTTAATTACTATGAATTACCTATCCCTAAACGGGTGGCAACGGCGCTTCTCGTTGGTCTAAGTTTCGATACAGCAAACTTCACACGAGCGGTTAGTTCTGCTGATATTAAAGCACTCTTACAGCTACAAGTGAAAGCCGACATGGATATGGTGAATAGAATTTGCCGCAATCAAATAGAGTATCAAGAGCTTAAACTATTTGATTCCATGCTAGGAAGTATGAAAAAAGAAGGAAACTGCGCTTTTGCTACCTTACCTGAAGGATGTCCCAAAAACATGTTAGGTATTCTTGGAGACTTCTTACTGTCGGTTGATGAACTCGATATCGTGGTTCTTAGTGCCAGAAACAGAGAAAAAACCTTTATCTCCCTTCGCTCAGAATGTAAGAAAAATAACATGGCAGCTATCGTAAGGCGCGTGCTAAACGATTCTGGTGTTGGATTCGGCGGAGGGCACCCTCACATGGCTGGTGGCGTGATCAACGAAACTTTCCAACTAGCGAATGAATCCAACTACGTTTACGAGCTGTTTAGAGAAGAATTAGAACTAAGTTAGTATTTAACTGACTACAGGGTGCCTGTTAAAAAGTAACTAACTAAATGACAAAAACTTGAACCAAAGTTAATTACTTCAGAAACAAGAAATGGGGCAAAATCGTGTTTACAACTGCTCCATTCATGCCAACCGAAGGTTGTGCATGGTAGAGAGGCAAGAGAGACTTCTCTTGCCCGCAGATTGTGTTCATCTTTTACGAAGTAAAAGTGTGACACAACCGTAGCGGGTTGCTATGACGTCACACTTTTTATCTGGCACTGATAGTGCCATTGATGGCAGCGGCAATGCCCATAATAAACAAGCTAATCCACACTCAGCGTAAAGCTGTTTACCGCATCGGCCAACTCTTCTGGTGATAGCGGTTTCGCATAATGTCCATAAGTCATCGTATTGTGTTTATGCCCAACAATTTGTGCGACCACATGTTCGTCAATGCCAGCCTTTTGCAGTTCATCAACAACGGTATGATGAAATGAATAAGCGGTTGGTCGCTGTCCCGCTTTGAAATGACAGGCATCTAGAACATCGCCAAACGTGTCACGATAATCTTTAGACCAATCTAGGTCGTCTCCACGCGGAGTCAGGTCAAAAAGCTGAGTCGCTCCCTGTTTCTTTCGTTTCGCCACGTAGTCTAGAAAGCCAGAGTGGAGCAAAGCCTTGTGTATCGGTATCACTCGGTTGGAGGTGGCGTTTTTGAGGTGTTGTTGTTCTCCAGTTTCGGAAAAATGGATACAAGGGGTTGCGCCTTGCCTAATGTCGCCAACACGAAGCTGGCAAGCCTCCGAAGGTCGACACCCTTGGTGCATTTGCAACTTGGTTATCCAGTCAAACTGTTCCCCCTGTGCTTGATAGGCTTGGCTGATGAAAAACTTTTTAAGCTCTATCGCCTTCCAACGCCTGCGTTGAATTAGTTCATCTCTATAAGCCATGGCATGGCTGTTACTTGGTTTTACATCATCTTGTCTACATAGGTAGTTAAGAAAATCACTACAACGGTTGGAGCTGTTTAATCGTTAATTGGGTAACATTCTCAAGCTGCTTGGAATCTATGAACTGAGCAAGCGCCTCTTTGTCTACACTAGGTCGAGGTGAGGGTGTCTTTATTGCGGTGGTAGCACTAAGTATCGGTGCACTGGTTGCAGTTTCTGGTTGGGAACGATAATCCTGACGTAACCGATTAATGGCATCAGCCAGTTCTGCTTTGAACTCGGAAAAACTTAATACCGTCGCTTTGGCTTTATCGAAAAGAGCATGAAGTAGTTGAACCTGTTCGATATTTCTTAGGTAAGCAATCTTTCGATCACGGGTAAGAAAGAATAATGTGAACTCTTTAGGGTAGCCGCTTTCACGTAATGGAAGAGGAGGCGCGATACGAGTGTCGTAAACGCTATTCGGAAGTCTCAATAAGTACATCTGTGCCATCTATATGTGTAAGATGATTTTCGATGCTCTAGATACGAAAAAACCGCTGTAAAAACAGCGGTTTTTCCTTTAAATGTGGCGGAGAGATAGGGATTTGAACCCTAGAACCGCTATTAACGGTTGCCGGTTTTCAAGACCGGTGCTTTCGACCACTCAGCCATCTCTCCGTGCGGCGCTAATAATAGTTTTTGGCTAGTGTCTTGTAAAGTAATAATTTATTAAGTCTGTTCTGTTTGGCTAATTGCTGTACAGGTGAAAGAGTTAGTAGCAGCGCTGATGATTCTTATTGATATATTTTGATTTGATTTTTCAGGTAATTACTCTATTTATTATAAAGCCAATAAAATAGTGTTTTATTTTTATGTTTTTGAAAAATAATGGTTTATTGGTGTTGGGGGAACATGTGTACGCCCGAAAGTGTTTGCAGATAACTGTGAACTGCTTCAAAATTAGCAAATTCCATCATTTTAGATAATCATTGAGGTTTAGATGAAAGTCGAGAATCTTTTTAAGCATCGCGGTGATTCAATGAGTAAGTATCAATCTGAGTTTATGCATTGGGTGTCTCCAACAGTACGAGAGTACTGGGGTGAGTTTTTACATAGAACAAATAGCCGTCAGTTGTTTTCTTGGGTTAGAGATTTTCACCAACCAGCGGTCAATGAAGATATTCCCATTGCTGAGCCTATTCAACTAAAGCCAGAAGCGCAGACGCTCTACAATCAACTGCAAGCTCAAATTGGCGATGTGATTCATATTGGTGATTGGATGACTGTTGATCAACAACGTATCAACCAGTTTGGTCAAGTCACCGAAGATATGCAATGGATTCACACTGATCCAGAAAAAGCAGAGGTAGATTCACCGTTCAAGACAACGATAGCTCACGGTTTTCTGACCTTGTCTTTACTGCCTAAGTTAACCGATAGCGTTGATCCGAGTAAGTTGATGTTTCCAACAGCAAAAATGGTAGTCAATGTTGGCCTTAACCAAGTTAGGTTTCCTTATCCGGTTAAGTCTGGTAATCGCGTTCGAGCGGTAAGTACTTTATTGAAAGTCACGCCGATTAAAAAAGGCTTAGAGATTGAACGAGAAATCAAAATCGAGATTGACGGTGTGCGTAGACCGGGTTGTGTTGTTACTTCCGTGATCCAACTGCACTTTTAATTTTGAATGAATTTAAAAAAGGGAGAGCATTATGCTCTCCTTTTTTGCTATTTGAACTACAAGTTGATGCTGTTGCTATTCATGAGCGTTCAACGAAATATACCCATATTCATCGATAAGTGCATTGGCTTTGTCTGATCCTAGATATGAAATGAACGCTTTCACTTCCTCCGTCATTTTTTGTGGGTAGTACAGAACTAAAAATGGTCGTGAAAGTTGGTATTCATGGTTCGCAATGTTTTTAGCGGTTGCTTCCACACCTTCAAATTTTATCGCTTTAATCGATTTGTCCACAGAGCCAGTTGAAATAAAACCAATCGCTTGTGGGTTATGGTTTACCAATGTTTTAACCATACTGTTGCTATTGACGACTAAGTTATTAGGGTTAATGTCGGAAACTAAGCGATCATTGATAACTTTAGTGAGCCCTAGCAGACTTTCAAAGCTGTACCGAGAACCCGAGGAAGCTTCTCGTGTTACTACCGCGATTTTTTGATCATTGCCACCCACTTGCTTCCAATTAGTGATTTTACCTTTATAGATGTCATACAACTGCTGTCTAGAGAGGTTTTCAACAGAATTCGAACGATTCACTACAACGGCTAATCCATCGTAGGCGATAGGCAATGTTGTCATGGCGTCATCTTGTTCATTTTCTGTGAGATAACGTGAACTCATTCCTATCGAAGCAACGCCTTTTTTCAATAGTGTGATACCTGCGGTCGACCCCACGCCTTGAACCGCGATATAAGTGTCCGGGTGACTGGCATTGTAGTCTTCAGCAAATACATCCATGATTCGAGCGACCGAAGTTGAGCCTGAAATATTGATTTCACTTGCGAAGACAAACTGAGTAAATAAAGAGGTTGAGAGTAGTGCTGCAAGCGCGACTCGAAACATAAAGACTCCAATATAGTTATGAATTGAGCGGCTATAATATGTCGTACAGATGACACTTTTGTGAATGGAAATCGAAATGGGAGAGTTGAGTTAGTTTTTATCTCCCCTCATGCTGTAAGTCAGTTATAGTCAGCGAGGTAATCCACTTTTCATCGAGGTTTATATGGCGGTAGTGAATTTGTTACAACGTCAATTGGAGCGAAGGGCAGAGTTAGTTTGCCACAACCGTAACCAAAGTTTGCCTGTGGAGTTGGGGAAATCGTGCTTTGAGCCTATCGCTGATGGGGTACAGTTTATTAAACATCATTACAAGTTAGACTCAACCCATTCTGATTATTCGAGCATTGTTGCCAAAGTAATTCGAGAAGAACTGCAATGGGGTTTATACATTCCCAGTGACCATAGTTCAGCGAAGTATATTCTCAATGGCCAGCAAGATACGCAGTCGTGGCAGCCTTATCCCTATTTACCGAAAAGCGATGATTTAACCGCTTTAATCAGAGAAATTGAAAAAGATCCTAAGTCATATTTTTGGTAAGTTTAGGTTTTTTATTATCTATAGGCTCTGTGAGTGACTAATCGTAAAAAAGGCACCCCGAAGAATGCCTTTTTCTGATTTAAGTGAAACGTGTTACTTAGCTGTTTGTTGCTCATTAACTTCAGGTGCAGAATCTGAAGGTTCAGTAGCAACAGGCGCATCAGCGAAAATTTGTGTCGGTTTGGCAACTAGGCTACGATTTTCTTGGTTTACCTCTGCTAAAACCACTTCTAAAGTGTCGCCCAACTTAAAGACCACTTCTTTATCAACCAGAACCGTGCCGTTATCGTTATTACATTCTAGACGCTCTTTATTATTGAGTATTAGAGAACTAGGAATGAAGGCTGCAGCGCCGTTTTCAACAAGGCGTACACGCATACCAGCGCGATTAATATCGAAAATTTCTGCAGTAAATTTGGTTCCTTTACTTGGTTCATCAGCAAGAGTTCGCACATACAGCCAATCGCCAACATTACGTTCTGCCATATTGTGATGTTTACGATGCAATGCGAGCTCTTCACCCACGGTTTCATCGGGTCTTTGTATCGGCTCTTTGCCAAGAATATGCGCCTTCAACATACGATGGTTGATCATATCGCCATATTTACGAATTGGAGATGTCCAAGTTGCGTAGATATCTAAACCCATCGCATAGTGAGGTAGGGGTTGATTACCAATTTCACTGTATGCTTGGCATTTACGGATACGGTTATCTAAGTAGCTAGTCTCTTGTTTGCACAGCCAGCGACGTACCGCAGCAAATCCTTCAAGGGTCGTAAGGTTATCTGCGTTGAATTCAAGTTCACCTGTTGGGTTGACCATTTCAACCACATCCGCGATTTTCTCAGGTTTAAAGCCAGCATGTGTATTGAAAACGCCTTGTCCGAAGCTATCTCGCAGCGTTTTACCGGCACAAATATTAGCGGTGATCATTGCCTCTTCAACCAAACGATTTGCGGAACGACGCATATCAGCATGGATAGCAATCACGTCATTATCTTCACTGAGTTCAAATCGGTAATCTGGGCGATCTGGGAAAACAACAGCGTGAGTCTCGCGCCATTGTACGCGAGCCAAAGAGAAGTCATAAAGTTCACGCACAACGGTCGCGATCTCTTCGCTAGGTTGCCAATCGTCAGAGTGACCATTCTCTAACCAATCGGATAGGTGGTCATACACTAATCGAGCGTGTGATTTAATATTGGCTGCAAAGAAGTGGATGTCATCACCAATCACACCATCTTTAGTAACGGTCACACTACAGCAAAGGGCTGGGCGGATTTCATTTTCCATCAAAGAGCATAGCTCATCGGCTAAATCGCGAGGAAGCATTGGAATGTTGCGGCCCGGTAGATAAATAGTGAAGCCTCGCTCACGAGCAACTTTATCCATTTCATCTTCGGGAGCGATATAGGCCGTTGGGTCGGCAATTGCGATGGTTAGTTTGAAATCACCGTTTTCAGTTTTCTGAGCATAAAGTGCATCATCCATATCTTTCGTTGAAGCACCATCGATGGTCACGAAAGGAATATGCGTCATATCGATGCGCTCTAGATCTGCGTCATCGTTTATCTCCCAGTGTTCAATACCTTCCGGCTCACTGTTGGGGAGATCATTTTCAGCCAATGTTACCCACCAAGGAGCAATTTTATCGTTTGCATCTGTGATTTTCTGAGTGATCTCAACAAAGAACCCACTATCATCCTTTAAAGGATGGCGAGTAAGTTGTGCTACCACCCAATCATTTTCAGCAAAATGTTCAGGATTGAGTCCTTTTTGTACTTTCGCTTTTAAAGAGAGTTTCTTTAACTGAGGAAGATCAGGCGTAACGTGCAATTTTCCTTTCAATAGTTTCACGCGGCCGATAAATCGTGTTAAAGACTGTTCTACCAACTCTTGAGGCTCTGCTACTTCTTTTTCATTCTCAGTGCGAATGATAGCGATCACTTTATCGCCGTGAAGACACTTTTTCATGTATGGAGGCGGAATAAAGAAGCTTTTTTTGCTGTCGACCTCTAAAAAGCCAAAGCCTTTATCTGTCGCTTTGATTGTGCCTTCTTTTTTGGGCAGGTTTTCTTGGATTTGTTGTTTGAGCTGGGCGAGTAGTGGATTATCTTGAAACATGTGTCTTTTTCTAACGAATGTGATTAAGCACACTATAATCATTGAGAGGGATGATTACTACCGAAAGCGCTATTTTTGCCAACCTGTATCCTCATCGTTTTACCATGACGCAAATTTTCATCAATTTTCGGTGAATTTATATGCTGAAATGGTGTTTATGAGAGAAATATGTGATGTAATTCAATTTTTACTGGCTTTTTTTATGCTTTTAGGGAATAATCCGCGTCCCTTATATGTCCCTAGCGGCTTGATGCGTTTTAAGACTTATCCGCATCTGAACGGAACTCAGCTCTTTTATTGGATCGGTATTGGAATTGGTAGAGCTCGTGGGACCTTTTGTTAATTAATCTAGTGGGATCTCCATGCAAGACTCTGTAATTCAATTCAGTGAATTAGCCCTGAACGACTCAATTCTATCAGCTTTAAATGAAATGGGATTCGTTTCTCCAACACCTATTCAAGCAGCAGCTATTCCTTTCCTTCTCGAAGGTAAAGATGCGCTAGGTAAAGCACAAACAGGTACAGGTAAAACGGCTGCGTTTTCTCTGCCTCTATTAAACAAGCTAAATCTTTCTCAGTACAAACCACAAGCGATTGTGATGGCTCCTACTCGTGAGCTAGCCATTCAAGTTGCCGCAGAAATCAAAAACCTTGGTCAGAAAATTCAAGGTCTTAAAGTTCTTGAGATCTACGGTGGTGCTTCTATTGTTGATCAAATGCGTGCACTTAAATCAGGTGCTCACATTGTGGTTGGTACTCCTGGTCGTGTAAAAGATTTGATCACTCGTGACCGTCTACACTTAGACGAATGCCACACATTCGTTCTAGATGAAGCTGACGAAATGTTAAAAATGGGCTTCGTTGATGATGTAACGTGGATCATGGAACAAGCGCCTGACACAGCTCAGCGTGTATTGTTCTCTGCGACTATGCCACCAATGGTTAAGACCATTGTTGATCGCTACCTACGTGATCCTGCGCGTGTTGACGTTGCTGGTTCAAACCAAACTGTTGCAAAAGTAGAGCAGCAATACTGGGTAGTGAAAGGCGTAGAGAAAGACGAAGCGATGTCTCGTCTTCTTGAAACAGAAGAGACCGATGCTTCAATCGTATTCGTACGTACTCGCCAAGATACTGAGCGTTTGGCTGACTGGTTGTCTGCACGTGGCTTTAAAGCGGCAGCACTCCACGGTGATATTCCTCAGTCATTGCGTGAACGTACTGTTGATCATATCAAACAAGGTGTGATTGATATTCTTGTAGCAACCGACGTTGTAGCGCGTGGTCTTGATGTGCCTCGTATTACACACGTATTTAACTACGATATTCCATTTGACGTTGAGTCATACATTCACCGAATTGGTCGTACTGGTCGTGCTGGACGTAAAGGTAAGGCGATTCTTCTTGTTCGTACTAACCAAATTCGTATGCTTCGCACTATCGAACGTGTTACACGTTCTTCAATGGAAGAAATTCAACTACCACTGCGTGACAAAGTAGCTGAGTCTCGTCTTGTCAAATTAGGCGCAGAACTAGAAGCTGAAAAAGGTCACACAGCATTAGACAAATTTGCTGAGTTGATTGAAAAGCTACAAGAAAGCTTAGAAATTGATGCTGCGACTTTAGCTGCTATTTTACTTAAACGCCAACAAGGTAAGCGTCCTCTGTTCTACGTAGGTGCTGACCCAATGATTGAAGCGATTGAGCGTGAAAAAACTCGTCGCCGTGATCGTAAAGAAGGTGGTGATCGTCGTGAAGGTGGCCGTGAAGGCAGCCGTCGTGAATACGGTACCTCAAATACAGATTGGGATACTTATCAACTTCAAGTTGGTCGTGAGCAAGGCGTTCAAGTTAAAGACATCGTTGGCGCATTAGCGAACGAGCTTGGTTTAACCAAAGGCTCTATCGGTGCGATTAAGCTAGCGCAAGGTCATACATTCGTTCAACTTCCAAAAGCGATGTCATCAGACGTGACAGGTAAACTGCGCAAGCTACGTATTCGCCAAAAAGAAGTGGGCGCAGTGGTTTGTGATTTTGATGATTTCCGTGAGTCTCGTGGCCGTCGTGAAGGTGGTAACGGTGCTCGTCGTGAAGGTGGCAATGGCGGTTTCCGCAATCGTGAAGCTGGTGCAAGCGCTGGTCGTGGTGGCCGTGAAGGTGGCTTCCGCGGTAACCGTGAAGGTGGTGCTGCTTCTGGTCGCGATGGTGAGCGTCGTTTTGATCGCAACCGTGGTGGTGACCACCGTGGTAACTTCCGTGGCGAACGTGGTCACGGCAATAGCAGTAGTACTGGTGGTGCTAGTCGCCCACGTCGCAGCGAAGCATAATTCATAGTGTAATTACTAAGCCCATGGTTAGTGCCGTGGGCTTTTTCTTTTTATTTGGACTATTCGCGCTTTACATCGCTAGTGTGAGCTAGTTAAAATCCTCACTTCATTGAAGTTCCGGTATTCGTGTTACCGATTGATCTTTGATGACTTATTTTTCATTCAAATAAACATGTGTTGCTTGGTGTGCAACACCACTGTAAGGATATAACATGCCTATTATTACACTTCCTGACGGCAGTCAGCGTCATTTCGATAACCCTATATCTACAATGGAAGTTGCAGCTTCAATTGGCCCAGGTCTTGCGAAAGCAACCATTGCAGGTCGTGTTGATGGGGTGCGTGTTGATGCATGCGACCTTATCGAAAACGATGCCAGCCTTGAAATCATTACTGCTAAAGATGAAGTTGATGGTTTAGAAATTGTGCGTCACTCTTGCGCACACTTGCTAGGTCATGCATTAAAGCAACTTTACCCACAAGCGAAAATGGCGATTGGCCCGACGATCGATAGCGGCTTTTACTATGACATCGACCTTGAGCAATCTTTAACGCAAGACGATTTAGAACAGATCGAAAAGCGCATGAAAGAGTTGGCTAAGACGAAATATCAAGTCGTTAAAAAGAAAGTCAGTTGGCAGGAAGCTCGTGATGCTTTTGAAGCTCGCGGTGAAACATACAAAATTGAAATTTTGGATGAAAATGTATCTCGTGATGATCGACCAGGTCTTTATCATCATGAAGAATACATAGATATGTGTCGTGGTCCACACGTACCAAATATGAGCTTTTGCCAACACTTCACATTATTGAGTGTTGCTGGTGCATATTGGCGCGGTAACAGCGACAACAAAATGCTGCAACGTATCTACGGTACTGCTTTCCACGATAAGAAAGCACTGCAAGCGCATTTAACGCGTTTAGAAGAAGCAGCTAAACGTGACCATCGCAAAATTGGTAAGCACTTAGACCTATTCCACATGCAACAAGAAGCACCTGGCATGGTGTTCTGGCATCATAATGGTTGGTCAATTTTCCGTGATCTTGAAGTATTTATTCGTCAAAAACTGAGCGAGTATGATTACCAAGAAGTGAAAGGTCCGTTGATGATGGACCGCGTGCTTTGGGAACGTTCTGGTCACTGGGATAAGTACGCTGATGCCATGTTTACAACTTCTTCAGAGAATCGTGAATATGCAATCAAGCCAATGAACTGCCCAGGCCATGTTCAGATTTTTAATCAAGGTCTAAAATCTTACCGTGACTTGCCACTACGTATGGCTGAGTTTGGTTCGTGTCACCGTAATGAACCGTCAGGTTCACTACACGGAATTATGCGTGTTCGTGGTTTCACACAAGATGATGCTCATATTTTCTGTACAGAAGACCAAATTCAGCAAGAAGTCACTTCTTGTATTAAAATGGTCTACGATACTTACACAACCTTTGGTTTTGACAATATTGTTGTGAAGTTATCAACTCGCCCTGAAAAGCGTGTAGGTAGTGACGAAATTTGGGACAAATCAGAAGAAGCTCTGAAGTTATCTCTTGAAGCTATGGGCATCGAATATGAGATTCAAGAAGGCGAAGGTGCTTTCTATGGTCCTAAAATCGAATTTACTTTGCATGATTGCTTAGATCGCGCGTGGCAATGTGGTACAGTACAGCTTGATTTCAACTTACCAACTCGTTTAGGTGCAACCTATGTTGGTGAGAACAATGAACGATTAGTTCCAGTGATGATTCACCGAGCGATCCTTGGCTCGTTAGAGCGCTTCATTGGTATTCTAATTGAAGAATATGCAGGTTTCTTCCCTACGTGGTTGGCACCTGAACAAGCCGTTATTATGAACATAACTGACAAACAGGCAGTTTATGCTCAAGAAGTAGCGCAAAAACTACAAAAATGTGGAATTAGAGCTAAAGCAGACTTGAGAAATGAGAAGATTGGCTTTAAAATCCGCGAACACACTTTGAAACGTGTACCGTATATGCTGGTTTGTGGCGACCAAGAGATGGAAGCTGGCGAAATCGCAGTACGTACTCGTAGGGGTAAGGACTTAGGCAAGTTTAAAGTGGATGATTTAATTTCATACATCCAAGCCGAAGTTTCGAGCCGTAAGCTCAATCTGGAGGAATAAACTATTAAAGGCGGAAGACGTGGCCAACAGCCGGCCAAACCAAACCAGCACCGTTTAAACGGTGAAATTCGTGGCGTTCGTGAAGTTCGTTTAACTGGCGCAGATGGTGAACCCGTTGGTGTTGTATCAATCAACGAAGCACTTGAAGCTGCTGTAGAAGCTGGTATGGATCTTGTAGAGATCAGCCCTAACGCCGAGCCACCAGTTTGTCGTGTGATGGACTATGGCAAGTTCCTCTTTGAAAAGAGCAAGTCTGCTAAAGAGCAGAAGAAGAAGCAAAAGCAGATCCAGATTAAGGAAATTAAATTCCGTCCTGGGACTGATATTGGAGACTATCAGGTAAAACTACGCAACCTGACGCGTTTCCTAGAAGAAGGCAACAAAGTGAAAGTTACTATTCGCTTCCGTGGCCGAGAGATGGCGCACCAAGACATCGGTGTTGATGTTCTTCATCGTTTGAAAGAAGATACCGCTGATTTAGCAGTAGTAGAATCTTTCCCGAGTCGAATTGAAGCACGTCAGATGATCATGATGCTTGCCCCTAAAAAGAAGTAATTAACGGCTGACAAGTAATAAAACCTTGCTGTTGAAAAACGGCAAGGTTTTATTCGCCCTAATTACATTGTTATTAAACTACTACAATGCGGAGTTATTCATCATGCCTAAGATGAAAACCAACAAAGGTGCTGCTAAGCGTTTCAAGAAAACTGCTGGTGGTATTAAGTACAAGCACGCTACAAAACGTCACATCTTGACTAAGCGTACTACTAAGAACAAGCGTCAACTACGTCCAAATGCAATCCTTCCTAAATGTGAAGTGGCTGCAGTTATCCGTATGTTGCCATACGCTTAATTCTTTTTAGTTTATTTATCGTTTAGTTTAGGAGAAGCATAATGCCTCGCGTAAAACGTGGTGTACAAGCTCGTGCACGTCATAAGAAAGTTCTAAAACAAGCTAAAGGTTACTACGGAGCACGTTCACGTGTTTACCGCGTAGCTTTCCAAGCAGTTACCAAAGCTGGTCAATACGCTTACCGTGACCGTCGCACTAAAAAGCGTCAGTTCCGTCAGCTATGGATTGCGCGTATCAACGCTGCATCTCGCCAGAATGGTCTATCTTACAGCCGTTTCATTAACGGTCTTAAGAAAGCATCTATCGAGATCGATCGTAAGATCCTTGCCGATATCGCGGTATTCGACAAAGCTGCATTTGCAGTTCTAGTTGAAAAAGCGAAAGCTGCTCTTTAATTAGCAGTCAGGTTTAAGAAAAAGGAGAGCATTTGCTCTCCTTTTTTCTTTATCGACATTTCATATTTTGTCATTGATTTTATAACCGAGATAGTGGGCTTAGTACTCCATTTGCACCTCTATCCAATACATGTGTATAAATTTGGGTGGTTTTCACATCGCTATGCCCAAGTTGTTCTTGAACAGTCCTAATATCGGCTCCTGATTCAAGGAGATGTGTAGCAAAACTGTGCCTTAGGGTATGGCATGAAATACTTTTTTTAATTTCTGCATCACGTGCAGTCTTTCTAACCGCGCGCTGTACTGCCGATTCGTTGATGTGCTGTCTACGTTTTAAACCTGTCTCTTTATCGAGAGAAATTAAATGTGAGGGAAACAGGTAATGCCAATTGAATTCATAAGCAGCATGGGGATACTTTTCACTGAGTGCATTTGAAAGCCATACACCACTATATCCTTTTGTTTGCATATCTTTATCATAGTATCTTTTTGCTAAGGCTTGCTGCTCTTTTAGCTGAGGGTAGAGCTCCTTAGCTAGTGTAACGGTTCGGTTTTTCCCACCTTTTCCTTGCCAAATTCTCACTGCACCGTAGTCATAATCAATATCTTGTATACGTAATCTAACACATTCCATAAGCCTTAGCCCTGATCCGTATAGTAGTTTGATTGGTAGCTGATAACGTGGGTCTATGTGTTCTAGAAATCGTTTTGTTTCATCTCTAGTCATCACCACGGGTAATTTTCTATCTAATTGTGACTTTTTAAAGTTCATGTTAATAGAAAGCGGTTCTTTTATTATCTCACGGTACAAAAAGTGTAATGAGTTTAGCGCTAGAGCTTGAGTTTTAGCTGCAACTTTTCCTTTAACAGCTAAATTAGTCAAAAAGGCTTCTACCTCATTGTCTCCCATTTTCATCGGGTGTATTTTATCGTGGTAAACAATGTATCGAGTAATCCAATGTAAGTAAGCCTCGATTGTTTTATTCGCATAATGGCGTGCTTGCATATACTCTTTTATACTTAAGATGAATTGTGATTTCATTGCAATCCTTTAGTTCAATGGCATGTATGTATATACAGTAGTATGCTTTTCTTACTAGTCAATTGGCTAAGTTACAAAAATCCGTCTAATGCGATCTTCTTCATGTTGTTCAATATTGTAATTAACTGAATATAAATATTTTTATACAAATTTTAGACTAATTTGATGGTGTGATAGATGGCGAAGGAATAAAATAAAAGTAGGCAAATAGCAGTATAGATAGCGTTATACCTTTTTACGTTGAACAATATATATTAATTGGTGTCATATGTTTCATCTATCTTGTGAATGTATTGGTTGGTGCAATGAAGTCTAAGGTTGTAGTAGTGGGTTTAATTAGCAGTTTTTCTGCAAGTAGTTTAGCTAGCGATATTCTGAATACTACGTTTGTGGGTGAAAAAGAAGCGGGCTGCGCTAGTGTCGTTTGCACAAATGTCATTGTAGAAGAAAGTGTTACTAAGGCAGGGGAGTTTCCAGAAAGAACAGGTAATGAAACCTTATCATCGATAGGGAGTGTACTATTCATAGCTGGAGAAATTGGTTTAGCTGAAAACTTGCAGGAAGAAGACGCTGATAATGTAGCTACGGAGCAACCTTGAGCACAGGTATAACAAAGCGTTTAAGACGGATTCACAACGCTTGGCAATTTCGGTTTAAATCAGCTTAAGTGTTTACAGTGCAATGGGTTGGGTTCAGTGGTCGCGTTGTTCACCACTTAACGCGGCGTTAGGGCTCTAGCCATAGAGCCCATATCGAAAGCCTTATTTCAGTGATTGAATTTTGTCTATAAGTTCTATTACTAGTTTGAGTTCTTGAGAAGATGAACGCGCAGATCTATTGCGTCTAAGTATCAATAATAAAAGTAGGCTGACTATAGTAGCTTTAATGAGGAATCTAGTCGTTTTCATAAATTACCGTTGTATAAGTTAGATGCATTAACTCTCTAATGTCACACCTATACAAAAAGCTAGAGAAAAGCGCTTGATGTAGGCAAACTTGAATTCAGTACTGAACTTACTAACAAGCTTGTACCGTTCAAAATACAAAATGTTTGCTGTAAGGTCAATAGAGTTCATCGATCGGTGAGTTCAGAGCCCTAACAATAAATTTAAGAGTGATTCACAACGCTTGGCGCCCTCACTTCAAGTCAGTTTAGTGTTTATGGCACAATGCTTTAGGTAAGGTGTTGGCGTTGTTCACACCTTAATTTGGCGTTAGTAGCTTAGGAGTAAAAATGGGATTAATGATCCATTCAATGGGAGAAGTTCCCGCTAATGTGGAAAGATCCTTCTACATTTATCTATTAGATTATGGTTGGCAGGAGCCAATCCGTGATGCTTTATTTGAAAATTTTCATCTATTGGCAGATCACGCATCGAAAAATGATGCTGTAGTCTTTCAAGGTACTGTTGGGCATCATTTCACCGATGAAGTATTGTCATGGCATAGTGTCAATGGAATCGATGGTAAAGAGATTTTGCCAGCAATTTTGATTACTACTAGAAATCCACATGAATTTTCAGAACGTCGCATTGATCCAGCTGAACACAATATGCTACTTGTACCATTAAAAAATGTCTGTACAACAGCTACTGATGTAATTGGTGTTATTCAGAAAATAGTAGCGGATATAGCAGCTAAAAAGGAATTACCCGATTTTACAGTTGCACAGGAAATAAAAGCAGGTGAGTCAGGTTCATTAGTGGATGCTTTAATTTTACAGCCTAATATCTCTGGTATTGGAGTTGACTTCAACAAGATCATTTCTTTGTTTAGGCGTAAGAAATCGGCACGCTACTAACAAAGCATTTAAGAGTGATTCCCAACGCTTGGCATTTTTCATTCCATCGTTGGGTTTTGTGTTTAAGGTGGTATGGTTAAGTTTCGTGGTAGCGTTGCTCACACCTTAATGCGGCGTTATGCCTCACAAAGAAAAAGGAACTTTCGATGTTTAAAATCGAGACTAAGCGGTTGATTATTCGGGACATGACTCCGAACGATGAAGGCGCTTTTGTTGCTATGTCTCAGGATGCTAAATATCAGCGTTTCTATGACGAAAGCGATTGTGACCCTAATAAATACAGAGAGTTAACAAACTTGTTTATTGCTCAGGCTTCTGAGAAACCAAGAAAGTCATACCAATTAGCTGTTGTATGTAAGGCGTCAGGGGATTTCATTGGAACTGTTTGTTTGCGTCTAGAGGACAGTCAGCAAGCATCAATGGGGTGTGCGTTTTCAAGAGCATCTCAAGGTAACAAGTTAAGTCATGAAGCGGCCTTAGCTCTCGCAGATTTTGGTTTCTTGGAATTGAGAGTTCACCGTATCTACGCGGAGACGATAAGTAGGAACCTGCCAGCTATCAAGCTCTGTAAGTCTTTAGGTATGCGCCAAGAAGCACATTTTAGAGAGCATCGTTTTTTCAAAGGACAGTGGTGGGATACAGTGGTTTTGGCAGTCCTTCGAACCGAATGGGGCAAGGCATAACAAGCAATTTAAGAGGGATTCCCAACGCTTGGCACTTTTGCTGCTACTCCAGTTTTATTGTTTATGGCACAATGCTTTAGGTTTGGGTGGAGGCGTTGTTCACCCCTTAATTGGGCGTTATGTTTACTTTCAAAGTCCGTAGATTTGATTTAATTGGTTGGTTTGATTATACAAATCGTGTCATGTATTAGAGTGTTTTAAAATGAAGAAAGTCAAAAAGCAGGGTAGCAAAAAACATAAAACTCAAATCCTGAAAAATTCTCATTCTTTATATAAGTTCAAAATCGGTCACCTAGCTTATAAAACAAGCCGAGGTGATATAGTTTCAGAGGTAAAGTTGAAACGTGAATTGTCTAAAAATCCTGCTGCTCGCGCTATTTTAAAGAAAATCCTAGACTCAAAAACATTATATAAGTATGCCCCTAAAACTAAATTTCAAGGGATGTATGCGATGTCTCGTCCAGAGTCGGGCAATATTTTTAAAATGTGGGGGGCTGGTGCTCCTGGATTAGGACGGTTCTCGTAAACATAACAAAGCATTTAAGAGGGATTCACAACGCTTGGCAGTTTTGGTTTGAATTGGCTTTAGTGTTTACGGCACAATGCTTTAGGTTAGGTGGTGGCGTTGTTCACCCCTTAATGCGGCGTTATATGCTGAAGTGGAAATAAGAAGGATATTCAATGAAGTTCAATCATTTAGGTATACCAACAACAGAACGATTCGATGGCGAAATCGATTTACCTCATTTAAAGATGACCGTATCTGATCATGAAAACAACCCTTATGGTATCCAGTGGCAGCGTTTTTGGGCTGATGCTCCATATCCTGAGTTGGTAAAAACAGTTCCTCATGCCGCTTTTGAAGTTGATGATCTAATGGCTGAAATTAAAGGTAAGAAAGTCATTATTGAACCTAACTCACCAAGTGAGGGTTTACTTGTTGCTTTCATTGAGGTAAATGGAGCTCCAGTTGAATTGATGGAATATTCTAAATAGTTGGTTGATGCTATTCAGGCCAGCCAGAGATAAGTATCTTAGGTAACTTTAAGAACGCATATAACAAACAATTTAAGAGGGATTCCCAACGCTTGGCATTTTTGCTTCTACTTCAATTTTAGTGGTTACGGTACAATGCTTTAAGTTGGGTGGTGGCGTTGTTCACCCCTTAATTGGGCGTTAGCTGCAATCGGTATTTTGGAGATTAAAAATCAGATGTATAAACTAGAAATTTTTTGCACACCTGAGCAACAAGACCTAGTTCTAAGTACTTTACATGAGTCAGGTGTCGATAAAATCGGAAACTATGATCACTGCTGGGCTATTGGGTCGGTTACAGGGTCTCACCGAGCTCTCGATGGCTCAACTCCCATATTTGGAGATAAGGGAAAAGTGGAAAACTACCCACTGTTAAAAGTAGAAATTAACGTGGCCAAGAGCCAAGTTAAACCCATAGTTGAACAGTTACGAGTGTGCCTCGGTTGGGAAGAGCCTTTAGTGAATGTCTTCAAAGTTTATAACTTAGAGTTTGCTCTTTGACGGTGGAATTTGCAGCTAACAAACTGTTCAAGAGGGATTCGCAACGCGTGGCATTTTCAATATGCGTTGGTTTTAGTGGTTAAGGTGGTATGCGGTGGCTTTGGTATTGCGTTGCTCACCCCTTAACAGGGCGTTAGATGAATTAGTCAATTATTAAAATCAGAGAGATTCAATGAAAAAAGTTTTAGTCGTACTTTTTATTCTTCTTCCATTTAGCCTTCAAGCGGAAGGCAGAAACGCATCACTATATTTAATGAGCACGCCAGCATCGCTAATGGATATTGGGATTCTTAAAACTAATCTGTACCTAGAGGATTACCCTTGCCCTATTAATGAACAGGCGTACGGTGTTAAATATTGCTCGGTGTCATATGACTATGGCGAAGATAAAATTTTCATAGATTTTTCGTTTGATATTAGAGCCGATAAAGAAGCAGTATTAGAAAGCATCATAATTTTTAAGCGCCGACTATCTATTGATCCGAAACTGGGTAAATTCACTGGTAACACAAAGAATTCGTCAATTAGTTACAACTTTACTTATGAAGGTTATCAATCTAAAAATCAACCTGCAGATATTTTAGATAGCATCGATAAGATGATTGTAATACGTAGCATAAATGCGAAGGTTAATTGCGAAACTAAGATGCTTAGCAATAAAGTAATATGTGATGGCTAAACTGAAAAAATTGACGCAAAAAATCATCTAACAAAGCATTTAAGACGGATTCCCAACGCTCGGCATTTTCGGTTTGCTTCGGCTTAAGTGTTTACGGCACAATACTTTAAGTTCAGTGGTCTGCGTTGCTCACCACTTAATGCGGCGTTAGGTTTACGAAGAGAAAAGCGTAATTTTTGGGGAAAAGATTTGGGGATTTCTTAAGCAAATCGGCTTGGTTTGCCCAAATCATCACGTTTCTTTAACTCTTTCCCATGCCAAAATTCGTGGGTTGCTTCATTGAAAACCGCAGCGGTTGGTTGACATTTTCTCTGGCGCAAAGGCGCTTTGATTTTCTCAATCGAATGAATGAGTTGCTTGTTTTAAGTTGATCGCATTTGGCTGCCAAATTGAGTAAAAGATTTGGGTTTCGTTCATCACAATGCGGTAATCTAGCGATTCTTTGCCAAGTTAATGAATGCGAAACAGTAACACCTAACAAAAAATTCAAGCCTGACTACCAACGCGCGGCTGAATCTGCTCTAAAGTGGTTTTGTGATTATGGTGCATTGCTTAAAGTGGCATTGTGCGTTGGTAGCAGCTTAATTTGGCGTTAGGTTTACGAAGAGAAAAGCATAATTTTTGGGGAAAAGATTTGGGGATTTCTCTAGCCATTCGTTTACATATTTCAGCAAGTCAGCTTGGTCTGCTCAAAATCATCACGTTTCTTTACCTGTTTCTCATGCCAATGTTCGTGGGTTGCTTCATTGGAAAATGGCGTAGGTTGGCTGAATGTTTCACTGGCGCAAAGGTGCTTTGATTTTCTCAGTCGAATGAATGAGTTACTTGTTTTAAGCTCATCACATTTGGCTGCCAAATTGAGTAAAAGGTTTGGGTTTCGTTCATCACAATGCGGTAATCTAGCGATTCTTTGCCAAGTTAATGAATACGAAATAGTAACACCTAACAAAAAATTCAAGCCTGACTACCAACGCGCGGCTGAATCTGCTCTAAAATGGTTTAGTGTTTACGGTGCATTGCTTTCAATGACTTTGTGCGTTGGTAGCAGCTTAATTTGGCGTTATGTGAACCGAGGTAATATGAAGAATCTTGAACAAGACGTTACTTGGTCAGGCAACGATTGGAGTTGCTTGCAGAGGAAGCGCTAGGTTACTTCAATTCTGAATTTCCAATTGATGCTTGTAAGCACGCCTCGATGTTGCTGTGTTACCACTTGAATAGAAAAGGATATAAATCTCCTTGTTTAGTATTTGGTGTGTCCAAAAAACGGAGTGGTACAGTTGGTCATTGGTGGGTCGAAGTTGATAACCTCTTAATTGATATTACAGCTGATCAATTTAATTTTATTGATGATCGTTTGCTTAGCTACAAAATTAAGACAGGTAGGCAATTTAAATCCGTTTACTGCTGTCCCATTGCCCAAGCCCCTCATTATAAGATATTTTCACTTGTCTCTAAGGAACGTTGGGTATGGGATGAGAACGATGTAGATGAAGACTACCTTGAAGATCTAGAGTATGTGTACCATCGCATGTGAAAACAGTTCACATAACAAACTGTTTAAGAGTGATTCGCAACGCGTGGCATTTTCACCATGCGTTGGTTTAAGTGATTAAGGTGGTATGCGGGAGCTTCGGTATTGCGTTGCTCACACCTTAACAGGGCGTTAGGTTTACGAAGAGAAAAGCATAATTTTTGGGAAAAAGAGTTGGGGATTTCTCTAGCCATCCGTTTACAGATTTCAGCAAATCGGCTTGGTTTGCCCAAATCATCACGTTTCTTTAACGGTTTCTCATGTCAAAGTTCGTGGGTTGCTTCATTGAGTTTTCGTGTTGGTCGGTTGAGAGTTTCTCTGGCGCAAAGGCGCTTTGATTTTCTCAATCGAATGAATGAGTTGCTTGTTTTAAGTTCATCGCATTTGGCTGCCAAATTGAGTGAAAGGTTTGGGTTTCGTTTATTACAATGCGGTAATCTAGCGATTCTTTGCCAAGTGAATGAATGCGAAACAGTAACACCTAACAAAAAATTCAAGCCTGACTACCAACGCGCGGCTGAATCGGTTCCAAAGTGGTTTAGTGATTACGGTGCATTGCTTTCAATGACTTTGTGCGTTGGTAGCAGCTTAATTTGGCGTTATGCAACTCAGGTAAATTTAGGGGTTCAATCTTTTGGGATTTCTCCGGCCATTCGTTTTGTATTGTCGGCAAATGAGCATTTTTACCCTCAAATTCTTGGTTAACTCAAACCGTAAAACAGGCAAGTTTCTTGGTTTGCCTCAATCAGTTTTAGCGTTGGGGCGTTGTCAGTTTAGCGGGTGCAAAGTGTGGAAATGGCAAGTTAGTCGATCATTTCGCATTTGCTGAAAGTCTTGCTCGGTGATTTTGTCTCATTCAAAAGCTTGGTTTGTCGTTGAAAGGTGGACTTTGTTTTGGCGGCTTATTTATCACGGTTCAGGCTTTGGCTGATTCTTGATTCACTTAACCAATATTTTGATTGTTTTCTTAATCAAATTTGGTGTAACTTCTGGTTTATCTTATTGAATTTGCATAACAAAGCATTTAAGACGGATTCGCAACGCTTGGCGGCTTTAGTGTAAATTCAGTTTTTGCATTTTAAGTGGTTTGTCGAGGCATTGGTGTTTAGCGTCGCTCACCACTTAATGCGGCGTTATGTGAATACAGTAAATTCCGAACAATTACGTGAGAATAACAATGATAGATTTTACAGTTGGTAAGTGGATATTTGAGCCGAAAGTCAGTGAAGTGAGTGCAGAATCAGTCTCAATCACAACCGAGCCGGGTACTGATTTTTGGCAACGTTCATACTACGGTTTCCGTAATGATAATGCACCAGCACTACAGATTGAATCTGATGAAAATTTCACTTTTACAACTAAAGTGAGCTTCGATTATCAGGCTCTATTTGATCAATGTGGCTTGATTATTTACCTAGATAATGAAAACTGGTTTAAAGCTTCTATTGAGTACGAAAACAGTGAGTTTTCACGATTAGGTAGTGTAGTTACTAACCTAGGCTACTCAGATTGGGCGACTTCAGATATTCCGCTTCCAAACGAAATTTGGTATCGCTTAAGTCGAAGAGGACCTGATTTCTTAATTGAATCATCCTTCGATGGTATTACTTTTAAGCAAATGCGTATTTTCCACCTGCATAAGCTTGGCGAAACGACAGTAGAAATGGGTAAATGCAACCCACCAATGCCAGCAAATTCAGTAGTAAATTTCGGTGTGTATGCGTGTAGCCCATTAGATTCGTCATTCACAGCCCGTTTCACAGATATGAACTTAGAACCTTGTAAGTGGCTTGCTCATGCAGTCTAAATTCACATAACAAACAATTTAAGAGTGATTCCCAACGCATGGCATTTTTCATTCCATCGTTGGGTTTCGTGTTTAAGGTGCAATGGTTTCGTTTCGAGGTAGCGTTGCTCACACCTTAATTGGGCGTTAGTTGCCAACGAGGAAAACGCAGCCAAAGTAGAAGTTTAGGGCTATATTTCTGCGTTGTTTTCGTCTCGATCTTTGCCCAAGTTTTAGTTTTTCATAAACCACTCATTAACTTTCAAGCGGTTTTATTTGTCATTTCAGAAACTAATTTACTGGCTGAAGGTCAGCATTGTGGCATTACCTTTTCAAAAGCTCTTTTTGGTGTTGCCAGTTCGTTTTCTACGGCGTTGTTTGTTCACGTGGTTTCATTGACAGTCGCTTTAAAACTACGCCTGATTTGAGTCCACAAAGTACGAAAGTTCGGTGATAGCAAAGCGGTAATAAATTAAAATCAAGGAGTTAGGCTTGGCAACTAACAAATTGTTCAAGAGGGATTCGCAACGCGTGGCATTTTCACTGTGCGTTGAGTTTAGTGTTTAAGGTGGTTGCGGCAGCTTTGGTATTGCGTTGCTCACCCCTTAACAAGGCGTTAGCTGGGGTTAAGAAAAACGGTGAATTTAGGGTGGAAAGGCTTTCGGTTTTCTAGCTACACACCGGATAAATCTCAGTTTCTCAACTATCTCGCCAGTGGCACTTTTCGGGAAGTGTTTGAACTTAACGAAGTCTGCTTACGGGAAGTGTTGCGTTTGTTAAGTTCGTTGGCGCGGTTTTTTTGTTGTTGAAATTCATGAATGCCTAAATTCATTTCGTGTGCTCTGTCGTTGGCTTTTTCGATAGAATTCTTTGCAAATTACCATGCTCAGGAATGGGGATTTCCTCGGCCATTTCTTCTTTGCCAAGCGCATTTCGTGGATTAGGTTTTAATTTCACAGCTGTCCGTTTTACTTTGCCGTTTGAAAGCAATAATGTGTTTCAAATTAGGTATTTTGTCGTAATTCGCTGGCGAAAGTGCAGCAGCTAACTAGGCGTTTAAGACGGATTCCCAACGCTTGGGAGTTTCGGTTCTAGGTTGAGTTTTGTGTTTAAGGCGCAATGGTTTAGGATTGTGGTCTCGTTGCTCACCACTTAACGCAGCGTTATGAATCACTCAAATTTCAGCGTTATAAAATAAATAGGTAGGTTATGGAAAACGATACTAGAATCGAGCAACTAGCTCAGGATCTAATTGAAACAAAACGACAAATCAAAGCGTTACTTAATCAAGAAAAATTGCTTAAGGACGAAATCAAACCTCTTTTACAGGAACATGGCTCTGTGAAGTTTGAGCACGGAAACGTGTACTACGGTGAATCCAAAGGTTCATCAACCTTTAGTCGTACAGAAGTGTTGTCATATATTCGTGATAATTACGGTGATGCTTTAGCTGATCAAATTGATGAAGATTGCACTAAGGTCGGTGAGCCTAGACAAGTAGTGTACATCAAGCTAAATGATTCATAACAAAGCGTTTAAGACGGACTCCCAACGCTTGGCGCTTTCGGCTTTCTTCAGGTTAAGTGTTTATGTCACAATGGTTTAGGTAAGGTGGTTGGCGTTGCTCGCCACTTAACGCGGCGTTATGCAACTCAGGTAAATTTATGGGTTCAATCTTTTGGGATTTCTCCGGCCATTCGTTTTGAGCTGTCGGCAAATGAGCATTGTTGCCTTCAAATTCATGGTTAACTCAAACCGTAAAACAGGCAAGATTCTTTGTTTGCCTCAATCGGTTTTAGTGTTGGCGTGTTGTCAATTTAGTGAGCGCAAAGTGTGGAAAGAGCAAGTTAATCGATCATTTTGTATTTGTTGAAGGCTTCGCTCGTTGAGTTAGTTTGGTTCAAAAGCCTAGTTTGTCGCTGAAAGGCAGACTTCATTTTTGCGGCTTATTTATCACGGCTTTTGCTTGGGTTGATTCTTGAATCACTCAACGATTGCAATTGTGGTTTTTGATCGAGTAAAGTCAGCTTATCTTATTGAATTTGCATAACAAACAATTCAAGTGGATTCTCAACGCGTGGCAGTTTTACTATGCGTTGAGTAAAGTGTTTTACGGTGCAATGCAGCGGCTTGGCCAGTGCGTTGTTCACCCCTTAATTGGGCGTTAGCTGGGGTTAAGAAAAACGGTGAATTTAGGGTGGAAAGGCTTTGGGTTTTCTAGCTACACACCGGACAAATCTCAGCTTCTCAACTATCTCGCCAGTGGCACTTTTCGGGAAGTGTTTGAACTTAACGAAGTCTGCTTACGGGAAATGTTGTGTTTGTTAAGTTCATTGGCGCGGCTTCTTTGCTGTTGAAATTCATGAATGCTTAAATTCATTTCGTGTGCTCTGTCATTGGCTTTTTCGATAGAATTCTTTGCAAATTACCATGCTCAGGAATGGAGATTTTCTCGGTCATTTCTTCTTTGCCAAGAGCATTTCGTGGATTAGGTTTTAATTTCACAGCTGTCCGTTTTACTTTGCCGTTTGAAAGCAATAATGTGTTTCAAATTAGGCAGTTTGGCGTAATTTGCTAGCGAAAGTGCAGCAGCTAACTAGGCGTTTAAGACGGATTCCCAACGCTTGGGAGTTTCGGCTCTAGGTTGAGTTTTGTGTTTAAGGCGCAATGGTTTAGGATTGTGGTCGCGTTGCTCACCACTTAACGCGGCGTTAGCTGGGGTTAAGAAAGGCTGTGAATTTAGGGTGGAAGGCTTTGGGTTTTCTAGCTACACACCGGACAAATCTCAGTTTCTCAACTATCTCGCCAGTGGCACTTTTCGTGAAGTGTTTGAACTTAACGAAGTCTGCTTACGGGAAGAGTTGTGTTTGTTAAGTTCGTTGGCGCGGCTTCTTTGTTGTTGAAATTCATAAATGCCTAAATTCGTTTTGTGTGCTTTGTCGTTGGCTGTTTCGATAGAATTCTTTGCAAATTACCATGCTCTGGAATGGGGGTTTTCTCGGTCATTTCTTCTTTGCCAAGCGCATTTCGTGGATTGGGTTTTAATTTCACAGCTGTTTGTTTTACTTTGCCGTTTGAAAGCAATAATGTGTTTCAAATTAGGCACTTTGGCGTAATTTTCTAGCGAAAGTGCAGCAGCTAACTAGGCGTTTAAGACGGATTCCCAACGCTTGGGAGTTTCGGTTCTAGGTTGAGTTTTGTGTTTAAGGCACAATGGGTTAGGATTGTGGTCGCGTTGCTCACCACTTAACGCGGCGTTATGTGAATGGAGTGGAATAAGCTATGGAATACAGAGTCGTTAGAGAATATCAAGACGCTCCAGAATCGCCTATTCGAATAGTTCTAGGCGAAAAATTGCAGTTTGTAGAGGAATCCAATCCCGAAGGTGACTGGGCAAACTGGATTTTCTGTCGAGGGGAAAACAAAGAAGGTTGGGTTCCTAAACAAATACTAGCTATCGACAATGGCGAGGTAACTGCACTTGAGGATTATTTCGCCAAGGAGCATCGTTTGGTAATCGGCGAAATTCTAGTAAAAGAACATGAGTTAAACGGCTGGATCTGGAGTAGTAAATTGGGTAGCCCGAAAGAATTGGCATGGGCTCCTTTAAATCATTTGTGCGCTGTGTAAATTCACATAACAAGCAATTTAAGAGGGATTCCCAACGCTTGGCACTTTTGCTTCTACTTCAGTTTTAGTGTTTATGGCACAATGCTTTAGGTTTGGGTGGAGGCGTTGCTCACCCCTTAATTGGGCGTTAGTACGGGTTTGACATTAAAGGTCACAAGTCCTGGTGTTTATCTGTTTTGGCGCTCGCCTTTACACCTTTCAGTTTGTACGTCTCACGTTCTTTCCGGTGGCACTATATGTGGAGTGTTCGCTTTGATTTGATCGTTTACGGTTTCTAACTCTTAGCCTATTCCTTTGGCGCTTCTTCACTTTCGCTGTGCTTTCCAAGTGAATCTTGTCTTCCTTTAGGGCTGCTGTCGGAGTACGAGGATTGAATCCTTTTCTAATTTGAAGTGAGTGAAAGAAGGGGAGTTCAGTGTGTTTTTCTTCTAGCCAACTTTCCTCCCTTAATCGGGGTAAAGTTTTGTAGCTGCCCGTCTCACTTCAGCGTTCAAAGCCTTTCATATTATCTAAGTTTTCAATATCTTGGAGCGCATAAATAGAAGTGGCGCATGTACTAACAAATTGCTTAAGAGTGATTCGTAACGCGTGGCATTTTTACTATGCGGTGGCTTATGTGATTAAGGCGCTGTGCGGTAGCCTTTGTGTTGCGTTACTCACACCTTAGCAAGGCGTTATGTGTTTGATGAGTTTTTAAGGTCAAAGCTACGATTTCATTGAGAATTCGTTTCGTGTTTTCGGCAAGTTGGCTTGGTCGAAATGGATTCTTGAACAACCTGAGATTTATCGTTTTTAAGGTTCTTGGATTGCCTCAATTAAGTTTTGGATCTGGTTTGTGTTGAGTTTTATCGGTTTCAAATCGCTTCAATTGAAATGCATTTTTGACTGATTTGCTTGCTGACATTCAGCACTGAAAGTCTGGTGAAGCAAAAAGTTTAGCGGTTGCTGAAAGGGCGCTTTCTTTGTTGTTGATTCTGTAAGTGGTTTTCTTTGGCTAAGATCGCTGTGAAATTTAGGTATTGGTAAGCATCATTTTTGTACGTAACTTATTCAAATCTCTTCATTTCTACGGTGGTTTACTTTGAATTCACGGTAAAATTCACATAACAAGCAATTCAAGTGGATTCTCAACGCGTGGCAGTTTTACTATGCGTTAGGTAAAGTGTTTTACGGTGCAATGCGGCGGCTTGGTCAGTGCGTTGTTCACCACTTAATTGGGCGTTATGCAACTCAGGTAAATTTAGGGGTTCAATCTTTTGGGATTTCTCCGGCCATTCGTTTTGAGCTGTCGGCAAATGAGCATTTTTACCCTCAAATTCATGGTTAACTCAAACCGTAAAACAGGCAAGATTCTTTATTTGCCTCAATCGGTTTTAGCGTTGGCGTGTTGTCAATTTAGTGAGCGCAAAGTGTGGAAAGAGCAAGTTAATCGATCATTTTGTATTTGTTGAAGGCTTCGCTCGTTGAGTTAGTTTGGTTCAAAAGCCTAGTTTGTCGCTGAAAGGCAGACTTCATTTTTGCGGCTTATTTATCACGGCTTTTGCTTGGGTTGATTCTTGAATCACTCAACTATTGCAATTGTGGTTTTTGGTCGAGTAAAGTCAGCTTATCTTATTGAATTTGCATAACAAACAATTTAAGAGGGATTCCCAACGCTTGCCATTTTTTCTTCTACTTCACTTTTAGTGGTTACGGTGTAATGCTTTAGGTTGGGTGGTAGCGTTGCTCACCCCTTAATTGGGCGTTATACGCAGGGTGAGTTTTGTAGCTAATCTCTAGCTTCAAAGTCACTTTTTCACATGACTTATTACTTCGCCCAATTTGTATTATTTTCTCGTATTTACGCTAAATCATTAGACAATGTATCCATACTAATAATCCCAAGTTCGTAGCTGGTAAGTGTTCCCTAGTTTTAATCGATTGGCTAAATTAGAAACAGTTTCGTTTGTTGAAACACCGCTCTACTAAATTGTCGGTTTAAAAGGTTATGTGTTTGCTTAAATACCGCTTTCTTTGATGTGGGGTGTTCCAAGTGCGCTTCAATCACAGTCGCTAAAAATCTTAGCCTCACATAAATGCATCAATACACATAAAATTTCGTGCTTACAAAGTGGTGCTTGGCTTAAAATCGTAACTTCAGTGCTGGGCGTATAACAAAGCATTTAAGAGCGATTCACAACGCGTGGCAGTTTTGGTTTGCGGTAAGTTTTGTGTTTAAGGCGCAATGCGGTAGCCGTTGTATTGCGTTGTTCACGCCTTAATGCGGCGTTATGTGTTTGATGAGTTTTTAAGGTCAAAGCTACGATTTCATTGAGAGTTCGTTCTGTATTTTCGGCAAGTTGGCTTGGTCGAAATGGATTCTTGAACAACCTGAGATTGATCGTTTTCAAGGTTCTTGGATTGCCTCAATTAAGTTTTGGATCTGGCTTGTGTTGAGTTTCGTCAGTTTCAAATCGCTTTAATTGAAATATCCTTTTGACTGGTTTTCTTGCTGACATTCAGCTCTGAAAATCTGGTGACGCAAAAAATTTAGCGGTTGCTGAAAGGGCGCTTTCTTTGTTGTTGATTCTGTAAGTGGCTCTCTTTGGCTCAGATCGCTGTGAAATTTAGGTTTTGGTAAGCATCGTTTTTGTACGTAACTTATTCAAATCTCTTCATTTCTACGGTGGTTTACTTTGAGTTCACGGTAAAATTCACATAACAAGCAATTCAAGTGGATTCTCAACGCGTGGCAGTTTTACTATGCGTTGAGTAAAGTGTTTTACGGTGCAATGCAGCGACTTGGTCAGTGCGTTGTTCACCACTTAATTGGGCGTTATGTGTTGGATGAGTTTTTGAGGTTAATTCTACGATTTCATTGAGAATTCGTTCCGTGTTTTCGGCAAGTTGGCTTGGTCGAAATGGATTCTTGAATAATCTGAGATTGATCGTTTTCAAGGTTCTTGGTTTGCCTCAATTGAGTTTTGGATCTGGTTTGTGTTGAGTTTTATCGGTTTCAAATCGCTTCAATTGAAATGTCTTTTTGACTGATTTGCTTGCTGACATTCAGCACTGAAAGTCTGGTGAAGCAAAAAGTTTAGCGGTTGCTGAAAGGGCGCTTTCTTTGTTGTTGATTCTGTAAGTGGTTTTCTTCGGCTAAGATCGCTGTGACATTTAGGTTTTGGTCAGCATCGTTTTTGTACGTAACTTATTCAGATCTCTTCATTTCCACGGTGGTTTACTTTGAATTCACGGTAAAATTCACATAACAAGCAATTCAAGTGGATTCTCAACGCGTGGCAGTTTTACTATGCGTTGAGTAAAGTGTTTTATGGTGCAATGCAGCGGCTTGGCCAGTGCGTTGTTCACCCCTTAATTGGGCGTTATGTGTTGGATGAGTTTTTGAGGTTAATTTTACGATTTCATTGAGAATTCGTTCTGTGTTTTCGGCAAGTTGGCTTGGTCGAAATGGATTCTTGAACAACCTGATATTGATCGTTTTTAAGGTTCTTGGGTTGCCTCAATTGCGTTTTGGATCTGGTTTGTGTTGAGTTTAGTCAGTTTCAAATCACTTCAATTGAAATGTCTTTTTGACTGATTCTCTTGCTGAAGTTCAGCTCTGAAAGTCTGGTGAAGCAAAAAGTTTAGCGGTTGCTGAAAGGGCGCTTTCTTTGTTGTTGATCCTGTAAGTGGCTCTCTTTGGCTAAGAACGCTGTGAAATTTAGGTTTTAGTAAACATCGTTTTTGTACGTAACTTATTCAAATATCTTCATTTCTACGGTGGTTTACTTTGAATTCACGGTAAAATTCACATAACAAGCAATTCAAGTGGATTCTCAACGCGTGGCAGTTTTACTATGCGTTGAGTAAAGTGTTTTATGGTGCAATGCAGCGACTTGGTCAGTGCGTTGTTCACCACTTAATTGGGCGTTAGCTGGGGTTAAGAAAGACTGTGAATTTAGGGTGGAAAGGCTTTGGGTTTTCTAGCTACACACCGGACAAATCTCAGTTTCTCAACTATCTCGCCAGTGGCACTTTTCGTGAAGTGTTTGAACTTAACGAAGTCTGCTTACGGGAAGAGTTGTGTTTGTTAAGTTCGTTGGCGCGGCTTCTTTGTTGTTGAAATTCATAAATGCCTAAATTCGTTTTGTGTGCTTTGTCGTTGGCTTTTTCGATAGAATTCTTTGCAAATTACCATGCTCTGGAATGGGGGTTTTCTCGGTCATTTCTTCTTTGCCAAGCGCATTTCGTGGATTAGGTTTTAATTCCACAGCTGTCCGTTTTACTTTGCCGTTTGAAAGCAATAATGTGTTTCAAATTAGGCATTTTGTCGTAATTTGCTAGCTAAAGTGCAGCAGCTAACTAGGCGTTTAAGACGGATTCCCAACGCTTGGGAGTTTTGGCTCTAGGTTGAGTGTTGTGTTTAAGGCGCAATGGTTTAGGATTGTGGTCGCGTTGCTCACCACTTAACGCAGCGTTAGCTGGGGTTAAGAAAGGCTGTGAGTTTAGGGTGGAAAGGCTTTCGGTTTTCTAGCTACACACCGGACAAATCTCAGCTTCTCAACTATCTCGCCAGTGGCACTTTTAGGGAAGCGTTTGAACTTAACAAAGTCTGCTCACGGGAAGTGTTGTGTTTGTTAAGTTCGTTGGCGCGGTTTCTTTGGTGTTGAAATTCATGAATGCCTAAATTCGTTTCGTGTGCTTTGTCGTTGGCTTTTTCGATGGAATTCTTTGCAAATTACCGAGTTCAGGAATGGTGATTTCCTCGGTCATTTCTTCTTTGCCAAGCGCATTTCGTGGATTGGGTTTTAATTTCACAGCTGTCCGTTTTACTTTGCCGTTTGAAAGCAATAATGTGTTTCAAATTAGGCATGTTGGCGTAATTTGCTAGCGAAAGTGCAGCAGCTAACTAGGCGTTTAAGACGGATTCCCAACGCTTGGGAGTTTCGATTCTAGGTTGAGTTTTGTGTTTAAGGCGCAATGGTTTAGGATTGTGGTCGCGTTGCTCACCACTTAACGCAGCGTTATGTGTATTTTGAAAAACCTACTCATCCCTATTAAAAGCTAAACTGTAGCTAGTGGGGTGGTATATGAAGTTAAACGACCTAAATCGTAGACAAAGTGGAAGAACGATACAGAATCCTTGTGTAAGGAACTGCTGTCTTGATGAAAACGATATTTGTCTTGGCTGTCATAGGACGCTTAGTGAAATTTTAAGCTGGTCATCAGCAAGTAGTCTCGAAAAGCAGAAAATACTAGTTAATTGTACGGTTCGGAAGTCGGCACGAAAGCCGCGACTTTAGAATTTGGTTGAACAATACACATAACAAACAATTCAAGCAGACCCTCAACGCTCGGCGATTTTGGTTTGCGTCGTATTCGGTGTTGCCGAGCAATGCGGAAAGTGAGTCAGGGCGTTTCGGGCTACTTAATTGGGCGTTATACATCAAGGAGACTATATGCTCACACCTCCAACAGATAATCTGTATAAGTTCATGGCTGTGTTTGGGCTTATTATGATTCTTTCCAGTGGTGCTTTTTGGTGGAAAGCATCCAATGAACTTAGTGAGTTCTTTGAAAGAAGCGAAAGTTACGTAAATGATATTCCAAAAAGTGGTGAAGCTTATGGAAAGTTTGCGGAAAAAACTAACGAAGCAATAGCTATCTATAACAGCGTGGGTGGTGATAGAAGTAAGTTAACACAACAACAGGAATTGGCTCTTGAAGCAATTCTTGCCGATGCTGAAATTTTGAGAGACGAGGCAGACCAAATTATTAACCGAAATCCAGCCAAAAGAATCGCTCTCAATTCAAGGTTTGAACGCTATAAGTTGGTAAAGCTGGTGAGCTTTGCAGGAATCATATTGGGACTGCTAATTTCTGCTTTAGGTTTTTACTTTTGGCATACTAGATTACAAATCTATATTGATAAGTTACATCGTGAAAATGATGTATAACAAAGCATTTAAGAGTGATTCGCAACGCTTGGCAGTTTCGCTTCGCTCAAGTATAGCCAAGCGCTGCTCACACCTTAATGCGGCGTTATGACACGACGGTCATCACAGGTTGGATGTACGGTAATGATACTCAAGTTTGAGTGTAATCTAACGGGGTGGAAGAAAGACGGCAAAAAGGACGAATATTAGTTATTTCCATGCTAACCTTGAGGCGCTTTCGCGATCCTTAATTGCGCGACAATTCAAGAGATCGCGCTAGCGCTACTCAAGGTAGTGCGATAACAAATACTTCGGCTTCGATTTTTTGTCTATTTACAGCTACCTTATTGTATTAAAAGAATATTTCACTTAAATTTGACTGACTTTGGTCGTGACATAACAAGGCATTCAAGAGTGACTCACAACGCTTGGCGACTTCAGTTTAAATTTGGCTTTAGTGTTTAAGGTGGAGTGGTTTGGGTTTGGAGATTTAGCGTTGTTCGCACCTTAATGCAGCGTTAGGCTAAAAAGGTTAATCATGGATTTATACCGAGAATATGGCAAAGCGGCGCTCGCTGCGGCTGGATTGGAAAATAAGCTAATATTGCTCATTGCATTGCATCGAAGTGAAAACCAAAGTGATGAAGTTTTCACCATAGAGTATGAGAAACTTCATCGCAAAACTTTAGGCAGTCTTATAAAAGAGGCTCAAAAATCTTCAATTTTTACTGAAAGTTCAAATGAAAATTTGAAACTCATATTAGAACATCGAAATTGGATGGTTCACCATATAGCTCGAGATATGCTTGGGTATGTTGTTCAGGAAAATGGTATGGAAAACCTAGAGCATAACTTGCATGAACTTTCTGTGTTTTTTAATGGAGCATCGGAAATGTTTTGGCAAGAAATACAGAAACTTTCAAAGGATAGGGGCATAAATCAGGAACCTTTGCAAAAAGCCATAAACGAAGCTTTTGATGCTCAATTTTAGCCTAACAAACTGTTTAAGAGTGATTCGCAACGCGTGGCATTTTTACTATGCGTTGATTTTAGTGATTAAGGTGGTTTGCAGCGGCTTCTGTATTGCGTTGCTCACACCTTAACAGGGCGTTAGCTGGGGTTAAGAAAGGCTGTGAGTTTAGGGTGGAAAGGCTTTCGGTTTTCTAGCTACACACCGGACAAATCTCAGCTTCTCAACTATCTCGCCAGTGGCACTTTTAGGGAAGCGTTTGAACTTAACAAAGTCTGCTCACGGGAAGTGTTGTGTTTGTTAAGTTCGTTGGCGCGGTTTCTTTGGTGTTGAAATTCATGAATGCCTAAATTCGTTTCGTGTGCTTTGTCGTTGGCTTTTTCGATGGAATTCTTTGCAAATTACCGAGTTCAGGAATGGTGATTTCCTCGGTCATTTCTTCTTTGCCAAGCGCATTTCGTGGATTGGGTTTTAATTTCACAGCTGTCCGTTTTACTTTGCCGTTTGAAAGCAATAATGTGTTTCAAATTAGGCATGTTGGCGTAATTTGCTAGCGAAAGTGCAGCAGCTAACTAGGCGTTTAAGACGGATTCCCAACGCTTGGGAGTTTCGATTCTAGGTTGAGTTTTGTGTTTAAGGCGCAATGGTTTAGGATTGTGGTCGCGTTGCTCACCACTTAACGCAGCGTTATGTGTTGGATGAGTTTTTGAGGTTAATTCTACGATTTCATTGAGAATTCGCTCCGTGTTTTCGGCAAGTTGGCTTGGTCGAAATGGATTCTTGAACAACCTGAGATTGATCGTTTTCAAGGTTCTTGGGTTGCCTCAATTAAGTTTTGGATCTGGTTTGTGTTGAGTTTCGATGGTTTCAAATCGCTTTAATTGAAATGTCCTTTTGACTGGTTTTCTTGTTGACATTCAGCTCTGAAAATCTGGTGACGCAAAAAATTTAGCGGTTGCTGAAAGGGCACTTTCTTTGTTGTCGATTCTGTAAGTGGCTCTCTTTGGCTAAGATCGCTGTCAAATTTAGGTTTTGGTAAGCATCATTTTTTACGTAACTTATTTAAATTCCTTCATTTCTACGGTGGTTTACTTTGAATTCACGGTAAAAATCACATAACAAGCAATTCAAGTGGATTCTCAACGCGTGGCAGTTTTACTATGCGTCAGGTAAAGTGTTTTACGGTGTTATGCAGCGGCTTGGCCAGTGCGTTGTTCACCACTTAATTGGGCGTTATGTGTTGGATGAGTTTTTAGGGTCAAAGCTACGATTTCATTGAGAATTCGTTCCGTGTTTTCGGCAAGTTGGCTTGGTCGAAATGGATTCTTGAACAACCTGAGATTGATCGTTTTCAAGGTTCTTTGGTTGCCTCAATTGCGTTTTGGATCTGGTTTGTGTTGAGTTTAGTCAGTTTCAAATCGCTTTAATTGAAATGTCTTTTTGACTGATTCACTTGCTGAAATTCAGCTCTGAAAGTCTGGTGAAGCAAAAGGTTTAGCGGTTGCTGAAAGGGCGCTTTCTTTGTTGTTGATTCTGCAAGTGGCTCTCTTTGGCTAAGAACGCTGTGAAATTTAGGTTTTGGTAAGCATCGTTTTTGCACGTAACTTATTAAAATCTCTTCATTTCTACGGTGGTTTACTTTGAATTCACGGTAAAATTCACATAACAAGCAATTCAAGTGGATTCTCAACGCGTGGCAGTTTTACTATGCGTTGAGTAAAGTGTTTTACGGTGCAATGCAGCGACTTGGTCAGTGCGTTGTTCACCACTTAATTGGGCGTTAGTTTGCAAGAGGAAAAACGCAGCTATATCGCAAGATCTAGCGGTAAAAGCTCAAAGTAGCAATTGTCGTATCGGCGTTCAATTTCAGTGTTAACTAGCGTGGTGAAAATTCAAAATTGGCATCGTTTCAACGGTTGATTTGTTTTTTTGTGCGGCGACTTTTGGGTTACCTTAGTCGAACTTTTTTGCTGAAACTCTGCTCGTTGAGTTTGTTGGTACAAAAGCCGATTTACTCGATGAAATGGCGTTTTCTCTGGTGTGGTAAGTTCATGTGGTTTCAGTGACTTTGTTGAAAGTCCGCATTGTGAGATTGGTTTTCCAAAGGCGCTTTTTGGTGTTGTGAGCTCGTTTTCTGCGACGTTGTTTGTTCCAAGTGGTTTCATTGACTAGCCGCTTTGAGACTACGCCCGACTTAAGTGCATCAAAACACATAAAGTTTATTGTTTGCAAAGTTTAAAATAACGTAAAATCAACGCTTTGGGTTTGCAAACTAACAAACTGCTCAAGAGGGATTCGCAACGCGTGGCATTTTTACTATGCGTTGGTTTAAGTGATTAAGGTGGTATGCGGCGGCTTTGGTATTGCGTTGCTCACCCCTTAGCAGGGCGTTAGCTGGGGTTAAGAAAAACGGTGAATTTAGGGTGGAAAGGCTTTCGTTTTTCTAGCTACACACCGGACAAATCTCAGCTTCTCAACTATCTCGCCAGTGGCACTTTTCGGGAAGTGTTTGAACTTAACGAAGTCTGCTTACGGGAAGGGTTGTGTTTGTTAAGTTCATTGGCGCGGCTTCTTTGTTTTTGAAATTCATGAATGCCTAAATTCATTTCGTGTGCTCTGTCGTTGGCTTTCTCGATAGAATTCTTTGCAAATTATCATGCTTAGGAATGGGGATTTTCTCGGTCATTTCTTCTTTGCCAAGCGCATTTCGTGGATTAGGTTTTAATTTCACAGCTGTCCGTTTTACTTTGCCGTTTGAAAGCAATAATGTGTTTAAAATTAGGCATTTTGGCGTAATTTGCTAGCGAAAGTGCAGCAGCAGCTAACTAGGCGTTTAAGACGGATTCCCAACGCTTGGGAGTTTCGGCTCTAGGTTGAGTTTTGTGTTTAAGACGCAATGGTTTAGGATTGTGGTCGCGTTGCTCACCACTTAACGCAGCGTTATGTGTTTGATGAGTTTTTGAGGTTAATTCTACGATTTCATTGATAATTCGTTCCGTTTTTTCGGCAAGTTAGCTTGGTCGAAATGGATTCTTGAACAACCTGAGATTGATCGTTTTTAAGTTTCTTGGGTTGCCTCAATTTAGTTTTGGGTCTGGTTTGTGTTGAATTTTGTCAGTTTAAAATCGCTTTAATTGAAATGTCTTTTTGACTGATTCACTTGCTGAAATTCAGCTCTGAAAGTCTGGTGAAGCAAAAGGTTTAGCTGTTGCTGAAAGGGCGCTTTCTTTGTTGTCGATTCTGTAAGTGGCTCTCTTTAGCTCAGATCGCTGTGAAATTTAGGTTTTGGTAAGCATCATTTTTGTACGTAACTTATTCAAATCTCTTCATTTCTACGGTGGTTTACTTTGAATTCATAGCTAAATTCACATAACAATCAATTCAAGTGGATTCTCAACGCGTGGCAGTTTTACTATGCGTCAGGTAAAGTGTTTTACGGTGCAATGCAGCGACTTGGTCAGTGCGTTGTTCACCACTTAATTGGGCGTTATGTGTTTGATGAGTTTTTAAGGTCAAAGCTACGATTTCATTGAGAGTTCGTTCTGTATTTTCGGCAAGTTGGCTTGGTCGAAATGGATTCTTGAACAACCTGAGATTGATCGTTTTCAAGGTTCTTGGATTGCCTCAATTAAGTTTTGGATCTGGCTTGTGTTGAGTTTCGTCAGTTTCAAATCGCTTTAATTGAAATATCCTTTTGACTGGTTTTCTTGCTGACATTCAGCTCTGAAAATCTGGTGACGCAAAAAATTTAGCGGTTGCTGAAAGGGCGCTTTCTTTGTTGTTGATTCTGTAAGTGGCTCTCTTTGGCTCAGATCGCTGTGAAATTTAGGTTTTGGTAAGCATCGTTTTTGTACGTAACTTATTCAAATCTCTTCATTTCTACGGTGGTTTACTTTGAGTTCACGGTAAAATTCACATAACAAGCAATTCAAGTGGATTCTCAACGCGTGGCAGTTTTACTATGCGTTGAGTAAAGTGTTTTACGGTGCAATGCAGCGACTTGGTCAGTGCGTTGTTCACCACTTAATTGGGCGTTAGCTGGGGTTAAGAAAAACGGTGAATTTAGGGTGGAAAGGCTTTCGGTTTTCTAGCTACACACCGGACAAATCTCAGCTTCTCAACTATCTCGCCAGTGGCACTTTTTGGGAAGTGTTTGAACTTAACGAAGTCTGCTTACGGGAAGAGTTGTGTTTGTTAAGTTCGTTGGCGCGGCTTCTTTGGTGTTGAAATTTATGCATTCTTAAATTTGTTTCGTGTGCTTTGTCGTTGGCTTTTTCGATAGAATTCTTTGCAAATTACCATGCTAAGGAATGGTGGTTTTCTCGGTCATTTCTTCTTTGCCAAGCGCATTTCGTGGATTAGGCTTTAATTTCACAGCTGTCCGTTTTACTTTGTCATTTGAAAGCAATAATGTGTTTCAAATTGGGCATTTTGGCGTAATTCGCTAGCGAAAGTGCAGCAGCTAACTAGGCGTTTAAGACGGATTCCCAACGCTTGGGAGTTTCGATTCTAGGTTGAGTTTTGTGTTTAAGGTACAATGGTTTAGGATTGTGGCCGCGTTGCTCACCACTTAACGCGGCGTTATGCGAATATGGAGTAAATTGATGCAGCGATACCCTAAAATAGTACAGCCTTTAGGCTCTAATATGTGTGGAGCTTACAGCTTAGTTGCGGCGTTAAGTACCCTTGGATGCTTTGATTCGTTCGAGCCAGTAGTACTCAATAAGTTAGACCTCAACAGCCTGACATTTACTGAAAAATCGATCCGCATTCAGCAAGAACAAAGCTTAGACACTATTGCAAAACTCGTCTATGAAGTTACAGGTATTATTCCTGAAACTGAGCAGCATACTTTCGCAAATGTTAGCAATGGATTGAACTCAATTGTTGCGATGGCTTATGTCGCCAAACAGTTTGGTTTTTCCACATCTGTAATCGTGAAAGATACGGATACTTTCCAGACATTGTCTAATGACTACCCTCAAGAGCTTAAACTTGCTGAAGCTCAAAATCTTAAGATTGAGCTGGGCTTAAGTAAGCGGAGTTCTTCGACAATATTGCTCCCAACTATTGTGCATAATACAGATGAGAAGCACAGTGTTGCCTTGAGTGACCAAGGCTTGTTTGACCCTGCTGACGGTTCGGTTAGTCAAGCAGTACCTTTGTCAGTTCTGGGTAACTGGCTAGGCGTAGCTTTAAGAGTGGAAAAATTCGCATAACAAACAATTTAAGAGGGATTCTCAACGCTTGGCATTTTTGCTTCTACTTCAATTTTAGTGTTTACGGTACAATACTTTAGGTTGGGTGGTAGCGTTGCTCACCCCTTAATTGGGCGTTAGCTGGGGTTAAGAAAAACGGTGAATTTAGGGTGGAAAAGCTTTGGGTTTTCTAGCTACACACCGGGCAAATCTCAGCTTCTCAACTATCTCGCCAGTGGCACTTTTCGGGAAGTGTTTGAACTTAACGAAGTCTGCTTACGGGAAGTGTTGTGTTTGTTAAGTTCGTTGACGCTGCTTCTTTGCTGTTGAAATTCATGAATGCCTAAATTCGTTTCGTGTGCTTTGTCGTTGGCTTTTTCGATAGAATTCTTTGCAAATTACCGAGCTCAGGAATGGTGATTTATTCGGCCATTTCTTCTTTGCCAAGCGCATTTCGTGGATTAGGTTTTACTTTTACAGCTGTCCGTTTTACTTTGCCGTTTGAAAGCAATAATGTGTTTCAAATTAGGCATTTTGGCGTAATTTGCTAGCGAAAGTGCAGCAGCTAACTAGGCGTTTAAGACGGATTCCCAACGCTTGGGAGTTTCGGCTCTAGGTTGAGTGTTGTGTTTAAGGCGCAATGGTTTAGGATTGTGGTCGCGTTGCTCACCACTTAACGCGGCGTTATGTGTTGGATGAGTTTTTGAGGTTAATTCTACGATTTCATTGAGAATTCGTTCCGTGTTTTCGGCAAGTTGGCTTGGTCGAAATGGATTCTTGAATAATCTGAGATTGATCGTTTTCAAGGTTCTTGGTTTGCCTCAATTGAGTTTTGGATCTGGTTTGTGTTGAGTTTTATCGGTTTCAAATCGCTTCAATTGAAATGTCTTTTTGACTGATTTGCTTGCTGACATTCAGCACTGAAAGTCTGGTGAAGCAAAAAGTTTAGCGGTTGCTGAAAGGGCGCTTTCTTTGTTGTTGATTCTGTAAGTGGTTTTCTTCGGCTAAGATCGCTGTGACATTTAGGTTTTGGTCAGCATCGTTTTTGTACGTAACTTATTCAGATCTCTTCATTTCCACGGTGGTTTACTTTGAATTCACGGTAAAATTCACATAACAAGCAATTCAAGTGGATTCTCAACGCGTGGCAGTTTTACTATGCGTTGAGTAAAGTGTTTTATGGTGCAATGCAGCGGCTTGGCCAGTGCGTTGTTCACCCCTTAATTGGGCGTTAGCTTGGGTTAAGAAAAACGGTGAATTTAGGGTGGAAAGGCTTTCGGTTTTCTAGCTACACACCGGACAAATCTCAGCTTCTCAACTATCTCGCCAGTGGCACTTTTCGGGAAGCGTTTGAACTTAACGAAGTCTGCTTACGGGAAATGTTGTTTTTGTTAAGTTCATTGGCGTGGCTTCTTTGTTGTTGAAATTCATGAATGCCTAAATTCGTTTCGTGTGCTTTGTCGTTGGCTTTTTCGATAGAATTCTTTGCAAATTACCATGCTCAGGAATGGAGATTTCCTCTGCCATTTCTTCTTTGCCAAGCGCATTTCGTGGATTAGGTTTTAATTTCACAGCTGTCCGTTTTACTTTGCCGTTTTAAAGCAATAATGTCTTTCAAATTAGGCATTTTGGCGTAATTTGCTAGCTACAGTGCAGCAGCTAACTAGGCGTTTAAGACGGATTCCCAACGCTTGGGAGTTTCGGCTCTAGGTTGAGTTTTGTGTTTAAAGCACAATGGTTTAGGATTGTGGTCGCGTTGCTCACCACTTAACGCAGCGTTAGCTGGGGTTAAGAAAGACTGTGAATTTAGGGTGGAAAGGCTTTGGGTTTTCTAGCTACACACCGGACAAATCTCAGTTTCTCAACTATCTCGCCAGTGGCACTTTTCGTGAAGTGTTTGAACTTAACGAAGTCTGCTTACGGGAAGAGTTGTGTTTGTTAAGTTCGTTGGCGCGGCTTCTTTGTTGTTGAAATTCATAAATGCCTAAATTCGTTTTGTGTGCTTTGTCGTTGGCTTTTTCGATAGAATTCTTTGCAAATTACCATGCTCTGGAATGGGGGTTTTCTCGGTCATTTCTTCTTTGCCAAGCGCATTTCGTGGATTAGGTTTTAATTCCACAGCTGTCCGTTTTACTTTGCCGTTTGAAAGCAATAATGTGTTTCAAATTAGGCATTTTGTCGTAATTTGCTAGCTAAAGTGCAGCAGCTAACTAGGCGTTTAAGACGGATTCCCAACGCTTGGGAGTTTTGGCTCTAGGTTGAGTGTTGTGTTTAAGGCGCAATGGTTTAGGATTGTGGTCGCGTTGCTCACCACTTAACGCAGCGTTATGTGTTTGATGAGTTTTTAAGGTCAAAGCTACGATTTCATTGATAATTCATTTCGTGTTTTCGGCAAGTTAGCTTGGTCGAAATGGATTCTTGAACAACCTGAGATTGATCGTTTTCAAGGTTCTTGGGTTGCCTCAATTAAGTTTTGGCTCTGGCTTGTGTTGGGTTTCGGTGGTTTCAAATCGCTTCAATTAAAATGTCTTTTTGACTGTTCTTCTTGCTGACATTCAGCTCTGAAAGTCTGGTGACGTAAAAGGTTTGGTTGTGGCTGAAAGGGCGTTTTCTTTGTTGTTGATTCTGCAAGTGGCTCTCTTTGGCTCAGATCGCTGTGAAATTTAGGGTTTGGTAAGCATTGATTTTTTATGTAACTTATTCTAATTCCTTTTATTTCTACGGTGGTTTACTTTGAATTCACGGTAAAATTCACATAACAAGCAATTCAAGTGGATTCTCAACGCGTGGCAGTTTTACTATGCGTTGAGTAAAGTGTTTTACGGTGCAATGCAGCGGCTTGGCCAGTGCGTTGTTCACCACTTAATTGGGCGTTATGCAACTCAGGTAAATTTAGGGGTTCAATCTTTTGGGATTTCTCCGGCCATTCGTTTTGAGCTGTCGGCAAATGAGCATTTTTACCCTCAAATTCATGGTTAACTCAAACCGTAAAACAGGCAAGATTCTTTATTTGCCTCAATCGGTTTTAGCGTTGGCGTGTTGTCAATTTAGTGAGCGCAAAGTGTGGAAAGAGCAAGTTAATCGATCATTTTGTATTTGTTGAAGGCTTCGCTCGTTGAGTTAGTTTGGTTCAAAAGCCTAGTTTGTCGCTGAAAGGCAGACTTCATTTTTGCGGCTTATTTATCACGGCTTTTGCTTGGGTTGATTCTTGAATCACTCAACTATTGCAATTGTGGTTTTTGGTCGAGTAAAGTCAGCTTATCTTATTGAATTTGCATAACAAACAATTTAAGAGGGATTCCCAACGCTTGCCATTTTTTCTTCTACTTCACTTTTAGTGGTTACGGTGTAATGCTTTAGGTTGGGTGGTAGCGTTGCTCACCCCTTAATTGGGCGTTAGCTGGGGTTAAGAAAAACGGTGAATTTAGGGTGGAAAGGCTTTGGGTTTTCTAGCTACACACCGGACAAATCTCAGCTTCTCAACTATCTCGCCAGTGGCACTTTTCGGGAAGTGTTTGAACTTAACGAAGTCTGCTTACGGGAAATGTTGTGTTTGTTAAGTTCATTGGCGCGGTTTCTTTGGTGTTGAAATTCATGAATGCCTAAATTCGTTTCGTGTGCTCTGTCGTTGGCTTTTTCGATAGAATTCTTTGCAAATTACAGAGCTCAGGAATGGTGATTTTCTCGGTCATTTCTTCTTTGCCAAGCGCATTTCGTGGATTAGGTTTTACTTTCATAGCTGTCCGTTTTACTTTGCCGTTTGAAAGCAATAATGTGTTTCAAATTAGGCATTTTGGTGTAATTTGCTAGCTAAAGTGCAGCAGCTAACTAGGCGTTTAAGACGGATTCCCAACGCTTGGGAGTTTCGATTCTAGGTTGAGTTTTGTGTTTAAGGCGCAATGGTTTAGGATTGTGGCCGCGTTGTTCACCACTTAACGCAGCGTTAGCTGGGGTTAAGAAAAACGGTGAATTTAAGGTGGAAAGGCTTTGGGTTTTCTAGCTACACACCGGACAAATCTCAGCTTCTCAACTATCTCGCCAGTGGCACTTTTCGGGAAGTGGTTGAACTTAACGAAGTCTGCTTACGGGAAGTGTTGTGTTTGTTAAGTTCATTGGCGCGGCTTCTTTGCTGTTGAAATTTATGCATTCTTAAATTCGTTTCGTGTGCTTTGTCGTTGGCTTTTTCGATAGAATTCTTTGCAAATTACCAGGCTCAGGAATAGTGATTTTCTCGGTCATTTCTTCTTTGCCAAGGGCATTTCGTGGATTAGGTTTTAATTTCACAGCTGTTCGTTTTACTTTGCCGTTTGAAAGCAATAATGTGTTTCAAATTAGGTATTTTGGCGTAATTTGCTAGCGAAAGTGTAGCAGCTAACTAGGCGTTTAAGACGGATTCCCAACGCTTGGGAGTTTCGATTCTGGGTTGAGTTTTGTGTTTAAGGCGCAATGGTTTAGGATTGTGGTCGCGTTGCTCACCACTTAACGCAGCGTTAGCACTATAAGCGTACGGTTGTAGTCACGCGGTACAAATTGATCTAAAATAACTGTATATAAAAACAGTCAGGGGGGTCGTATGCTTAGTTGGTTAGCAAAAATTATGCTCACATGCACAGCCATAGCACCCGTTGGGTTTAGTTATGCTTGGGTCGCATGGTTTGCAGATAAAAAGGAGTTTGCAGGGCTTTCTATAGCGGCATCCTTATTTTTAGTCTTGGTTTGTATCTGGGTTTTGAGATACGCAAAAAACAATTTGGAATCGTTCTCTTTTCAAGTTTCTTCAATTGAAGCCGCAGATCGTGAGAATATGGCTTTTCTGTTGTTATATCTCTTACCACTATTCACAGCTAGTTTTGATGCACTAAATTGGGTCGTATGGGCACCAATTTTAATTATATTTGCCCTTATAACCAGTACGGGATACAGTTATCACTTCAATCCACTTTTAGGCATAATGAAGTGGCATTTTTATAAAGTAGGAACACCCGAGGGTGTGACGTATGTACTTATTACAAAGAAAGAACTTCGACGAGCTAGCGATCCGCTAGTAGTTGTTCAGTTAACGGAATATATTGTCCTTGATATAGGGGAAGATTAATTGGCTAGTCAAAACTTTTTTGCGCTTATAAAAGATGATAGCGGCAATACTCAGGTAAAACGAATTCGAGTTCAAGGTCCATTACAAAATGAACTCGTCAGTTTATTCAGTCAGCAATTAATTAGCTTTAATCATGACGTTGATACTGAAGTGCCATTTAATGGTGACTGGAAGCCTGATACAAATGAAGTGCTGGTTTTAACTGATGTAGATGAAGCTCAAGTAATGGTGGATGCAATTAGTGCCAATGCTAGCTCATTTCATGCTCTTCAATTATCTAACTTTGCTTCGGAACCGATTAAGGCAGTATTTACAGGGTTTGTAGAAAACAACGAGACAACTGTATTAGTTCAGAAGTTCTCTAGTCGCCAAGCTCTTTCTTTAAGTCAAATTCCGATCATCAAAATGCAAACAGGTAATACGTTTGTAAAGGCAACTGAAGACATTTTCACTTTAGACAATAAGTTAGTAGCGGTCATTGTTGGCAATAGTACGAAGTTCAAAAGTTTTCACAATGCTCGAATGGTATTCAACTTAGCCAATTTTTACCAAGAAGCTACAGATACAGATCTTAATGCAATTTGTCAGCATTCCTCTTTAGAAGTGGCAGATACTGACAATTTTGTTGCAGAAGCAGATAGTCAAGTCAGGAAAATGGTACATACGATTTCATCGACTGCACTGTTAGACAACTATTCTGTCGCTGAAATCCAAACCGCCGCACAGGGGTTCCCAAACGTCCCAATCACCGTTAATCAAGGTAAGCTTGTTCTTCCATCTGATAAACGTGAGCTAAAAGAAGTTCTCCATTTTCTATTGGAAGATATATATAAGGGTCCTTTGTCAGGTAGTAATTACTTAACGAACTCAAAGCGCGAAATATAGTGCTAACAAAGCATTTAAGAGTGATTCCCAACGCTTGTCATTTTTGATGTCATCGTTGGGTTTTGTGTTTACGGTGGTATGGTTAGGTTTCGTGGTAGCGTTGCTCACACCTTAATGCGGCGTTAGCTGGGGTTAAGAAAAGCTGTGAATTTAGGGTGGAAAGGCTTTCGGTTTTCTAGCTACACACCGGACAAATCTCAGCTTCTCAACTATCTCGCCAGTGGCACTTTTCAGGAAGTGTTTGAACTTAACGAAGTCTGCTTACGGGAAGTGTTGTGTTTGTTAAGTTCGTTGGCGCGGTTTCTTTGTTGTCGAAATTCATGAATGCCTAAATGCGTTTCGTGTGCTTTGTCGTTGGCTTTTTCGATAGAATTCTTTGCAAATTACCGAGCCCAGGTGTGGTGATTTTCTCGGTCATTTCTTCTTTGCCAAGCGCATTTCGTGGATTGGGTTTTAATTTCACAGCTGTCCGTTTTACTTTGCCGTTTGAAAGCAATAATGTGTTTCAAATTAGGCATTTTGGCGTAATTTGCTAGCGAAAGTGCAGCAGCTAACTAGGCGTTTAAGACGGATTCCCAACGCTTGGGAGTTTCGACTCTAGGTTGAGTTTTGTGTTTAAGACGCAATGGTTTAGGATTGTGGTCGCGTTGCTCACCACTTAACGCAGCGTTAGCTGGGGTTAAGAAAAACGGTGAATTTAGGGTGGAAAGGCTTTGGATTTTCTAGCTACACACCGGATAATTCTCAGTTTCTTAACTATCTCGCCAGTGGCACTTTTCGGGAAGTGTTTGAACTTAACGAAGTCTGCTTACGGGAAGTGTTGTGTTTGTTAAGTTCGTTGGCGCGGTTTCTTTGTTGCTTCAATTCATGAATGCCTAAATGCGTTTCGTGTGCTTTGTCGTTGGCTTTTCCGATAGAATTCTTTGCAAATTACCGAGCTCAGGAATGGTGATTTTCTCGGTCATTTCTTCTTTGCCAAGCGCATTTCGTGGATTAGGTTTTAATTTCACAGCTGTCCGTTTTACTTTGCCGTTTGAAAGCAATAATGTGTTTAAAATTAGGCATTTTGTCGTAATTCGCTGGCGAAAGTGCAGCAGCTAACTAGGCGTTTAAGACGGATTCCCAACGCTTGGGAGTTTCGGCTCTAGGTTGAGTTTTGTGTTTAAGGCGTAATGGTTTAAGATTGTGGTCGCGTTGCTCACCACTTAACGCAGCGTTATGTGTTTGGTGAGTTTTTAGGGTTAACTATACGATTTCATTGAGAATTCGTTCCGTGTTTTCGGCAAGTTGGCTTGGTCTAAATGGATTCTTGAACAATCTGAGATTGATTGTTTTCAAGGTTCTTGGGTTGCCTCAATTAAGTTTTGGATCTGGTTTGTGTTGAGTTTTATCGGTTTCAAATCGCTTCAATTGAAATGCATTTTTGACTGATTTGCTTGCTGACATTCAGCACTGAAAGTCTGGTGAAGCAAAAAGTTTAGCGGTTGCTGAAAGGGCGCTTTCTTTGTTGTTGATTCTGTAAGTGGTTTTCTTCGGCTAAGATCGCTGTGAAGTTTAGGTTTTGGTCAGTATCGTTTTTGTACGTAACTTATTCAAATCTCTTCATTTCTACGGTGGTTTACTTTGAATTCATAGCTAAATTCACATAACAAACAATTCAAGTGGATTCTCAACGCGTGGCAGTTTTACTATGCGTCAGGCAAAGTGTTTTACGGTGCAATGCAGCGGCTTGGTCAGTGCGTTGTTCACCACTTAATTGGGCGTTAGCTGGGGTTAAGAAAAGCTGTGAATTTAGGGGGGAAAGGCTTTCGGTTTTCTAGCTACACACCGGACAAATCTCAGCTTCTCAACTATCTCGCCAGTGGCACTTTTCGGGAAGTGTTTGAACTTAACGAAGTCTGCTTACGGGAAGGGTTGTGTTTGTTAAGTTCATTGGCGTGGCTTCTTTGTTGTTGAAATTTATGAATGCCTAAATTCGTTTCGTGTGCTCTGTCGTTGGCTTTTTCGATAGAATTCTTTGCAAATTACTATGCTCAGGAATGGAGATTTTCTCGGTCATTTCTTCTTTGCCAAGAGCATTTCGTGGATTAGGTTTTAATTTCACAGCTGTCTGTTTTACTTTGTCATTTGAAAGCAATAATGTGTTTCAAATTAGGCATTTTGGCGTAATTCGCTAGCGAAAGTGCAGCAGCTAACTAGGCGTTTAAGACGGATTCCCAACGCTTGGGAGTTTCGATTCTAGGTTGAGTTTTGTGTTTAAGGTGCAATGGTTTGGGATTGTGGTCGCGTTGCTCACCACTTAACGCAGCGTTATGTGTTTGATGCGTTTTTAAGGTCAAAGCTACGATTTCATTGAGAATTCGTTCCGTGTTTTCGGCAAGTTGGCTTGGTCGAAATGGATTATTGAACAACCTGAGATTTATCGTTTTCAAGGTTCTTGGGTTGCCTCAATTAAGTTTTGGATCTGGTTTGTGTTGAGTTTCGTCGGTTTCAAATCGCTTTAATTGAAATGTCTTTTTGACTGACTCTCTTGCTGAAGTTCAGCTCTGAAATTCTGGTGAAGCAAAAGGTTTTGTTGTGGCTGAAAGGGCGCTTTCTTTGTTGTTGATTCTGCAAGTGGCTTTCTTTGGCTCAGATCGCTGTGAAATTTAGGTTTTGGTAAGCATCGTTTTTGTACGTAACTTATTTAAATATCTTCATTTTTACGGTGGTTTACTTTGAATTCACGGTAAAATTCACATAACAAGCAATTCAAGTGGATTCTCAACGCGTGGCAGTTTTACTATGCGTCAGGTAAAGTGCTTTACGGTGCAATGCAGCGGCTTGGCCAGTGCGTTGTTCACCACTTAATTGGGCGTTAGCTGGGGTTAAGAAAGGCTGTGAATTTAGGGTGGAAAGGCTTTGGGTTTTCTAGCTACACACCGGACAAATCTCAGTTTCTCAACTATCTCGCCAGTGGCACTTTTCGTGAAGTGTTTGAACTTAACGAAGTCTGCTTACGGGAAGAGTTGTGTTTGTTAAGTTCGGTGACGCGGTTTCTTTTGTGTTGAAATTCATGAATGCCTAAATTCGTTTTATGTGCTTTGTCGTTGGCTTTTTCGATAGAATTCTTTGCAAATTACCGAGCTCAGGAATGGTGATTTCCTCGGTCATTTCTTCTTTGCCAAGAGCATTTCGTGGATTAGGTTTTAATTTCACAGCTGTCCGTTTTACTTTGCCGTTTGAAAGCAATAATGTGTTCCAAATTAGGCATTTTGGCGTAATTTGCTAGCGAAAGTGCAGCAGCTAACTAGGCGTTTAAGACGGATTCCCAACGCTTGGGAGTTTTGGCTCTAGGTTGAGTTTTGTGTTTAAGGCACAATGGTTTAGGATTGTGGTCGCGTTGCTCACCACTTAACGCAGCGTTAGGCATTCTATTACGTTGTTCGAAAGGAAAAATGATGAATTGGTACATTACAGCAGTTAAAAAATATGCCACTTTTAGCGGGCGGTCGCGCAGAAAGGAATATTGGTATTTCTTTCTTTTTAACCTACTCATAAGCATGTTCCTTGGCTTTATCGATGCCTTAACCGGTAGTTTTGATCCTGCTACTGGTTACGGTTTATTTAGCAGTATGTACACTTTAGCCTTATTCATTCCAGGGATAGCGGTTGGTGTCCGTAGACTACATGATACTGGTCGAACTGGTTGGTGGTTACTGATAATGCTTATCCCAATAATTGGCATCTTGGTTTTACTATATTTCATGGTATCCAATGGTGATTCTGGAACAAATAAGTATGGGCATGATCCCAAGGAACTGAATGCCTAACAAAGCATTTAAGAGTGATTCGCAACGCTTGGCGGTTTCGCTTCGCTCAAGTATAGCCAAGCGTCGCTCACACCTTAATGCGGCGTTAGGCATCAAGAGGAGTAAGAATGAAATCCCAGGTACTTAGAAAGTTTGAAGCAAAGCTTGAAGAGATGAATGATCAGCTTTGCTACTTTTTGTTTTCGGATGTTGAGGTCGAGAACGTTTTTTCCAAGTTATCTCATGAGCTCGCTAGCACATATACAACGGAAGTATTCTCAGAAAATGAATTTTCTGAACGACTCCATATAAAAATTGAAGCTTTACCTGCTTTTCGTACCAAAGCTTTTCACACTCTGGTTAGCATGAGTGTAATTGCTTCAGTAGAGTACTTGTTGAGTTATATTGAAGAAATTGAAGAGTTTCGTGCTAGCGTAGAAACATCTATTCATGATGCTATAACTGATAAAAAACCAGAGGAGCAACTTAAACAGAAGTTAAGCCACTGGCTTGGTGAAGTTCCTGAAAGTGCAATCATAAAAACAATCGCATACTTGCGGTTGCGAAGAAACCACATTGCTCATGTTCGTGAAGATATGAGTGAAGGCTACCGTTCATTGATAAAGAATGACTCTAACCATCTAAATAATTACTGGGCAAAGCAAGCAACAGAGTTAAATGGCTTTGACTTTTCTCTGCAATCCTACGCTGAATTTGAAGTCAATGAAGTATTTGCATTGATAAACCTTTCGCGAGTTTGTATGCGAAAAATTGATTCAATGATGTTGTCTACTATTTCGGATGAGTCTATTGCTATCTATGAACTTCCTAACTTTCTTGCTAACAAAAGACTAAATGGCTTAACCGTTGATGTTAAATCGCGAAAGTTTACCGCATATCTGCAGCATCAATATGGAAAGAGAATGTCTTGTGCAGATGTTTTGCTGCGAGCGCACCTAAAAGATGCCTAACAAGCAATTTAAGAGGGATTCACAACGCTTGGCACTTTTGCTTCTACTTCAAATTTAGTGTTTATGGCACTATGCGTTAGGTTGGGTGGAGGCGTTGTTCACCCCTTAATTGGGCGTTATGTGTTGGATGAGTTTTTGAGGTTAATTCTACGATTTCATTGAGAACTCGTTCCGTTCTTTCGGCAAGTTGGCTTGGTCGAAATGAGTTCGTGAAAGAGCTTCAATTGGTCACGTCCAAGTCTCTTGGGTTGCCTCAATTGAGTTTTCGATCTGGGTTGTGTTGAATTTCGTCAGTTTCAAATCGCTTCAATTGAAATGTCTTTTTGACTGATTCATTTGCTGACATTCAGCTTTGAAAGTCTGGTGAAGCAAAAAATTTAGCGGTTGCTGAAAGGGCGCTTTCTTTGTTGTTGATTCTGTAAGTGGCTCTCTTTGGCTCAGATCGCTGTGAAATTTAGTTTTTGGTCAGCATCGTTTTTGTACGTAACTAATTAAAATCTATTCATTTCTACGGTGGTTTACTTTGAATTCACGGTAAAATTCACATAACAAGCAATTCAAGTGGATTCTCAACGCGTGGCAGTTTTACTATGCGTCAGGTAAAGTGCTTTACGGTGCAATGCAGTGGCTTGGTCAGTGCGTTGTTCACCACTTAATTGGGCGTTAGCTGGGGTTAAGAAAAGCTGTGAATTTAGGGTGGAAAGGCTTTCGGTTTTCTAGCTACACACCGGACAAATCTCAGCTTCTCAACTATCTCGCCAGTGGCACTTTTCGGGAAGTGTTTGAACTTAACGAAGTCTGCTTACGGGAAGAGTTGTGTTTGTTAAGTTCGTTGGCGCGGCTTCTTTGTTTTTGAAATTCATGAATGCCTAAATTCATTTCGTGTGCTCTGTCGTTGGCTTTTTCGATAGAATTCTTTGCAAATTACCGAGCCCAGGTGTGGTGATTTTCTCGGTCATTTCTTCTTTGCCAAGAGCATTTCGTAGATTGGGTTTTAATTTCACAGCTGTCCGTTTTACTTTGCCGTTTGAAAGCAATAATGTATTTCAAATTAGGCATTTTGTCGTAATTTGCTAACGAAAGTGCAGCAGCTAACTAGGCGTTTAAGACGGATTCCCAACGCTTGGGAGTTTCGGGTCTAGGTTGAGTTTTGTGTTTAAGGCGCAATGGTTTAGGATTGTGGTCGCGTTGCTCACCACTTAACGCAGCGTTATGTGTTTGATGAGTTTTTAAGGTCAAAGCTACGATTTCATTGAGAATTCGTTTCGTGTTTTCGGCAAGTTGGCTTGGTCGAAATGGATTCTTGAACAACCTGAGATTTATCGTTTTTAAGGTTCTTGGATTGCCTCAATTAAGTTTTGGATCTGGTTTGTGTTGAGTTTTATCGGTTTCAAATCGCTTCAATTGAAATGCATTTTTGACTGATTTGCTTGCTGACATTCAGCACTGAAAGTCTGGTGAAGCAAAAAGTTTAGCGGTTGCTGAAAGGGCGCTTTCTTTGTTGTTGATTCTGTAAGTGGTTTTCTTTGGCTAAGATCGCTGTGAAATTTAGGTATTGGTAAGCATCATTTTTGTACGTAACTTATTCAAATCTCTTCATTTCTACGGTGGTTTACTTTGAATTCACGGTAAAATTCACATAACAAGCAATTCAAGTGGATTCTCAACGCGTGGCAGTTTTACTATGCGTTAGGTAAAGTGTTTTACGGTGCAATGCGGCGGCTTGGTCAGTGCGTTGTTCACCACTTAATTGGGCGTTATACGCAGGGTGAGTTTTGTAGCTAATCTCTAGCTTCAAAGTCACTTTTTCACATGACTTATTACTTCGCCCAATTTGTATTATTTTCTCGTATTTACGCTAAATCATTAGACAATGTATCCATACTAATAATCCCAAGTTCGTAGCTGGTAAGTGTTCCCTAGTTTTAATCGATTGGCTAAATTAGAAACAGTTTCGTTTGTTGAAACACCGCTCTACTAAATTGTCGGTTTAAAAGGTTATGTGTTTGCTTAAATACCGCTTTCTTTGATGTGGGGTGTTCCAAGTGCGCTTCAATCACAGTCGCTAAAAATCTTAGCCTCACATAAATGCATCAATACACATAAAATTTCGTGCTTACAAAGTGGTGCTTGGCTTAAAATCGTAACTTCAGTGCTGGGCGTATAACAAAGCATTTAAGAGCGATTCACAACGCGTGGCAGTTTTGGTTTGCGGTAAGTTTTGTGTTTAAGGCGCAATGCGGTAGCCGTTGTATTGCGTTGTTCACGCCTTAATGCGGCGTTATGTGAATCCAAGGGATTTGAGTATATGAAGAAGTTTTTAGCAATATTTGTGGCAGCTTTGTGCCTGATTTCAGTTGGTGCGCAAGCCAATGATCACAAATTGAAACAGGCATATGAAAACCATCAAAGTGACCTTCAAGTTCAGGGGGTAGGTACTGTAATTCGTTTGTTACCCGATGATAATGATGGAAGTCGACATCAAAAATTCATCATAAGACTGAATAGTAAACAAACCCTACTTGTTGCTCACAATATCGATCTTGCGCCGAGGATTCCTAACTTAAGAGTAGGCGATCGAGTTCAGTTTTACGGTGAATATGAATGGACTAAAAAGGGTGGTGTAATGCACTGGACACACCACGATCCTAACAATAAACATCCGCATGGTTGGTTAAAGCACAACGGTAAAAAGTACGAGTAAAAATTCACATAACAAGCAATTCAAGTGGATTCTCAACGCGTGGCAGTTTTACTATGCGTCAGGTAAAGTGTTTTACGGTGCAATGCAGCGGCTTGGCCAGTGCGTTGTTCACCACTTAATTGGGCGTTATGTGCTTAGGAGTAAAATGGAAATTACGAAAGCGAAAATGAGCCATCAAGATCAGTTTAAAGACTACGCTCAGTCCTGTATCGCTGATGGCTTAGAGCTGTATGATGAAGCAAAAATTGATAGCTGTGCGTACCTAAAAAAGAGAATTGCCTATGCTAAAGGGCAAAAATTACCTTCAGGTTGGGCTCCAATAACAACTTATTTTTGTTTTGAGTCTGGTGTGATACTTGGTTCAATCAGAGTTCGTCACGGTACAAACGATTACATTGAAAATGTTATAGGCCATATTGGCTATGAGACTAGACCATCAGCTCGTGGCAAAGGTGTTGCCTCATTTCTTCTCACTTGGGTTCGCGAGCATGTTGTAACTGATCCAGTTATTGTTACTTGTTCAATTGACAACCCTGCGTCCCAAAAAGTTATCGAAAACTGCGGTGGTGAGTATCTTGGCAACTACAAAAACGAAAGCGAGGGTACTGTGAGGCGCTACCGTTTAGCACGCACATAACAAACGCTTTAAGACGGATTCGCAACGCTCGGCGGTTTTGGTTTGATTTGGCTTTTGTGTTTACGGTGTAATAATTGAGTATCGTGGTAGCGTCGCTCACCACTTAAGCGGGCGTTATGTGTTGGATGAGTTTTTGAGGTTAATTTTACGATTTCATTGAGAATTCGTTCTGTGTTTTCGGCAAGTTGGCTTGGTCGAAATGGATTCTTGAACAACCTGATATTGATCGTTTTTAAGGTTCTTGGGTTGCCTCAATTGCGTTTTGGATCTGGTTTGTGTTGAGTTTAGTCAGTTTCAAATCACTTCAATTGAAATGTCTTTTTGACTGATTCTCTTGCTGAAGTTCAGCTCTGAAAGTCTGGTGAAGCAAAAAGTTTAGCGGTTGCTGAAAGGGCGCTTTCTTTGTTGTTGATCCTGTAAGTGGCTCTCTTTGGCTAAGAACGCTGTGAAATTTAGGTTTTAGTAAACATCGTTTTTGTACGTAACTTATTCAAATATCTTCATTTCTACGGTGGTTTACTTTGAATTCACGGTAAAATTCACATAACAAGCAATTCAAGTGGATTCTCAACGCGTGGCAGTTTTACTATGCGTTGAGTAAAGTGTTTTATGGTGCAATGCAGCGACTTGGTCAGTGCGTTGTTCACCACTTAATTGGGCGTTATGTGTTTGATGAGTTTTTGGGGTTAACTCTACGATTTCATTGAGAATTCGTTCTGTATTTTCGGCAAGTTGGCTTGGTCGAAATGGATTTTTGAACAACCTGAGATTGATCGTTTTTAAGGTTCTTGGGTTGCCTCAATTGCGTTTTGGATCTGGTTTGTGTTGAGTTTCATCAGTTTCAAATCGCTTTAATTGAAATGTCTTTTTGACTGATTCACTTGCTGACATTCAGCTCTGAAAATCTGGTGACGCAAAAAATTTAGCGGTTGCTGAAAGGGCGCTTTCTTTGTTGTTGATTCTGCAAGTGGCTCTCGTTGGCTAAGATCGCTGTGAAATTTAGGTTTTGGTAAGCATCGTTTTTGTACGTAACTTATTAAAATATCTTCATTTCTACGGTGGTTTACTTTGAATTCACGGTAAAATTCACATAACAAGCAATTCAAGTGGATTCTCAACGCGTGGCAGTTTTACTATGCGTTGAGTAAAGTGTTTTATGGTGCAATGCAGCGGCTTGGCCAGTGCGTTGTTCACCACTTAATTGGGCGTTAGCTTGGGTTAAGAAAAACGGTGAATTTAGGGTGGAAAGGCTTTCGGTTTTCTAGCTACACACCAGACAAATCCCAGCTTATCAACTATCTCGCCAGTGGCACTTTTCGGGAAGTGTTTGAACTTAACGAAGTCTGCTTACGGGAAATGTTGTGTTTGTTAAGTTCGTTGGTGCGGCTTCTTTGCTGTTGAAATTCATGAATGCCTAAATTCATTTCGTGTGCTCTGTCGTTGGCTTTTTCGATAGAATTCTTTGCAAATTACCATGCTTAAGAATGGTGATTTTCTCGGTCATTTCTTCTTTGCCAAGCGCATTTCGTGGATTAGGTTTTAATTTCACAGCTGTTCGTTTTACCTTGCCGTTTGAAAGCAATAATGTGTTTCAAATTAGGCATTTTAGCGTAATTTGCTAGCGAAAGTGCAGCAGCTAACTAGGCGTTTAAGACGGATTCCCAACGCTTGGGAGTTTCGATTCTAGGTTGAGTTTTGTGTTTAGGGCGCAATGGTTTAGGATTGTGGTCGCGTTGCTCACCACTTAACGCAGCGTTATGCAACTCAGGTAAATTTAGGGGTTCAATCTTTTGGGATTTCTCCGGCCATTCGTTTTGAGCTGTCGGCAAATGAGCATTTTTACCCTCAAATTCGTGGTTAACTCAAACCGTAAAACAGACAAATTTCTTTGTTTGCCTCAATCGGTTTTAGCGTTGGCGTGTTGTCAATTTAGTTGGCGCAAAGTGTGGAAAGAGCAAGTTAATCGATCATTTTGTATTTGTTGAAGGCTTTGCTCGTTGAGTTTGTTTGGCTCAAAAGCCTAGTTTGTCGCTGAAAGGCAGACTTCATTTTTGTGGCTTATTTATCACGGCTTTTTCTTGGGTTGATTCTTTAATCACTCAACCATTGCAATTGTGGTTTTTGATCGAGTAAAGTCAGCTTATCTTATTGAATTTGCATAACAAACAATTCAAGTGGATTCTCAACGCGTGGCAGTTTTACTATGCATTGAGTAAAGTGTTTTACGGTGCAATGCAGCGGCTTGGTCAGTGCGTTGTTCACCACTTAATTGGGCGTTAGCTGGGGTTAAGAAAAACGGTGAATTTAGGGTGGAAAGGTTTTCGGTTTTCTAGCTACACACCGGACAAATCTCAGCTTCTCAACTATCTCGCCAGTGGCACTTTTCGGGAAGCGTTTGAACTTAACAAAGTCTGCTTACGGGAAGTGTTGTGTTTGTTAAGTTCATTAGTGCGGCTTCTTTGCTGTTGAAATTCATGAATGCCTAAATTCGTTTCGTGTGCTTTGTCGTTGGCTTTTTCGATAGAATTCTTTGCAAATTACCGAGCTCAGGAATGGTGATTTATTCGGCCATTTCTTCTTTGCCAAGAGCATTTCGTGGATTAAGTTTTAATTTCACAGCTGTCCGTTTTACTTTGCCGTTTGAAAGCAATAATGTGTTTCAAATTAGGCATGTTGGCGTAATTTGCTAGCGAAAGTACAGCAGCTAACTAGGCGTTTAAGACGGATTCCCAACGCTTGGGAGTTTCGGCTCTAGGTTGAGTTTTGTGTTTAAGGCGCAATGGTTTAGGATTGTGGTCGCGTTGCTCACCACTTAACGCTGCGATTATATTTTTTTTGAGCAAAGGAGTGTTCAATGAATTTAGATACTTGGTTGATGTTTTTTCTTGCGTATTTAGTCGTTACATTATCGCCGGGCCCTAATGTACTGTTGGTTGTGAAAAATAGTGTTCAATACGGTATTGGGTCTGCTTTAGTTACCATTCTAGGTAACCTATTTTGTCAATTTCTCATTGTTGGTTTGGTTGCCGTAGGTGTAGGGGAAATCCTTACTCGTCTACCGACATGGTTTTTTGTCATGAAGTGTGTGGGTGGTTTGTATTTAATTTACCTTGGAATTAAAAGTTTCAAACAAATAAGGAAAGATAGCCTTAAACTATCAAATCTCGATTTTGAACTACCAAAAAGGAACTCAAAATCCCTGTTTCGAGAGGCTTTCTTTGTTTCAGTGAGTAATCCTAAAACTATGATTTTTCTTTCGGCATTCTTGCCTCAATTTTTAGATACAACTCATTCTCATATGGCGCAATTTGTCATAATGTATCTATCAATTTGCGTTATTGTAGCGAGTGTCCATTTGAGCTACGCACTAGCCATTAGCCGCATAGGGAAAAAGCTGAGTACAAAAAAATTCGAGGGTAGGCTAGCAAAAGTATCAGGTAGCTTATTTATAGGGATGGGTAGTGGGATCCTTCTAAGTTCAAAGCCCTAAATATAACAAAGCATTTAAGACGGATTCCCAACGCATGGCACTTTCGGCATACTTCAGTTTAAGTGTTTATGTCACAATGGGTTAGGTCGGGTGGTTGGCGTTGCTCACCACTTAATGCGGCGTTATGTGTTTGATGAGTTTTTAGGGTTAACTCTACGATTTCATTGAGAATTCGTTCCGTTTTTTCGGCAAGTTGGCTTGGTCGAAATGGATTCTGAACAACCTATGATTTATCGTTTTTAAGGTTCTTGGGCTGCCTCAATTAAGTTTTGGATCTGGTTTGTGTTGAATTTCGTCAGTTTCAAATCGCTTTAATTGAAATGTCTTTTTGACTGATTTGCTTGCTGATATTCAGCTCTGAAAATCTGGTGAAGCAAAAGGTTTTGTTGTAGCTGAAAGGGCGCTTTCTTTGTTGTTGGTTCTGCAAGTGGCTCTCTTTGGCTAAGATCGCTGTGAAATTTAGGTTTTAGTAAGCATCGTTTTGCACGTAACTTATTAAAATTCCATCATTTCTACGGTGGTTTACTTTGAATTCACGGTAAAATTCACATAACAAGCAATTCAAGTGGATTCTCAACGCGTGGCAGTTTTACTATGCGTCAGGTAAAGTGTTTTACGGTGTTATGCAGCGGCTTGGCCAGTGCGTTGTTCACCACTTAATTGGGCGTTATGTGTTTGATGAGTTTTTAGGGTTAACTCTACGATTTCATTGAGAATTCGTTCCGTTTTTTCGGCAAGTTGGCTTGGTCGAAATGGATTCTGAACAACCTATGATTTATCGTTTTTAAGGTTCTTGGGCTGCCTCAATTAAGTTTTGGATCTGGTTTGTGTTGAATTTCGTCAGTTTCAAATCGCTTTAATTGAAATGTCTTTTGACTGATTTGCTTGCTGATATTCAGCTCTGAAAATCTGGTGAAGCAAAAGGTTTTGTTGTAGCTGAAAGGGCGCTTTCTTTGTTGTTGGTTCTGCAAGTGGCTCTCTTTGGCTAAGATCGCTGTGAAATTTAGGTTTTAGTAAGCATCGTTTTGCACGTAACTTATTAAAATTCCATCATTTCTACGGTGGTTTACTTTGAATTTACGGTAAAATTCACATAACAAGCAATTCAAGTGGATTCTCAACGCGTGGCAGTTTTACTATGCGTCAGGTAAAGTGTTTTACGGTGTTATGCAGCGGCTTGGCCAGTGCGTTGTTCACCACTTAATTGGGCGTTATGTGGTGGATGAGTTTTTGAGGTTAATTCTACGATTTTATTGAGAATTCGCTCCGTGTTTTCGGCAAGTTGGCTTGGTCGAAATGGATTCTTGAACAATCTGAGATTGATCGTTTTCAAGGTTCTTGGGTTGCCTCAATTAAGTTTTGGATCTGGTTTGTGTTGAGTTTTATCGGTTTCAAATCGCTTCAATTGAAATGCATTTTTGACTGATTTACTTGCTGACATTCAGCACTGAAAGTCTGGTGAAGCAAAAAGTTTAGCGGTTGCTGAAAGGGCGCTTTCTTTGTTGTTGATTCTGTAAGTGGCTCTCTTTGGCTCAGATCGCTGTGAAATTTAGGTTTTGGTAAGCATCGTTTTTGCACGTAACTTATTAAAATATCTTCATTTCTACGGTGGTTTACTTTGAATTCACGGTAAAATTCACATAACAAGCAATTCAAGTGGATTCTCAACGCGTGGCAGTTTTACTATGCGTCAGGTAAAGTGTTTTACGGTGCAATGCAGCGGCTTGGTCAGTGCGTTGTTCACCACTTAATTGGGCGTTAGCCGTCATGGAGCTTGCTATACTCAAAGTGATATAATAGTATCACTTTAGTATTCCTTTGGAGCAGCTCTCATGAAAGTAGAACTAGTTACATCACTCAAACGTCAAGCAACTAAGATCCTCGCCGATCTCCACGACACCAAAGAACCAGTGCTAATTACTGAGCATGGTAAGCCATCCGCGTATCTCGTTGATGTTGATGACTACGAGTTTATGCAAAATCGTTTAGCTATTCTTGAGGGTATTGCACGAGGTGAGCGTGCACTAGCTGACGGTAAAGTGGTAAGTCATGATGAAGCCAAGGACAAAATGTCAAAATGGCTGAAATAATCTGGACTGAGCCAGCGTTATCCGACCTCAACGATATCGCTGAATACATAGCACTTGAAAATATCGTAGCTGCAAAGCAGTTAGTGCAAACGATCTTCTCCAAAGTCGAACGCCTACAAATTTTCCCAGAGTCAGGTCGTATTCTACCCGAGCTAGAACATTTAAGTTATCGTGAAGTTGTCGTTAATCCATGTCGTGTTTTCTATAAACAAGACGGTGACAAAGTGTTTATTTTGTTTGTTATGCGTGCAGAGAGAGATTTGCGTAAGTTCTTGTTGAGTAAGCAATAACCTTTGGGAATGAGCGGCTAACAAGCAATTTAAGAGGGATTCACAACGCTTGGCACTTTTGCTTCTACTTCAAATTTAGTGTTTATGGCACAATGCTTTATGTTTGGGTGGTGGCGTTGTTCACCCCTTAATTGGGCGTTAGCTTGGGTTAAGAAAAACGGTGAATTTAGGGTGGAAAGGCTTTCGGTTTTCTAGCTACACACCGGACAAATCTCAGCTTCTCAACTATCTCGCCAGTGGCACTTTTCGGGAAGTGTTTGAACTTAACGAAGTCTGCTTACGGGAAATGTTGTGTTTGTTAAGTTCATTGGCGTGGCTTCTTTACTGTTGAAATTCATGAATGCCTAAATTCGTTTAGTGTGCTTTGTCGTTGGCTTTTTCGATAGAATTCTTTGCAAATTACCGAGCTCAGGAATGGTGATTTATTCGGCCATTTCTTCTTTGCCAAGCGCATTTCGTGGATTGGGTTTTAATTTCACAGCTGTCCGTTTTACTTTACCGTTTGAAAGCAATAATGTGTTTCAAATTAGGCATGTTGGCGTAATTTGCTAGCGAAAGTACAGCAGCTAACTAGGCGTTTAAGACGGATTCCCAACGCTTGGGAGTTTCGGCTCTAGGTTGAGTTTTGTGTTTAAGGCGCAATGGTTTAGGATTGTGGTCGCGTTGCTCACCACTTAACGCAGCGTTATGTCTATCCACATATTTGAGGTGTTTATTATGGGTCGAGCAAAAGAAGAAATGATACTTCGTGATGAGTTGCAGCCAATGTATGACTGGATCGAGGATAATTATGGTGACGATGCTGGTGAAGAAGGCTCAGATGAATGGGAAGAAGCAGTACAAGCATATGATGACCATATTGAACATGAGCTACGCCAACAAGAGCTAGATTGGTATCTTCATGAAGAATTAGAGTGGTATGTCAAAGACCAATCTCAAGTTGGTGTTTTTGACAGCCAAATTAAAAGTATTTTAAACCTTTTGAATGTGGCTACCGATAATGAAACTCAATTCTCGTTGCTAGTCATGCTGCATGCTCATACAGTTGCTTCTTTAGAGGCGTATCTTGCTTCTACTTTCATCCATAGAGTAACTAATTCAGATGAACTGATTCGTCGTTTGGTGGAAACAGATCCGGTATTTTCAGACATGAAGTTCACAATGAAGGATATTTATAAGAAGCATGAAGGTCTTAAGCTAACAGTAGCGGACTATTTAAAAAAGCTAATATTTCATCGTTTGGACATAATCAAGCCGATGTATAAGTCCGTATTAGACTGCGATTTTGGCAATATATCTTGGCTGTTTTCTGCGGTTAAAGTTCGCCACGATTGCGTTCACCGAGCTGGTTTGGACAGTAATGGAAATAAGGTCGCAATAACACCTGAATCAGTCAAAGAACTAGTGAACAATTCTAGGGATTTGGTTCAACATATTGAATATGAAATGAAACAAAAATTTGTTAGCGATATCCTCGGCTTATAGACATAACAAAGCATTTAAGAGTGATTCGCAACGCTTGGCAGTTTCGCTTCGCTCAAGTATAGCCAAGCGCTGCTCACACCTTAATGCGGCGTTATGTGTTGGATGAGTTTTTAAGGTTAATGCTACGATTTCATTGAGAATTCGTTCCGTATTTTCGGCAAGTTAGATTTGTCGAAATGAATCCGTGAAAGAACTTCAATTGGTCACGTCCAAGTCTCTTGGGTTGCCTCAATTGCGTTTTGGATCTGGTTTGTGTTGGGTTTCGGTGGTTTCAAATCGCTTTAATTGAAATGTCTTTTTGACTGATTTGCTTGCTGATATTCAGCTCTGAAAATCTGGTGAAGCAAAAGGTTTTGTTGTAGCTGAAAGGGCGCTTTCTTTGTTGTTGATTCTGCAAGTGGCTCTCTTTGGCTAAGATCGCTGTGAAATTTAGGTTTTGGTCAGCATCGTTTTTGTACGTAACTTATTCAAATTTCTTCATTTCTACGGTGGTTTACTTTGAATTCACGGTAAAATTCACATAACAAGCAATTCAAGTGGATTCTCAACGCGTGGCAGTTTTACTATGCGTCAGGTAAAGTGTTTTACGGTGTTATGCAGCTGCTTGGTCAGTGCGTTGTTCACCACTTAATTGGGCGTTATATTTTTTTGAGCAAAGGAGTGTTCAATGAATTTAGATACTTGGTTGATGTTTTTTCTTGCATATTTAGTCGTTACATTATCGCCGGGCCCTAATGTATTGTTGGTTGTGAAAAATAGTGTTCAATACGGTATTGGGTCTGCTTTTGTTACCATTCTAGGTAACCTATTTTGTCAATTTCTCATTGTTGGTTTGGTTGCTGTAGGTGTTGGGGAAATTCTTACTCGTCTACCAACATGGTTTTTTGTCATGAAGTGTGTGGGTGGTTTGTATTTAATTTACCTTGGAATTAAAAGTTTCAAACAAATAAGGAAAGATAGCCTTAAACTATCAAATCTCGATTTTGAACTACCAAAAAGGAACTCAAAATCCCTGTTTCAAGAGGCTTTCTTTGTTTCAGTGAGTAATCCTAAAACTATGATTTTTCTTTCGGCATTCTTGCCTCAATTTTTAGATACAACTCATTCTCATATGGCGCAATTTGTCATAATGTATCTATCAATTTGCGTTATTGTAGCGAGCGTCCATTTGAGCTACGCACTAGCCATTAGCCGCATAGGGAAAAAGCTGAGTACAAAAAAATTCGAGGGTAGGCTAGCAAAAGTATCAGGTAGCTTATTTATAGGGATGGGTAGTGGGATCCTTCTAAGTTCAAAGCCCTAAATATAACAAAGCATTTAAGACGGATTCCCAACGCATGGCGCTTTCGGCATACTTCAGTTTAAGTGTTTATGTCACAATGGGTTAGGTCGGGTGGTTGGCGTTGCTCACCACTTAATGCGGCGTTATGTTTATTGTCAGATCTACCTCAACCATCCATCATAGACCAATATGCAACTACATAGGTTAGTGTTAGAATCAGCTTAGTTTGTATGGCTCAGGCAGCTATATAATTATGCAAAAGGAAATTATAAATGAGCGATATCGTACAGATTTTATCGTTTGATAAATATATAGCTCCTCTGGAGCATACGTCTGATGGTCGAATGGCAGCGACACACTTGGCTAGTGTTAAGTGGATAGATAACAAAGCTGGTCGTTTCTACGTAAAAGTTTATCCAAAATGTCATCCGCGTGGCTTAATCAATGAAATTACTGGCTACTTAGTGGCTCACGCCACTGGTATCCCGCAACCTAAGAAAGTCGCAGTCATACAAATCCCCAAAGAAGTGATAGAAAATAATTTCAAAGGTGACTTTGAATGTTCTGGTGACTACTATTGGGGATGGGCTACTGAAGAGTCTGGGACGACTCCCAATACATACCTGAAAATGGAAGATATGGTGGCATATAATCAATGTATAGAACTGTTAAAAAAGTGGAAATCATTCCCCAATATGCTGGCGTTCGATGACTGGGTTGCAAACCAAGATAGGAATACAGGTAACATTACAATCAAAGGATACAATGACTTTTACGTTATTGACCATGGTAATGTGCCTGTTTCAGAGAAGTGGACTAAAGATAATTTAGTGGTTGAAGGCGTGTATAAAAACAAGTTACTTGATGGGTTGTACCTAGATAACAACTACCCATTACCTTTATCAGCGTCCTTAGTCGAGTCAAGTAAAGAACATCCAGAGGCTTTTAGAAAAGCTCATCAAGAATTAATTAAGTGGTGTGACGCATTACTTGATGAAGATTGCTCGTCACACCTTCAGCACTTCCTTGAAGCTCGTGCGCATCTTAGCGTATCGAGAATTAAGGACAAAACAGGGTTATTGGTGGCTTAAATGAATAATCTTGAAAAGCTATTAGGACAAAATACTGAGAAAAGCTTAGTAAAAGGTGAGTGGTTTAATATCAGGTGGACGCCTGACATAGCTACTGGCGAAAAACTTAATATTGGGGTTGGGTTTGTAGAAAATGGTCGAGTTCATAGCAGGTTGTTGAGCTATTTCGAACGCGTAAAATGCCTGTATGGTGAACGAGGTATTTATCACGCTGAGCTCGTTACTTCCATCGTCGGTGAAAGCTTACGTCAAAATAAAAAGTCATCACCGATCCCACAAATTACATACGATAACTCTGGTTATGCTCAAGGTTTCTCTGTTGATGAAGTTTTAAGTAGCCTCTTTGAACAGACAGTTCCTTTGCAGAAAAAAATCCGTGTATCCAGTAATGCGAAGCGCTTTAATTCCATCAATACAGATAAACTTTATACTTGTTTAGTTGATGAATTAAAAATAAAAGCAGCATTACAATTTGAAGAGTTTGTACCCGCTGATAGTTCAATTTTTATTGAGGATGATTTGGGTTCACATGAACTCTTTGTACCGTTTCGAGATAACAAAAACCTTGTTGGAGGACTTGCTTCAACTGTTTACTCAAACGTTCAAAGAATAGAGCTTAACTTATTAAAAGCGGCCAGAGATGTTGAGTCGGCGGTTAAGTTAGGTAAAGGAAACAAAGCGTCAGTATTTATACTAATGCCTGGAGATGAAGTAGAAAAGTTAAATAAAGAACAAGTAATTTCAATTGAGAATACGCTTGATAAATTTGACTGGCATATGAATAAGCAAGGTATTTCTGTAGGTGGGCATACCTCTGTAAGTGGTTTGGCGGACGAAATATGTTCTTGGGCTAACGTAGCATAAACATAACAAAGCATTTAAGAGTGATTCCCAACGCTTGGCATTTTTGGTGTCATCGTTGGGTTTTGTGTTTACGGTGGTATGGTTGGGTTTAGTGGTAGCGTTGCTCACACCTTAATGCGGCGTTAAATTCTTTTACGAACGGGGAGAGTTAAATGAATCCTTGGAATCTTGATCCTGTATTTAAAAATTATTGTTCGATGTATAGAGAGGCTACTGAGAGTGACAGGGCTCCTCATGAAGAAAGTATACTTCACCATGTGACATCAGCTGTGTATTTTTCAATTGCGTGTATTGAAGCTTTCCTCAATCACTTGAAAACAGAAGAGTTGCGTGAGTCACATACTGAGGATAGCGAAATATTACGCTTGATAAAGAGTACGAAATTCAGTCAAAAACTACAAAATTGGCCTAAAGATGCTTTAGGAAGCGACAGTAGTTTGAAGTATTCGCCGGGAGTAATGAAGCACATCAACCTCTTTTATGATGTTCGCTGTGGCTTAATACATCCTAAGTTAACTCAAACAGATGAATATGAAACACTTGAAGCATTAACTGGCTCAAAGATCATTGAAGTGACGGCTAGTTTCTTATCTGAAGTTTGGTCGAAAAAAGATAAACCGTTTCCTTATTGGCTGCTAGGGTGGAATTTTGTTAACCCTAGAAGTAATTCGCAAGAAATTATAAAGTTACCAAATGATCAGTTTTTATACTCTCTATGCGCATTAGATATACAAGTTCCGGTTATATCGCCTCGTTCGGATAAATGGATGCAGACCAATATGAAAGGCTCAAAGTGTTGGAAAGCACTTCATAAAACTCTGAAAAATAAAACATACTGCGAAAAACAAGTAATGCCAGTCGATGGTGACTACTTTTTTTCATTGAAACCACGTCTTTGTAAAGAATGGTGGGTACCAAAGCATGTTGAAGTCTGTGGGACTCCATCAGAACGAATTTAACAAGCAATTTAAGAGGGATTCTCAACGCTTGGCATTTTTGCTTCTACTTCAAATTTAGTGTTTATGGCGCAATGCTTTAGGTTTGGGTGGAGGCGTTGTTCACCCCTTAATTGGGCGTTATATGCTCGAAGTCGGAAAATTTAGGTAGATGAAATGTTAGATTTTTTGAATGAAACTATAGGTGCAGATGCTGCGACCTATATTGGGACGTTTTTGGCTGTAGTTGGCTTGATCATCGGGGCTAAAACGATAGTAAATCGTTCGAAACAAGTTCAAAAGGTTAAGAATGGTAAAGGAATTCAAGCTAACGGAAACGTAACAATTAATATAACGAAAGGGGATAAGAAGTAATGCTCGGAGATAAACAGCAGCAAGAAGTTGACTCGAACAGTACAGCGATACAAGCTGGCGGTAATGTTTCAGTTACACAAAACTATGGGATGTCAGTCTCAGAGGTTAGAGAGCTTTGTTTGCTATTTTTGCGTGATAACTTTCCTGCTCTTCGAGATGAAGCTATAAAATTGGCAGAAGAAAATGTACAAATATTTGCAGCAGAACTTGAGCGGAAAATAGTCGATAAATCAGGCGATATTGTACTTGAAAAGTTCAGTGATCCTGACGTACAAGCTGCAATAAATGATGCTGTTCAGGCTAGTGCCCGAAAGGGACAAAAAGCAAACCCATCGGTACTTGTTGATTTAATCGCAGAGAGGGTATCGGGAGTATCTAATGATTTCAAAGATATTGTAATCTCCGAAGCTGTTACTGTTGTACCCAAAATAACTCAATCTCAAATAGCATACTTGTCTTTTGTTCATTATATGACGCATGTAGGCGTGCAAGGCTTGTCACATGTGACCCAAATGGAACCGTTTTCTAGGCGAGTATTGGCTGCAGTTTCTGCTGGTTTTGAACTTTCAGAACCCCAGAAGCGTCATCTAGAATATGCAGGTTCATGCTCTATTGCGACTATGATGAGCATTGATATTTATGATGGTTGGATGAATCAATTATACAAATATATGGGTTATACAGATATTAATGTATTTAAAAGCGATATAGCCAAGTTTTCGCCAACAACTAAATTGCTGCTCGATACTTTCGATAATGGCAGTAAGGATGGGCAAGTAACTTTAACCAGTGTTGGACAGGCTATCGCAATAGCCAATTTGACGACAACACTTGGAAAGTTGGATTACTCAATTTGGCTAAAATAAGCCGGATACTACTCGCAAGATAGTTTTCTGTGATCGCATATAACAAACAATTTAAGAGTGATTCAGCACGCTTGGCATTTTTGGTTTGGGTTAAGTTCAGTGTTTACAGTGTTCAAATTAAGTGTCGTGGTAGCGTGCTTCACACCTTAATTGGGCGTTAGCTGGGGTTAAGAAAAACGGTGAATTTAGGGTGGAAAGGCTTGCTGTTTTCTAGCTACACACCGGACAAATCTCAGCTTCTCAACTATCTCGCCAGTGGCACTTTTCGGGAAGTGTTTGAACTTAACGAAGTCTGCTTACGGGAAATGTTGTGTTTGTTAAGTTCATTGGCGCGGTTTCTTTGGTGTTGAAATTCATGAATGCCTAAATTCGTTTCGTGTGCTCTGTCGTTGGCTTTTTCGATAGAATTCTTTGCAAATTACCGAGCTCAGGAGTGGTGATTTTCTCGGTCATTTCTTCTTTGCCAAGCGCATTTCGTGGATTAGCTTTTAATTTCACAGCTGTTCGTTTTACTTTGCCGTTTGAAAGCAATAATGTGTTTCAAATTAGGCATGTTGGCGTAATTCGATAGCTAAAGTGCAGCAGCTAACTATGCGTTTAAGACGGATTCCCAACGCTTGGGAGTTTCGGTTCTAGGTTGAGTTTTGTGTTTAAGGCGCAATAGTTTAGGATTGTGGTCGCGTTGCTCACCACTTAACGCAGCGTTATGCGACTAAGCAAAAAATCTTCTATATCTCTCTTTTTCGCTCTCTTTGGCAGTCGGTTCTCGGTTTCGGCAATTTAGCATTGTCGGCCCAAGTTCTAGAATCACTCAGGCCGTAAAACATGCCAAAGTTCGTGGGTTGCCTCATTGGTTTTCAGTATTGGTTCGTGGCGAGTTTGACTGGCGCAAAGTGTGGCAACGGCAAGTTTATCGGTAGTGCTTCATTCACTGGTCTGCCGCCGCGTTGAGTTTCTCGAAGCAAAAGCTTAGTCACTAGCTGAAATTCACCATTAGTCACTTGTAGGAAGTTGGTCTGTAACATAGTGACTTCGTCTGTTTAGTGAATCACAAAAAGTGCTTGGTTTATTTGTGGTTTTTCGTGTCTAAGGTAATCTTCATCTGCCCGACTTGGCTTGGTAGGAGAAATCGCATAACAAACAATTTAAGCAGATTCGCAACGCGTGGCATTTTTGGTTTGAATTGGTTTAAGTGTTTACGGCACAATGCTTTAGGGCCAGTGGTGGCGTTGCTCACTACTTAATTGGGCGTTAGGCAAAGGGCAAAAAAGCTCTTAGTTCTAATCTTCTTGTTCCCTTCGGCAATCCGTTTATCGTAGTCGGCAATTCAGCATTGTCGGTTCAAATTCTTGAATCTCTCTGACCGTAAAACATGCCAAAGTTCATGGGTTGCCTCATTGGTTTTCAGTGTCGGTTGGTGGTGAGCTTAACTGGCTTAAAGTGTGGAAAGAGCTAGTTCATTGAAGCTTTCGCATGTGCTGCCAGTTCACAGCTTTTAGTTTCTCAGGTTCAAAAGCTACTTCGTCGCTGAAAGGTCGAATTTCGTGGTTATTGAAACCTCGGTTGTAACATAGCGACTTCAGTAGTTCTTGAGCCACAAAAAGTCAGTGGGTGATTGGTTGCTTATCGTATTTAAGGTATTCTGTCTTTTAACCAAGTTATTGAGTGTGCAGGAAAATTTGCCTAACAATAAATTTAAGAGTGATTCACAACGCTTGGCGCCTTCACTTCAAGCCAGTTTAGTGTTTATGGCACAATGCGTTAGGTAAGGTGGTGGCGTTGTTCACACCTTAATTTGGCGTTATGCGATTTAACTGTTCAAGCGCAGTTAACACCCAAGGATATTTTAATGTGATAGATAACGTAATTTTATAAAAAGGAACGGAGTGTATGTTAAAAGAAGCAGTGAATAACTTAAATCATGATATTTCATTATTAGAATTATATGTAAAGAATAGTCAGGAGTCTGGATTTAGTGATATGGCTAGATTACTAGAAAGTTTATCTATTTCACTTTTTAATGAAACTTATGGTTATAATTTAAAAAACAAAAATCAAATTAAATGCAACTTTCCTGCTATAGATTTGGCAGACGACGAAAAAAATGTCGCTGTACAAGTAACCACGAATGCTGATTCAACTAAAATTAGGCATACAATAAAGGTTTATGAGAAAAATAATCTAAACAAGAAATACAAAAAATTATATATATATGGATTCTTAAAGCATTCAAATTTAAAAGACGTTCCCGATTATTGTGTTCTTGTCAATTCATCAAAATTAGTCTCTGAACTAATGGATAAAAATGATGAGGATGCAGTTCAAAGTGTGATAGATGCAGTTAAGCAACATACTGATTTTTCGAGAGTTCATCCTTATGATGATCTTAATTGTTTAAAAATAATACTTCGATTAATCGATCGTTCAGCAATCAAGCACAGAATGCATTGTGAAGGTAGCTATGATGATATGGTTAAAGGCCTCAAAGAGATCACTGAAATTATTAGCAAAGGTAAGCTAGGAAAGCAAAATAAGTGCAAATCTATAGATGACTTTTATGATGAGGATATTGTGTGCTTTTTGAGAGAGGTTCGAGATATAGTGAGTAGGATAATTTCAATAATTAATCGAAGTCGTATTGACGGTGTTGATATGTATTGCCTTAAATTTGAAGATTTAGAAAATATAGACTCTATGAAAGAAGCTATAATTAATAAATCTAATTTAATATCTAAAAATTACCACATTAATATGGTGATTTCAGCACATTAAGTCGCATAACAAACTGTTTAAGAGTGATTCGCAACGCGTGGCATTTTCACTATGCGTTGCGTTTAGTGTTTAAGGTGGTATGCGGCGGCCTCAGTATTGCGTTGCTCACCCCTTAACAGGGCGTTATATGCCAATCGGAGATTATAAGGAAAATCATGCAATTGGAACTAGATGGTTACTATCTTCGTTCACTGGATGTGGAAGATAAGGAAGCATTTTACAAGTGGTCTCGTGACCGTGAAGTTACACTTTATAGTCTTTCTTCATATGCGTACCCTCAATCAAAATCAGATATCGAAAAATGGCTTTTATCCATAAATTCAAACCCTAAAAATGTCTCTTTTGGCATATGTAGTAACGAGAATGATCAGCTACTTGGATATGCTGGTATATCTGGGATCAGTACTCTAAATCGTAGCGGTGAATACTTCATTCTTATTGGAGAAAAAAGTTACTGGGGTAAGGGTGTTGGTACATCAGTAACAAAAATCGTAACAGATTACGCTATACGAACTCTTGGTTTGCACAGAGTTCAGCTTACAGCAAGCTCTCTTAATTACGGTGCAATTAAGGCTTATGAAAATGCAGGTTATCAACATGAGGGCGTGATGCGACAATCAGGTTTTCGCAATGGTGAATTTGTCGATAAAGTACTAATGTCAGTTCTGTCTACAGAGTGGTCAGGCATATAACAAACAATTTAAGAGTGATTCAGCACGCTTGGCATTTTTGGTTTGAGTTGGGTTTAGTGATTAAGGCATCCAGTTTGAGTATCGTGGCAGCGTGCTTCACACCTTAATTGGGCGTTATGCAACTCAGGTAAATTTAGGGGTTCAATCTTTTGGGATTTCTCCGACCATTCGTTTTGAGCTGTCGGCAAATGAGCATTTTTACCCTCAAATTCGTGGTTAACTCAAACCGTAAAACAGACAAATTTCTTTGTTTGCCTCAATCGGTTTTAGCGTTGGCGTGTTGTCAATTTAGTTGGCGCAAAGTGTGGAAAGAGCAAGTTAATCGATCATTTTGTATTTGTTGAAGGCTTTGCTCGTTGAGTTTGTTTGGCTCAAAAGCCTAGTTTGTCGCTGAAAGGCAGACTTCATTTTTGCGGCTTATTTATCACGGCTTTTGCTTGGGTTGATTCTTGAATCACTCGACTATTGCAATTGTGGTTTTTGATCGAGTAAAGTCAGCTTATCTTATTGAATTTGCATAACAAACAATTCAAGTGGATTCTCAACGCGTGGCAGTTTTACTATGCGTCAGGTAAAGTGTTTTACGGTGCAATGCAGTGGCTTGGTCAGTGCGTTGTTCACCACTTAATTGGGCGTTATGTGTTTGATGAGTTTTTGAGGTTAATTCTACGATTTCATTGAGAATTCGTTCCGTGCTTTCGGCAAGTTGGCTTGGTCGAAATGGATTCTTGAACATCCTGAGATTGATCGTTTTCAAGGTTCTTGGGTTGCCTCAATTAAGTTTTGGATCTGGCTTGTGTTGAGTTTCGTTGGTTTCAAATCGCTTTAATTGAAATGTTTTTTTGACTGATTTTCTTGCTGACATTCAGCTCTGAAAATCTGGTGACGCAAAAAATTAAGCGGTTGCTGAAAGGGTGCTTTCTTTGTTGTTGATTCTGCAAGTGGCTCTCTTTGGCTCAGAACGCTGTGAAATTTAGGGTTTGGTCAGCATCGTTTTTGTACGTAACTTATTCAAATTTCTTCGTTTCTACGGTGGCTTACTTTGAATTCACGGTTACATTCACATAACAAGCAATTCAAGTGGATTCTCAACGCGTGGCAGTTTTACTATGCGTTAGGTAAAGTGTTTTACGGTGCAATGCAGCGGCTTGGTCAGTGCGTTGTTCACCACTTAATTGGGCGTTAGCCGTCAACGTCAAAATGGAGAAAACATGGAAGTCCAATTTTTAGAGAAAAACTCTGATTATGAGCCAGTCCTAGAGGTGTTGTTGCAACTTCGCCCAAATTACAACTTAGATACTTTGTCTGCTCAGATCGAGAAACAGCAATCAAATGGTTACCAGGTCGTCTATGTTAAATCGTCAGAAGGTGTACTTGTGGTAGCTGGCTTTAGCGTAGGTGAAAAGCTGGCTTGGGGTAAGCATATTTACATTGAAGACTTGGTAACTAATGCTCAATTTCGTTCGCGTGGAGTCGGTAAATTTATTATCGATTGGTTTAAAACATACGCCTTAGAAAGCGGTTGTGAACAAATACATCTGGATTCTGGTGTTCAGCGTTTTCCGGCACATAAGTTCTACTTACGTGAAGGCTTCAATATCGCTAGTCACCACTTTTCTATGGTCGGTGTCCAAGACGGCTAACAAAGCGTTTAAGACGGATTCACAACGCTTGGCAGTTTTGGTTTGAATCAGCTTTAGTGTTTACGGCACAATAGTTTAGGTTAGGTGGTTGCGTTGTTCACCACTTAACGCGGCGTTATGTGTTGGATGAGTTTTTGAGGTTAATTCTACGATTTTATTGAGAATTCGTTTCGTGTTTTCGGCAAGTTGGCTTGGTCGAAATGGATTCTTGAACAACCTGAGATTGATCGTTTTCAAGGTTCTTGGGTTGCCTCAATTAAGTTTTGGATCTGGTTTGTGTTGAGTTTCGCCAGTTCAAATCGCCTTAATTGAAATGTCTTTTTGACTGATTCTCTTGTTGAAATTCAGCTCTGAAAGTCTGGTGACGCAAAAGGTTTAGCGGTTGCTGAAAGTGCGCTTTCTTTGTTGTTGATTCTGTAAGTGGCTTTCTTCGGCTAAGATCGCTGTGAAATTTAGGTTTTGGTCAGCATCATTTTGTACGTAACTTATTCAAATCTCTTCATTTCTACGGTGGTTTACTTTGAATTCACGGTAAAATTCACATAACAAGCAATTCAAGTGGATTCTCAACGCGTGGCAGTTTTACTATGCGTTGAGTAAAGTGTTTTACGGTGCAGTGCAGCGGCTTGGCCAGTGCGTTGTTCACCACTTAATTGGGCGTTAGCTGGGGTTAAGAAAAACGGTGAATTTAGGGTGGAAAGGCTTGCTGTTTTCTAGCTACACACCGGACAAATCTCAGCTTCTCAACTATCTCGCCAGTGGCACTTTTCGGGAAGTGTTTGAACTTAACGAAGTCTGCTTACGGGAAATGTTGTGTTTGTTAAGTTCATTGGCGCGGTTTCTTTGGTGTTGAAATTCATGAATGCCTAAATTCGTTTCGTGTGCTCTGTCGTTGGCTTTTTCGATAGAATTCTTTGCAAATTACCGAGCTCAGGAGTGGTGATTTTCTCGGTCATTTCTTCTTTGCCAAGCGCATTTCGTGGATTAGCTTTTAATTTCACAGCTGTTCGTTTTACTTTGCCGTTTGAAAGCAATAATGTGTTTCAAATTAGGCATGTTGGCGTAATTCGATAGCTAAAGTGCAGCAGCTAACTATGCGTTTAAGACGGATTCCCAACGCTTGGGAGTTTCGGTTCTAGGTTGAGTTTTGTGTTTAAGGCGCAATAGTTTAGGATTGTGGTCGCGTTGCTCACCACTTAACGCAGCGTTATGTACTAGGAGGAAATATGTTCTCATTCAGAGTTGACTCAGGTTGGAGTATTGAAACCGAGATAAGGTGTTTGATCGTCTATAAAACGCTTGAAGAGCTTGATTTCCCGAGAGGACTACAAAGTGATCTTTGTGAAGTATTAGCTGTATCGACAGGACTAAAGTTTGAGTCGGTAAAAGCTAAAGTGGGTAACTATAAGTCGGAATTTGGTATCACTGGTGCTTCCCATTCGTCTGAGGCGACAAAGTATTTGGTTAAATCGTTCGGGCACATGAGTCGAATCGAACTTGATGCATTGCTGACTGGTTACCTTCTCGGTAAAAGTGAGCCACGTACATAACAAAGCATTTAAGACGGATTCCCAACGCTTGGCGTTTTCGGCGTACTTCGGTTTAAGTGTTTATGTCACAATGGTTTAGGTAGGGTGGTAGCGTTGCTCACCACTTAATGCGGCGTTATATTCTCGGTGGGAAAATGATAAACGAAGTATCACAATGGATCGAATTCACAGTGGCTCAATATATGCCACATGCTCGTAAGTGCTCAGAATTAGCTCCTCATTTAAAAGGGTATTATCCAGAAGAGTTTTTGGAAAACAGTTACTTTGTAGTAACTAATGATATTCCCAAGCCACAGATTCCTTCGTCTGACCCTTTCTTGAATGCATTTATTGAGATGGACGTTGACGGTATAACATACAAGAATCTGTATTTTGTTAAACCTCATATGGCGAGCAATCTAGCTCTTCACGTTCACGAGTTAGTTCATGTTGCTCAATGGTCAATGCTGGGTGTTCAGGGCTTTATTACGCGTTATATTAGCGAGGTTAGCAGCTTAGGCTACAACAATGCACCTCTTGAACTGATGGCATATGAAATTGATAACAAGTTCCTGAATGGGACGGAAGTTTTTGATATTCTAGGGATTGTTAAACAACGAATATAACAAAGCATTTAAGAGTGATTCGCAACGCTTGGCGCTTTCGCTTCGCTCAAGTATAGCCAAGCGTCGCTCACACCTTAATGCGGCGTTATGCCTCTAGTGAGAAAATATGAAACTTCCTAATAAAATATATAAATATGAGCCGATGACAGTGCAGTCTTTGATTAATCTGAAATCTCAGGCTTTGTACTTTAACTCACCGAGTAACTTTAATGACCCTTTTGATTGTGAAGTTCCTTTGAAGCTTCGATGCCCATATGATCTTGAGGCAAGTCTTATAAAGAAAGACTTTGAAGTTGAATTTCTGAATAGCAATAAGTTTGAAGAATATGACCATCTTCGTAATACACCTTTGAATGAATTCAAAGTCAGTCTTGAAAAAATGGCACTAGATCTATACGAAAAACGTGTTAAAAGCTTGTTTAAAGATAAAGGCGTTAGTTGTTTCAGTGAAACGAATGATAACTTACTTATGTGGTCGCACTATGCATCTTCTGCAAAAGGGTTTTGCCTTGAATTTCGTACAGACATTGAACCATTCGAAAAAGCACGTAAAGTGAACTACGTGGAAAACCCACAACAGGTAGATTACGTAAGCATGATGATAGGCGGTGGAGATTATTTCTTAGACAACTTGTTGTGCACAAAGTCATTACACTGGGCTTACGAAAAAGAATGGCGTGTTTTTCACAATGAAATGAATAAGGTCTATCATTATTCTTCTGATGCACTAACTGCTGTTTATTTTGGTTCGGAAATTGATCGCGACTTTCTAGAAATCCTGTGCCTTATAATCCAAGGGCAAAATCCGAATGTTAAATTCTATCAAGGACAAAGGTCGAACGATCAATTCTCTCTTGTATTTGAAGAAGTTAATTATAAATCTTACATCGCATCACAGGCATAACAAACAATTCAAGTGGATTCTCAACGCGTGGCAGTTTTACTATGCGTCAGGTAAAGTGTTTACGGTGCAATGCAGTGGCTTGGCCAGTGCGTTGTTCACCACTTAATTGGGCGTTATGTGTTTGATGAGTTTTTGAGGTCAACTCTACGATTTCATTGAGAATTCGTTCCGTGTTTTCGGCAAGTTGGCTTGGTCGAAATGGATTCTTGAACAATCTGAGATTGATCGTTTTCAAGGTTCTTGGGTTGCCTCAATTAAGTTTTGGATCTGGTTTGTGTTGAGTTTCGTTAGTTTCAAATTGCTTTAATTGAAATGTCTTTTTGACTGATTTGCTTGCTGACATTCAGCACTGAAAATCTGGTGAAGCAAAAAATTTAGCGGTTGCTGAAAGGGCGCTTTCTTTGTTGTTGATTCTGCAAGTGGCTCTCTTTGGCTCAGATCGCTGTGAAATTTAGGTTTTGGTAAGCATCGTTTTTGTACGTAACTTATTCAAATCTCTTCATTTCTACGGTGGTTTACTTTGAATTCACGGTAAAATTCACATAACAAGCAATTCAAGTGGATTCTCAACGCGTGGCAGTTTTACTATGCGTTAGGTAAAGTGTTTTACGGTGCAATGCAGCGGCTTTGTCAGTGCGTTGTTCACCACTTAATTGGGCGTTATGTGCTTAGAGGAAAATCGGTAGTGATAAGAGAAATGCATATCTCAGATTACTCGCAAGTAATCGGCTTGTGGTCAACAACAGAAGCGATGTTGCTGCGAGATGCAGATTCAAAGGAAAACATAGGTAAGTACCTAAAACGCAATCCAAACCTTAGTTTCGTCGCATTGGATGGTGACGATATTATTGGTGCTATTTTAGTTGGGACTGATGGTCGTCGAGGTTATGTGCAGCATCTGGCTGTTGATTCAACTTTTCGAGGTAAAGGAGTTGGTGCAAAGCTCATATCGTCAGCACTGGAAGCCTTATCAAATGTAGGTATAGCCAAAACGCATCTATTCGTCGCAAATGAAAACATTAATGCGCAGTCTTTCTACGAAAAATTAGGTTGGTTTCCTCGCGACGAAGTTCGTATGTTTTCTTTCAATTCTTCTAACAGTGGCAACGTTTAGTACGCACATAACAAACTGTTTAAGAGTGATTCGCAACGCTTGGCATTTTTGCTATGCGTTGCGTTTTGTGTTTAAGGTGGTATGCGGGAGCTTCAGTATTGCGTTGCTCACACCTTAACAGGGCGTTATGAAACAAGGAGGTTACAGTGGAAGAAGAATACTATAAGAAGTCGGTTGAAGGCTTCGAAGTTGTTACCGAACAAGGTAAAGATCCCGAACCCTTTATGGTTACATCTAATGGTATCGACTTTGAACAGCTTAAAGTTACAACCCTCAAAAAATTTACGGATACAGTTAAAGCAACTGAAGAACTTTCTGAAAAGGAGCGTAGTTCTGTATTGGATTACATTTCAGATAATGCAGACTTAGTTAGTGGAGAGCTTGAATCATTCGTTAATGACCAAGAAGCAGCTGTCAAAGCTCATGATTACTTAACTTCTATGTTTGTGGATTTTCCTTCTATTTCAGAGCTTGCGGATGTTTTGATACAAGTCCTTCTGAAGTTATTGGGAGGCTGACAGAATGTTTCATAACAAACAATTTAAGAGGGATTCCCAACGCTTGGCATTTTTGTTTCTACTTCAAATTTAGTGTTTATGGCACAATGCTTTGAGTTGAGTGGTAGCGTTGCTCACCCCTTAATTGGGCGTTAGCTGGGGTTAAGAAAAACGGTGAATTTAGGGTGGAAAGGCTTTGGATTTTCTAGCTACACACCGGACAAATCTCAGCTTCTCAACTATCTCGCCAGTGGCACTTTTCGGGAAGTGGTTGAACTTAACAAAGTCTGCTTACGGGAAATGTTGTGTTTGTTAAGTTCATTGGCGCGGCTTCTTTGTTGTTGAAATTCATGAATGCTTAAATTCATTTCGTGTGCTTTGTCGTTGGCTTTTTCGATAGAATTCTTTGCAAATTACCATGCTTAGGAATGGGGATTTTCTCGGTCATTTCTTCTTTGCCAAGCGCATTTCGTGGATTGGGTTTTAATTTCACAGCTGTCCGTTTTACTTTGTCGTTTGAAAGCAATAATGTGTTCCAAATTAGGCATTTTGGCGTAATTTGCTAGCTAAAGTGCAGCAGCTAACTAGGCGTTTAAGACGGATTCCCAACGCTTGGGAGTTTCGATTCTAGGTTGAGTTTTGTGTTTAAGGCGCAATGGTTTAGGATTGTGGTCGCGTTGCTCACCACTTAACGCAGCGTTAGCTGGGGTTAAGAAAAGCTGTGAATTTAGGGTGGAAAGGCTTTCGGTTTTCTAGCTACACACCTGACAAATCTCAGCTTCTCAACTATCTCGCCAGTGGCACTTTTCGGGAAGTGTTTGAACTTAACGAAGTCTACTTACGGGAAATGTTGTGTTTGTTAAGTTCGGTGACGCGGTTTCTTTGGTGTTGAAATTCATGAATGCCTAAATTCGTTTCGTGTGCTTTGTCGTTGGCTTTTTCGATAGAATTCTTTGCAAATTACCGAGCTCAGGAATGGTGATTTATTCGGCCATTTCTTCTTTGCCAAGCGCATTTCGTGGATTAGGTTTTAATTTCACAGCTGTCCGTTTTACTTTGCCGTTTGAAAGCAATAATGTGTTTCAAATTAGGCATTTTGGCGTAATTTGCTAGCGAAAGTGCAGCAGCTAACTAGGCGTTTAAGACGGATTCCCAACGCTTGGGAGTTTCGATTCTAGGTTGAGTTTTGTGTTTAAGGCACAATGGTTTAGGATTGTGGCCGCGTTGCTCACCACTTAACGCAGCGTTAGGGCTCCGAGCTATACGAGAATATTATGCAAGAAAACAAAGCTATAAAAGAAGTTTATTTACATCATCTAGGGTGCTTTCCAAAAACTCTCATTTCAAGAAAAGAAACGATTAAAGAGACAATTTCGCTATTAAAAATAGATGATGTGTATGATTCAAACCTTAATTATTTCGATCGCACGAGCCACCTATACCGAACCAGTCATGAAACTTTGCAACCGTTGCTAGAAAAAATTGAAAGTAGTGACAAGTTTGAAAAAGCGGAAATTTTTCATAAATCATCACATTTGGGTTTACCGTATCAATTGGTTGCTAAGCACAATAGTGGACATGAAATTATGTATGATGGTTTAGTTTACTGTGTATCTGAGACAGTGCACAGTGGCGACTGTTCATTGGAGCAACTACAAGATTTTACGGGTTATCCGTATCGTAAAGATAACATTATCAGAGACTTTGGCGATGTTTTACGCCAGATAATTCCTGAGCTGCCGGAAATGCAGTACTCAATGTATTCATTCTATTCTGCTGAGGCTCCTGATTGGAATCTATTTGGGTTGAAAAGAGAAGGTGAAGCCCAGTTAAGCCTACGGCTTAACGACAGTAACTTTGTTACTGTAACTGGATTGATTCACTCTAAAATTGGCAAAGAGTACGAAGTATACATTGGGGAGAGGAGTACCATTCTAGAAATGAACTCACACCACATGTTTTACATTTTAGAGTACTCTAATTTTGCTGATAATATTGATAGCGTTCGAAATCGTATCAACATAGCTTCTGATACGATCTCTAAGGCTATGACTGACATAACAAAATCGCTGCCAATGTTTGTGGATAAGTACACTTCTTGGAATGCCTCGAAGGCAAGTATTCAAGAGATGTACAGTATTAAACAGTCAATCAAAAAGTATGAGCTCATGTCTGAGTCACTTCAGCAGATATCAAAGGAACGTTGGGCTTCTAGGAACTCACCTCGACAATTATTTTTTGAAGGGGAGTTTGATGAGGAGTGGCAAAACTCGTATTGGTGTCAAAACTTCTTTGAGGCAAAGTTGGTAAAGGGGAAAATTACGGACTTAAAAGATATTTCTATGCCTCCATTGTATACAGCTACAATCGATAATGTGTTACACAAAGTTGGTTTGTTAGAGTCTGAGTTGCAGACGATCTTAACTGAAATTCGGGATTTGTTGTCTGCTATACAAACTGAATTTTCTATGTATGCAGTGTGGCTAGCTTTTGGTGCTGTTATTGTATCTGTTCTTGTTACGGGAATTTCGGTTGCAGCCGGCTAAGAGCCCTAACAAGCAATTTAAGAGGGATTCTCAACGCTTGGCATTTTTGCTTCTACTTCAAATTTAGTGTTTATGGCACAATACTTTAGGTGTGGGTGGAGGCGTTGTTCACCCCTTAATTGGGCGTTAGCTGGGGTTAAGAAAGGCTGTGAATTTAGGGTGGAAAGGCTTTCGGTTTTCTAGCTACACACCGGACAAATCTCAGTTTCTCAACTATCTCGCCAGTGGCACTTTTCAGGAAGTGTTTGAACTTAACGAAGTCTGCTTACGGGAAATGTTGTGTTTGCTAAGTTCATTGGCGCGGCTTCTTTGTTGTTGAAATTCATGAATGCTTAAATTCATTTCGTGTGCTCTGTCGTTGGCTTTTTCGATAGAATTCTTTGCAAATTACTATGCTCAGGAATGGGGATTTCCTCGGTCATTTCTTCTTTGCCAAGCGCATTTCGTGGATTAGGCTTTAATTTCACAGCTGTCCGTTTTACTTTGTCATTTGAAAGCAATAATGTGTTTCAAATTTGGCATTTTGGCGTAATTCGCTAGCGAAAGTGCAGCAGCTAACTAGGCGTTTAAGACGGATTCCCAACGCTTGGGAGTTTCGGCTCTAGGTTGAGTTTTGTGTTTAAGGCGCAATGGTTTAGGATTGTGGTCGCGTTGCTCACCACTTAACGCAGCGTTATAAGACAAAGGAAGTTTCGTGGAAAAGTTCATAAAATTAATTCAATCAAGATCCGATGAAAATGAACAGGCGTTCTCTCGTTTACATGATCTTCCTGGAGCTATGATGCCCATTTTGAGGCAAGAGCTAGACTCTTTGATCAGAGTTTTATTCCTTTTATCTTTAGCTGATTTTAGTGAAAGAGATCGGCTGATGAAATGTACTATTGATGGCGAACGATGGAGAATAAAAACTGATAAAGGTAAGCATGCAGTCGTAACAGATGCAATGATGGTAGAAGTATCGGAAAAATTTCAAGGCTGGTCTCGCTCCGTCTATAAGTTTGGTTGTGCTTTCATTCATCTTTCTAATTTCCATGGCTATAACGTTTCAAATCCTCTGGAAATTTTGTCCGCTGAAGAAAAAAAGGACATTCTTGAGCATATGCGTCATTACCATGGTGGACCTAGTACGGACAACCCAACGTTCCAAGAGTTCTCGAACTACTTTCCTCAAATATTTGAAAAGATAAAAGGCAATTTGGAGTGTTATTTAGAATTCTTAATCGATAATGTCCCAAGCGAAAATGTCTTATAACAAACAATTTAAGGGTGATTCAGCACGCTCGGCATTTTTGGTTTGGGTTTAGTTCAGTGTTTACGGTGGTCAAATTAAGTGTAGTGGCTGCGTGCTTCACACCTTAATTGGGCGTTAGTTGTTTAATCAGATTACGGAGAATTCATTGGATATCATTTTTACTTATTCGCCAAACTCTGAGGACATCGATTGCATCTATCAAGGATTAGGCGATTTTAATCAAAGATTTGTACCAGAAATCACAGATGAGTCTTTTGCTATTTTTGTTCGGGATAAATCAGGAGAAATTCTCGGTGGTTTGACTGGTTTTATCTATATAACTTCAGTTCAAATTAGATTTTTGTGGCTATCAGAAAAACTAAGAAATCAAGGGGTTGGAAGTGCGCTAATGCAGAAAATAGAACTAATCTGTAAAGAGCGAGAAATAAGTAATATTGCAGTTGATACGTATACGTTTCAAGCTCCCAAATTTTATGAGTCTCATGGTTTCAAGGAAATTGGTCGTTATAAGGACTATTTGGTAAAAGACGTAGACAAAATTTTTTATCAAAAGGTGCTAATAAACAACTAACAAAGCGTTCAAGACGGATTCACAACGCTTAGCAGTTTTGGTTTGAATCAGCTTTAGTGTTTACGGCACAATGATTTAGGTTAGGTGGTCGCGTTGTTCACCACTTAACGCGGCGTTAGTTGCCATACGCCGCATCAGTCCGCAGGGAATTTTTGTTTTTGGTGCAGCACTCGCATAATGCGAATTATCGAGCCCTCAACCCAATAAGATACAATCATTGAAACTTCGGGAATTATTAATAGTCTTCCACGAATGCCATCTCGTTGTACACCCATCAAAGGTTGCTCAAGTAGGCTTTCTACTTTGGCTTCAATGATATTGTCAGTTTTTTCTGCAACGTCTGGGTTAAAATCGTAGAGAAACTCAAAGATCTTTTCTCGATCATTTAGTGATTCTTCTTCCCATAAAATCATTGTTGGCCTCGACTACGAATCCTAGCTTTGCGTGCTTCCATTCGTGACTTAGCTGATTCATTGTCAATAAACACAGCTTTACCAGAGTCATACTTCTCAAAAGCAAGGTTTACTTGTTCAGTAAGCCAAGTATCGTGGGATAATGTCTTTCTTTGTTGTTCAGCCATTTGCTCAGTGAGTTCACGGCACGCATCGCTAAGAGTACGACCTTGGCTTTCTGCCATTTGTTGAGCTAGGCGTTTTGTTTCGTCATCAACACGAAACTGGATTCTAGTGTCCATGTGCTAGTCCTTAAAAAGTGGTGTGCACACAAATGTTAGCACTACCACTAAAAATGAGCAACTAACAAGGCATTTAAGACGGATTCCCAACGCTCGGCATTTTAGGTTTGCTTTGAATTTAGTGTTTACGGCACAATGCGTTAAGTGTGGTGGTCTGCGTTGCTCACCACTTAATGCGGCGTTAGCTGGGGTTAAGAAAAACGGTGAATTTAGGGTGGAAAGGCTTTCGGTTTTCTAGCTACACACCGGACAAATCTCAGCTTCTCAACTATCTCGCCAGTGGCACTTCTCGGGAAGTGTTTGAACTTAACGAAGTCTGCTTACGGGAAATGTTGTGTTTGTTAAGTTCGTTGGTGCGGCTTCTTTGGTGTTGAAATTTATGCATTCTTAAATTTGTTTCGTGTGCTTTGTCGTTGGCTTTTTCGATAGAATTCTTTGCAAATTACCGAGCTCAGGAATGGTGATTTATTCGGCCATTTCTTCTTTGCCAAGCGCATTTCGTGGATTGGGTTTTAATTTCACAGCTGTCTGTTTTACTTTGCCGTTTGAAAGCAATAATGTGTTTCAAATTAGGCATTTTGGCGTAATTTGCTAGCGAAAGTGCAGCAGCTAACTAGGCGTTTAAGACGGATTCCCAACGCTTGGGAGTTTCGGCTCTAGGTTGAGTTTTGTGTTTAAGGCACAATGGTTTAGGATTGTGGTCGCGTTGCTCACCACTTAACGCAGCGTTATGTATATTCAACTACTAACCTCAAAAGTCCTGCGTTTTCAGATATTAATTATTATTGATGTGATGCAAAATGCTGAGTGTTTCATATGAATATAAATTAGATTCTAATTTGATAAAGGAGATAAAATTAATGAGAGTAACAGTTGTAATTGTGTTTCTGATGGCGTTGTTAGGTTGTCAAAGTACAGCTAGTACGCAAAGGACATTAGCTCCTATTATGAAACAACTATTAGCTCCTAAAAGCCAAGAGATAGAGGCGCATAGTCTGTCAAACTATGTAAATCGAGCGTCAGAATTAGCTTCAAAGAAAGGGTATGAGTACTTTGCATTAGTTTCAAAATTGAACAGTCAACGTCAGCCAAGCATATGGGTTTACTTATACAGCAATGATGAAGAACTGCAATCTTTGTATGAAAAAATAAGAAAAAACAATAAGATGAGCTTGATCGATGTATTTATTACGGAAGAAAGCAAAGGGCGTCGATATATGAGAACCGAATCAGTTCCGGGAGTAGCCTAGTATGTTCGAGAGGGAATATACATAACAAAGCATTTAAGAGTGACTCACAACGCTTGGCGATTTCAGTTTAAACTTGGCTTTAGTGTTTAAGGTGCAATGGTTTAAGCTAGGTGTTTAGCGTTGTTCGCACCTTAATGCGGCGTTATGTGTTTGGTTGGTTTTTAGGTCAAAGCTACGATTTCATTGAGAATTCGTTCTGTGTTTTCGGCAAGTTGGCTTGCTCAAAATGGATTCTTGAACAACCTGAGATTGATCGTTTTCAAGGTTCTTGGGTTGCCTCAATTGGTTTTTTGATCAGGTTTGTGTTGAGTTTCATCGGTTTCAAATCGCTTTAATTGAAATGCATTTTTGACTGATTTGCTTGCTGACATTCAGCTCTGAAAATTTGGTGACGCAAAAAATTTAGCGGTTGCTGAAAGGGAGCTTTCTTTGTTGTTGATTCTGCAAGTGGCTCTCTTTGGCTAAGATCGCTGTGAAATTTAGGTTTTGGTCAGCATCGTTTTTGTACGTAACTTATTCAAATCTCTTCATTCCTACGGTGGTTTACTTTGAATTCACGGTAAAGTTCACATAACAAGCAATTTAAGAGGGATTCCCAACGCTTGGCATTTTTGCTTCTACTTCAAATTTAGTGTTTACGGTACAATGCGTTAGGTTGGGTGGTAGCGTTGCTCACCCCTTAATTGGGCGTTATGTGTTGGATGGGTTTTTAAGGTCAAAGCTACGATTTCATTGAGAATTGTTCCGTGTTTTCGGCAAGTTGGCTTAGTCGAAATGGATTCTTGAACAACTTGAGATTGATCGTTTTCAAGGTTCTTGGATTGCCTCAATTAAGTTTTGGATCTGGCTTGTGTTGAGTTTCGCCAGTTTCAAATCGCTTCAATTGAAATGTCTTTTTGACTGACTCTCTTGCTGAAGTTCAGCTCTGAAAGTCTGGTGAAGCAAAAGGTTTGGTTGTGGCTGAAAGGGCGCTTTCTTTGTTGTTGATTCTGCAAGTGGCTCTCTTTGGCTAAGAACGCTGTGAAATTTAGGTTTTGGTAAGCATCGTTTTTGCACGTAACTTATTAAAATCTCTTCATTTCTACGGTGGTTTACTTTGAATTCACGGTAAAATTCACATAACAAGCAATTCAAGTGGATTCTCAACGCGTGGCAGTTTTACTATGCGTTGAGTAAAGTGTTTTACGGTGCAATGCAGCGACTTGGTCAGTGCGTTGTTCACCACTTAATTGGGCGTTATGTGGCTAATCGAGTTTCGAGAAAATAAATATAATGAGTAATGAACTAGAAAATTTTCGTAAATCACTTGATGAAGATTCTGGTCTTCAATCCAAGAGGCGTATACTTGTAATGGTTTGCCTAATCTTTTTAGCCTTGAATTTAAGCGGGGCTACTTTGGAAGAAGCAAATACATTTTTATTCAAAATAACGTTTACTAATCATGTTGGTTTGAGCTATTTCTTCGTGGCTTCAATTTTATTCATGACAATCAGGTATTACTCTTATGCTCAGAGTTATCACAATAGATTGTATAAATTTTGGACTCAACGGTTGCTGGATGACTATAACGTTTTTCATTATGATCACGAAGAAGAGGAAGTGTCAGGATTATTGGGTAAAGCAGTCGATGTATTGGGCTATGATGAGCCTGGGATAGGTCAACCATCATACTGTTACACAGGATTTTTCAAACGTTCTTTGTCTTATAGAAGTGAGGGAGAAGATGAGCATCGAGGTCCCTACTATTATACCAAGTATATTGTGTTAAATAAGTTTACTGATAGGTGGCGACCAAAAGACTACATTTATCTTATCTGGGTCGAACTCAAATACCAAACTGAATCAATACTAAGGTACAGAGAAAGCTTAGATTTGTTTGCTCCCTATTTTCTGAGCGCTAGTGCCATTGTGTCTTTTGTATTTAAGAGTGAAATATTGATTTGGTTAACAGCCACATAACAAACTGTTTAAGAGTGATTCGCAACGCGTGGCATTTTCGCTATGCGTTGGTTTAAGTGATTAAGGTGGTATGCGGCAGCTTCGGTATTGCGTTGCTCACACCTTAACAGGGCGTTAGAATAATTTATCAAAAGGGGCAACTACATGAGAGGATTTTCGTAAACGCTTAATTAACCAGTGAGGCCTTATTCAGCCTCACGGATTTCTACATTCCATGGCATAAGATCGGTCAGATCATCACTTGAAGAGCGCTTCGGTAATTCCCTGAACAGGTGCACGAAGTAGAAGTACGGATTGATATCGTTAGCGCGACAAGTCATGACTAGGCTATAGAGGTTTGCACTGGCCTTTGCTCCGCCAACTGAAGTTGAGAACATCCAATTTTTGCGCCCAGTCGTAAACGGACGCACATCTCTTTCAGTCACGTTATTATCGATGCTGATATTTCCGTCTGCCAGATAGGTAAGGAGTTTTGGCCACTGGTTTATCGTATAGTTGATAGCAACCCCGAGCTTTCCCTTAGGTAATTGTGTTTCTTTGATTCCGACCAGCCATTTGTGGAACTCATCAAGAACGGGGCTGGATTTTTGTTGCCTAATCTGCTGTCGTATTTCTGGACTTAGCTCTCTGACTTCCCGTTCAATGCCGTAGAGTTTTCCAATATAGTTCAACGCTTTCTCTACACGGCCCACTTTCTTTGTTGGTTGGGCTTTTTGAGCATCGGTGAACTTACGTCTCACATGTGCCATGCAACCCGCTTGTGTTACTGTTTTCAGTGTGTCATAGGCAGGATATCCATCTGACAGTAGATACCCGGAGTAGTCACCCAAGAAGGTTTTTACACAATTTGCACTTCGACTCGGTTGGTAATCGTAGATGACTACGGGAGTCGTATGGAACTCGCCACTTCGGTAGACCCACATGTAGGATTGACTCTGAGCTGTCTTTCCTGGCTCCGATAGCACCTGTACCGTGGTTTCATCTGCGCAGATAAGGCTTTCTGATAACAGACGGGCTTTCATCTGGTCGATAATGACGTCAATTTTACTCCCTAACTGAACGCACCAGTTTGCCAAAGTACCTCGGCTGATATCGATATTACCGCGTTTGAGGATATCAACCTGTCTGTATAACGGTAATGCATCCACATATTTTGCTGTAACGATGGCGGCGAAGGTTTCTGGGCTGCCGATACTTTTGGGGATCATGCTAGCGGGTCTTGGAGCTGTCACTATCTTACTACTGATTTCGGTATGCTCGCACTGGCGGCAAGCATATTTGGTTCGTTCATGACGGAGCACACTGATTCTCTGAGGGATGATCTTCAGCTCTTCCGAAGTCTCCACGCCACACTTATGCAGTTCATGACCGCAACATTCGCAGTGTGGCGCATTCAGCGTATGCACCTGAACTTCCCGCTCTAACTCTTCGGGTAAAGGCTTACGTCCTTTTTTATGATGGGCTGGCTTGTTCAACGCATTTTGCTGCTCTGCTTCGTTAAAGGTACCTTTAGCCACCTTTTCACTTTGGGAAGAGAACCGTTTGGATTTACTGAGATTGAGTTGCTCAAGTAGAAGTTCCACCCGTGTTTTAAGCTCAGCCATTTCTTCTTGCTGAGCCTGTAGCAGTTTATCCTTAGCCAGGTTGGCTTCCTGAAGCGCTAACAGCATCGCTTTCAGTTGTTCTACATCATCAGGAAGGTCATTCATTTGTCAGGCTCTTGGTCAAGATTATGCTGTTAGTCTGACAGGGGAAAAGGATCGTTCAAGCCCTTTATATCGATCATGGTTTTAGCTCACACTTCAAGACCATATAAGGGCTGGTGAGCCTTAGGATGCTCCAGATTAAGCCCTGATAATAGCCACTGAAGCTGCTGTCTGGAAATAGCTACGTGACCCGATTTATTTGGTTTCGGCCATTTAAAGCGGCCTTTCTCCAGTCGGCGGTAATAAAGCCAGAAGCCATTGGTATCCCAAAAGAGAATTTTGATTTTATCTCGTCCACGGTTGCAGAAGATAAACCAGGCTTCACTGAACGGATCCATGTCCAGTACATCAGCAACAATCAGTGACAGGCCATCAATGGACTTACGCATATCGGTAATACCAGAGACCAGATAAATACCCGAATTTGGTGTTAACACATCAGTGCCTGTAACCAGTTCTGGATTTGGTGTGCTGGCATTTCAGCGGGCAACTCAGCCGTTATTCCTGTTGGTAGTGAGAGCACTACCGATTGAATATTGCTTTTTATTTTCGGTTTATCTTCGATCACAACAGGATGGACAAGCTGACATTGACCCCCGCCGTAAAGTTTTTTACGCCAGTAATAAAAAGTATGTTCCGTCAATTGATTTGCTTTGCAGAACGCGACAATGGATAACTCACTTTGGCTCTGCTGTTCAATGATTTCAGCCCAGAACTGAGGTTTATTGGATGGGTTCATGGTGACTCCTTAGTTATGGAATCACTATGCCGAGCATGCGGAAATATTAGTAGGTGGGGTTAAATCGACGCTTACTTCACAATAAAAGAGTTGAACTCATCGAAGAGCTTTACGAACAGATGCTCGAAGCTGAGTTTGAGTTACAAAATTTTCTTTTGCATTGGTGGGCATACACACGGAAAGTTAATGATGGTATTTGCTCAGAGCAAGATTCCGCTGTAGCAGATGATTCAATGAGAATACGTGGAGAAGCATTCTGTGAGAAATATTTATACATTAATTCGGTTATGCATAAGAAAGCTCTTTACTTTGATGACCAATTCATAGAGTCGGTATTGGGCGCATATAAGCCGTATTTCGATAGAGTTCTTGAACTAAACTACAATCAGCTATCTTTGATGCCAGAAGAGTTTCATGATGTTGTGAACAAAGGTAGAGAGCCGAGAAGAGAAGTGATTGATATATTTAGAAAAGCTCTTGGTGTTACTAGTTAGTACGTACATAACAAAGCATTTAAGAGTGATTCCCAACGCTTGGCATTTTCAGTTCAAGGTTGGGTTTTGTGTTTACGACGGTATGGTTAAGGTTCGGTGGAGGCGTTGCTCACACCTTAACGCGGCGTTAGCTGGGGTTAAGAAAAACGGTGAATTTAGGGTGGAAAGGCTTTGGTTTTCTAGCTACACACCGGACAAATCTCAGCTTCTCAACTATCTCGCCAGTGGCACTTTTCGGGAAGTGTTTGAACTTAACGAAGTCTGCTTACGGGAAGTGTTGTGTTTGTTAAGTTCGTTGGCGCGGCTTCTTTGGTGTTGAAATTCATGAATGTCTAAATTCGTTTCGTGTGCTTTGTCGTTGGCTTTTGCGATAGAATTCTTTGCAAATTACCGAGCTCAGGAATGGTGACTTTCTCGGTCATTTCTTCTTTGCTAAGTGCATTTCGTGGATTAGGTTTTAATTTCACAGCTGTCCGTTTTACTTTGCCGTTTGAAAGCAATAATGTGTTCCAAATTAGGCATTTTGGCGTAATTTGCTAGCGAAAGTGCAGCAGCTAACTAGGCGTTTAAGACGGATTCCCAACGCTTGGGAGTTTCGGCTCTAGGTTAAGTTTTGTGTTTAAGGTGCAATGGTTTAGGATTGTGGTCGCGTTGCTCACCACTTAACGCAGCGTTAGCTGGGGTTAAGAAAAGCTGTGAATTTAGGGTGGAAAGGCTTTCGGTTTTCTAGCTACACACCGGACAAATCTCAGCTTCTCAACTATCTCGCCAGTGGCACTTTTCGGGAAGTGTTTGAACTTAACGAAGTCTACTTACGGGAAATGTTGTGTTTGTTAAGTTCATTGGCGTGGCTTCTTTGTTGTTGAAATTCATGAATGCTTAAATTCATTTCGTGTGCTTTGTCGTTGGCTTTTTCGATAGAATTCTTTGCAAATTACCATGCTCTGGAATGGGGGTTTTCTCGGTCATTTCTTCTTTGCCAAGCGCATTTCGTGGATTGGGTTTTAATTTCACAGCTGTTTGTTTTACTTTGCCGTTTGAAAGCAATAATGTGTTTCAAATTAGGCACTTTGGCGTAATTTTCTAGCGAAAGTACAGCAGCTAACTAGGCGTTTAAGACGGATTCCCAACGCTTGGGAGTTTCGGCTCTAGGTTGAATTTTGTGTTTAAGGCGCAATGGTTTAGGATTGTGGTCGCGTTGCTCACCACTTAACGCGGCGTTATAAAACAAGGAGTAGACCATCGACAATTTACTTACAAGGTCAGCTGAATACGAGAACTATGTTGACTATATACTAAGGCAACCGCTGTATGATGGCTCTGATAGGATTCGAGTTAGCAAAATAATGTGCAGCGTATCATTGGAGCATGCTGAAAGTTTAAAGATTCTGCTAGCGACAAGAAACTTCACTTCTGCTCTTGGGCTTCTGAGGCTTCAGTTTGAGAGTCTAGTTCGGGGAATGTGGGTGTTGTATGCTGCAAGTGACATAGCACTAAGCAAACTAACTGCAGAGTTAAATGAAGAAAACCAGAGAAGAGCTAACAACTTGCCGATGTTGAGCGAAATGATCAGCCAGTTGGAGAAGAAGGCTCCCAAAAATGCAATAGATCCTATTCTTGAGTTCAAAGAGTATTCTTGGAAACCGCTTAGCTCATACGTTCATGGAGGCTTACATGCTGTTGATAGACATAGCAAAGGATATCCAATCGCTATGCTAGAACAGGTATTGAAAGCGTCAAATGGTGTTAACGGGTTAGTTGCAGTTTTTGGTTCTATCCTCACTGGTCAAACGAATTTGACTCAAGAAGTATATAAATCATTTGAAACATATGCAGACATCTTTCAGATGAAGGGGCCAATTGTTTTATAACAAACAATTTAAGAGTGATTCACCACGCTTGGCACTTTTGGTTTGGGTTAAGTTCAGTGTTTAGGGCGTTCAAATTGAGCTATGTGGTCGCGTGGTTCACACCTTAATTGGGCGTTATGTGTTGGATGAGTTTTTAAGGTCAAAGCTACGATTCCATTGATAATTCGTTCCGTGTTTTCGGCAAATTGGCTTGGTCGAAATGGATTCTTGAACAACCTGAGATTGATCGTTTTCAAGGTTCTTGGGTTGCCTCAATTAAGTTTTGGATCTGGCTTGTGTTGAGTTTCGTCAGTTTCAAATCGCTTTAATTGAAATGTCCTTTTGACTGGTTTTCTTGCTGACATTCAGCTCTGAAAATCTGGTGACGCAAAAAATTTAGCGGTTGCTGAAAGGGCGCTTTCTTTGTCGTCGATTCTGTAAGTGGCTCTCTTTGGCTCAGATCGCTGTGAAATTTAGGTTTTGGTAAGCATCGTCTTTGTACGTAACTTATTCAAATCTCTTCATTTCCACGGTGGTTTACTTTGAATTCACGGTAAAATTCACATAACAAGCAATTCAAGTGGATTCTCAACGCGTGGCAGTTTTACTATGCGTTAGGTAAAGTGTTTTACGGTGCAATGCGGCAGCTTGGTCAGTGCGTTGTTCACCACTTAATTGGGCGTTAGCTGGGGTTAAGAAAAACGGTGAATTTAGGGTGGAAAGGCTTTCGGTTTTCTAGCTACACACCGGACAAATCTCAGTTTCTCAACTATCTCGCCAGTGGCACTTTTTGGGAAGTGTTTGAACTTAACGAAGTCTGCTTACGGGAAATGTTGTGTTTGTTAAGTTCGTTGGCGTGGTTTCTTTGCTGTTGAAATTCATGAATGCCTAAATTCATTTCGTGTGCTCTGTCGTTGGCTTTTTCGATAGAATTCTTTGCAAATTACCATGCTTAAAAATGGTGATTTTCTCGGTCATTTCTTCTTTGCCAAGCGCATTTCGTGGATTAGGTTTTAATTTCACAGCTGTCCGTTTTACTTTGCCGTTTGAAAGCAATAATGTGTTTCAAATTAGGCATTTTGGTGTAATTTGCTAGCGAAAGTGCAGCAGCTAACTAGGCGTTTAAGACGGATTCCCAACGCTTGGGAGTTTCGATTCTAGGTTGAGTTTTGTGTTTAAGGCGCAATGGTTTAGGATTGTGGTCGCGTTGCTCACCACTTAACGCAGCGTTATGTGTTTGATGAGTTTTTGAGGTTAATTCTACGATTTCATTGAGAATTCGTTCCGTACTTTCGGTAAGTTGGCTTGGTCGAAATGGATTCTTGAACAATCTGAGATTGATCGTTTTCAAGGTTCTTGGGTTGCCTCAATTAATTGGGCGTTATGTGTTGGATGAGTTTTTGAGGTTAATTCTACGATTTTATTGAGAATTCGTTCCGTGTTTTCGGCAAGTTGGCTTGGTCGAAATGGATTCTTGAACAATCTGAGATTTATCGTTTTCAAGGTTCTTGGGTTGCCTCAATTAAGTTTTGGATCTGGTTTGTGTTGAATTTCGCTAGTTCAAATCGCTTTAATTGAAATGTCTTTTTGACTGATTCATTTGCTGACATTCAGCTCTGAAAGTCTGGTGAAGCAAAAAATTTAACGGTTGCTGAAAGGGTGCTTTCTTTGTTGTTGATTCTGCAAGTGGCTTTCTTTGGCTCAGAACGCTGTGATATTTAGGATTTGGTCAGCATCGTCTTTGTACGTAACTTATTAAAATCTCTTCATTTCTACGGTGGTTTACTTTGAATTCACGGTAAAATTCACATAACAAGCAATTCAAGTGGATTCTCAACGCGTGGCAGTTTTACTATGCGTCAGGTAAAGTGCTTTACGGTGCAATGCAGCGGCTTGGCCAGTGCGTTGTTCACCACTTAATTGGGCGTTATACATTTATTTTGGCTTACGGAACATATGGATAATCAAGAGATAGTATTAGTTGTTGGCACATTCGTCATCGAGAATTGGAAGTACCTATTAAGTGGTTTTGTCGGTTTGCTATGTTCGGTTGCTGCGCTTTGTTGGCTCATATTGGGGCTATTGCACAAAAAGGAAGTTCGCATTCTTGAGCTTCAACTATCTCAACAGAGAGATTCTTTCACACAGTTTGAGTCTATAGTTGAGCAACGTTTTGAAGTTCTTCAGAAAGAAGCAGAGCAACTGAAGAGCAAGTTAATCTCAACAGCAAGCCATAGTCCGGAAATCAAGTTAGAGCTTGAAAACTCAACCAACAATGTCGTTCAACTTCCGGTTAATTCAACTGAAGAGTCGAAAGAAAATGAAGATAGTCGAGTTTCTACTTTTCTGAAGAGTGCAGATTTACTCAACAGCACAATTAGGTTACTTAATGCGCTGATATAAATGTATAACAAACAATTTAAGAGGGATTCCCAACGCTTGGCATTTTGCTTCTACTTCAATTTTAGTGTTTACGGTACAATGCGTTAGGTTGGGTGGTAGCGTTGCTCACCCCTTAATTGGGCGTTATAGCGCTAGTTGAATCACAAATTTCGAATATGATTATTAAACAACATATTATTATATAGTATGTTTGGCGCGGTTTTTTATCGTAGCTAGGTTAATAATATGAAAAATAAAGTAATTTTGTGCTCCGCTCTGCTTTTGGGTTTATCAGGCTGTGCTTCAGTTCCTACCGTCGATTCGACAGTTTCGAATGAAGCTAAATCATTTGAAGCTCCTCAAGAAGGTAATTCTGGTATTTATATTTATCGTGAGGATAGCTTTGTTGGCGCGGCACTTAAAAAATACGTTTATGTTGATGGCGAGTGTATAGGTGAGACTGCTCCTGGGATTTTCTTCTACCATGAAGTAGAAGGTAATAAAGAGCATCAAGTAAGTACGGAATCAGAGTTTTCCGAGAATCATTTAACCATTTACACCGAAGAAGGCCGTAATTACTTCGTTAATCAATATATCAAAATGGGTGTGTTTGTTGGCGGTGCTGGCGTAGAGTTAGTGGACGAAAGCAAAGGTAAAGCTGAAGTTTTAAAAGTAGACATGGCAGTAAAAGGCAATTGTCCATCGATCTAACGACGATATAGCGCAATAACAAAGCATTTAAGAGTGATTCCCAACGCTTGGTATTCTTAGCTTCGCGTTGGGTTTTGTGTTTACGGTGGTATGGCTAGGTTTCGTGGTAGCGTTGCTCACACCTTAATGCGGCGTTAGTTGCAAACTGGAAAATAGAGTATATAAATGGAAATTAACTATACAAAGTATAATGCGAAATCGTTGCTTGAAGCGTTAGGAAGCATTGATGCTGAGGCATACCCTGAAAACTACAAAAATTTAACCAATGAAATAGCGACAAGAAAGCACGAGATTCAAGAGTTTTATGAGCAGCAGGCAAACGCTAGAAAACTACGATGGAGTCGTATACTAACAGTGATAAGCGTGAATCAATTGCTGGTTGCGCTAATAGCGTTGGTAATGCTTGTTCTTTTGTTCTCTGGATTGAGCATGCTTGAAGTAGTTGCTTCATTTTTTGTAATTATCCTCAATACATTATCGGGTCTGATCCTATACAAAAGGGCCTCAACATACTACGTACTTCCATATTTGAATATTGGACTACAAGTATTTGCCTTTGGGTTTGGTGGTGTGTATTTCAATTACTATGGTATTGGCGGTATTTTCCTCACCTTAGACTGGGTTAGTGATACATTTAATTGGTTATCAGTATCCTTTAATTTAGGTGGCTCACTTCTAGAGTATTCAAACCAGTATAACTTGGGGTTCTTTCAAATTGACTTATTGGCGTTGTTCTATATTTGGGTAATCCGAAAATCCATATCGACAATTTGCAGCTAACAAGCAATTTAAGAGGGATTCTCAACGCTTGGCACTTTTGCTTCTACTTCAAATTTAGTGTTTACGGTACAATGCGTTAAGTTGGGTGGTGGCGTTGTTCACCCCTTAATTGGGCGTTATGCCTTTTCCACAAAAATCGATAAGGAGAGTCAATTTGAAAATAGTAGAAGTAGATAAAATTCACCTTGAAGCTGTCGCTCAATTATTTGATTTATATCGCCAATTTTATGGACAAGAATCGGATTTAGCGCAGGCTATGAGTTTCATTGAAGAGAGGCTCAACCATTCAGACTCAGTCATTTTCCTAGCACTTGATCATCATGGTCAACCGTTGGGTTTTGTTCAGCTTTACCCGTCATACTCTTCAGTCGCGATGAAGCGAATGTGGTATTTGAATGACTTGTATGTCACTGAATCAGCGAGACATAATGGTGTTGGTAAAGCATTGCTACAACAAGTCAAAGTTTATGCCAGAGAAACCAATGCTTTAACTGTTAAGCTTGCTACTTCAGTAGATAATGAATCTGCAAAAAGTCTATATTTATCTGAGGGTTACTCTAAAGTTACGGCTTTTGAGCACTTCACGCAGAAAGTAGTACAGGCATAACAAGGCGTTTAAGACGGATTCCCAACGCTTGGGAGTTTCGGTTCTAGGTTGAGTTTTGTGTTTAAGGCGCAATGGTTTAGGATTGTGGTCGCGTTGCTCACCACTTAACGCAGCGTTATGTTCTATAAAGAGTAAGTAGAGATTTATGAATAAAATAGTAATATCCAGTGTATATTTTTCGTTTGTTACTGGCTTTGCTGCGCTGCTTGCTTTGATCATTTCTGGTGATTATGAGAGCTTGTTCAAGGTGTCCGTTACTCTAATTTCGATATTGTTAGCACTGGCTAGTTTGTGTTTTAGCGGACAGTCAAATAATGGTCATGACCATAAGATTTACAGGGAAGGATCGATTCATTTCCTTCATGGGATTATGTGTACGATTCCAATGATAATTGTGCCTGGAATAGCTTGGTTGTATGAAGAGCAAATTCAACTGTTCAAATATTCAGATGAAATCAAGTTTCTCATACAAGCGGTGTGTTGCTACTTTCTAGGTTCAGGTATATTTAATTGTTCTTTCGGACTAAAAACTTTATTAAGCGTCAAGTTTTAGTCCGAACATAACAAGGCATTTAAGACGGATTCACAACGCTTGGCGCTTTCGGTTTGATTTAGCTTTAGTGTTTACGGCACAATGGTTTAGGTCGGGTGGTTGGCGTTGTTCACCACTTAATGCGGCGTTATAACCCTAAAGGAGTTTTAGGTGAAATTAATATCTTTAGAAGTTGAAAATTTACGGTGTTATCAAGAGCCAGTAAAAGTAAAAATTGATGATTTAACCACTGTTATTGGTAAAAATGATATTGGGAAATCTACGATACTGGAAGCAATGGAGATATTTTTTAATAATGATGTCGTGAAAATATCCCAAGATGACGCGAATATACATAGTGCGAATGAAAAAGTATCGATCACGTGTGAGTTCACATCCCTTCCAGAAACAATAATTCTTGATAGCGGCACTGAAACAACATTAGCAAACGAATATTTACTAACGAAAGACGCTACACTGAAGATTAAAAAAGTTTTTGACTGTAGCAAAAAAACTCCGTCTTGCGATGTATTCATCTTGGCGGAACATCCAACAGCAAAAGGTTGTGACAACCTCTTAGAGTTGAAAGAAAAAGATCTTCAGAAAATCATCAAGGATAGAAAAATAGAAAGCCCATTAAAGGGAAACCCTTTAATGAGGTCTGCTATTTGGAGCAATACAACTGAATTAGAGTTAAATGAAGTTGCAATTCAAGTTACGAAACCAAAAGAAGATAGCAAAAGAATCTGGGAGCAAGTAGATAAATACCTTCCACTATTTGCGCTATTCCAAAGTGATCGTAGCAGTAAAGATTCTGATGGTGAAGTTCAAGATCCAATGAAAGCTGCTGTCGCAGCTGCCATTGCTGAGGTTCAAGATGATATTGACCGTATTCAGCGAAAAGTTCAGGAGAGAACGGAGGAGATTGCGAATAACACGCATGAAGCTCTAAAAACTATCGACAGCAATTTAGCAAGCGAATTGACGCCAGAGTTCACACCACCAACTCCAGCTAAATGGACAGGGTTGTTTTCAGTTAATCTAAGTACAGATGGAATCCCTTTAAACAAACGTGGCAGTGGCGTTAGGCGATTAGTTTTAGTAAGTTTCTTTAAAGCCGAAGCCGAGCGATTGCTTACAAAAGGAAGTAAGAAAGGAATAATTTATGCTGTAGAGGAACCTGAAACAGCTCAACATCCCAATAATCAAAAAATATTACAATCCTCATTTTCTGCATTGGCATCGGAACATAATTGCCAAGTGATTCTCACAACTCACAGCCCTGGTTTTGCTAGTGATCTTCCTATGGACGGAATTAGATATATAAACCGAGATGAGGCAGGAAAGCCAGTTATTGAACATGGTTCTGACGTACTAACTGATGTTGCAAGTGCGTTAGGAGTAACCCCTGATAGTCGAGTTAAAGTATTAATATGTGTTGAAGGACCTACTGATGTTAGCGCACTTAAGGCTCTCAGCGCAGCTCTACATACTGAAGATGAGGCTGTGCCTGATTTAAATACAGATGATCGAGTTGCTTTTATTGTCCTTGGTGGTGGTAACTTAAAACACTGGGTTAACCACCATTATTTGAGTGGCTTAGGGCGACCTGAAATTCATATTTATGATGCAGATGTTCCAAGTTATGCTGATGCAGCTAGAGAAATCAATCAGCGTACAGATGGTTCAAAAGCATTCATTACACAAAAACATGAGATTGAAAGTTACTTGCATACAGATGCGATAAAATTGGCTTTTGGCGTAGACGTTGAAGTTACAGATCATCCAAACGCAGAAGGTAAAGCTACGCCCAAAGTCTTTGCTGAAGTTTACTCTGCAGATCAAGGTTATGATGGTGTAATGAAAGATAATAACGCGAAAATTAGACTATCAAACAAAGCATTCCCTTGCATGACTTCCGCGATGATTCATGAAAGAGATCCAAATGGTGAAGTAAAAGAATGGTTTACAACAATCGGTGGCTATTTGGTGTAATCGGGTTATAACAATCTGTTTAAGAGTGATTCGCAACGCGTGGCATTTTTGCTATGCGTTGCGTTTAGTGTTTAAAGTGGTATGCGGGAGCCTCGGTATTGCGTTGCTCACACCTTAACAGGGCGTTATGTGTTTGATGAGTTTTTAAGGTCAAAGCTACGACTTCATTGAGAATTCGCTCCGTGTTTTCGGCAAGTTGGCTTGGTCGAAATGGATTCTTGAACAATCTGAGATTTATCGTTTTTAAGGTTCTTGGGTTGCCTCAATTAAGTTTTGGATCTGGTTTGTGTTGAGATTCGTCGGTTTCAAATCGCTTTAATTGAAATGTCTTTTTGACTGACTCTCTTGCTGAAGTTCAGCTCTGAAAGTCTGGTGAAGCAAAAGGTTTTGTTGTGGCTGAAAGGGCGCTTTCTTTGTTGTTGATTTTGCAAGTGGCTCTCTTTGGCTAAGATCGCTGTGAAATTTAGGTTTTGGTAAGCATCGTTTTTGTGCGTAACTTATTAAAATATCTTCATTTCTACGGTGGTTTACTTTGAATTCACGGTAAAATTCACATAACAAGCAATTCAAGTGGATTCTCAACGCGTGGCAGTTTTACTATGCGTTAGGTAAAGTGTTTTACGGTGCAATGCAGCGGCTTGGCCAGTGCGTTGTTCACCACTTAATTGGGCGTTATGTGTTTGATGAGTTTTTAAGGTTAACTCTACGATTTCATTGAGAATTCGTTCCGTTTTTTCGGCAAGTTGGCTTGGTCGAAATGGATTCTTGAACAACCTGATATTGATCGTTTTCAAGGTTCTTGGGTTGCCTCAATTAAGTTTTGGATCTGGCTTGTGCTGAGTTTCGGTGGTTTCAAATCGCTTAAATTGAAATGTCTTTTTGACTCATTCACTTGCTGAAATTCAGCTCTGAAAGTCTGGTGAAGCAAAAGGTTTTGTTGTGGCTGAAAGGGCGCTTTCTTTGTTGTTGATTCTGTAAGTGGCTCTCTTCGGCTCAGATCGCTGTGAAATTTAGGTTTTGGTAAATATCGTTTTTGTACGTAACTTATTAAAATTCCTTCATTTCTACGGTGGTTTACTTTGAATTCACGGTAAAATTCACATAACAAGCAATTCAAGTGGATTCTCAACGCGTGGCAGTTTTACTATGCGTTAGGTAAAGTGTTTTACGGTGCAATGCGGCGGCTTGGCCAGTGCGTTGTTCACCACTTAATTGGGCGTTAGCTGGGGTTAAGAAAAACGGTGAATTTAGGGTGGAAAGGCTTTCGGTTTTCTAGCTACACACCGGACAAATCTCAGCTTCTCGACTATCTCGCCAGTGGCACTTTTCGGGAAATGTTTGAACTTAACGAAGTCTGCTTACGGGAAGTGTTGTGTTTGTTAAGTTCATTGGCGCGGTTTCTTTGGTGTTGAAATTCATGAATGCCTAAATTCGTTTCGTGTGCTCTGTCGTTGGCTTTTTCGATAGAATTCTTTGCAAATTACCGAGCTCAGGAATGGTGATTTTCTCGGTCATTTCTTCTTTGCCAAGCGCATTTCGTGGATTAGGTTTTAATTTCACAGCTGTCCGTTTTACTTTGCCGTTTGAAAGCAATAATGTGTTTCAAATTAGGCATTTTGGCGTAATTTGCTAACGAAAGTGCAGCAGCTAACTAGGCGTTTAAGACGGATTCCCAACGCTTGGGAGTTTCGGGTCTAGGTTGAGTTTTGTGTTTAAGGCACAATGGTTTAGGATTGTGGTCGCGTTGCTCACCACTTAACGCGGCGTTAGCTGGGGTTAAGAAAAACGGTGAATTTAGGGTGGAAAGGCTTTCGGTTTTCTAGCTACACACCGGACAAATCTCAGTTTCTCAACTATCTCGCCAGTGGCACTTTTTGGGAAGTGTTTGAACTTAACGAAGTCTGCTTACGGGAAATGTTGTGTTTGTTAAGTTCGTTGGCGTGGTTTCTTTGCTGTTGAAATTCACGAATGCCTAAATTCATTTCGTGTGCTCTGTCGTTGGCTTTTTCGATAGAATTCTTTGCAAATTACCATGCTTAAAAATGGTGATTTTCTCGGTCATTTCTTCTTTGCCAAGCGCATTTCGTGGATTAAGTTTTAATTTCACAGCTGTCCGTTTTACTTTGTCGCTTGAAAGCAATAATGTGTTTCAAATTAGGTATTTTGGCGTAATTTGCTAGCGAAAGTGCAGCAGCTAACTAGGCGTTTAAGACGGATTCCCAACGCTTGGGAGTTTCGATTCTAGGTTGAGTTTTGTGTTTAAGGCACAATGGTTTAGGATTGTGGTCGCGTTGCTCACCACTTAACGCAGCGTTATGTTTACTTGAAATTCAAAGGCTTAAAGGTCTTAGGCTCTAGTTCTTTGTCTCTCTGGCAATTCGTCCCTAGTAGACTCAGCAAATCCACATTGTCGGTCTAAGTTCTTGCACCTCTCAGCCCGTAAAACATGTCAATGTTCGTGGGTTGCTTCATTGTCAGGTCGTGGCGGTTAGTTTCTGGTTTAACTGGCTCAAAGTCGCTTTTAGGTTCTTAGCCAATCAGCGCTTCGGCTTGGCAGTTGCCTCGGCAATTTAGCATTGTTTTGCGCTTTGGTTGGAAAGACAGGGCGCTTGTTGGTGCTTCGTCGGGTTGCCTCATTGGGCAGGGAAGTGGAATTACACGTTTTAGGGTGGTCGCCTTTGGCGGCCAAGTTGGTTCTTACCTTGTGGTTTGCTTCAGAAAACTGGCCTGAAATAGTAGTTCTTTCTCAAGTAAATCATGTGTTTGTGGTAAAACATAACAAGCAATTTAAGAGGGATTCACAACGCTCGGCATTTTTGCTTCTACTTCAAATTTAGTGTTTATGGCACAATGCTTTAGGTTTGGTTGGAGGCGTTGTTCACCCCTTAATTGGGCGTTATGTGTTTGGTCAGTTTTTAGGTCAAAGCTACGATTTCATTGATAATTCGTTCCGTGTTTTCGGCAAGTTGGCTTAGTCGAAATGGATTCTTGAACAACTTGAGATTGAGCGTTTTCAAGGTTTTTGGGTTGCCTCAATTGAGTTTTGGATCTGGTTCGTGTTGAGTTTCGTTGGTTTCAAATCGCTTTAATTGAAATGTCTTTTTGACTGATTCACTTGTTGAAGTTCAGCTCTGAAAGTCTGGTGAAGTAAAAGGTTTTGTTGTGGCTGAAAGGGCGCTTTCTTTGTTGTCGATTCTGTAAGTGGCTCTCTTTGGCTCAGATCGCTGTGAAATTTAGGTTTTGGTAAGCATCGTTTTTGCACGTAACTTATTCAAATATCTTCATTTTTACGGTGGTTTACTTTGAATTCACGGTAAAATTCACATAACAAGCAATTCAAGTGGATTCTCAACGCGTGGCAGTTTTACTATGCGTCAGGTAAAGTGCTTTACGGTACAATGCAGCGGCTTGGCCAGTGCGTTGTTCACCACTTAATTGGGCGTTAGCTGGGGTTAAGAAAAACGGTGGATTTAGGGTGGAAAGGCTTTCGGTTTTCTAGCTACACACCGGACAAATCTCAGTTATTCAACTATCTCGCCAGTGGCACTTTTAGGGAAGTATTTGAACTTAACGAAGTCTACTTACGGGAAATGTTCTGTTTGTTAAGTTCGTTGGCGCGGCTTCTTTGGTGTTGAAATTTATGCATTCTTAAATTCGTTTCGTGTGCTCTGTCGTTGGCTTTTTCGATAGAATTCTTTGCAAATTATCGAGCTCAGGAATGGGGATTTCTTCGGTCATTTCTTCTTTGCCAAGAGTATTTCGTGGATTGGGTTTTAATTTCACAGCTGTCCGTTTTACTTTGCCGCTTGAAAGCAATAATGTGTTTCAAATTAGGCATTTTGGCGTAATTTGCTAGCTAAAGTGCAGCAGCTAACTAGGCGTTTAAGACGGATTCCCAACGCTTGGGAGTTTCGATTCTAGGTTGAGTTTTGTGTTTAAGGCACAATGGTTTAGGATTGTGGTCGCGTTGCTCACCACTTAACGCAGCGTTATGTTTTTTGAGGAAATATGGATATACGAAAGGTTACCACAGCAGAGGTTTTACCCATTAGGCATCTTGTTTTATGGCCTAATAAATCGCCTTCATTCTGCGAAGTCGAAGGGGATGACTCTGCTACTCACTATGGCGCATTTATTGGTGGGAAACTGGTTTGTGTGGCATCCGTTTATAACAATGGTCATGAAGCTAGGCTCAGAAAATTTGCTACTCTGTCTGAATACCAAGGGCAAGGAATTGGTACTAAGGTCATCGAGAAGCTGGTGCGTGATTTGAAGCGAGAAAATGTGAGCTATTTCTGGTGTGACGCACGAACTTCAGCACTGTCTTTCTATCAGAAGTTTGGGTTGTGTGTTGAAGGTGAAGAGTTTTACAAATCAAATGTAGCGTACTTCAAAATGTCTGTTTCGTGGGTGTAAGAACCACAAACATAACAATAAATTTAAGAGTGATTCACAACGCTTGGCGCCGTCACTTCAAGTCAGTTTAGTGTTTATGGCACAATGTTTTAGGTAAGGTGGTAGCGTTGTTCACACCTTAATTTGGCGTTATGTGCTAGCGAGGAAAAATGAAAATACCAACAGATTTAAAAATACTAGAATTCATTTTGAATCATTATATGGAAGATTATTTAGCATATGAGACAGCTAAAAATAGAGAAACAAAAATCTATGTGCCAATCGATGTAGATCATATCGCCAAACACTTCCATATGGAAGGTGATCTCGTATTTGGTCGTCTCTATTATCACCTGAATCCAAAGTATCAGCACGACAATGCAGATGGAGTGACAAACTATTTGTTCAACCTATCTGTAGGAAAAGACAAGCATTGCATTAATTTCCCTATGCTATCATCAATCGTCGCAGATCTTTCAAATGATCATAGTCGCTTTAAAACATCACTTTATGTCGCTGTTTTAGCTGCTATTGTTTCTATTTTTACTCTGGGTGTAACCATAAAGTCAGAGCTACTTAATCAAAGCGAGCAAGTTGTAGAGAGTGTGAAAAAAGAACGCACATAACAAAGCATTTAAGAGTGATTCCCAACGCATGGCATTTTTCATTTCATCGTTGGGTTTTGTGTTTACGGTGGTGTGGTTAAGTTTAGTGGTAGCGTTGCTCACACCTTAATGCGGCGTTATGTGCCTTTCATGTGAAGCGACAAACATTATGTGCAACCATTAACTTATAGAATGGATAAAATTTCATATTTTAGAGGGTGTTATGGTTTTTAGCAGCAAGGTTAAAGTGGTGATTTCAGTGGTGGCTATAGCATTGTCTTCACTTTTACTGTCTCTTGATATGTTTGGTGTCATTCCATTTCTGATTCTAGTTGTGTCATTTTTTACCCTAATTATTCAAGGTGGGCTGTGCCTTCTTGGGTACAAAAATGGTGACGTTTTCGATGCTTATCAAGACCTAGAAAGAACAGAAGCAACGGCACTAACTAATCTGTTCAAAGACAAAAAGGATTGTGAAAAACACTAACCACGGCACATAACAAACAATTTAAGAGGGATTCCCAACGCTGGGCATTTTTGCTTCTACTTCAGTTTTAGTGTTTATGGCATAATGCTTTAGGTTTGGGTGGAGGCGTTGTTCACCCCTTAATTGGGCGTTAGTCGCCAGAAAAAGCTAGCAATCAAAATCATGTTTCTGAGCTTAAAATTTAGCAGCGGTTTGTTTGGCACACAGATTCATCGTCGATCATGAGACCTTAGTTTTAGCTGTTTTGGGTCCAAAGCTATGCAAGTGTCCTAACGGTTGTTTTGTTCTTTGGTGCTGACAGTGCAGGGTAATCGAGAGTCTGTTTTTGGTTGCAACTCTGCTTGGTGAGTTTGTTGGTACAAAAGCCAATTTACTCGCTGAAGTGACGTTTTCTCTGGTGTTGTAAATTCCACGTGGTTTCAGTGACTTTGTCGAAAGTCCACACTGTGAGATTGGTTTTCCAAAAGCGTTTTTTGGTGTTGTCAGTCCGTTTTCTGCGGCGTTGTTTGTTCCAAGTGGTTTCATTGAATAGCCGCTTTGAGACTACGCCTGACTTAAGTGCATCAAAGCACATAAAGTTTGTTGTTTGCAAAGTTTAGTTCGGCTTAAAATTGTCGCTCGATGCCTCGCGACTAACAAACTGTTTAAGAGTGATTCACAACGCGTGGCATTTTTACTATGCGTTGGTTTTAGTGGTTAAGGTGGTATGCGGGAGCTTCTGTATTGCGTTGCTCACACCTTAACAGAGCGTTATGTGTTTGATGGGTTTTTAAGGTCAACGCTACGATTTCATTGAAAATTCGTTCCGTGTTTTCGGCAAGTTGGCTTGATCGAAATGGATTCTTGAACAACCTGAGTTTGATCGTTTTCAAGGTTCTTGGGTTGCCTCAATTGAGTTTTGGATCTGGTTTGTGTTGAGTTTTATCGGTTTCAAATCGCTTCAATTGAAATGCATTTTTGACTGATTTGCTTGCTGACATTCAGCACTGAAAGTCTGGTGAAGCAAAAAGTTTAGCGGTTGCTGAAAGGGCGCTTTCTTTGTTGTTGATTCTGTAAGTGGTTTTCTTCGGCTAAGATCGCTGTGAAATTTAGGTTTTGGTAAGCATCGTTTTTGTACGTAACTTATTCAAATCTCTTCATTTCTACGGTGGTTTACTTTGAATTCACGGTAAAATTCACATAACAAGCAATTCAAGTGGATTCTCAACGCGTGGCAGTTTTACTATGCGTTAGGTAAAGTGTTTTACGGTGCAATGCGGCGGCTTGGTCAGTGCGTTGTTCACCACTTAATTGGGCGTTATGTGTTTGATGAGTTTTTAAGGTTAACTCTACGATTTCATTGAGAATTCGTTCCGTATTTTCGGCAAGTTAGCTTTGTCGAAATGAATCAGTGAAAGAATTTCAATTGGTCACGTCCAAGGTTCTTGGGCTGCCTCAATTGCGTTTTTGATCTGGTTTGTTTTGAGTTTCGTCAGTTTCAAATCGCTTTAATTGAAATGTCTTTTTGACTGATTTTCTTGCTGACATTCAGCTCTGAAAATCTGGTGACGCAAAAAATTTAGCGGTTGCTGAAAGGGCGCTTTCTTTGTTGTTGATTCTGCAAGTGGTTCTCTTTGGCTCAGAACGCTGTGAAATTTAGGTTTTGGTCAGCATCGTTTTTGTACGTAACTTATTCAAATCTCTTCATTTCTACGGTGGTTTACTTTGAATTCACGGTAAAAATCACATAACAAGCAATTTAAGAGGGATTCCCAACGCTTGGCATTTTTGCTTCTACTTCAAATTTAGTGTTTACGGTACAATGCGTTAGGTTGGGTGGTAGCGTTGCTCACCCCTTAATTGGGCGTTAGCTGGGGTTAAGAAAAACGGTGAATTTAGGGTGGAAAGGCTTTCGGTTTTCTAGCTACACACCGGACAAATCTCAGCTTCTCAACTATCTCGCCAGTGGCACTTTTCGGGAAGTGTTTGAACTTAACGAAGTCTGCTTACGGGAAGGGTTGTGTTTGTTAAGTTCGTTGGCGCGGTTTCTTTGTTGTTGAAATTCATGAATGCCTAAATTCGTTTCGTGTGCTTTGTCGTTGGCTTTTTCGATAGAATTCTTTGCAAATTACCGAGCTCAGGAATGGTGATTTATTCGGCCATTTCTTCTTTGCCAAGCGCATTTCGTGGATTGGGTTTTAATTTTACAGCTGTCCGTTTTACTTTGCCGTTTGAAAGCAATAATGTGTTTCAAATTAGGCAGTTTGGCGTAATTTGCTAGCGAAAGTACAGCAGCTAACTAGGCGTTTAAGACGGATTCCCAACGCTTGGGAGTTTCGATTCTAGGTTGAGTTTTGTGTTTAAGGCGCAATGGTTTAGGATTGTGGTCGCGTTGCTCACCACTTAACGCGGCGTTAGTACGGGGTTGGCATCAACGGTAAAAATTTCGGTGTTTATTGGTTTTTTTCCAATCTTTACACCTGAACGGGCGTGCCTTTCACGTTCTTTCCGGTGGCACTATGTGCGGAGTGTTCGCGTCGATTTCACCGTTTACGGTTTCTAACTTTGGAGTTATTTCGCTGGTGTGGCTTCTTTTTTAGGGTCAGGTTTTTAGTTTAAATTCAGTACGTTGGTGTGGTTGTCAACGTTCAGTGATCGAATTCTTTGCTAATTTAAAATCGGTCAAAGTCGGATAGTTTGTCGTATTTTTCTTCACGCCAACTAGCGTTTTGAGATTGGGCTCTAGTTTGGCAGTTGTCCGTTCGGCTTCGGCGTTTTAAGCCAACAGTTTCGTGCTATATTTCAATATCTTGGTGCAAACCAACAGGTTTAGGAACAGCGTACTAACAAACAATTTAAGAGTGATTCGGCACGCGTGGCATTTTTACTGTGCGTTGGTTTTAATGATTATGGTGGTATGCGGCAGCATCGGTATTGCGTGCCTCACACCTTAATTGGGCGTTATGTGTTGGATGAGTTTTTGAGGTCAAATCTACGATTTCATTGAGAACTCGTTCCGTGTTTTCGGCAAGTTGGCTTGGTCGAAATGGATTCTTGAACAATCTGAGATTGATCGTTTTCAAGGTTCTTGGGTTGCCTCAATTAAGTTTTGGATCTGGTTTGTGTTGAGTTTCGTCAGTTTCAAATCGCTTTAATTGAAATGTCTTTTTGACTGATTCTCTTGTTGAAATTCAGTTCTGAAAGTCTGATGACGCAAAAGGTTTAGCGGTTGCTGAAAGTGCGCTTTCTTTGTTGTTGATTCTGTAAGTGGCTTTCTTCGGCTAAGATCGCTGTGAAACTTAGGTTTTAGTAAGCATCGTTTTTTACGTAACTTATTCAAATTTCTTCATTTCTACGGTGGTTTACTTTGAATTCACGGTAAAATTCACATAACAAGCAATTCAAGTGGATTCTCAACGCGTGGCAGTTTTACTATGCGTTAGGTAAAGTGTTTTACGGTGCAATGCAGCGGCTTGGCCAGTGCGTTGTTCACCACTTAATTGGGCGTTAGCTAGGGTTAAGAAAAGTGGTGAATTTAGGGTGGAAAGGCTTTTAGTTTTCTAGCTACACACCGGATAAATCTCAGCTTCTCAACTATCTCGCCAGTGGCACTTTTAGGGAAGTATTTGAACTTAACGAAGTCTGCTTACGGGAAATGTTGTGTTTGTTAAGTTCGTTGGTGCGGCTTCTTTGCTTTGAAATTCATGAATGCCTAAATTCATTTCGTGTGCTTTGTCGTTGGCTTTTTCGATAGAATTCTTTGCAAATTACCGAGCTCAGGAATGGTGATTTATTCGGCCATTTCTTCTTTGCCAAGCGCATTTCGTGGATTGGGTTTTAATTTCACAGCTGTCCGTTTTACTTTGTCGTTTGAAAGCAATAATGTGTTTAAAATTAGGCATTTTGGCGTAATTTGCTAGCGAAAGTGCAGCAGCTAACTAGGCGTTTAAGACGGATTCCCAACGCTTGGGAGTTTCGGCTCTAGGTTGAGTTTTGTGTTTAAGGCACAATGGTTTAGGATTGTGGTCGCGTTGCTCACCACTTAACGCAGCGTTAGGCTATTCAGAGGATACGATGACAGATTTAAAAAATAATGAGCAATATTTCGACGTTTCTTTTGAGAAGCTTTCCTCACCTGATGAGAAATATAGCAACGTCGAGTTTGAAGATTGCCAATTCTCCGACTGCGATTTCTCAGCGGTTAAATTTCAGAAATGTAAGTTTACAAACTGCACATTTGAACGCTGTAATTTGAGTTTGGTCGATTTTACAAACTCAAAGCTCTTTGAGCTTAAATTTCAAGACAGTAAGTTAGTTGGCGTTGATTGGACGAAAGCGACATGGCCAGTTTATCACTCAGACTTTGAGCTAAGTTTTAAGCGTTGTATTTTAAATGACTCGTCTTTCTTTGGCCTGACTTTAAATGAATTGGTTTTGGATGAATGTAAGTTGCATGATGTTGATTTCCGTGAAGGTAACTTTGCAGGTTCAACAATGATTTATAGTGATTTTAGCTACAGTTTATTTATGAGAACAAATTTGCAAGGTGTTGATTTCAGTGAATCAACAGCATACTCAATTGACGTATTAGAAAATAACGTTAAAAAAGCTAAGTTTTCACGATATGAAGCGTTGAGCTTATTAGAAAGCTTAGGTATTGAATTGGTGGATTAATAGCCTAACAAGCAATTTAAGAGGGATTCTCAACGCTTGCTATTTTTGGCTCTACTTTGATTTTAGTGTTTATAGCACAATGCGTTAGGTTAGGTGGTAGCGTTGCTCACCCCTTAATTGGGCGTTATGTAACATGGAGGTTCAATGAAAATCGCAGTTATTCTAGGTACTTCAAAATCGGACGGAAACACTAGAAATTTAGTCGAGTCGTTTGTAGAAAAGTCGGGAGCAAAGCTGTTCGATCTCTCCGATTTCGACATCAGTTTCTACGATTATGAGCATGAAAATAGAAATGATGACTTCTTATCCATAATCCATGAAATTAGCGGCTTTGATCATGTGGTGTTTGCTTCACCTGTCTACTGGTATTCAATGTCAGCACAGTTAAAAGTCTTCTTCGACCGACTATCTGTAAGCGTCGATTTAACCCCACCTACTAATATTTCCGCATGCTCGGCATAGTGATTCCATAACTAAGGAGTCACCATGAACCCATCCAATAAACCTCAGTTCTGGGCTGAAATCATTGAACAGCAGAGCCAAAGTGAGTTATCCATTGTCGCGTTCTGCAAAGCAAATCAATTGACGGAACATACTTTTTATTACTGGCGTAAAAAACTTTACGGCGGGGGTCAATGTCAGCTTGTCCATCCTGTTGTGATCGAAGATAAACCGAAAATAAAAAGCAATATTCAATCGGTAGTGCTCTCACTACCAACAGGAATAACGGCTGAGTTGCCCGCTGAAATGCCAGCACACCAAATCCAGAACTGGTTACAGGCACTGATGTGTTAACACCAAATTCGGGTATTTATCTGGTCTCTGGTATTACCGATATGCGTAAGTCCATTGATGGCCTGTCACTGATTGTTGCTGATGTACTGGACATGGATCCGTTCAGTGAAGCCTGGTTTATCTTCTGCAACCGTGGACGAGATAAAATCAAAATTCTCTTTTGGGATACCAATGGCTTCTGGCTTTATTACCGCCGACTGGAGAAAGGCCGCTTTAAATGGCCGAAACCAAATAAATCGGGTCACGTAGCTATTTCCAGACAGCAGCTTCAGTGGCTATTATCAGGGCTTAATCTGGAGCATCCTAAGGCTCACCAGCCCTTATATGGTCTTGAAGTGTGAGCTAAAACCATGATCGATATAAAGGGCTTGAACGATCCTTTTCCCCTGTCAGACTAACAGCATAATCTTGACCAAGAGCCTGACAAATGAATGACCTTCCTGATGATGTAGAACAACTGAAAGCGATGCTGTTAGCGCTTCAGGAAGCCAACCTGGCTAAGGATAAACTGCTACAGGCTCAGCAAGAAGAAATGGCTGAGCTTAAAACACGGGTGGAACTTCTACTTGAGCAACTCAATCTCAGTAAATCCAAACGGTTCTCTTCCCAAAGTGAAAAGGTGGCTAAAGGTACCTTTAACGAAGCAGAGCAGCAAAATGCGTTGAACAAGCCAGCCCATCATAAAAAAGGACGTAAGCCTTTACCCGAAGAGTTAGAGCGGGAAGTTCAGGTGCATACGCTGAATGCGCCACACTGCGAATGTTGCGGTCATGAACTGCATAAGTGTGGCGTGGAGACTTCGGAAGAGCTGAAGATCATCCCTCAGAGAATCAGTGTGCTCCGTCATGAACGAACCAAATATGCTTGCCGCCAGTGCGAGCATACCGAAATCAGTAGTAAGATAGTGACAGCTCCAAGACCCGCTAGCATGATCCCCAAAAGTATCGGCAGCCCAGAAACCTTCGCCGCCATCGTTACAGCAAAATATGTGGATGCATTACCGTTATACAGACAGGTTGATATCCTCAAACGCGGTAATATCGATATCAGCCGAGGTACTTTGGCAAACTGGTGCGTTCAGTTAGGGAGTAAAATTGACGTCATTATCGACCAGATGAAAGCCCGTCTGTTATCAGAAAGCCTTATCTGCGCAGATGAAACCACGGTACAGGTGCTATCGGAGCCAGGAAAGACAGCTCAGAGTCAATCCTACATGTGGGTCTACCGAAGTGGCGAGTTCCATACGACTCCCGTAGTCATCTACGATTACCAACCGAGTCGAAGTGCAAATTGTGTAAAAACCTTCTTGGGTGACTACTCCGGGTATCTACTGTCAGATGGATATCCTGCCTATGACACACTGAAAACAGTAACACAAGCGGGTTGCATGGCACATGTGAGACGTAAGTTCACCGATGCTCAAAAAGCCCAACCAACAAAGAAAGTGGGCCGTGTAGAGAAAGCGTTGAACTATATTGGAAAACTCTACGGCATTGAACGGGAAGTCAGAGAGCTAAGTCCAGAAATACGACAGCAGATTAGGCAACAAAAATCCAGCCCCGTTCTTGATGAGTTCCACAAATGGCTGGTCGGAATCAAAGAAACACAATTACCTAAGGGAAAGCTCGGGGTTGCTATCAACTATACGATAAACCAGTGGCCAAAACTCCTTACCTATCTGGCAGACGGAAATATCAGCATCGATAATAACGTGACTGAAAGAGATGTGCGTCCGTTTACGACTGGGCGCAAAAATTGGATGTTCTCAACTTCAGTTGGCGGAGCAAAGGCCAGTGCAAACCTCTATAGCCTAGTCATGACTTGTCGCGCTAACGATATCAATCCGTACTTCTACTTCGTGCACCTGTTCAGGGAATTACCGAAGCGCTCTTCAAGTGATGATCTGACCGATCTTATGCCATGGAATGTAGAAATCCGTGAGGCTGAATAAGGCCTCACTGGTTAATTAAGCGTTTACCATCTAGTAGTGGTTTTTGACCTGACATCAATAATTTCTCATAGGTTTTGTTGGTATCGAATGGCGTATAATAACATCAATTGAATGCATCGAGGTTTGACCTTGAGAGTGTCGGCTAACAAACAATTTAAGAGGGATTCCCAACGCTTGGCATTTTGCTTCTACTTCAATTTTAGTGTTTACGGTACAATACGTTAGGTTGGGTGGTAGCGTTGCTCACCCCTTAATTGGGCGTTAGCTGGGGTTAAGAAAAGCTGTGAATTTAGGGTGGAAAGGCTTTCGGTTTTCTAGCTACACACCGGACAAATCTCAGCTTCTCAACTATCTCGCCAGTGGCACTTTTCGGGAAGCGTTTGAACTTAACGAAGTCTGCTTACGGGAAATGTTGTGTTTGTTAAGCTCGTTGGCGCGGCTTCTTTGCTGTTGAAATTCATGAATGCCTAAATGCGTTTCGTGTGCTCTGTTGTTGGTTTTTTCGATAGAATTCTTTGCAAATTACTGAACTCAGGAATGGTGATTTCCTCGGTCATTTCTTCTTTGCCAAGCGCATTTCGTGGATTGGGTTTTAATTTCACAGCTGTCCGTTTTACTTTGCCGTTTGAAAGCAATAATGTGTTCCAAATTAGGCATTTTGGCGTAATTTGCTAGCGAAAGTGCAGCAGCTAACTAGGCGTTTAAGACGGATTCCCAACGCTTGGGAGTTTCGGCTCTAGGTTGAGTTTTGTGTTTAAGGCGCAATGTTTTAGGATTGTGGTCGCGTTGCTCACCACTTAACGCAGCGTTATGTTTTGGATGAGTTTTAAGGTTAACTCTACGATTTCATTGAGAATTCGTTCTGTGTTTTCGGCAAGTTGGCTTGGTCGAAATGGATTCTTGAACAACCTGAGATTGATCGCTTTCAAGGTTCTTGGGTTGCCTCAATTAAGTTTTGGTTCTGGCTTGTGTTGAGTTTCGTCAGTTTCAAATCGCTTTAATTGAAATGTCTTTTTGACTGATTCTCTTGCTGAAGCTCAGTTCTAATAGTCTGGTGAAGCAAAAGGTTTTGTTGTGGGTGAAAGGTCGCTTTCTTTGTTGTCGATTCTGTAAGTGGCTCTCTTTGGCTAAGAGCGCTGGGAAATTTAGGTTTTGGTAAGCATCGTTTTTGCACGTAACTTATTAAAATCTATTCATTTCTACGGTGGTTTACTTTGAATTCACGGTAAAATTCACATAACAAGGAATTCAAGTGGATTCTCAACGCGTGGCAGTTTTACTATGCGTCAGGTAAAGTGTTTTTCGGTGTTATGCAGCGGCTTGGCCAGTGCGTTGTTCACCACTTAATTGGGCGTTAGCAATATTAAAGTGGAATATTATAGAAAGGTGCTCGATTTGAGATTCGGAAGTCATTGGGAAGGTTGGAACTTAATCGAGCGATTAGGTTTTATTAGTTTTGTGCTCGCGGTATTTGGTTTAGTTTTAGCGATAGCTCCTTATTTTGATGATGCATCTAGCAAAGATACTAGCGTCACTTCAGAGCCTTTAACTCGTTATTATTCAATTGAGGCTATGAGAGAGGAAGCTAGTGGTTTCAATCGAGCATATCTTGAAATGCTAAAGGAAATTGATAGCTTTATCGAAAATGAAGTAAAAGCTGATCTGAATGTCACTCCTGATTCTGAGTGGCGTTTTGAGTACGAGGTTAGTTTGTTAAATCAAAATATGGGTGGGTTAGATTTAAACAACGATGGTTATCCGGAGTTGGTAGTGGAAGTGCCCATTTTTTGTGGTTCTGGGGGCTGTCAGTTTGAAATTTACTCATTTGATCGTAAATCAAAAACAATCAATAACATAGGTTCACTTCCGGTATCAAACTACCACTTAACTGGTCGAACAATTGAGGGTTGGGCGGTAATTTCAGGTAAGTGGAGAATGGGGGCTTGTGAATCGATAATAAGTGTTTACACCTTTAACCAAGGTCAATACAAAGAAGAAAGTAGCAAAACGGAAAAATATTGCTAACAAAGCATTTAAGAGTGATTCGCAACGCTTGGCAGTTTCGCTTCGCTCAAGTATAGCCAAGCGCCGCTCACACCTTAATGCGGCGTTAAGTAACTTAATCAAATTCATCAGAAAATATCGTTACCTGTATGTATACACATGTGATATTGTGAGTTTGTGCATTGGCTTTTGATTGATTTAACAATAATAGAGAGGCTTTAAAGGTGGTAGAGGTAATCGACGTTACAGATTGGATTGGAGATGAGCACCATGCCATATTTCCAGTCGGTGCCCGAGACAAGGAGATGTTATGGTCTCCGGAAGCGCAAGTCGAGGATCTTAAGCCTAATTGGCCATACTTGTTTAAGGAATCAATATATCGCTATCAAGACCAGTATTGGACTGAATTAGTAGCATACATAGTATCTAAGTATTTGGCTGTTGATGTACCAAAAGTTTTTCCTGCGATTAAAAAAACTGAAGACGGAATTGTATGTGGTTCTCTAATCGAATGGTTTTATGATGTAGATAGTGAGCGATTTGTTCATGCTGGTTCATACTTTAAGAGAATTATTCCTGATTTTGATGATAAAACAGGCAAGCAGCATAATTTTGCTGACATGAATACTTTTATTCGTGGTCTTGCAATTCAATCTGGGTTGGTGACTGAACGAATTAAATGGTTAGCAGATATGGCTCTATTTGATTCTTTGATTGGAAACACTGATAGACATCAAGAGAACTGGGGTGTGGTTTTTCAAAGTGATGATAAATCGCGTTTAAGTCCACTTTTTGACAACGGGACATCATTAGGACATGAACGTTTCTTAGACAAAGTTAAGGACTGGGATGACCATCGTTTAGAAGCCTATGTTAAGCGTGGCTGTCACCACTTGAGGTTTAATCGAGAAAATACTAAGCAAAGAATCAAGCACTTTGAGTTGGTCGATGGAATCTCAGTTGCTGGCAAAGATATACAAAAATATATGCAGCAAAAGCTTGATACACTAGATTTAGAAGGTATGCTTGCAGAAATCGAAGATCTAACAAAAATTGATATTGACGTTCCGTTCACTCAAGAAAGGTTTGATTGGATCAAAAGAAATATCGTAATGCGATTAGAGTTACTAAAAGAAGAAGTAAAAAATGATGATTGAAAACTCAATACATGTAAACACTTTGTTTTTGACATGGCAGTCAAACCGGGATCGTAATCAGCGATATCTTGTTGGTGCTTTGAAAAAACTAGAAAGTGGTTTTGAGTTTTCGTACTTAACGGAAACGCAAGACTACTCCGATGCAATAGCTCAAGGCTTCTTGGGATATCCAGCTTTTCCTTTGAACAAAGGGTCATTTACTAACGATGTCATGACAACCTTTATGAAAAGGTTACCGCCTCGTTCTCGTCGTGATTTTAAGAGATACTTAGTTAATCATCATTTACCAGAGGAATTTGATGGTAATGATTTTGACTTGATCGCACATACCGGTATTCAGTTACCTAGTGATGGTTTCGATTTAATTCCAAACTTAGAAGAAGCTGATATTCCATTTGATTACTTAATGGAAGTAGCAGGTACACGATACTACTTGGATTTTGAGCAATCGAGTGCGATTCAACTTGGTTCTAAAGTGAGTTTGCGTTGTGAGAACGAAAATGAGTTTGATTGTAATGCAGTCGCTATGTTCGTTAATCAAACAAAAATCGGTTATGTGAATAAACTATTCTGTCAAACGGTTAGAAAGCTCATGGAGCGAGAAGTGGATTGTTATGTTGCCAAAGTATCGGGCACTAGTGAACGTCCACTTATATATGTCATGCTATCTGCAAAGTAGACTATATAACTACAGTTGCTTAACAAAGCATTTAAGAGTGATTCCCAACGCTTGGCATTTTTATGTCATCGTTGGGTTTCGTGTTTATGGTGTTATGGTTTTGGTACGTGGTAGCGTTGCTCACACCTTAATGCGGCGTTATGTGTTTGGTCAGTTTTTCGGTCAAAGCTACGATTTCATTGAGAATTCGTTCTGTGTTTTCGGCAAGTTGGCTTGGTCGAAATGGATTCTTGAACAACCTGAGATTTATCGTTTTGAAGGTTCTTGGGTTGCCTCAATTAGGTTTTGGATCTGGTTTGTGTTGAGTTTCGGTGGTTTCCAATCGCTTTAATTGAAATGTCTTTTTGACTGATTCATTTGCTGACATTCAGCTCTGAAAGTCTGATGAAGCAAAAGGTTTTGTTGTGGCTGAAAGGGCGCTTTCTTTGTTGTTGATCCTGTAAGTGGCTCTCTTTGGCTAAGAACGCTGTGAAATTTAGGTTTTAGTAAGCATCGTTTTTGTACGTAACTTATTCAAATATCTTCATTTCTACGGTGGTTTACTTTGAATTCACGGTAAAATTCACATAACAAGCAATTCAAGTGGATTCTCAACGCGTGGCAGTTTTACTATGCGTTGAGTAAAGTGTTTTATGGTGCAATGCAGCGACTTGGTCAGTGCGTTGTTCACCACTTAATTGGGCGTTAGCTGGGGTTAAGAAAAACGGTGAATTTAGGGTGGAAAGGCTTTCGGTTTTCTAGCTACACACCGGACAAATCTCAGCTTCTCAACTATCTCGCCAGTGGCACTTTTCGGGAAGTGTTTGAACTTAACGAAGTCTGCTTACGGGAAGAGTTGTGTTTGTTAAGTTCGTTGGCGCGGCTTCTTTGCTGTTGAAGTTCATGAATGCCTAAATTCATTTCGTGTGCTTTGTCGTTGGCTTTTTCGATAGAATTCTTTGCAAATTACCATGCTTAGGAATGGTGATTTTCTCGGTCATTTCTTCTTTGCCAAGTGCATTTCGTGGATTAGGTTTTAATTTCACAGCTGTCTGTTTTACTTTGCTGTTTGAAAGCAATAATGTGTTTCAAATTAGGCACTTTGGCGTAATTTGCTAGCGAAAGTGCAGCAGCTAACTAGGCGTTTAAGACGGATTCCCAACGCTTGGGAGTTTCGGCTTTAAGTTGAGTTTTGTGTTTAAGGCACAATGGTTTAGGATTGTGGTCGCGTTGCTCACCACTTAACGCGGCGTTATGTGTTTGATGAGTTTTTAAGGTCAAAGCTACGATTTCATTGAGAATTCGTTCTGTATTTTCGGCAGGTTGGCTTGGTCGAAATGGATTTTTGAACAACCTGAGATTGATCGTTTTCAAGGTTCTTGGGTTGCCTCAATTGTGTTTTGGATCTGGTTTGTGTTGTGTTTCGTCGGTTTCAAATCGCTTCAATTGAAATGTCTTTTTGACTGATTTATTTGCTGACACTCAGCTCTGAAAATCTGGTGAAGCAAAAAATTTAGCGGTTGCTGAAAGGGCGCTTTCTTTGTTGTCGATTCTGTAAGTGGCTCTCTTTGGCTCAGATCGCTGTGAAATTTAGGTTTTGGTAAGCATCGTTTTTGTACGTAACTTATTCAAATTTCTTCATTTCTACGGTGGTTTACTTTGAATTCACGGTAAAATTCACATAACAAGCAATTCAAGTGGATTCTCAACGCGTGGCAGTTTTACTATGCGTTAGGTAAAGTGTTTTACGGTACAATGCGGCGGCTTGGTCAGTGCGTTGTTCACCACTTAATTGGGCGTTATAAATATTAGAGGCATTATCGGTGAATTTTGATTTTTTTCGTAGACTTATGGTTGGCAAACCCGGTGGGAAATTTGATCAATTAAACAAAAAGATTCTTGAGACCTCGAGAACTGAAACTAACGCTAAAAAGCTAGCTATCAGAACACTTAAAGATCTCGAAAAGCGTTTGAATAAGCATTTCTGTACTCGTGGCAAAGTTACTTCGTATGCAAACAATATCCATGATAGTGAGCGAGTTCCCCCAATTCATATAGTTACATCTGTCGACGGCCTTGATGATTTTGGGCTCCACAAATCAATTGAGTTGGATATTTATTTTAATTTTAGTAGTACAGTTCACTATGAAAGCTTCACGGTTACGTATAAAAACAGTTCAATTTTTCTGACTTTTTCCGGTGTCGAGACGAAAGACATCAATGAGTTTTGTCAGGCTATAGAAGCCGTAGTTACAGAGAAGTATAAGTAGGTCAAAATATTTATAACAAAGCATTTAAGACGGATTCCCAACGCTCGGTATTTTCGGTTTGCTTCAGCTTAAGTGTTTACGGCACAATACTTTAAGTGCAGTGGTCTGCGTTGCTCACCACTTAATGCGGCGTTAGTACACCTAATAGACTTCTTGCTCCTAGATTCCATTTGAACTATTATTTGTACACTATTTTGTACTATTTGGAGTTCAATATGAGTCGCATTCATTTCGATCAAGATATTCAGCCTCTTTCTGAGTTTCGTGCAGGTGTAACCTCATTCATTAAACAAATCAATGAGACACGCCGACCTTTAGTGATTACTCAGCGCGGTAAGGGTGTTGCAGTTGTACTCGACGTTGCAGAGTATGAAGCAATGCAGGAAAAAATTGAGTTACTGGAAGAGATGAGAACAGCAGAAGCACAATTAGCTTCGGGGTTAGGTGTATCTAATGAAGATGCTCGTGCTCAAGTGCTGGGGCGTATCAAATAATGAAAGTAGTTTGGTCTCCATTAGCTCTCGAAAAGCTTGGTGATGCTGCTGAGTTCATTGCATTAGATAACCCAGCGGCTGCAAAAAACTGGGTTAATGAGATTTTCGATAAAACTGATTTACTTGGGACTATGCCTGAAATGGGACGAATGGTTCCAGAAATGCCACATACGCAATATCGTGAAATCTTGTTTGGTCACTATCGTATTATTTACAGTTTAGGTCTTGAAATTCGCATTTTGACTGTTCGTAACTGTCGTCAGCAGTTATCTGAAAGTGACGTCTAAACCGGTGTTCTAACAAAGCGTTTAAGACGGATTCCCAACGCTTGGCATTTTCGGCTTAATTCAGTTTAAGTGTTTATGTCACAATGGTTTAGGTAGAGTGGTTGGCGTTGCTCACCACTTAACGCGGCGTTATGTGATTAAGCGTAAATAGCAAATTTTGGTGAATATACAGAGAGGTAAAATGTCTTTCACTATTGAAATTCCGATTGTAGATAGCGTTAAATGTATAGAAATTCAGAATGGTTCATCTGCAATGATTGTGGGTGCAAATGGATCGGGTAAAACACGGTTGGCTACCTATGTTGAAGAGAAAATAGGGGACAAGGCTCACCGTATTGCTGCCCACAGAGCGTTATCCCTTAATCCAAATGTAAGTAAAGTCAGCCAAAGGCAAGCGCTAAAAGGCTTGAAAATAGGTTCTGATCAAGACTGGGCTCAAATGACACACAGAACCAGCTCTCGTTGGGGAAATAATGCCCCTGTCTCCCTATTAAATGACTTCGACTATCTATTGCAAGCATTGTTTGCGGAGCAAACAAATAGATCTTTGGAAACACATAATAAAGCGAGGGCTGGTGATCGCAGCGAACCTGTCGCAACAAAATTTGAAGTATTATCTGAAGCGTGGCATGAATTGTTACCCCACAGAGATCTGCATATCACCGGTGATGATATTCAAGTTAGCATTAGTGGCAGCAGTAACTTGTATTCAGCGGCAGATATGAGTGACGGTGAACGTGCGACATTTTACATATTAGGGCAGGTACTTGTAGCTGATGAAGGCTCATTATTGATTTTTGATGAACCTGAGTTGCATATTCATAAGTCAATAATGTCTAAGTTGTGGGATAAACTGGAAGCTCTACGCCCTGATTGTGCATTTCTATTCATAACTCACGATCTTGAGTTTGCATCCAGCAGAGTCGCAGATAAATATGTAATTACTTCCTATAACCCTCAGCCCTTTTGGGAGATCGGTTGTATCCCTCAAGATACAGGATTTGACGAACAACTAGTGACTCTTATTATGGGGAGTCGCAAACCAATTCTCTTTGTCGAAGGCAATTATAATAGTATCGATTTAATGACGTATCGTAGTTGTTACCCTGAGTGGACCGTGATTCCTCGTGGTTCTTGTGAACAAGTAATCCATTCCGTTGTAACAATGAGACAAAATTCAGAACTTACTCGTGTGTTATGTTCAGGCATTGTCGACGCTGATGACTATAGCAGTGACGATATCGAGTACTTAGATGGACTTGGTATAAAAGTGATTCCTGTATCGGAGGTTGAAAATATCTTCTTGCTACCATCAGTTAGCCGAGCAATTTTAGAATTGGAGGGTTATTCAGGAGTAGAGCTAACTTCTAAGCATAATCTTTATTGCACTTCTATTTTAAATAGCATCAATGATAAACAAATCGAAGATGTAGTACTGAGGCATAGTAAGCGCCGCATAGATAGGGCGTTGAAGAAAGTAGACCTAACCGATGCAAAAAGCGTTGAAGAGCTTTCAACGGTTTTAGGTTCAAAGTTGTCTGAACTCGATATTTCTACCATCTCAAATACCAAGAGACAGGGAATTCAGGACGCTGTAACTAAGCATGACTTATCTGCATTTTTGAAGCATTTTGACAATAAAGGATTACTTGCATTAGCTGCCACTAATTTAAAAGGTTGTCGATTAGCTCATTTTGAGCAATGGCTATCAAGAGTTTTGAGTCAGCAGGCTGACAATGTAGTTAAACGTGCCATAAAAGAACAGATGCCAGAAGTAGAGGCTTGTTAAAATTACATAACAAAGCATTTAAGAGTGATTCGCAACGCTTGGCATTTTCGCTTCGCTCAAGTATAGCCAAGCGCTGCTCACACCTTAATGCGGCGTTAGCTGGGGTTAAGAAAAACGGTGAATTTAGGGTGGAAAGGCTTTCGGTTTTCTAGCTACACACCGGAAAAATCTCAGCTTCTCAACTATCTCGCCAGTGGCACTTTTCGGGAAGTGTTTGAACTTAACGAAGTCTGCTTACGGGAAGTGTTGTGTTTGTTAAGTTCGTTGGCGCGGCTTCTTTGTTGTTGAACTTCATGAATGCCTAAATTCGTTTCGTGTGCTTTGTCGTTGGCTTTTTCGATAGAATTCTTTGCAAATTACCGAGTTCAGGAATGGTGATTTCCTCGGTCATTTCTTCTTTGCCAAGCGCATTTCGTGGATTGGGTTTTAATTTCACAGCTGTCCGTTTTACTTTGCCATTTGAAAGCAATAATGTGTTTCAAATTTGGCATTTTGGCGTAATTTGCTAGCTAAAGTGCAGCAGCTAACTAGGCGTTTAAGACGGATTCCCAACGCTTGGGAGTTTCGGTTCTAGGTTGAGTGTTGTGTTTAGGGCGCAATGGTTTAGGATTGTGGTCGCGTTGCTCACCACTTAACGCAGCGTTATGTTTTACAAGGAGTGTATATGAAAAAACTGAGTATATTGTCACTAAGTTTTTTAATTTTATGTGGTTGTGCATCAAAACAGGAAGTGTATCTGACACAATCTCCAATAAAAGTTGAGCAACATGACTTAGGTGATTATTGGGTTCAGTCGTCAGAGGATTTTAGATTTAGTTTGAAGTCTAATATAAAGGTGCCAAAAACAGGTGGTTATGTCCTAATTAACTATTTAATAGACTCGAATGGCGAGATATTTAATCCTACAATTGTTGAGTCGTCTCCTAAGGGTGAATGGGATCTAATTGCCTTAAAAGCGTTAAGTAAAGTTGAATACGTACCATCCGAGTCTAACTCACTGAATATACCAGTATATGTGACAACTGAAATTAAATTTGCGGAATAGAAAAATATAACAAACTGTTCAAGAGGGATTCGCAACGCGTGGCATTTTTACTATGTGTTGACTTTAGTGGTTAAGGTGGTTTGCGGCGGTTTCGGTATTGCGTTGCTCACCCCTTAACAGGGCGTTAGGCAAAATTTCCTTAGGATCTTCAATGACAGTTTTGAAATTAACTTTAAGTTCGCTTTTGCTTATTGGTATTGCAGCATGCTCTCCTTTCGAAGCATTCCAAGATATGGACAATAAAGAAAAGCAGTTTAATGATCTAAGTATCAATAATCTCGGTGCTAAAGCAGAAATAAGTTGGAATATCCATAATGGTGAATTAACTAGTATTACGGTTGTTTATCGTGCCAACTCGTTAAATGACGTGATAGTAAGCAAGCTAGGAAATGAAGTAGAATCAATGGTTAAAACCATTTATGGTGACGATTCGTATGCAATAAGCGTTGCAATTAGCTTAGGTGGCGAATAAGTTTCTAACAACGGTGTTTATAACTAACAGAGGAAATAAAATGGATTGGTATTTGGCTGTTTTAAAGAGTAAACGCTTAATTAACCAGTGAGGCCTTATTCAGCCTCACGGATTTCTACATTCCATGGCATAAGATCGGTCAGATCATCACTTGAAGAGCGCTTCGGTAATTCCCTGAACAGGTGCACGAAGTAGAAGTACGGATTGATATCGTTAGCGCGACAAGTCATGACTAGGCTATAGAGGTTTGCACTGGCCTTTGCTCCGCCAACTGAAGTTGAGAACATCCAATTTTTGCGCCCAGTCGTAAACGGACGCACATCTCTTTCAGTCACGTTATTATCGATGCTGATATTTCCGTCTGCCAGATAGGTAAGGAGTTTTGGCCACTGGTTTATCGTATAGTTGATAGCAACCCCGAGCTTTCCCTTAGGTAATTGTGTTTCTTTGATTCCGACCAGCCATTTGTGGAACTCATCAAGAACGGGGCTGGATTTTTGTTGCCTAATCTGCTGTCGTATTTCTGGACTTAGCTCTCTGACTTCCCGTTCAATGCCGTAGAGTTTTCCAATATAGTTCAACGCTTTCTCTACACGGCCCACTTTCTTTGTTGGTTGGGCTTTTTGAGCATCGGTGAACTTACGTCTCACATGTGCCATGCAACCCGCTTGTGTTACTGTTTTCAGTGTGTCATAGGCAGGATATCCATCTGACAGTAGATACCCGGAGTAGTCACCCAAGAAGGTTTTTACACAATTTGCACTTCGACTCGGTTGGTAATCGTAGATGACTACGGGAGTCGTATGGAACTCGCCACTTCGGTAGACCCACATGTAGGATTGACTCTGAGCTGTCTTTCCTGGCTCCGATAGCACCTGTACCGTGGTTTCATCTGCGCAGATAAGGCTTTCTGATAACAGACGGGCTTTCATCTGGTCGATAATGACGTCAATTTTACTCCCTAACTGAACGCACCAGTTTGCCAAAGTACCTCGGCTGATATCGATATTACCGCGTTTGAGGATATCAACCTGTCTGTATAACGGTAATGCATCCACATATTTTGCTGTAACGATGGCGGCGAAGGTTTCTGGGCTGCCGATACTTTTGGGGATCATGCTAGCGGGTCTTGGAGCTGTCACTATCTTACTACTGATTTCGGTATGCTCGCACTGGCGGCAAGCATATTTGGTTCGTTCATGACGGAGCACACTGATTCTCTGAGGGATGATCTTCAGCTCTTCCGAAGTCTCCACGCCACACTTATGCAGTTCATGACCGCAACATTCGCAGTGTGGCGCATTCAGCGTATGCACCTGAACTTCCCGCTCTAACTCTTCGGGTAAAGGCTTACGTCCTTTTTTATGATGGGCTGGCTTGTTCAACGCATTTTGCTGCTCTGCTTCGTTAAAGGTACCTTTAGCCACCTTTTCACTTTGGGAAGAGAACCGTTTGGATTTACTGAGATTGAGTTGCTCAAGTAGAAGTTCCACCCGTGTTTTAAGCTCAGCCATTTCTTCTTGCTGAGCCTGTAGCAGTTTATCCTTAGCCAGGTTGGCTTCCTGAAGCGCTAACAGCATCGCTTTCAGTTGTTCTACATCATCAGGAAGGTCATTCATTTGTCAGGCTCTTGGTCAAGATTATGCTGTTAGTCTGACAGGGGAAAAGGATCGTTCAAGCCCTTTATATCGATCATGGTTTTAGCTCACACTTCAAGACCATATAAGGGCTGGTGAGCCTTAGGATGCTCCAGATTAAGCCCTGATAATAGCCACTGAAGCTGCTGTCTGGAAATAGCTACGTGACCCGATTTATTTGGTTTCGGCCATTTAAAGCGGCCTTTCTCCAGTCGGCGGTAATAAAGCCAGAAGCCATTGGTATCCCAAAAGAGAATTTTGATTTTATCTCGTCCACGGTTGCAGAAGATAAACCAGGCTTCACTGAACGGATCCATGTCCAGTACATCAGCAACAATCAGTGACAGGCCATCAATGGACTTACGCATATCGGTAATACCAGAGACCAGATAAATACCCGAATTTGGTGTTAACACATCAGTGCCTGTAACCAGTTCTGGATTTGGTGTGCTGGCATTTCAGCGGGCAACTCAGCCGTTATTCCTGTTGGTAGTGAGAGCACTACCGATTGAATATTGCTTTTTATTTTCGGTTTATCTTCGATCACAACAGGATGGACAAGCTGACATTGACCCCCGCCGTAAAGTTTTTTACGCCAGTAATAAAAAGTATGTTCCGTCAATTGATTTGCTTTGCAGAACGCGACAATGGATAACTCACTTTGGCTCTGCTGTTCAATGATTTCAGCCCAGAACTGAGGTTTATTGGATGGGTTCATGGTGACTCCTTAGTTATGGAATCACTATGCCGAGCATGCGGAAATATTAGTAGGTGGGGTTAAATCGACGCTTACTTTAAAGAAGTATGCAGTTTTTAGTGGAAGGGCTAGACGAAAGGAATACTGGATGTTCTTTTTATTTAACCTCATTTTTTCTTTCATTTTGGGGTTTGTTGATGGCTTCTTGGGTACTGTATTTATCGGTACTATTTACGGGTTGGCAGTTTTAATTCCAGGTATAGCTGTTACTGTTCGTAGGCTACACGATATTGGTCGCACAGGGTGGTGGGTTTTAATTGGGCTGATCCCATTAATTGGATTGATAGTGCTTATCATATTCGCAGCAACTGACGGAAATGAAGGAAGTAATGAATATGGCTCCAACCCTAAGGAGTCGGGCGAAACATTTGCCTAACAAGAAATTTAAGAGTGATTCACAACGCTTGGCGCCCTCACTTCAAGTCGGTTTAGTGTTTATGGCACAATGCGTTAGATAAGGTGTCAGCGTTGTTCACACCTTAATTTGGCGTTAGGCAAATGAGGAAAGTATGTACATATCAATTAAAGTAAGTCTGGTCTCAGGTATGTATGCTTATGAAGACTGGAGTTGTGAAATAGAGTTGTCGCAAAAGACATCACTGCGCGAACTCAATGAGATCATTCTTAATGCCGTTGGCTTTGATAATGACCACTTCTCTCAATTTTTTATTTCTCGTAGAGAATTTGGTTCAAGTCGAGAATCGTTCGATGACCGCACATACTCACTCGATACTGAGTTATATGGTTTGTTTCCACTACCGAAAGGTAAAAGGTTATTTTACTGGTTTGACTTTGGCGATGATTGGATATTTCAGATATCCAAATCTCGCAGTAAACCTAAGCCATTCGCAGATGGCGCAGAGTATCCTAAAGTGGTAAAAGAAGTAGGTGTTAAACCAGAGCAATATCCAGAGTCTGAGTGGTAAATTTGCCTAACAAATTGCTTAAGAGTGATTCGTAACGCGTGGCATTTTTACTATGCGGTGGCTTATGGTGATTAAGGTGCCGTGCGGTAGCTTTTGTATTGCGTTACTCACACCTTAGCAAGGCGTTAGCTGGGGTTAAGAAAAGCTGTGAATTTAGGGTGGAAAGGCTTTCGGTTTTCTAGCTACACACCGGACAAATCCCAGCTTATCAACTATCTCGCCAGTGGCACTTTTCGGGAAGTGTTTGAACTTAACGAAGTCTGCTTACGGGAAATGTTGTGTTTGTTAAGTTCGTTGGTGCGGCTTCTTTGGTGTTGAAATTTATGCATTCTTAAATTTGTTTCGTGTGCTTTGTCGTTGGCTTTTTCGATAGAATTCTTTGCTAATTACCGATCTCAGGAATGGTGATTTTCTCGGTCATTTCTTCTTTGCCAAGCACATTTCGTGGATTAAGTTTTAATTTCACAGCTGTCCGTTTTACTTTGCCGTTTGAAAGCAATAATGTGTTTCAAATTAGGCATTTTGGCGTAATTTGCTAACGAAAGTGCAGCAGCTAACTAGGCGTTTAAGACGGATTCCCAACGCTTGGGAGTTTCGGGTCTAGGTTGAGTTTTGTGTTTAAGGCACAATGGTTTAGGATTGTGGTCGCGTTGCTCACCACTTAACGCGGCGTTATGTTTACTTGTATTTCAAAGGCTTAAAAGTCTTAGGCTCTAGTTCTTTGTCCCTCTGGCAACTCGTCCCTAGTAGACTCAGCAAATCCACATTGTCGGTCTAAGTTCTTGAATCACTCAGGCCGTAAAACATGCCAATGTTCGTGGGTGCTTCATTGTCAGGTCGTGGCGGTTGGCTTCTTGTTTAACTGGCTCAAAGTCGCTTTGAGCATATTTGCCAATCAGCATGTTAGCTTGGCAGTTGCCTCGGCAATTTGCCATTGTTCTGCGCTTTGGTTGGAAAGAGAGGGCGCTTGTTGAAACTAAGTCGAGTTGCCTCATTGGGCAGGGAAGTGGACTTACGCGTTTTATGTTTCGTGCATCTGTCGGCCAAGTGAGTTTGGGCGTGTGACTGACTTCTTGAAATGCGGTCAACAGTGCAGTTCTTTGCCAAATAAATCAGTCATTTGTGGTAAAACATAACAAGCAATTTAAGAGGGATTATCAACGCTTGGCATTTTTGCTTCTACTTCAAATTTAGTGTTTATGGCACAATGCTTTAGGTTTGGGTGAAGGCGTTGCTCACCCCTTAATTGGGCGTTATCTTTCCCCCAATACAATGACTTAATGAGGTATAAATGGATTTTAAAAATGCAACACCAATGAATAAATTACAATATGCCAATGAGTGGTCGAAAAACTCATCTGGGTTTGAAAAAAGAAACTTTTACACATGGATGGCAAGTACTTTACCTAGCGCGACTCGAGCACTAGAGATTGGCTGTGGTGCTGGTTTTAGTACTTTGGAAATAGCCAAAAAAGTTCCTAAGGTTATATGTGTTGAGGTAAATGAACACTTAGCTTCAAAAGCTGAAGAATATTTAACCAGTCATGGCGTGTCCACGTCAGTTGTAAAAAGTGTTAACGGGAAATACCAAGAAACAAGTTCTCGAGTAGATATCTTTATCTTAAACCTATTTGACGTCGCGAAATTCCAAGTTTTCCAACAGGCTTCATTTGATATGCTAATCTGCTGGTTTATTGGTTCAGACCCTTATGTAATGGTACGGTTAACTTGGATGGCATTTAAGCCTTATAATTATCACTACTTATAAGGAATCTGATATGTCACCAAAACTACGAGTGCAAATCACCCCTCAACAGAAGCTTGAATATGCCAAGATGATGGTTGAAGATGGTTACACCAATCAACAGATACAAGATATCAGTGGTGCTTGTTCATCAGCTGTAGTGCGCTGGAAGCGCCAATATAAAGAAGAAATGTTAGGCATGACACCCACTAATAGAGTGGCATTAACACCAGAGCAGCAACGTATACAAGAGTTGGAAAAACAACTTGCTAGAGCCAAAAGAGACATCGATATATTAAAAAAAGCCAGCGCCTTGTTCATACAAAGTCAGTAAAGCCTGACGTTGTCAGAAAATTGAAGAAGGCGCACCCAACATTCACTATCTCTGAACTTTGCCGAGTGCTTGGCGTCGCCAGCAGCTGTTTTTACTATACGAGAGTTGTATGCTCTGATGAGACCACCCTGCACGATAGAATTTACCGTATTGCAGAGGATTCTGATTTTACTTATGGCAAGCGCCGAATACACCGAGAACTGGTAAAAAGTGATGTAAAGATAGGTTTAGCAAAAGTATCGAGACTGATGAAAGCCATTGAAATACCAGTTAAGTATCCGAAAAAAAGACATCGTTACAACGAGGTTGGTGAAGAAAGTATCTATGCACCTAATATATTGAAAAGGCAGTTTACCCCCGAAACTCACAATACTCATTGGGTGACGGATGTGACCTATATTCGTTCCCATCAAGGTTGGAGTTACTTGGCATGCGTATTAGATCTAGCAACGAAAGAGGTGGTCGGATATTCGTTGTCACGCTCCCCTGATACCAATTTAACTTTGGCCGCATTAGACAATGCCATCCAAAAACGACGAGCCGACACAACTCAATTACTGTTGCACTCAGATCAAGGATGTCACTTTAGCTCACGAGCTTATAGGCATAGATTACAAGTGCTAAATATTACACAAAGCATGAGTAAACGAGGGTGTTGTTGGGATAATGCTGTGATGGAACGTTTTTTTCGTTCTTTAAAATCAGAGCGTTTAAACGAATTAAGCTTTATCAATCATCAGTCAATCGTAATGGAGGTAGAGAGCTACATTCGTTTTTACAACTATAAACGAAGTCATAGTGGGATTGATTATTTAACGCCAAATGAAAAATACCAACAAATGCAAAAAGTGGCTTAAAAACTCTCCAAAAAAGCTGGATCATTACATTTAAGAGGGATTCCCAACGCTTGGCAGTTTTACTATGCGTCAGGTAAAGTGTTTTACGGTGCAATGCAGCGACTTGGCCTGTGCGTTGTTCACCACTTAATTGGGCGTTAGCCCAATGCAGTCAAAATGGAGATTTAGAGACGAATGGAAATTGTATTTGTAAGGCATGGGGTGCCTGACTACTCGTTATCTGACGAGCGAAAAATGACCCAACTAGAAAAAGATTATGCCCCTTTAAATAGGGACTACATACATGAATTGCACGCTGTTGCTCAAGAAATTCAACTCGAAAAAGCCGAAGTAATCATATCTTCACCGTATACAAGAGCGTTGCAAACAGCCGAAATTATTAACCGAGAACTAGGCTTAGAACTCTTTGTTGAACATGACCTACGAGAGTGGCGAGCAGACTTGGGTGGTGGTTATGTAGATCTTTCAGAAAGAGATCGCCGTTGGCATGAGTATCGCACCTCACTGAAACATAATGTGGAGGCTAACCATGTTCCGTATGAGTCTTGGGGTGAACTTAAAAACCGTGCAGAAAATGTTCTATCTAGATACACGCATTATTCTAAGGTAATAGTAGTATCTCATTTCAATGTCTTTGAAAGTCTGGCTGGTTATCAAGATAATGGCATTGGTTGTGGAAGTTATCGTTCGCTAACGTTGGAAAAATTGGGCTAACAAACAATTCAAATGGATTCTCAACGCGTGGCAGTTTTACTATGCGTTGAATAAAGTGTTTTATGGTGCAATGCGGCGACTTGGCCAGTGCGTTGCTCACCATTTAACGTTGCGTTAGCTTAACCTCTTACTCCGAGGGTAAGTGTTGCTTGAGTTCAAGTAGCATCAAATATGCACTTTGACCGGTTAGTCCATACGGTTTAAATTCATCCGAGCCCGAAAATTGAAGGTTAAGAAGAGAAGTAAGGTGAGACTGAGGCACGTCTCCCATAGACCAGTCCCCAAATTGTCGTGAGTGTATTTCTTCAAAGTACACAATCGTCACATTGCTATGCCGTTGGTCATTAATAATATAGTTATAAGTTTTATTGATCTCTTCACGGGAGCCTTCCAAGCATTGCATGAAGTATTTGTCGTTGTGGCTTAGAAGCCCTGTAATGTTACACATTGCGTTGTGTTCACGAGATTTGTTCAAAATGTCTTGTAACGCGATCGAATCGCAGTCCTTTGAAAGGGTACTTACGTAAATTAATCTAGCTAAAGGCATAATGCACACTCTGTGATTTTATGGTCGTTATGATCAAATATAATCTATATAACTGAAATTGCTAATTTGGTGCAGTGCTGAAAAATTAAACTAACAAACAATTTAAGTGGATTCTCAACGCGTGGCAGTTTTACTCTGCGTCAGGTAAAGTGTTTTACGGTGGAATGCAACGGCTTGGCCAGTGCGTTGTTCACCCTCTAATGCAGCGTCATGCTCTAGTCACAATCAAATTATTTTGGAATTTATCACAATGAAAAAATTAACAATTTTAGCTCTTTCATCACTGGTTTTCTTCTCATCAAACACTTTTGCTAGAGATGATGTGGGTAATTATTCGATTACAAAAGCAATGAGCTCTGAAGTAGCTAAATCTAAATTAGGCTCTGAAGTTTCATTTTACTTTGGCGAGCAGAGTTACGGCAAAGTTCTCAAAGAATTAGGTGAATTTAAAACCAACAAAAAAACGAACGCTTTCAATAAAACAGATGAAGAAGCGTGCAATTGGGTTTTTCTTTCTGCCATGATTGCTCTTAAAAACAGAGCGATAAAAGAGGGTGGAAATGCGGTGGTCAATATCAAATCAAATTACAAAAATAACCTCACTTCAAGCAACGATACTTTTCAATGTGGTGCTGGAGCCGTGATGGCTGGAGTTGCATTGAGTGGTGAAGTTGTGAAGCTCAAAAAATAAGGTTAACGAGGGATTCCCAACGCTCGGCGTTAGCCAACGAAGCTTTTGGTTCAGTCTGTTTTCGATAAAGTGGAACGTTTAGAAATGTTCCCAGAATCAAGGCGTGTCCCTCCTGAACTTGATTATTTAAGCTACCGTGAAGTCGTTGCTAGCCCTTGTCGCTCCCATATTAAGATAGCCCGTTTATGGGGCGTAAGTAATAGTCATATGCAAATGTCAGATCGCGATGCACCTACTAGGGCGCAGATGAAAAACCTCCGGCTATGCCGGAGGATATTTTTTAAACGTGTTAATGAATCTAGCTTTTCGCTTCAACAAGATCATTAGGCTGGTTTGACTGAGCCGCCTCGAGCATTTTTTTAATAATAAATGAAGCAATCAGCGCTACCACAACCATTACAACAGCAAGTATGGTCAGCAATTTAAAGTAATCGCCATAAACGGTTTGTACAATTTGTTGGGTAATGACTTGGCCTTTTTCTAATGCTATTGAGGTCGAGAAAACGGCCCCGACAATGCCACTTAAGGCAATCGCAACTGAAAATAAGCTAACAGAGAAGTTTTCGATATGTTTAGGCGCGACCGAAAGGATAAACGCAACCACTAGGCTACCGACAATCACTTCTGCAAACGCTTGGAAGAAGTGGATCACTAAGAACACTTCAGGACGGATAACGACATCTGCGCCGACACTCATGACTGCCATGGTTAGAATACCAAAGGCAATGGCAGTAAAAATAAATGCGAAGCCGATTTTCGTTGCGGTAGAAAAGTTAACGCCACGTTTTTCAAGTGATGAGAATGTCATCGCAATCACTGGGCCCGCCACGATACACCATAGTGGGTTCATCGCCATTGATGCTTCCGGCGCTATTGGGATTAAGCCAAACAAGTCACCACGCATTGTGTTGATTGTTACCATGGTCATGGAAGTCATCATTTGACCGTAGTAAACAAAGAAACAAGTAGTGAGCAGCGTCATGATAAGGATGGCTCCCATCTTCAGCGCGTCTGATTTTTGTGCTTTTAGCATTAATGTTATGAAATATAAAATAGCGGCTGCACCGATCGCATAGACGATGTTTTGGCCGATATCCATATTAGAGAACATGAAAAATACCAGTCCCACCATCGCGCAAGAAAGCACTAAGAAAGCCAACCAGTTCTTTTTGCTAACCTTATTTTGGTCAATTTCAGCGGCTACACCAACCAATGGTTTATTGAAAATAATTAGTGTTGCAAATGCGCACGCTGCCAAAATAGCAGAAAGCATAAAGCTACCGTTAAAACCGATAGCCAAAACAAACATTGGAAATAGGTATTGACCAAGTAGTGCCCCAACATTATTGACTGAGTAGTTGATTGGGTAGCAGTTTTCGAAGTCTTCTTGCGATTTAAAAGTGCGTTTATACAAACTGGGGTACGAAGGAGACATCAAACCACGAGCGTAACTCGCAAGTGCAATACCAGCTAAAGCCATTGGGACATTGGTCGCAGAAGCACCTAGAACCAATAGCACATAACCCGTTGCAAATGCACCATAGGCAATAGTTAATGAGCGATATGCACCAAGGAATTTATCTGCGATAAATCCACCAGCAATAGCAAACAAAGGGCCAATCGATGAAAACGCACCGACAACCATCATGGTATCCGCTTCGTTATAACCTAGATCTTCTAGGAAAAAACGCGTGAGGATTACCATCACACCGTAAAACGACAAGCCAAACATCATTTGGCAAAACATCATTGATTTATTGAGTTTATTCCACATAATTATCTCGATATATAGTGATATTAATAATTTATTCCTGATTATTTTATCACTGTCAGGCGTTTGTAATTTGGCGCGATTATCGCAGAAATGTCACTTTATGCACGAGTTTTTCTAATGTATAAATCATGTTTCGCTAATGTATAATCAAGGCAAACGTTTCCCTTGAGTGTTGTCACGCATGAGTAAAATTATTGATTAGCCTGTTTTCAATGTATCCCTGAGATGATTGGTAACTTTCAGCTTTGAATAAGAAGGGCATAAGATGGTTTTGGTCATTTTAGTTATTTAACTTTTTAGGTAGAAAATGAACCCAGAAGATACGAGTAGCAACAATACAAAGAAAATTTATGTGGTGTTGGGTAAGCGCCTTGCCGCGGACCAACTCACTTTAGAGGGGCAAAGTCGTATCGATAGATTGGTGATGGCGTTACGGTGTAATGAAATAGATAATAGCGTGCTTGCATTCTGTGGTGGAGTAACCAAAGGACAAACGGTGTCAGAAGCGTCGGCGATGTATCGCTATTTGGTAAGCCAAGTCGATGAATGTTCAAATCAACGTGGTGGTTTGTCGAATTTATTGAATCGCAACCATATTTTGTTAGAAGAGTCTTCAACCAATACAGTGGAAAATATTGAAAATTTAGCGATTGAATTGCTAAAAACTGGTCAACTGCAAGCCGGTAATCAATTACACGTTACCTTTATCTCTAGTGATTATCACCTCCAGCGTATTTTTGAAATACAACAGTTGATGGATGAACAAGGTCTTCTTGGAACTCTAAAAAAACGCTGTGAGCAGTCAGGCCTAACTGTATTGGTCGACTATGACATCAGCCGACACTTTGTTGCTCAATATCCCTATCAGCATTTAGAAGCTCAATTGTTTCTATTATGCGATGAACTGACAACGTATCGTGTTTATCTTGAAGGTGTTGTAAGGCATTCTTTTACGAGAGATTTAGAGTCGGTAAGGTCTCAACCTTACCGTATTGCGAATTCTGCGCTAAATCGTATGAATGCACTTATCCAACAAAGCGAGAAGTGGTCTTTTTTGGTATCGAGTATAGAGCTACTCAGAGAGTGTATTGAGGCCACGCATTGCGAGCAATCACCACAGATGATTGAGTCATATTTAATCATTTTTGACACTCACTTAGCGCTATTAAATCGTTGGTTTGATCCCGAGCAATCACATGCAGGGCGATGGTGGCGCTAGCTACTACAAACTACTATTCGTTACGACCTACTACCAATAGATAGACCCCGCAAGCGGGGTCTTTTTGCTTTTAGTCAAGCGACTTATTTCCTGACCAAAATTGAGGGCTAAGCGATTTCTAAAGAGCGTTCTTCCACAACCGTTAAGCGTTCACCATAAATAGGGCGTAATGCTTGAAGTACGTGATTACGAGTCAGCATTCCGACAAATTTACCATTGTCTAGAACGGGCAGGTTTTGCGGCTTGCTGACTTTCATGCTTTTTGCGCGCTCCTCTAGTGATAGTGAGCTAAAGCGAGTAGCAATACCCATGCTTGTCGTTGGGTATAGCTGCTCCTTATCAATACATAAGAATTCTGCAATATCGATTAGACGGTCAGAAGCATCGATAGCCACAACGTCACGACTCATCAAATCAACCACTTTTTGGTCTGCTGTTGGAATGTAATCTTGGCACCATAAGTCGACCATCACATCATGAGCGGAGAAAAATCCTACTAAGCGACCTTCCACATCGACAACTGGAGCACTATCAAGCTGGTTATCTAAAAGCATATCAACCGCAACAGCCGTTGGCATTTCAACGCCCAGAGTGATTGGTTGGGTATTCATGATGTCTTGGACCATTGTCGTTTTGTTCATTTTAGTTTCCTTAACTGACGTGATTGTTGCAGTTTTTGTAATAGATTGGATGTTGGCAGCTTTGAGTTGCGGACGTCGGAAAATACTCCAGTTGGCTAAACCAACCAGCACCGCTCCGCCAACGATATTGCCTAACGTTACAGGGATTAGATTTGCGGTAATAAAGTGATAGATGTTGAGATCGGCATAGTGACTTGCATTCACACCAATTTGTTGCCAGAAACTGTCTGGAGCAAAGTTTTGAATCACAATACCTAAAGGCACCATAAACATGTTAGCGACACAGTGTTCAAATCCACTGGATACGAACATCGCGACAGGCATGATGGTCATCGCTGCTTTTGTCATGGCATTGGCAGAGCTAAAAGTGAGCCAAATTGCAAGACAAACCAATAAGTTACAGAGAATCCCTAATGAAAATGCTTGAATTGTGGTGTGATGCAACTTGTGCTGTGCAATATTGAGCGCATTTAGTCCCCATTGCCCACCATCCATTTGATAAAGGCCAGCACCAGTAACTAAAACCAGTAATAGCATGGCACCAATGAAGTTGCCGACGTAAACTTTGCCCCAAATAGACAACATTTTGCCGAAGCTGATTTGCTTGTTTGCCCAAGAAATGCTCGATAACACGGAACTTGTGAATAGTTCACCACCGCAAATCACAATTAAGATAAGACCCATACTGAAGGCCAAACCACCAGCTAATCGACTTAATCCCCAACCAGCATTGGCACTACCCGTTGTGACCGTAATGTAAAACAAAAAGGCTAAGCCAATAAATGCGCCAGCCATAATAGCCAAGCTTAAAGTCATACCGCTGGATTTCTTAGCTTTACTTAAAGCGAATTTTTCCGCTTCAGCCATCATCTCAACAGGTGAGAACAGTTGTTTATTTTCAGAGTAGGCCGCTGACATAGTGTCTCCCAAAACTCATTTTCATATTTACCTCCTAGTTAATGTAAGAGTAAAAACAACGCATCATGCCTTGCTTCCTAAACAGACTAACCAGTTGAGTATGTAGTGGTAAAATTGATAATTTTTAAAATCATCATCAAATAATTTGATATGCATAAATGAAGGTGTAAAATGAAACCGCTTGCGCATATATCACCTTAAAAACTAAGGTTAAATACGCAGAAGAAAATGAAACTAAATAGGATTAGCAGTGCGGTATTCACTCAAACAATTAGCAGTATTTGACGCAGTTGCCGATAGTGGTAGCGTCAGCCAAGCTGCAGACAAACTAGCGCTAACACAATCAGCGACCAGTATGTCGCTTGCACAACTGGAAAAAATGTTAGGGCGACCTTTGTTTGAAAGGCAGGGAAAGCAAATGGCATTGACCCATTGGGGGATGTGGTTGAGACCCAAAGCAAAGCGTTTATTACAAGATGCTCAGCAAATAGAAATGGGGTTTTATGAGCAACATCTTCTTAGTGGTGAAATACGTTTAGGGGCCAGTCAGACGCCAGCCGAACACTTAGTCCCAGACCTCATCAGTATTCTTGATAACGACTTTCCAGAGATGCGAATTGACCTAGGAGTACAAAGTACGAAAGGGGTGATAGATGGCATACTTGATTACAAATATGACCTTGGTGTCATTGAAGGCCGTTGTGACGATAATCGAATTCACCAAGATGTATGGTGTCGAGATCACCTGACCGTAGTTGCATCAGCACATCACCCGTTTGCGAAGCGTGAAACTGTGAGTCTTGCGCAACTCGAACAAGCAAAGTGGGTACTTCGAGAACATGGATCCGGCACGAGAAAAGTATTTGATAGTACCATTCACAAACTCATTGCAGATTTAGACGTATGGCGGGAGTACGAACACGTTCCTGTATTACGTAGTATGGTTGCTAATGGTCCTTATTTGACATGCTTACCGTATCTAGATGTTGAACGCTTTATCAATGCTGGGAACTTAGTTGCTCTCAATGTGCCTGAATTGAATATGGAAAGAACGCTTTCTTTTATTTGGCGTGCCGATATGGCTGAAAACCCTTTGGTTGAATGTATTAAACGTGAAGGGTTAAGAATGATGAAAGGTAAACCAAGTGTCCTTTAAGTTCACTTCTTACAAAGAACATATTTCCTAAATCTGTTGATTTACCGTTTGCGTCTATTTTTTGATGAGAAATATAAATCTATTGCAATATTTATGTGATGAGAGTCACTAGATATTGATTGGTTATACTCTAGTATGCCCACTTGATTCACTGATGCCATCGCAATACTGCACTTTATTTTAATCTCGTGCGGTTTGTTCGGCTCAAATGAGGGTGCTATGAGTACATTATTTGCCATTTCATTGACCACTGGAATTCTTTCCGGTGTTTGGGGTTGGATTGCCGTTTCATTAGGGCTGCTTTCGTGGGCTGGTTTTCTTGGCTGCACTAGCTATTTCGCCTCTCCAACGGATGGGATAAAAGGGTTAGCAGTAAGTTTGATGACCAATATCAGTGGTGTATTTTGGGCAATGGTGATTATTCATACATCAAGTTCAGTTAGCCTAGATATTTTGGGTTATGTTATCACTGCTATAGTGGCATTTTTAATGTGCATTCAAGCTTCCAAAACATGGCTAAGTTACATCCCCGGTACATTTATTGGTTCTTGTGCAACATTTGCCGCAGGCGGTGACTGGCAAGTCGTGGTTCCTTCTCTTATTTTGGGCGGTGTATTCGGTTACGCAATGAAGGCAAGTGGAATGTGGTTACATCAGCGATCAAAACAGCCGGCTCTTAACGACAAAGCCGTTGCCGAAACACAGTCTTAATGGTTTTCCCTATAAGGTATTGTGTGGCGTTGGTTTAAGAAAAGGCTACCCCCGATTGATTTGTATCGATTCATCAAAATTGTTGATATTAGTCTTCGGTATTTATTGTCCCTATATAATGCCGAATGAATATGGTACAAGGCACACAGCAATGTGTGCCTTTTTTTAGAACTGAGTATTGCCGTTAGCCATCGTAATGACACGCTTTAATGTCCAACGTAAAAGTACGGGAATACATTCAATACCTTGTAGTTCACAGTGGGAAACAATAGCTAAAGCTAAGTCTGGCTTCGCGTGTTTCTTCAATACACGCGTGACCACTTTTTTCGCTGGAATAGGGTGGTCGTACGGAATTTTGATCATATCTTTGAAAAAGTTTTCAAACCCATGAGAATAGAGGAAATGCTCAATATCTCGGTCAGGTAATTCTGTCAGACGATGTCTTTCCTGATCACCAGATAGCATTCCACGAACAGTTGCCGAATATTTTTTGCCGGCAGGGTCTCCATCTGTGACCACATGCCAATCAATTCCAAAGGCTTTGGCCACTTTAATTAACGATTTCAAGCCTGACTGAGCAAATTCTATAATTTGTACACCCTCAGCGGCTAAGTTGTAGCCACATTGACGTGCTAGTTCACTGAATAGCCATACTTCCGTTTCGCCTTCAACTAATAACCAGCAACGAGCAAACAAGGCTCCAGAACGATGAAAACGTATATGAAATCCAATTCTACGTAGTTCATCTTGGTTTAAACCTCGTGAAGGCATTGATGTTACAGTGGTGCGATCAGAAGTTCTCACCAAACGGCGAATAGAGTGTAAAGGTACCGAACCCAGCAGCTCACCACTGTTGGTGGTGAGTATTTTTTGCATTGGAAGCAGTTCGAGTAAACTCCAAGCGCGTGCTAAATGAGTTGGATGCAAACGACCTTCGGGATCTTCCAAAATGAGCAAAGGTCGAGCACAGCGTCTTAAGTCTGTTGGCCCTTTGGCTTGAAGGTAGGCATTGAGCAGCCCCATCAATAAAAGACGAGTTTGTTTGTTTTTTGTTTCTTCAACAACCTGACTTATGTTCTTGTCTGTTTTAGGGCTTGAGTAAACTAAACTATCACGTTGTTGCCTCGGATTTTTGCGAGTTTGACTTTTGAATGAAAAATAATGATTGACCAAAATATTCATCGAATTAAGGCTGCTTTTCATCTCACCTTTATTGACATGCCCAGGAATCGCAAGTAAGCGACGACAGGTATTATCGATACGTTTTTCTACCCGTGCATTTTTTCCATTACCGTTAATGAATGGGCGTTCAAAACGTCTTGAATCTTTTAGGCGGATCACAGGATGAAGGCTCATCAACTCTTGGGCGAGTTTTTCTGAATGATGAAGAGGGAGCGGATTACCCTCAATATCTAAAAAAAGATATTGAGTAGTAACTTGGTGACGATCCAGTGTGCCACTTATCCGATAAAAAATACGCTTGTCACCGTTTTCATCATCGACCCAAAGTGGTCTTAATTTACGATAACGCCCTGATCGAGATTCATTTTTTTCGGTTGAAACAAAACTTAAAATAATTTGTAAATGTTGGGTTTGCTGGTGGGCAATAGAGTAGTCGACATGAAAGTCTTGCATTTCAAATTGATAAGGCATGCCATTGGCGGGTAAAACGACAGATAATGCGTCTAGTAATGAGGACTTACCCCACGTGTTTTCACCTATTAAGGTGGTGAGTTCATCAAAAGAGAGCGATAAACGTTTAATTCCTCTGAATCCAGAAATTTCAATTCGCTCTAAATGCATAGGCTGACTCCTTTTATAACTCAAAGACTTACTGTATGTTCAGCTTCTTTTTATCAAGCATAATTTAAATTTTTGAGATAAGTCGCTTGTTGGCTCACATATCAAGTGTTTATGTGAGCTCTACAGGCAGAAATAATGTTAGGGAAAGGTGATGCAACACGCTTTGCGTAAATTAGTTTTCAAAGCCGTTTCATAAAAGTCACGATTCTGTCATGATTTGTAGGCTAGGATGGAGTGGAAAAAGAAGAGATAGGTAAATGATGCATAAAAAGAACAGACCAGCATCAATTATGCTGGCACATATAAATGACACTCACTCATATTTTGAACCTACATCGTTACAGCTTTCATTGAATATAAAACAACAGACGTTGACTCCCTATGTCAGTGCAGGCGGCTTTGCTCGGATAGCGACTAGAGTGGCTCAATTGAAAGATGATGCCGCGCGCATGAAGCGCCAATTTCTGTTTTTGCATGCAGGAGATTGTTTTCAAGGTACTTTGTATTTTTCCTTATTCAAAGGAAAAGCCAACGCCGACATGCTTAATGCGCTTCATATTGATGCTATGGCTTTGGGTAATCATGAACTGGATATGGGCAACGAGCCGGTTGCGCATTTCGTTGAGCGAATTCAATTTCCATTACTTGCGGGTAACTGGGATTTATCTAATGAAAGAAAAGACAAACCTTACCCTATAGCATCAAGTCCACAAGTCATCAGCTACGATTCTCAAGGCCAGTATGCACAATGGATAGAAAAACAAGCAGGTGAGGAAACTATCGCTATCTTCGGTTTATCACTCGATAAAATGACCGATATTGCTAACCCTGATCCAGACACGCCTTTTGCGAATGCCATTGAAACAGCGAGAAATACAATTAAGCAACTGCACCGTAAAGGCATCAATAAAATCATTTTGCTCAGTCACTTGGGTTATGAAGCTGATATTGAACTGGCACAGCAAGTTGATGGCATTGGTATTATCGTTGGCGGGCATAGCCATCGCTTACAAGGTGATTTTAGTGCATTAGGCTTAAAGAAAGACGATGACTATGGCTTAAGAATTAATGATACCTATGTAGTACAAGCTGGATACTACGCATTAAGCTTGGGACATTGCCAAGTGGATTTCTCTACTGAAGGAAAAGTCGTTGGGTTTTGCGGAGGAAATGAGCTATTACTTGGCCGCCGTTTATTTTTAGATGCGAGCATGAATGAAGCCGGAACGGATGAAAGTCATCTAAGCGCCTGCGAGTTTCTCAACAATCATCCTAATGTTGTGGTGTGTAAGAAAGACCCTCTGGCCCAAGGTATCTTGATCGATAAATACATGCCAAGAGTGCGCCAATTACAACAGAATATCATTGCTCATGCTGATTGCTCGCTAAGGCATGTTCGTATCCCTGATGAAATGGGAGCAAGTGAACTGGCCCCACTGGTAGCAAAATCCTTTGTGTATGCGATGAAAGAGCGTGGACATCCAGTGCAGTTTGCAATCCATAATGCTGGTGGAGTACGCAATTCACTCAATGCAGGCAAGGTCTCTATTGCCGATATTGCCGGAAACTTGCTGCCATTTGCCGTTCCTATCGGTGTGTATCACATTCAAGGAAAAGTGATTGCGCAAGCTGTCGAAGGTGCAATAAATAACGCATTAGGCAATGGCGTTAACGGCACTGGGTCAGGCAGTTATCCATACACGCATAATTTATCATTTGTCTATCACCACGACTGGCCAATTGGAAACCGAGTGACTGATGTAAAACTGTTTGATGAGAAATTAGGTTGGCAACTAATTGATTCTGAAAAATATTATTGTGGTTCTTCTTCTGCCTATACGATGAAAGGTAAAGAAGGTTACGATGCATTACTGCAAATGCAAGGTGAAGGCATTGTTTCGAATGTTTCAATGGCCGATGCATTTATTGAACTGCTTACCGCCCACCCAGAGACGTTAAATACTCTTGAATCGTCGAGAAGACATAACAGTACTGTGTAGCATTACTGTTATGGCATAGAGTTTGCTCAGTAGTTATTAGTCTTAGAGCATCTTCAACCTTTGAAGGTGCGTGAAGATGCTAAGGGGAGAACTATGTGGAGTAGAGATTGGGCTGACACCGTCATCGTTGTTGCTTGGGTTGGCATTTGGTCAGCATTAGTTTACTTACTGCCATTTGCAGGTGTTTAGACGTGAGTTCCGTTGAAGATCTTTGAAATTATTAAGGAGCAATATATTGCTCCTTTTTTTGATCTAATCTATGGACGTTGTACGATGACAAGCCTAAAATCCATGCCGATTGGGGAGTAGTCGCCTTATGTTTACTTATCGTCATCTCGTTAAGCATTCGCTTATCCGGTAAGTATAAGTTAGTGGTTTTTTTGTAAAGCAGAAAAACGGCAACTTCGACGAGACCAACGCATACAACACTGTTCACTATGACCAGTGGTTACTTGTCTGCGGAAGGTTTCGAACAGCGCGATTGCCTTGTGAACCTTCCGTACTTTGGAGGATGCACATACCATGACCCCAGTAATCTACGTTTGTTTCGGTTTACTCACTATACTACTTATCTCCGTTGATATTTGGCAAACCCGTAGTGGTCGAGTATCAATCACTAAAGCGGCTATCTGGAGTGCTGTGTGGTTTATATTAGCCTTTGTGTTTGCAGCAACTATCTATTTTTATTGGGATCTTTACGCTCCAACCAGTACCTATTCTGCTAATAAGGCAATGATTTCATTCATCACAGGTTATTTGCTAGAGAAATCACTCAGTGTTGATAACTTGTTTGTTTTTGCGATTGTTTTTCACCAATACGCCGTACCAGAACATCTTCGTCCTCGCGCATTACTATGGGGAGTGATTGGGGCGCTTATTCTAAGAGCAGTAATGATCATTGTCGGTGCTCAGTTACTAGAGCAATATCACTGGTTGCTATATGTGTTCGCATTATTTCTTATGTGGACCGGGATACAACTTGCGCGTGAAAAAGGCGATGAGCAGCTAAACCCAATGCCGGAGAAATTCATTCGACGCTGGTTTAAAGTCACCGACAGTTATGAAGGTAACACGTTGATTGTTAAACGCGATACACAGTGGCTTGTGACTCCGATGCTGATTGTTATTGGGGTGCTTGCATTTATGGATGTGATGTTTGCTTTGGACTCAATACCTGCTATTTTTGCCGTGACACGAGAACCTTTTTTGGTGCTAGCCGCGAATGTCTTTGCACTACTCGGCCTGCGTTCATTGTATTTTGTTCTCCAAGGAATGATGGACAAGTTTACTTATCTCAAACCTGCGCTGTCATTCATCATGGTGTTTATTGGTATTAAGATGACATTGGTTGGCTCAGAGTGGGAAATACCGACACAAGTTTCTCTGAGTGTTTTGCTTATCACTATGTCGGTTGCCATTATTGCTTCAATTTATAAGCAGAAGCATTCACCGTTGTTAATACAAAAATAGATGTCAGGCGTGAGAGAGTAATTACCATTACTTGCAATATACAGTTGCTTGGATATGTCATGCTCTCTGTACACACTTCACACACCGTGAAGGCCTGCCGTTATTTTAGTTTAACTACGACAAAAAGAGATAAAAAGATAAGTGTAAACGACTTGTGAATAGCGATGGGTGGCGTCAGGATTTGAGATTAAAATTCACAAAAATGACGCCATTTCGCATATAAAACCAAAAATAATGAATATAAAAAACAGCCACTGTTAATGTGTTGTTTCATTAGAATAACTAATCTGAATTTCGAAATTTTGTCATTTTTTAACCAGAAAAATATCACCTAGAATTCATTTCAACAAAGTAAGTTACCGAATATAAAGAGAGGCTATCATGGCACAAGCAATGAATCTGGGTACTATCACTGCACCTACCTCTATGGACAAAAAAACCTACACGGTTAACTTCAAAGGATTGATCAAACATTTAGTTGATATACTTTTTGTAGACAGCAGCGCCCCTCGTAGTTACTACCAGAATGACTTGTCTGGTCACATGCAAAAAGATATCGGTTTGTACCGTTAATTAGCTATTTATTAGAATTAAAAAAGCCGTCCCTGAAAGAGACGGCTTTTTCGTATATAGCGATAGCTAATTGGCAGAAAAAAGAAAAGCGTAAGCGCTAAAGTTGTCGTTACGCTTTGTTGTTATCTGCAATTATTTCTTACGGCAATATTCTGCAATGATGTACATCGATTGACCGTTAGCTTTACCTGAAATCAGTTTCGGGTCATCACCTAAGCTAATACCACGAACCACGGTACCTTGCTTGATCACCTGACTAGAACCTTTGATTGGTAAGTCTTTAATGATCGTTACGTCGTCACCTTTTTGTAGTTCAACACCGTTTACATCACGCGGTTTTTCGGCATCATCATCCATGCCAATTTCAGCCCATTTTGTTGTTTCTTCTTCAAGATACATCATGTCAAGTAGGTCTTGAGCCCAACCTTCAGTGACGGCAAGTTGCTTGAGTTGACGCCAAGCCATCACTTGAACCGGCTGCTCTTGGCTCCACATGCTGTCATTAAGACAACGCCAGTGGTTCACATCTACTGTTTCTGGGTTCTCAATCTGACCTTTACAGGTATCACACAGCATAACAGCATGGTCAACAGTAACCATAGTATGTGGCGCTACCACAAATGGTGATAATGGAGATTCTGATGAACAAAGCTCACATTTTGATTGGCAGCGTTCAAGTAAAGTTGCTTCAGTAGACATAGTACCCACCTTGTAAAAATATGTAGGCACGTATTATCCACTTTGCGCCTAGAAATAAAAGGGGTATCACTGAAAAGCGCTCTTTTTGAAGGGAATAGCACTGAATATGTCATCAATAGTCAGTAGTTTTGTTTCGTGCTTTACGCTGTTATTGCTCAAAGGCATAATGCGCGTAGTTTTTATATTCATAGTTAGGTATCGGTTTGGAACTGCTAGCAACGCCATTTTTAGGAAAATCTCTGCGCCTTGAGGGATCATTGTCAGGTTGGCAACAACTGTTTTGGGATAATCATTTGGTCGCTCAATGTGATGCTTCAAGTGAAGCTGGCCCGACAACTATCCATCAATTTCAGTTGCTCAATGGCGAAACACTAAACCATTGTGAATTAAAGGTGGAACTGACTTGGCAGCCATTTTCTTTACACTACCAAGCCTCCGTTAATGGTGACATTGTCACGCAGGGTGAGCGTGTTGAGAAAGATATAGAGACTCAAACTCCTTATAGTGCACCGAAAGTAGAAAAACGATTTAGCTTGATTGGGCTAGTTTCGTTAGGGATGAAAGCTTTAAAAAGTGCCAAGTTAATTAAAGTAGTCTTTGCATCAGCCAGTTTAGCTGCTTACTCGTGGCTCTTTTCGTTTCAATTTGCGCTTGCGCTGATCGCCTGCTTGATGTTTCACGAATACGGACATATTCGCGCCATGAAGTATTTTGGCATGAAAACCAAAGGTATTTATCTAATCCCATTTTTAGGTGGTCTTGCACTGAGTGATGATAAGATCAACACTCGCTGGCAAGATGTCGTTATATCAATCATGGGGCCATTTTTTGGCTTAATTCTCTCACTCATTTTAGTTGCATGTTATTGGGTGACTGGCGAGATGTTTTTTGCTGGATTGGCGGTTTTTAATGCGTTTCTGAATTTGTTCAACCTGTTACCAATTCTTCCTCTGGATGGTGGACACATTTTAAAAAGCGTTAGCTTTTCAATGAACAGCAAACTCGGTATCGCCTTATGTGCCTTAGCTGCTGTGGGCGGTGTTGTGTTAAGTTATTCACTTGGATTGACTTTATTTGGTTTTTTGCTGGCAATGGGAACGCTAGAAATTGTCATGGAATGGCGACAACGGCATCAGAGCCATTTGCTACCATTGAATCGTTATGGGCAGATATTTTCTGCGCTGTGGTATATCGGACTAGTGGTTTCGCTAACGACCATTATTTGGAGTTTTGCCAACACGGGCGATGCAATGCTGCAACTCCCTCTGCTCATTCTTGGTACTTAAGCTGTTATAAAAAATAAACACCTTCAGAAGCAAAGAAAGGAGCATGCAGTGCTCCTTTTTTACATCAATAATTTCGAACATTTATTGTGATTAATAGCATTACCTACATTTAGGACGCGTAGCTGACGAAGCTGGTAAGGTTTTAATCTTCTCTTCTAAATCATGGATTCGCGTACTATGCGAAGGGTGGGTTGATAGCAATTCAGGAGGTTGGCTTCCACCTGATGCTTTTGCCATATTTTGCCATAAAGAAACACTCTCTTTAGGGTTAAAACCAGCTTTTGCCATCAGTTCAAGTCCTACAATATCGGCTTCTGATTCTTGTGTACGCCCATAAGGCAAAATGACGCCATATTGCACGCCAACGCCCAGCGCAGCCATTGTTGCTTCCTTATACTGGGCATACTCCGAAGCACCAATCGCTACCTGTGTAATTTGTAACCCTGCATTTGCAATTTGAGACTGAGACAAACGCTCGTTACTGTGGTTGGCTAAAACGTGCGCGACTTCGTGGCCAATCACCGTAGCCAACTGATCTTGATTAGTTGCTACTTTGAGTAAACCTGTATAGACACCAATTTTCCCACCAGGCAGTGCAAATGCATTGACCTGATCACTTTCAAATACCACGACTTCCCAGTTGTCAAAACTTGGTTGCTTAGGGACATAGTCTGTCACCGTTTTCGCGACACACTGAACATAAGCATTGGTTTTAGTATCATTATTGATCGGGATCTCTTTCTTCATTTGTTCAAAAGATTGATCACCTAAGCTGCTCATATCTTGATCAGAAAATAGGATTAACTGGTTTCGACCAGTGGGCGAAGAACTACAAGCAGCAAGTGCCATGCAGCTTAATAGCACTGAAATTTTGAGGCTGTTTCCCATAAAATAGTTTCCTTTTAGATGAACGATTACTCATCTCACAACTCATCACATTTTAAAAGAATCATATCATCGAGAAACTAGTTTGTAAGTCGGCAGTTTTTATATTGTGCAAATTTATTTAACGCTCTTCATCTAAGTGTCGAATGCTTTTTTCTTGGTTTTAGGTATAAAATGAACGTCTTTAAAAAATAGATGAGATAGACACATGGCCATTTGGAAGAAGCCGATCGATCTAGAAACCTTGAACGCGACCTCTAAAAACACATTGATAGAGCATCTCAATATTATTTATAGCGATTACACCGACAATTCTTTATCTGCGACGATGCCCGTTTGTCATTTTACTCATCAGCCACTTGGTATGTTGCACGGTGGAGCTTCGGTTGTGCTCGCGGAAACATTAGGTTCATTGGCGGCAAATTTTTGTGTCGATCAAGACCACTACTGTGTCGGATTGGATATCAATGCCAATCATATTAGAGCGATGAGAGAAGGCCATGTTATCGGTACGGCAACGCCAATTCATTTAGGTGTTTCCACACAAGTGTGGCAAATCAATATTACTGATGAACGTGAACGCTTGGTTTGTAGTAGCCGTTTAACTATAGCCGTAAAGAAAGTGCGTCATGCGACTAAAACAGAAAAAGGTAGACCGTTAAATGGTGATTGATTTTTCAGGTGGAAAACTTATTGCCACGGCGCATGAGCTGGTGGTTCGTTTGAACGGTGATCACAAAGTGATACTGCAAGCACAAACGGACGCCATTCAACTTATTGGCCAAGGAGCCAATGTGGTTTCAGTCAATTGTTCAGAGGCTAAGTGGTCCATTAAATTAGATAATGAGCAGCAAATTAAGCAACTGTCTCAACAGCTAGGATGTGATATCGCTTAAAGAATGCTTTGAGCCCCTTGCATCGTAAACACAAAATGAGGAAACTATCTCAGTTTTATAAAAACTGAGATTTCCTCTTTATATGAGTAGCCCGCGACTTCGAGTTCAATTCGAATCATTATTTGAACACTTTAATGGCCAAGATGTTGGTGTTCAATTAGAAGACATTACCGATATTCTATTCTGCACACGTCGTAACGCCCGTATTGTTCTGAACAAAATGGAAGAGCAGGGTTGGATCGAATGGCACCCCGCGGCTGGTCGCGGAAAATTGTCTGACCTGAAATTCAAACGTAGCCGCAGCGATGTTAGTGAGAACCTTGCTCGCCGGTATCTGGATGAAGGTAAAATAGGTCAAGCCTTCTCTGTTTTGGATCAAGATGCAGCAAAACTGACCCAAGTTATTCAAAGTTACTTGGGGGTTCAGCATCAAGAAGGGCTGCAAGTGGTACGTCTACCGTACTATCGACCACTTTCGATGCTCAATCCTTTAAAGCCGATGCGTCGTTCAGAGCAGCACATCGCGATGCAAATCTTCAGCGGCTTAACCCAGCTTGATGAAAATGAGCAATTACAACCCGACCTTGCGCATACGTGGGAAGCCATTTCTGCAACGCATTGGCGTTTTTATCTACGCCCAGGGGTTAGGTTCCATAATGGCGATTTACTGACCACAGAATGCGTTGTAAAAAGTCTTTGGGAATTAAGATTTCTGAACCTGTTTTCTCATTTAGAACGTATTGATTCGCCTTCAAATTGGGTGATAGACATCTTTTTACAGAAACCGGATAGCCGTCTCCCTCTGCTGCTTGCGGAGTCTTGCGCCAAAGTTTTACTGGCTGAATCAAATCGTAGTGAAAATTTTGACTTAATGCCTGTTGGAACTGGACCGTATAAAGTGGTGCTTAATGACGAAAAGCGCCTAGTATTACAAGCCTTCGACGGTTACTTTGGTTTTCGTCCATTGTTAGATAGAGTCGAAGTGTGGGTCATTGATGAAGCGTATTCATCGATGGTCTTTCCAAGTCTATCGCACCCAATTAAAACTAAGCGTGGTTCCTTTACGGAAGACGTCGACCTAGACCCCGGCTGTACTTATTTACTGTTAAATAGGAAAAATGGGGTCGCTGCGGATGATGTATGGGCAAACTACTTAACCAATAAGCTCAGTACATTAAACTTATTTCGGCAATTACCAGAAGAGAAGGTTGTCGAGCTGGGTGTGCTGCCAGCGTACGGATTGAAACCGGGTTGGTATCACCAAACCTCAAGTGATACTTCCGTAAAACCACCCTATGAACGTTCAATTACCGTCGCGTACCATGCCCATCACCCTATGTTTCCTAGCTTGGTTAAAACCATACAGCAACTACTCAAAGATGATGGGATTAACGTAGAGTTGATAAAATATGACTTAACTGTTGAAGACACACGTTTGGTTGATATCTGGGTAAAGCCGATGGGCATTGCCAATCATCGAGAAGATGCACTTGCAGGATGGTTGTTGGATTATAGTGATATAGAACATTTAAGCCGTGCTGAGGATTTTTCTTACTGGACGGGGTTGGTTGATTTATGGCGCGCAGATAAACACGCCGCTTTCCCTGCGAAAGAGATTGGTAAGTCATTAGTTGAGAAATATCAAGTGATCCCAATGTTCCACTGTTGGTTAGGTATCAGCAAAGATCAGTGTGGTTCTCTACAAAACGCAAAATGTAACGCATTAGGTTGGTTTGATTTTAGTAATGTTTGGGTGAAACCTGAGTGGTAATTTAAGACGATGAAAGTGATGATTTTGCGATGTCCATCTGTTTTTTGATCTGAGTCGATAAAAAGGTAATAAATTGGTTAAATACTATCTTAATCTTGTAAAGATGCTAGACTTTGTTTGTCCTTATTTTATTCCGTAAATTTACATTTTTATTGAGGTTATGTATGGAACTTGGGTTAATCATCGCTTTTATCGTTGCAGCTGCTGTAATGGTTAAAAAAGAGATGGCCGACAATAAATAAACAATTCATTTTTACTTTTAATCCCATTTTTTGAATGAATTTGTCTAAGGCCAGTGTAAAGCTGGCTTTTTTATATCTTTTCTCTGAAGTATCATTTTCGCTCATCCCTTACCTATATAATTTTTCACTTTTATTCAACGCAGTGAATACCACTACATAAGCAAATAGGGCATACTTCTTAGCAGCTATAGCCAAACAACTTGAAGTTGCGATTCAAGTTGCAAAGGTACAACTAATTGCTGATTTCATGGAAGGGTGACTTATTTTGCAAAGTCCAATTACTTTAGAAGCACTTCATATTCTAGATGCTATCGATAGGCGTGGCAGCTTTGCGGCTGCGGCAAATGAACTCAACCGAGCACCTTCATCGCTCAGTTATCAAATACAAAAACTTGAGCAAGATTTAGATATCATGATCTTTGATCGCTCAGGACATAAAGCCGCATTTACCGAGTCTGGATTGCTTATTTTAGAACGAGGGCGTGCCATTCTTACTGCTACAGAAAAATTGGTTAATGACGCGACATTACTTGCCAATGGTTGGGAGTTAGATCTGACGGTTGCCTTTGATGGGATCATACCGATCAATAATTTCTTTCCTATGGTGGAAGCCTTAGGTAACGTAAGTAAAACTAGGGTACGGCTTCAAGAAGAAATTTTAGCAGGTTGCTGGGAATCTTTGTCAGCAGGTCGCTCTGATCTACTGATTTGCCCAAGAATAGAAACTTTGCCACAAGACGTTAAAGCCGAAACGATTGGTTCTATGTCGATGATATGGGTAGCTGCAAGTTCGCACTATGTCCATAAACGAAACGGGGCATTTGATGAAGTAGCACGCGAAAAATATCGAGTTATAGCGATTGCTGATACCGCTCGTGAGCAACCAGCGATGAGCGTTAATATTTTGCAGAAACAACCAAGACTAACGGTGACAAATTTTAGTGCCAAATGTGAAGCACTGATCAACGGGTTAGGAATAGGAACACTACCGAAGCAAATAGCTTTACCTCTAATAGCGGAAGGCAAACTAAAAGTCATAGATGGTTCTCCAGAATCTCCGGTTGAAATTATTATGGCGTGGCGTCGAAATAAAATGGGTGAGGCCAAATCGTGGTGCGTACAGTACCTAAAGAAAAACTGGTCGTTAGGCTAAGCGGAGCGCTTATTTCTCAGCTTGTGAGTAAATGATCAAATGAAAGCGGGAAGATCAAGGTCGATCTTCCCTTGTGACTCAGACCTTATTTAATACTAACACCATGTCAGCTGTGCCATCTTCAAAATGAATGTCGACTTCAAAGCCCAATTTTTGAGCAAGCGTCAGCATTCCTCGGTTTGTCGGCATGGTCATCCCTGATATTTGTACAGTACCTTTTAAACGACAGTAATCGATGACTTTTTGCAGCAAAATTTTTCCTAAGCCGTTTCCTTTAAGATCGGAGCGGATCAAAATAGCAAATTCAGCATCGGTATTTTCTGGGTTAATTAGTGCTCGAGAAACCCCGATAATCTTGCCTTCACCATCATTACTATCAACGGCAACAAAAGCCATCTCTCTGTCGTAATCAATTTGGGTAAAGTTGGCTAATGCCTCGTGGTTGAACTCACCAACATCAGAGAAAAAGCGCTTGTATAAATCTTCTTTCGAGACGTTATGAATAAATTCTGCGTGCTGTGGTTCATCTTCCGGCAAGATAGGCCGTAACATCACAACAGAATTGTCTCGTAGCGTCACCCGTTCCTCTAGTTCACTTGGATAAGGACGAATCGCCAGCCTACTGTGTCCATCACCTTGAAATGGTTTTAATATTAAATCAGCATCAAGGATCGTAAATTGGCTTCCATTAGCAAGTACTGGATGTATATCCAGCTCGTGAATTTGTGGACAATCTATTATCATTTGCGAAATTCGCACCAGAAATTCAGACAAGCCATTAACATTCATCGGTTCTGGTAATTTTTGTAGCCTAATTTTGCCTCCACGAATTGCCCTTACAATCAAATAACGGGCTAATGTCATATTGAGTGGCGGCAAAGCGGCTGCAGCGTCAATGGCTTCATCCCATTCTGATCCGCCTTGTCCTAACAAGATCACTGGGCCAAAGGTCGCATCAGTTTTAACCTTAATACGTAACTCTTCTCCGCCAGCGAGTTTAGCCATTCCTTGAACCAATAAGCCATGAATATTAGCTGATGGATAGGAGAGCTGCGTTCGGTCTAAGATTGCTTGAGCGGCGTTTGCCACTTCATGGCTATTGCGTAAGTTAAGCATCACGCCCTGAACATCGGACTTATGGGCAATATCTGGTGATCTCAATTTCACTGCGACAGGGTAACCAATTTGTTCCGCAATATGGACTGCTTCACTCGCATCAGAAGCTATCCATGTCGGCAACACATCAAAATTAAAGCACTTAAACAGTGTGCCTATTTGATGAGTATCTAAATGCAAAGTGGATTGCTCGCCAAGCTGCTTATTAATCCACTGTTGTGCGGTGTGGATTTCTGAAACATGAACGGGCTCTGCAGTAGTTGGGGTTTCCATCAACTGTTTTTGATTGCGCCTATATTCGACCAGATGCATGAATGCGACCACAGCACTTTCTGGAGTACGATAAGTTGGAATACCTGCCTGAGTGAATATTTGTCTAGCAGGACGAGCTGTTAATTCTCCAGACCAATTGGTTAAGATATTGAAATGTTTATGCCTTGGATGCGCTCTAATCGCATCAACAACGGCTTGTGCCGTCTGCTCTGATTGCGCAATAGCTGAAGGACTATGCATGATAAGAATTGCATCGGCTTCATCACTATCTAGCAGTGCATTAAGCGTATTGACGTACCTTGTGTGATCCGCATCGCCAACCATATCGATAGGATTACTATGTGACCAACTATCAGGTAAACATTGATTCAATTTCTCAAAAATATGTTCTTCAAGCTCCGCCAGCTTTCCACCGCGCTCGAGCAAAGTATCCACCGCCATAATCGCAGGGCCGCCACCATTTGTAATGATGGCCAATCGTTCACCTCTAAGTGGTACAGAGTGGGTAAGAGTCTCTACCGCGGCAAATAATTCATGGGTATTATTGACTCGTAGCATACCAGTTCGCTTAATCGCGGAGTCATAAATAATGTCTAGAGTATCATCACCCCCTGTATGAGCTTGTGCTGCTTTACGACCCGCCAGAGTTCGGCCGCCTTTGAGCACCAGTATTCTTCGATTGCGTGAAGCCGCTCGTGCAGCGGACATAAAACGCCTTGCGTCTTTTATTGTGTCAACATACAAAAGGATCGCGTCGGTATGCCTATCTGTACTAAGGCAATCAAGTAGATCGGCAAAGTCAATGTCACTGGCGTTGCCTAATGAAATAAATGCGGAAAATCCAATTTGTTTATCGTTAGCCCAATCCAAAATGGTGGTACAAACGGCAGCGGATTGAGAAATAAACGCGATATTGCCTTTCAATGCCGTTACTGGAGAAAACGAGGCGTTGAAATTAAGCCAAGGCAAAATTAAACCTAAACTGTTGGGGCCGAGCACACGAATTGCTGCTGATTTAGCGATTTCTGAGCACTGTTTTTGGATCTCAATACCCTGGTCGTCAAGTTTGTACATATCAGACGAAAGTATAATGACAGATGAAATTCCTTTTGCCGCTAACTGTTTAAAAATGGCTACGTTTCTTGTCGCATGGGTACAGAGGATTGCGATGTCAGGAACGATAGGTAATGCATCGATGGTTTTGTAAGCTAAAACACCACAAACGGACGGGTAATAAGGGGTAACAGGCATTATTGCGCCATCGAATCCACCTTGCAGTAAATTCTTCATAACAATGTTGCCCGCACGAAAAGGCCTAACGGACGCACCAATGACTGCGATTGATTTCGGTTTTAAAAATGGGCTTAAATTATTCATGTAGCTACACCATTCATTAGTGAACTGCTGCTAGCTTAACCAACAAATGGTGAACTTGTTGGCGATATTCGTTTGAATGTGATCGTTTTGGCAGCGGACATATGCGACTTTGTGCCACAAATCACAGTGTAAGGGTATATAATTAAAAAGCGCACTTGATTCTGGGCGTCGCTATCGGCATGATTTATAGTAATTTCTACTTAAGGCGTTGAACATTTCATGAAAAAAATAGCAATTGTCGGTTTATCCGTCCTTTTGGCTGCTTGTGCTTCAGATACTTACATTACTGATGTGACATCTGAAAGTCACCGCGAAGAGTACAAAGTCGCCTCTGTACAGCAACCAGTAATGACTCAAGATGGTATGGCGAATGGGATTTCTGAAAGCAACGTTGAACCAAACGTTGTAAAAATGCCGCCAAAAGCTGTAGAAAAACAAGTCGCTCAAACTAAACCTGCGGTTGCTATTATTCCACCAACCGCCAAACAAAAAGCAATGAACCCACGTTTTGGCTACACGATTCAGGTGGTTGCTGTTGGTTCACAAACCAAAGTTGATCAATTTGCGAGCAAATTACCGACTGCTGACAATCAACCGATTTGGGAAAACTACAAAGTCGTAAATGGCACTAAGTGGTATACCGTTCTTTATGGGGATTATGCAACACGTTCGGATGCACTAGAAGCTATCAATACGCTTCCCGCTGAATTCCAAGCAATGAAGCCGTTCGCGAAAAGCATCGATGCTATTAAGAATTCTGAGTTTCCAACGCTCAACAAGTTAAATTAACCTCTGTTGAACTATACGGACTACTTATGTTAAAGAGGGGCGAAAGCCCCTTAATTGTTTGGTATTTAATCAGTTAAGTCCAAAAATTACATTTGCTTAGCTAAAATTGTGTAACTTCTTGCTGAATTGATTATGATGTTTAATTAGCTTATCTAGTAACATCACGGACAGATTTTAATGACAACAACAATCCTTCTACTGTGTGGTGGCGGTTCTTCTGAGCATGAAGTATCGCTTGTTTCTGCTAACTATTTACAAGCTCAACTTGAGATGACAAAGAGTTTCAATGTTATTCGGGTTGAAATGAAAGATGATGGTTGGTACAGCGAGCAAGGTGAGTTGAGTTATTTAGATACCAATGCTGCAACGTTAAACACTAGCAGTAGTTCGACAAAAATCGACTTTGTCGTGCCATGTATCCATGGATTTCCAGGGGAAACTGGCGATATTCAATCCATGCTTGAATTAGCTGGCATTCCTTATCTAGGCTGTGGTCCTGAAGCCAGCTCTAACAGCTTTAATAAAATCACTTCCAAGCTGTGGTATGACGCTCTGGGCATCCCAAATACGCCTTATTTATTTTTGACTGACAACAATGCCCAAGCTTATCAGCAATGCGAAAAAGCATTATCAGAGTGGGGCGCCATATTTGTAAAAGCTGCACGGCAAGGTTCATCGGTTGGATGTTACAAGGTCACAAATGTTCAGCAGTTAGCTACAGCGATTGATTCTGCATTCAGTTATTCAGAGCAGGTGCTGGTTGAAAAGGCACTCAAACCACGTGAACTAGAAGTTGCGGCTTACCAAATTGATGGTGTTCTGTATTTATCTAAACCAGGAGAAGTGATTGCTCCAGAAGATGCGTTTTATACTTATGAAGAAAAATACAGTGCAGATAGCCATTCAATGACGGAAATTGAAGCAAAAAATCTTACGGATCAGCAGTTAGCATCGATACGGCATTGTGCAGAAAAAGTGTTTACGCATATGAAGTTAAGACACTTATCTCGAATTGATTTCTTTTTAACGGCCGATGGTGCAATTTATCTAAATGAAGTCAATACCTTCCCAGGCATGACTCCGATTTCAATGTTCCCGAAAATGCTGGAACATAACGGCCATTGTTTTCATGAATTCCTTGCAAACTGCGTGACAACGTCACTCAAAACCAAGGTTTAATCGTTTTAAATTTCATTTTCTCCTGTTCTGCGGTGTGAGTTTTACCAATATATTGGGCTGGCATCGCAGGGCTTAACCACCGTCCAAATTGTTGAATATCTCTCATCTTATAACCTTGCTTCGCTAATTCTTGCGCCGCTCCTATTCGTGTCGATTGGCCTGAAAATTTTAGGTTCATCAGACCTAGCTGTTTACCTGCATTACGCAAAATACGAAAAATCGACGCATCATTGAGCGATTTTGAAGAAATATTACCGTGACGATCTATAGAGCAAAAAACAATACCTTCATTTCTGTTAACAATTGTCAGCCAACGATTAAGCGCTAATGAAGCCCTATCGGAAAGAGAATAGTTTGCTTCCCCAACATGTACTGTTATGGCTAACTCATTATCTATACTGATTTGTTCACGCTCGAAGAATTTAAGTTCTCCTCGTTTGAGCACGCATTCAAACATCACGTAATAAATAGCGAGATCTCGGATGTCTTTTTTATATTCAGAACGTGAGAGTCGCTCATCCAAGGCGAATAGATGCTCTTGGGTAAATGGCATTGCTTGTTTTACGTCATCTAACTTCTCTAATCTGAGGTTGGCAAGTGACATTTGAACTTTACGGTTTGTGGTTGGATCATTTAAAGAGAGTAATGAGTGTATGATACCAATAGTGACCGCGTAACGCCTTATGGTCGAGTATTTGCGAGTTCTTGCTTCATATTCAATAAATTGCCTAACTGCTGCCACTGACGCTGGCAAAGAAGATACATGCTTGGAAATACAGAAAGAAACAAAGTGATTCCAATCTTTTGTCATCGCGAGTAAAGAATTTCTGGAATATTGATTTTGTACTAGTTGTTGGAACTGCTCTAAACGAATGGGTGAAGAAAATTCACTAAGCTTTTGTTTTAAAATAATAGGATCTGTGATGACGGGAATGTTTTTTCTCATCTTAATGCACTATAACAACAAAAATTATCAATAAATATACTTGATAACGGCGTAGATACAATTATTATTTAATTAACCACAATTAAAAGACCAGATAAAATATGGCTATTTCGATATATCGAGGTTTTAACCTTAAATCGGCTCCTAATTCCACTGAAATATGGCAAGTGAAAATTAAAAACCATGTTTTGACTGGAAACCTTGCTGCGGTGAAAAAAAGCATAGACTGGTGGTGTGATACAGCATCTATTATTGACCCGCGTGAATTCAATTCTGTTGGACAAAAACGGAATGTAACCTCTGGGCACCAAGAACAATTTGGTGGATTTACTCTTAAAAACGATACCGGTGAAGCTAACGCTTGGTATTGCTTTTTTAATGGTCGCTTAATCAAAGGTTCTAAAGTGGCTATTCAAAAACATATCGAAGCTTTTTTGCTAGCAAAGCAAAAAGCAGAACAAATGAAGAAGTAATAATTTATGACGCTTGTATATTCAACTGATTTAGGTCGTATTAAATCAGAACCTGAGAAAGTAGAACGGCCGAAAGGTGATGGTATTGTCAGAATTCATCGCCAAACCAAAGGCCGAAAAGGTAAAGGCGTGAGCATAATTACCGGACTAGACTTGGATGATGCACCATTAAAATTATTGGCAGCAGAATTGAAAAAAGTATGTGGATGTGGCGGTTCAGTGAAAGATGGCGACATCGAAATACAAGGTGATGTGCGAGATAAGGTGAAGGTTCACCTCGAAAAGAAAGGTTTAATCGTTAAGCTATCTGGTGGTTGATGCTTAAATAGAACAATAGCCCCCATGAGTATGATAAACAATGTGATTGGGGGAATATTAAAGCTCATCCTCTCACTAGCTAGAACTTGCTTGTCATTTCTAAATGATGATCCCTCTTATTTTCTTAGCGCTCACTGTTTAAACTCCATGTATCTCTCGTGTGAACAAATTATCGAGAGCGAAACAACAAAGCAACATTTACTGTGCTTTTATCACGATGTTTTCTTATATTTTCATCGAGTTACAGTTTGAAACACTTCCTTTTTATCTTCTTTAATTTTTCTGACAAATCAAGCGGTATGCTTGCTGTATTTTTAACGAATCATGTTCTAATAAGATTATAAATAATGCAAAAGAAACCACTTGCGGCACTTATTGCTACAACACTCATCTTAGTTGGGTGCGGTGAAACGGAAAACATTCAAACCCAAACACCATTGCCACTTGTTGAAACACAACGGGTTATCCTTGTCGAACATCAACAAAGTAAATCTTATATTGGCCGTATCGAAGCGATAGAAGACACAAATATTACTGCTCACGTTTCTGGTTACTTGCAGGCCCGTCATTTCAAAGAAGGACAACTGGTCGAAAAGGGTGATTTGTTGTACACCATCGAGCCATCGTCATTCGAAGCTCAGCTAGCAAGTGCAAAAGCGGCCGTAGCGCAAGCTAATGCCGTACTTAAAAAAGCACAGCTTGACCATGTGAGAGGCAATGAACTCCTTCCGCGTGGTAGCATTTCGCAATCTGAATTTGATGCATTAACGGCGGCATTACATGGTGGGCGAGCTGAATTAGAAGCGGCAAAAGCAAAGCTAAAGCTCGCTGAAGTTAATCTTTCATACACTCAAATACGGGCCCCTTTTAATGGCCGTATTAGTGATAGTAAAGTTAGTTCTGGTGATTTAGTTTCTCCATCAACGGGCATTTTGGCTACGCTTGTGAGCTTAGATCCTATCAATACGGCTTTTAGTGTTAGTGAACGAGAGCGTATTGCCTTAGGTATGGATAAAATTAAAGGTGATGGCGCAACGCAAGCGAATGGTGTTGAAGTGCTACTTGAACTCGAGAATGGCGAGCAATATCCTTATTTAGGTCAGCTAAATTACTTAGGCAATCGAATCAATCTAGATACTGGCACTATTGATATGCGTGCCGTTATTCCCAACCCCGAGCAGCGACTTCTTCCCGGCCAACACATCAAAATCAACCTTCGTGAAAGCGTTGCTAAAAATGTTATCGTTATCCCACGTCGTGCAGTCCAAACAGACTTAGAGGGTGATTTTGTTATGGTGATGTCAGACGATAATATTGCAGAACGTCGCAATGTCGACTTGGGGCCTCAAGTTGAGCAAGGTATTAGCATCAATCAAGGCCTATCACTTAATGATGTGGTGATCACCCAAGGTCTACAACGTGTCCGCAATGGTGTTGAAGTTCGTACTCAAACGCCAACAACGACCAATCAATAAGGAGGCGAAATGTTAAGTCGTTTCTTTATTCAAAGACCTAAGTTTGCATTGGTCATATCTATTATTCTTACTTTAGCAGGGGCGATATCCCTGGCTATTTTACCCGTCGCTGAATATCCGAAGATCAGCCCGCCATCTGTTAGCGTGACGGCGTTTTATACTGGTGCAAGTGCCGAAGTTGTCGAACAAGCTATTGCTGACCCCATAGAGACGTCAGTAAACGGTGTCGAGAACATGATCTACATGTCCTCGAAAAGTGCCAATGATGGCTCGTACAGCCTAAACGTGACATTCGATGTTGGTACTGACCCTGATATGGCACAAGTTAACGTCCAAAACCGTGTTGCTCAGATCGAGTCCAAGCTTCCGCAAGAAGTGAGAATGGCTGGCGTCACCGTGAAAAAACGTTCGCCAGATCTGTTAATGGTACTCAATTTCTATTCACCGGATGGAAAATATGACGACCAATTTCTGATTAACTACATCAACCTTAACGTTAAAGATCAACTCGCACGTGTAAAAGGTATTAGTGAGGTTAATGTCATTGGTGGGGGCGAATATGCAATGCGTATTTGGCTTAACCCAGAAAAAATGGCTAATTTAAAATTAACAACGTCCGATATTCAATCCGCTTTAACTGAGCAGAATGTGCAAGTTGCAGCGGGGCGTATTGGCGCTGCTCCATATAGTAGTGCTCAAGAGGTGCAGTTTAATCTGGTAACAAAAGGGCGTTTGGAAAGTGTCGGTGAGTTTGAAAATGTTATTTTGCGTTCGAATCCTGATGGCTCTACGGTTTACTTGAAGGACGTCGCACGGGTTGAATTAGGCAAAAAATTCTATGATGGTAACGGTACATTCCGAGGCCAAGAAGCATCGATCGTTGCATTATCATTACAATCAGACGCCAACGCGTTGGAAAGCGGTAAAGCCGTTATGGCGTTGTTACAACAACTTAGCCATAATTTTCCAGATGGCATGGCCTTTGAAACCAGTTATGACACAACCGTGTTTGTTGCTGAATCTATCAAAGGTGTGGTTAAAACGCTGATCGAAGCGATATTACTGGTTATTGCCGTCACTTACTTATTTTTGGGTAGCGCACGCGCAACCCTGATTCCCGTTTTTGCCATTCCAGTCTCATTGATTGGTACATTTGCCATTATGCAAACTACCGGCTTCACGATTAATACTGTGACTTTGTTTGGTCTTATTTTAGCCATTGGTATTGTTGTTGATGACGCTATTTTGGTGATTGAAAACGTAGATACAACAATGGCTAAAGATCCAACGATGTCTCCGCGTAAGGCAACGCTTATCGCAATGAAGGAGGTAACAGGCCCAATTATCACTTCAACGCTTGTATTACTTGCGGTATTTCTTCCTGTCGCCATGCTACCCGGTATCACAGGTATCATGTATCGACAGTTCGCATTAACTATCTGTATTTCAGTTGTTATTTCATCGATTAATGCACTAACTCTGTCTCCTGCGCTGTGTTCACTGGTTCTGAAACAAGGCGGTGAAAATACGGCAAGTTGGTTTAAGGCTTTTAACCGGGGCTTAGACAAAGTAACACAAGGCTACGGTCAAATTGCAGGTTTCTTGGTTAAAAAATCTTTACTGCTGATTACTTTCTTCCTACTTGCACTTGCTGCTGTCACGTTCTTTGCTAAAAATACTTCAACTGCTTTCGTTCCACAGGAAGATAAGGGAATATTATTAGTCAATGTTCAATTACCTGACTCTGCTTCTTTATCTCGAACAGAAGAAGTGACTTCACAACTGATGCAAATTCTTGAAGAAGAGCAGGGGGTTGATGGTGTTACCGTTGCCAATGGCTATTCATTCATGACTGGCGCGGCTGCATCAAACGGGGCATCTCTGTTTGTTAAATTACACAGTTGGGATATGCGCAACAGCTTAGCTGGCGATCATTCAGCCGCTGCAATTTCGTCGCGGATTAATGGCCGTGCCGCTTTGGAAATACCACACGCGGTTGTATTTGCAATGGGGCCTCCTGCTGTGCCTGGCATGGGAGCCGCTTCCGGATTTGAATTTGTACTGGAAGATACATTGGGTCGTAGCCGTACCGATTTAGCGATGGTAATGGGTGAAATGCTTCAGGCTGCTAATCAACAACCTGAAATTGCTTATACATTTAGTACATTCCGAGCCAACGTTCCTCACTATTATGTGGATATTGACCGTGAAAAGGCAAAACAGTTAGGTATTCCTTTATCCTCAATATTTCAAACGCTACAGGGTAACTTAGGGTCGATTTACGTTAACGACTTTACCATGTTTGGCAAGAACTTCCGTGTCACAATGCAAGCTGATAGTGAACATCGTAATAGCATGGAAAACCTTGAGCAGTTCCATGTACGCTCTGCTAATGGAACAATGATTCCGTTAAGTACACTAGTTAGTCATACACAAGTGTTTGAACCGGATGTGGCATGGCGCTATAACATGTACCGCAGTGCGATTATTCAAGGTCAACCAGCGCCGGGTTATTCCAGTGGTGATGCTATTGCTGCGATGGAGCGAGTTGCCGCTCAAGTATTGCCGCAAGGTTACCAATACGAATGGACAGGTATGGCCTATCAGGAAGTTCTCGCGGGCAACCAAGCCATTTTTGCTTTTGCGCTTGCGCTCATTTTCATCTATTTGTTTATGGTGGCACAGTATGAAAGTTGGAGTATTCCGTTAGCCATCATTTTAGTGGTGCCGATTGCAACCTTAGGTTCATTCTTAGCTCTTAACCTAATGGGAATGCCATTGAATTTGTATGCTCAAATCGGTCTAGTCTTGCTGATAGCATTAGCTGCAAAGAATGCGATCTTAATAGTAGAGTTCGCAAAAATGGAGCGAGAAGAGAAAGATATTGCAATTGATGAAGCTGCGGTTCATGGTGGAAAATTACGTTTTCGTGCCGTGAATATGACATCGTGGTCATTTATCTTAGGTATTTTCCCTCTGATTTTTGCTTCGGGGGCTGGGCATGTCAGTCAAAACTCTCTCGGTATATCACTTATCGGTGGACTCTTATGTGTGCTTCTTGCGGGAACATGTTTGATCCCTGGTTTCTATGCATTAATCCAAAAACAACGAGAGAAGTATCATGGTGGCAACACAAAACTTGTACCATTAGATGATGAAGACTGACTAAATAACTCAAATCCCAAAGTCATACTTTGGGATTTTTGATGTTGGATCTTTTCAGATTAATAGTCATATAGTTAAAATGGTAACTATATGACTATTAAGTATTTTATGGTAAATGGTTTATGTTTAATGAGGAGAGAAGTAAGCAATTATGCAACAGTTAGTATTACCTAATTAATTTAACATAACACATATAATGCGCACTATAGTTATGGTTCGCTAACGCCCGTAATTACTTCAAAGTCTTTACTGGTTATTTATTTGATTTTCGTTTCGTATAGAAGCTGATCTGCACGGTGCAGAATGTTGTCAATATTATCATCATCAACCTTAAGTGACGTAACCCCAACACTTAAGGTTAACTTATTACTCTCTGGCGTACTGAGTTCAGTATATACCCAAATAACTTGAAGTTGATTGCTTGTTTTACTTTTAAAGTGACAGTGTCTCGATGTAGCATTATCCACTACCTCGCAATTAACTAGAATGACGGAAGAACTTACTTCTGTAATTTTATTACACCCACTAGTTATCAGAATAGCTCGCTGGTGTTTTGCTCTTCGGTAACTCATTGTTTTTATTTGTTATATTGACATTGAAAATAGATTGTATTGATTTTTTAGATGGGGTTTTTCTGAGGTGGATTTGAGATAGGCGCAAAAAAAAGGCACTAAATAAGTGCCCTGTTATCGTTATTCTTTATTTTCTGCCGCTTTTTCTGCTCTGATTTCAGTAGCAACAATTTTTATCGCTTCTGCGGTACTGATACCTTGGGTCATTAACTGCTGGATTTTTTCAACGGCTTCTTGCTGTTCTTGGTGGGATAACGTAGGGAGATCGTCAAACATAAAAAAGGCTCCTGATGTTGAGGAGCCTGACTATAAAGACTGCGTTAATAACTAGCAAGGAAATTTATGTATGCACCCATAGCATTTTCATTAGTGTAACTTGCACCCAAATCCAACTGAAAAAGGTTTAAAGGTGATATTCCTATACCTGCGGTAATGGTGCCATCCAAATTGTCGTATGCTAAATTCTTGTTGTACCCTGCCCTTAGTTTTAATTGACGTAAAATGTCAATTTCACCACCAATACGGATCATTTGCGTGTTATCTTCAAAGTTTGTATAACGTTTTTCTTCATTAAGATCGTAATCAACACTTAATGTTGCATAATCGGCAACTAGGCCAATACCAACGGTATACAATGGCCGCATTTGGTATGCGTAGCCAAGATTAATGTCTCTTGTTTGTCCGGAAGTCTTACTTGTCAGTGTCTTAGTATACGACTGTGTATTGATATCACGCTTAATAAGGTTGGTTGCCGAAAAACCAATGCGAAGTGGTCCATAAAACCATAACGCACCAGCATCAAGGTTGAACATGGTTTCACCTTGGCTACTGTCTCTTACATCTTTAATATCATAATCAGTCACACTTGCTGAATATACATAAGTGTAGATTCGTTGCAGTTTTGGCGTTACACCAAATGCCATGTGTTGACCTAAAAACGTTTGATATTTGGCTAACGATAAACCAATTTCAGTTACCCCAACAGACACCGCATTTACAGCGCTTAATTCAGCGTTTTCGACAGAGGTACTACCACCAGTATAGATATCAGGAGTAGCAAAAGTTTCAGTGTATGCTTTCGCAAACAGATTGGCTGCTATAAATTGATTCGGAATGGCAAACGCAACAACACCACCAATTTCAGCTTTTAAACTGTCACCTGCTAAATTGTCTAAGGTTTTCTGAAGATCTTGATAATTTTTATTATCTAGCATGCTAGAGATGCTATCTAAATCATCCACCATTTTGTCTTCATCATTGTAGGAAATACCAATGCTTGGAAGTATCATCCCAAAATCATCGTTACGGCGATAAATGGCTACCAAAGCTGGGTTATAAAAAGGTGCGGTTAGAAAATTAGCAGATACAACCCCAACGCCACCCATCGCATCGCCTCTGGCTTCAATGGCATAATTTGCCGCTACTGCTAAAGAAGGTGTCAGCGCGATTGTTAATGGCAGTATTTTGATGAATTTTTTCATAGTGTTATAAACGTATTAATTCCTTTAAGTCTATAACGACCTATTGTCTATTATCTTTAGTTATTCATCTACAGAAACATCATATGTTTTACTTATAACTTGAGATTGTTCAATCGTGATCGGACCTTGCCAACGCTGACTAGTCATTGTTACCGCCAATACATATCTATCGGAGGACAAATTCGTCACCTCTAAAGAGTTTGGATATTCAGACACGTAACTTTTGCTCCACAACTTAGAATACTGTCCATCGACATAATCATAGAGTGATACATTCAACTCAGGTAATGGGCAGTATGGATTTAGTAGCGCTTTTTTTTCAATTTGCCACTCATCTTTTGAAGCCCAGCGGACGACTTGTCTTGCTTTAGGCTCACCAATAATAACCCATGCACTCCAAGACTGTTGATCACTGGCGGTTATATCAAGACGATATAGACCCATACTGAGTTTGCTGTTTAGATCGTATCGTTTAACATAGCGAAGCTCTTTCCAATCCTTGCCATTATTATATGAATCGAGTGAATTAACATTGGAAATAGGTCTATCTACCCACTCTGTTAGCTCGATACTATCAAGAGTATTGATTGAGGTAACATCAACGGCGACACGATAGGCATCTCGGCCAGGGCTTTGAATATCTTGGCGATTTATAGTGATAGATTTGAGCCATTCAGGTAATGGTCGCTTGTCTAAGCCTTTACCACAGTCAGTAGTTAATGATTGGATTAATATATTATTAAGGTGGCTCTTGATGTTGCGATTTTGTTCGAGCTGCCAAACTTCGACCAAAGAATCAAACATGGCTTGTAAGTCATTGTTCAGCAAGTGCTGATGTGCTTGCGTGAGTGGTGTGTTTTTATCAAACCACTCATCACTTTGCACTGTTATTGGCACACTAAAAGCTAGTGCGCCAAGTAAAATGGTTCGTAATTGAAACATTACGCTTTCATCTTATAACCGACGCCACGTAGTGTTTCAATTTCTAAGCCGGGAAGCTTTTGTCTTAATTGCAATACATGCGTATCCACGGTTCTTGTAGTAGGGAAATGATTATACCCCCAAACGTGATCAAGCAATTCGTCGCGGGTGAATACACGCCCTAAATTACTGGCCAAAAATAACAACAAATCAAATTCAGTGCGAGTTAAGGTTATCGATTCATCTTTATAAAAGACTTCGCGAGTTGATTTATCGATAACTAAATTTGAGGTGATGACCTTAGCATCATCTTGCCCTTCACCTTCAGGAGATCTAAGTTGTGCGCGGATACGAGCAAACAGCTCGGCTTCAGCAAAAGGTTTGGTTAGATAATCATTTGCTCCTGCATCGAGTCCTGCCACTTTATCTTTCACAGTAACCAAGGCGGTTAACAAAATGACGGGAACCTCTTTAATCTTTTTCCATTCCGGCAGTGATTGAACAGAGTCGCCATCCGGTAGCTGTCTATCTAAAATAACCAGATCAGCACTATCCCAATGCTGCTTAACTTCTGCAATCGTTTCTGCATGTAAACAGTCATACCCAGCTTGCTCAAGGCTAACCAGTAAACCGTCAGCTAGGTTTTTATCATCTTCAACGAGAAGCAATGTCTGTTTCACAGGGGATCTCCAATATAAATGTGGTTGGTGGTCCAATAAGCTTCATTTTACCACCCATCCGACCAACCATGGATTCTACAATCGTGAGGCCTAAACCAAGGCCACTTTTACTCACAAATGGTTTACGTACACTTCGCCAGTCTTTATTGGTCAGTTGACCTTGGTCAGTGACTTTTATCGTAATGGAACTTTTATTTGTTATAACCTGCAATTTAATCGGTGCAACACCATATTTTATGGCATTTTGGATCAAATTATCGATACAAGTCCCCAGCCAATACACATTCAGTTTAGCTGCTATATCTTTGTTTATCTCGAGCTCAATCACTTCTTTGAACTCTTCTTCAACTTTATATTGTAACCACTCTTCTACAGAAAGAACCCAGTCTGTTGCAAGAGGTTTGTTATCGGACTGCAAATAATCTTTACTTGCTTCGGCTAATTGCCTCAAACGTCTTGAATCTTCACAAAGTCGCCTAAATTCATCATAAACAGAAGCGGGTAACTGTTCAAATTCTCGTCGAAAACCTTCAACTGTTAGTGACAAACTAGCAATAGGAGTGCGCAGCTCATGAGTTAGAATCTGTAGCACTAACATGCGACTTTTCATTTCTTGCCGTTTTGAATTCCAGCGATAAGCTGACCACCCCAAAACGAGCATAATATTGGCGATAACAAGCACCACCATGCTTATGCGCAAAATGTTAGAGTGATCTTCTACATCCCAACAGATATTCCCTCTTTGCACAAAGCAGGTAGAACTTTGTGAGGACATGGCATAGCTAAGGCCGGCCTTACTAGCATTATTTAACCATATATCTTCATCGAAAATGTAATATTCATCACCTTTTCGCAGCCAGAGATCTTTGTTCTCTACGAACATGGTTGAGCCAGCAATAAGTGCAGTAATGGTCTCTTCATTCATGCTTTGCAAACGACCAAGTAGACTGTTATGGCTAGCTTTTGGTCGTTCTTGAATATGCATATATTTCTGCAAATCGTCAGTACTATCAAGGTGTTTACCAATATAACGTGCTGCATAACTTCCCCCGCCAGGGTGAATTAGAGCACTGCGGGCAAACCACCTTTGCGTCAATTTTGTGCCTTTGCAAATCGCTCGAGTAAAAACTAAAGGTTCAGTAATCAATGGGCTAAGAGGTAATTTACCAGTACAACTTTGTGATAATTTATATAACAGTTGAATATCTTTTAATGGGTATTCAGCGGTTTGGGGCAGCATAGATTCTGGTGTTAAAAGGCGCGTCGGATATTCTGCTTGCAAGATCCGAATGTCATAACTAACACTGGCAGAATCGTAGTCAAAAAGCGATACAAACAGGTCGATCCGTTCAGGCAACGAATCTGCATAAGTATAAATTGGCAACAGGGCGAAGATACCCCATAAAAATTGATTGATCGCTTTAAACAAGTTGTATATTCATCAAATGGTTGAATGGTAAAATTGTAGATCATTATCTGCTAGCAATACATTAGATATGTTATATCAATGTCAGTAATGATAATGGTTAAACAAAAGAAGCCAGCAATATGCTGGCTTCTTTTGCATCGTTAAAGATTACAACGCTTTAGATATCGCGTCTACGCTCTCTTTAGCATCACCAAAGAGCATGTGCGTATTCTCTTTAAAGAATAGTGGGTTTTGCACACCAGCGTAACCAGTGTTCATTGAACGTTTAAAGACAATGACGTTTTGTGCATTCCATACTTCTAATACTGGCATACCTGCGATAGGACTGTTTGGATCTTCTAACGCTGCTGGGTTAACTGTATCGTTTGCACCGATCACCAGTACCGTGTCGGTTTCGGCAAAGTCATCATTAATTTCATCCATTTCAAGAACGATATCATAAGGCACTTTTGCTTCAGCGAGTAACACGTTCATGTGGCCAGGTAAACGACCCGCGACTGGGTGAATACCAAAACGAACTTTAATACCTTGAGCGCGAAGTTTTTCAGTAATTTCATGAACTGGATATTGTGCTTGAGCAACCGCCATGCCATACCCTGGAGTGATAATAACTGACTTAGAGTTTTTGAGCATTTCAGCAACGTCTTCCGCACTCGCTTCACGGTGTTCGCCGTATTCCACGTCAGCACTTACCACGACATCTTGGCCAAAACCACCGGCAATAACGCTAATAAATGAGCGGTTCATTGCTTTACACATAATGTAAGAAAGAATGGCACCAGACGAGCCAACCAACGCACCTGTTACGATCAATAGATCATTCGCTAGCATAAAGCCTGCTGCTGCTGCTGCCCAACCAGAGTATGAGTTCAACATAGAAACCACAACTGGCATATCTGCACCACCAATCGATGCAACTAAATGGTAACCAAAGGCAAAAGCAATCAAGGTCATCAGCAATAGTGCAAACATACTGCCGTCTTGCTTAACAAAGTAGACCATTAGCAACGCCGAAATAACGATGGCAGCTAAATTCAACTTATGTTTATGAGGTAAATTAAGTGAAGATGATGAAATGATTCCACGAAGTTTACCAAACGCAACAATTGAACCTGTAAAGGTTACTGCACCGATAAATACCCCGAGGAAGACTTCAACCAAGTGGATAACATGCTCAGCGTGATCAAGCACTACTGGCGCATCGATGTAGCTGTTGTAACCAACCAGTACTGCGGCCATACCGACAAAGCTATGTAATATGGCTACTAGCTCAGGCATTTCGGTCATTTCTACTTTCTTAGCGAAATGAATACCAATACCGCCACCAATAACCATAGCAAGTATCACCCAAGCGAAACCTTCCGCTCCAGGGCTGAAGATAGTCGCAATCAGCGCGATCGCCATACCAGTAATACCATAGTAGTTACCAGCTCTTGCTGATTCCTGCTTGGATAAACCAGCTAAACTCATGATGAAAAATATAGCAGCAATAATATATGCGGCTTGTACTAATCCTGCAGACATATATTACTCCCTTAGTCTTTACGGAACATTTCAAGCATACGTTTGGTTACTGTAAAGCCACCAAAAATGTTAATGCTTGCAATTAGAACAGCGATAAATGACAAGAAAGTAACAACGCCACTGCCCTGACCTATCTGTAACAATGCACCGACCACAATAATGCCTGAAATGGCATTGGTTACTGACATTAATGGCGTATGCAGAGAGTGAGTTACGTTCCATACCACGTAATAACCAACAACACAGGCTAAAACGAAAACAGTAAAATGGCTTAGAAACGCAGCAGGCGCCACTGAAGCTATCCACGCAAACGCCCCAACCCCAGCCGCAAGCGCTACGACTTTCTTAAGTGGTGATGTTGGTTCTTCTTTTTTCGGTTCTGGTTTAACTGTAGCAGCTGGTTTTGCTTGAGGTTGTGCAGAAACTTGAATAGGTGGCGCTGGCCAAGTGATTTCACCCTCTTTCACCACCGTAACACCACGGAGTACAACATCGTCAAAATCAATGTTAATGGTGCCATCTTTTTCTTTGCATAGTAGCTTGAGCAAGTTGACCAAGTTAGTTGAATAGAGCTGAGAAGACTGGGTTGGTAAGCGACCGACCATATCGGTATAACCAACAACTTTCACACCATTTGCCGTAGTAATCACTTGATCTGCAACGGTGTATTCGCAGTTACCACCATTGGCTGCCGCAAGGTCAACAATAACACTACCTGCTTTCATGCTATCAACCATTTCTTTGGTGATTAACTTAGGAGCTGGGCGACCAGGGATTAATGCGGTAGTAATGATGATGTCAACGTCTTTAGCTTGTGCTGCGTAAAGTTCTGCCGCTTTCTTATTGAACTCGTCAGACATTTCTTTCGCGTAGCCATCACCTGAACCAGAAGTTTCTTGGAAATCGACTTCCAAAAATTCAGCACCCATTGACTGCACTTGCTCTTTCACTTCTGGACGAACATCGAATGAACGGACAATAGCGCCAAGACTACCAGCAGCCCCAATAGCAGCTAAACCAGCAACACCGGCACCCGCTACCAATACTTTTGCAGGTGGTACCTTACCAGCTGCCGTAATTTGACCTGTAAAGAAACGGCCAAACTCATGTGCAGCCTCTACCACTGCTCGGTAACCAGCAATGTTTGCCATTGATGATAGTGCGTCTAATGCCTGAGCCCTAGAGATACGTGGCACTGAGTCCATCGCAAGCACATTGATCTTCTTGCTGGATAATTGCTCCATCAATTCAGGGTGTTGCGCAGGCCAGATAAAACTGATCAAACTGGTCCCTTCTTTGAGTAATGCAATTTCATCAATGCCTTTTGCAGCATCAACAATAGGGGCATTTACTTTGAGAATAAGATCCGAATTCCAAACATCTTGTGCTGATACAATGCTTGCTCCTGCCGCTTCAAAAGCAGCGTCATCGAAACTGGCTAAAGCACCAGCTTGTGTTTCGATGAAGACATCAAACCCTAACTTTATTAACTGCGCTACCGAACTCGGCGAAGCAGCAACTCGCGTTTCACCCGCAAGTGTTTCTTTTGGTACACCAATTTGCATAGTTATTCCTTGACTATTGGCACAATGATTATTCTGTTTTTATCTAACCGCTCGCTTAACTGCAAGCTTTTTGTAATAAATAAACAAAGTGTTATTACATATAACTGTGAGAAACCACTGATTGTCGTAGTTAAGCTACCAAAAAACAATGGTACTTCAACAAAGCAGAGGTCAAACCACCTGTTACAAATTTCTATGAAAACAGTAAATTAGCCATGCTTCTCATATATAAAGAGCCATAAGAATATCGACTTATGGCTCTAATGATTATGATTTTTATCAAATTGCGTACTGTTGAACGGAGATTTATACCCAAACTACTTGGAGTTGCAGGTAGGTGGCAAGTGATTGGGGTGAGCGAACGTAGCCAACACCGCTGCAACTTCAAATAGGAAGGGTATAACCCGTTAAGAAAAGATTTTGTCACCCATTTGATCAATAAACATTTGTGATTTTTTCAACATTAGCTCATCAGCATCATTGCGGTTAGAAAGTACATCTGAACGAATAAATCGGTGGCTATGCAATTCCCCGCCGATTTCTTTCTCAATTCTACCAGCTACACGATACTGTCCAGACTCTGCAATGGCCGCTTGATAAATTAAAAAACCTTTATATTCGATTGGCTCTGCCGCTGTTTCAACGGCTTGTTTTTTGGAACTACCAAATAAACGCGATAAAAAACCCACATCTACTCCTCTATCGTTTGTTCGATTCAATAAGTGGCTTCTCGAACCATTCTAATTCAATATCGTCATCAAATCTCAATTGACCTACAATAACGGGAATGTCATCTTCACGATGTTGGCGTCGGTCATTGATGATCAAGCTTTGCGCAGATTCAACAGCAATACGGGCATTATCCTTAAGGGTGACTAACCTTTCTTCAGGCAGTGCGGATAAAAAATCAATATCGTGTCTTATATAAACTGGTCGTAATTGACCTAAGGCCAAGCATGCTAAGTCTGCTAATTGCTCATTGCTAAAATGTTCAATATAAAAGTCTTCCGCAAGCACTCTCCCTACTAGCGTTTCCATGTAGTTATGAACATCGACACTTATCTGCATCGTTACGCCCCTTAAATTTTTTTACTGGTTAAGTTTTGCCTTAATTGTTGTAGTACCAATAACTTAGTCTACGATGACTCTTTTATCCAACAGATCGTATATTTCAGCGTGTAAAGTTTGCTCAGACACTCGCTTTTATCACCTAAGTTTAGCAAAAAGCTTGGCAATTCATTAAATAAAAGTATGCTACTCACTTTATTACCAGTTCTTATTCTGCCTTATAAGCTAGCATCGTATTATTAAATGTCATCGAGTTTAGTGTCATCTCATTGGTTTCGTTTTGGTTTCCCAATCGTTTTATTGACGATGGTCTCTTTAGGAATGGAAAATGTCATCCTTGTCACCCAAGCGAATAGCGGTTTTGCCGAAAACTTACCATACATATTATTTGCGGTAGCGATAGCATTAGGGCATATATTTAAGCAAGGACGTTTAGCCATGGTTTCCATGGCGATGCTAGTGGGTTACGCAATCATACAGTGGCGTTTACAGATGCCATTATCTTCAGGAACCACGTTTCTTGAGCTATCACTGCTCAGTATTTTACTGCCGATATCATGCTTTATTCCACACGCGCTTGGCAGTAATGCGACCGTTTTAAGTAAAACATTCGGGCTATATATCGTAATATTGGCACTGTTTATCCTTTGGGTCAGTATCATCTTGCTTTACGTGAGTGATGGTGGATTTAAAAATTTCAGCGATGCCTTTCTTGTTGCGATACCACAAGTATCGAAGTTACCAATCCTATTGGTTTTATATCTTGCCGCTTTAATTGGAATTTCAGCAATTTTGGTGCTGACACGAAACCGTATTCTGGATGTAAGTATATACGCCAGTATTCTGCTTTGCGCGGTTACCTTCATCTTTTTTGACATCAACTATATATCAAGCACTTTATTTTCGCTGGCCGGTATCTTATTGATTTTATACCTTATTTCAGCCGGACATCAGATGGCGTTCATTGATCGCTTAACCAATATTCCAGGTCGGCATGCTTTGGATCTTGATTTGAAATATTTGGGACGTAAATACGCAATTGCGATGCTTGATGTTGATCACTTCAAACAGTTTAACGACCGTTATGGGCATGATACTGGTGATGATGTTTTAAAATTGGTTGCCAGTCGTCTATTGCTTGTACAGGGTAAAGCTCGTGTATACCGTTACGGTGGTGAAGAATTCACGGTCATCTTTAAAGGCAAAGATAGCCAACAAGCCTACGAATACTTAGAAGCGTTACGTCATGACATCGAACAATATCAAATGTCGATACGCGATACGGATGCCAGACCGAAAGATGATAAAACCGGTTTAAAAAGACGGGCGAAGAAAACCTCATCAAATATAGTCTCGATTACCATCAGTATTGGTGTGGCTGATAATCAGTCAGCGAACAAGCCAGAAGAAGTTATCAAAATGGCAGACAAAGTGCTCTATAAAGCGAAAAAAAATGGTCGTAATCGAACTGAAATGTAACAGTGTCACTTTTCAATAAACAATATCTCCAACATTCCATTTACCAAGCAAACACATAAAATGTGATATACAACCATGCGAGCATCACATTCACAGAAACTTCATTAGCTTGTCTATGACACTTTCGCTAATTTATTTACGTTGCAATTGGTTAGCAACCTTCAAACTAAAGCAAGAGTAAGATTATGAGTGATAAAGTAAACGGAACGGTAAAGTGGTTCAATCAAGATAAAGGATTTGGTTTCATTACACCGGAGGATGGAGGCAAGGATGTATTCGTACATTTTTCCGCTATTGTTGGTGAAGGTCACCGCAACCTAACTGACGGTCAACGTGTAAGCTTTACAGTTACCGTTGGTCAAAAAGGACCACAAGCGGAAAACGTCAGTCCCGTTTAAGTTTCTAATATAAAGATAAGGGATCTAAGCATCTGCACTTAGATCCTTTTTAGTTTTAAGTATGTGCCTTAAACTTCCAACCGCTATTATTACTCCTTAACCGTGATATGTTGACGCGTATAACGATTTTTCTATAGTATCGACGATTACCCTACTCCCCGTATAAAACCATCGGCAATAGCTCAACACACCTATGCGGTCAACGAACACACATTTGGTTTTTACCTAGCGATTTCGCTTTGTACAGCAAATTATCAGCTTCATTAATCATTTCCAACAATGTTTGGCCGGTATAACAACTGACCCCACCACTGATGGTGATCGTTACTTTACCGCTGTACATTGGCAAAGGGTGGTTTTCTATAACACTACGGTAGTGCTCAGCGATTGCTGCCATATTATCGACGCAATGACTTGCATCGGACAACTTAACCAGTATGAGAAACTCTTCCCCGCCCCAGCGTATGATGATATCTGAATCGTGTTTGTGCGTTTGAAATGTGCTTGCTATATGACGTAGTGCCTCGTCACCGCTTAAATGACCGAAGGTGTCGTTTATTCGTTTGAAATGGTCAACGTCGATCATAATTATCGCAACTTGCTGATCTTCTTCGATTTGGGAGAGCAGTTTTTCCGCTACAGCGTAACCTTGGCAACGGTTATAAAGACCCGTTAATTCATCATAAGCTGCTTTATTAAGCAGCTTTTCTTCGAGTGCTTTTTGCTCGGTAATGTCAAATATCACCCCAATAAGCCCGGCAACATTCCCTTGTCCATCATTAAAGCTGGTCTTGTGAAATTTAACAAAAATATCGTTACCTTCAAAAGTGCGAATCTTTTTCTCATAAACTTGTATACCAGGGTGGTTGAACAATTCGATATCCGCTTTTTGGTAAACATCAGCCAAATCTTTATCAAAAAGCTCATAAACATTGCGCCCCACCAACTGCTGCCTTTCGATTTTAATAAATTCTTCAAAGGCGCGATTACACCCTAAATAGACGCCGTGAGTATCTTTGTAAAAGATGGGAACCGGCAAAACATCAATGGTTAGCTGCAATAGCTCATTCTCTCCTGAAAAGAAATGTAACAGGTTTGCTCCATCTATCGAAGAAATTAGCGGCATATATACAGTCCCTAATTGGATTTTGCTATGTATCTATTATAGGGATGGTTTTATCAGTTAGCCTAATGTTGATTTAAAATCTCCTAAACAGGTTTAAATATTTTACAAGCCGCTTTTCCTCTATTACTGAATAAATACAGTACTGAGATTTCACTTTGCTTGACAATAACTGCCGTTTCTTTTGTTATATGACAACAACTTGAAGTTGCGCTGTAGCTGTACGACAAGTAAGCTCACCATCATTATCACTGATAAAGCGTGTGATTGAGGTGAGCAACGTAGCCAGCACCGCAGCAGCTTCAAGTAGCAAAGGAATAACGACTTCTGGTGATAAAACATTCACTATTCAATGGCTCAAGGACGATACATGAAAGACGAAACACTCTCGATACATTTTGGTTATGAAACCGATCCAACCACTAAATCAGTTGCAACGCCAATCTACCAAACTGTTGCCTATGAGTTTGATAATGCACAGCATGGCGCTGATTTATTTAACCTTGCCGTCCCAGGTAATATTTACACGCGGATCATGAACCCAACCAACGATGTGTTGGAAAAACGTATGGCGGCCTTAGAAGGTGGTATTGCAGGCCTAGCCGTCAGTGCGGGTAGCGCAGCGATAAATTATGCCATTTTAACGTTGGCACAAGCTGGCGATAATATTGTATCGACTCCACAATTATATGGTGGCACGTATACCCTATTTGCTCACATGCTACCAAACCAAGGCATAGAAGTGCGTTTCGCCAAAGACGATCAACCAGAGAGTTTAGCTGCACTGATTGATGAAAATACTAAAGCCGTTTATTGCGAAAGCATCGGTAACCCTGCGGGTAATATCATTGATTTAGAGCGTGTTGCAGAACTTGCTCACGCGCAAGGAGTGCCAGTGATTGTTGATAACACCGTAGCAACTCCAGCCTTATGCAAGCCGATTTCATTTGGTGCAGACATCGTGGTGCACTCTTTAACCAAGTACGTCGGTGGGCATGGTACTACGCTCGGTGGCATGATTATCGATTCAGGTAAATTTCCTTGGGCGCAGCATAAAGATCGTTTTCCTGTGTTTAACCAACCCGAACCTTCTTACCACGGTGTGGTGTATACTGAGGCTTTTGGCGACGCTGCCTTTATAGGACGCGCACGTACTGTTCCTTTACGAAATACTGGCGCAACCTTGTCACCAATGAATGCTTTTATGTTGATGCAAGGGTTAGAAACCCTATCACTTCGCATGGAACGACACACAGAAAATGCACTGAAAGTAGCCCAATTTCTTGAGCAACATGACAAAGTTAGCTGGGTTAACTACGCCGCTCTTCCACAGTCAGAACACTATGCTCTTGCGCAAAAGTATATGAAAGGTAAGCCTTCGGCCATCCTCTCGTTTGGTTTAAAAGCGGGCTATGATGCTGGCGTGCGTTTTTATGATGCATTGCAGATATTTAAACGCCTGGTCAATATTGGCGATGCTAAATCTCTCGCCTGCCATCCCGCGTCAACCACACACAGACAACTTAATGAGCAAGAACAAAAACAAGCTGGTGTGTCACCAGAGATGATTCGACTTTCAGTGGGGATTGAGCATATTGATGACATTCTTGCCGATTTAGAGCAAGCACTTAACGCATAGCCTTATTCCCAGTAATAACGAGCCAGCCGATACGCTGGCTTTTTTATTGCTATCGCATCCCCTGTTCCGCTCTGCGTTTAGATTAAACATCGCAACTGGCTCGATAAATGTGACCATGATCTATATAATCCACAATCCAAATAGCAATATGTAGAGTAAATGAGCTTGGCTTTTCAAAAAGAACAATTTGAGTTATTGGCCCCAGGTGGCGACTTAGAATCCATTAAAGCGGCCATTGCAGCTGGTGCAGATGCTATCTACTGTGGATTAGAACGGTTTAACGCCCGAAATCGCGCGGCCAATATCACGTTGGATTTGCTTGAAGGCGTGCTCAAGCTTGCTCATCAACATCATTGCAAAATATTTTTGACTTTAAACATCGTTGTCTTAGAAAGTGAGATTCCTGCTGTCATACGTCTGCTTAAACAGTTGGTTGATACCAGTATTGATGGGGTGATCATTCAAGATCTTGGTCTGGCATACATTCTCAAACACCATTTTCCTAGCTTGGATATGCACGCTTCAACGCAGATGAATACGCATAACGAAGGGCAAATATTGCTTTTAGGAAAACTCGGTTCTAGCCGTGTCAATCTCTCTCGCGAACTTAACATTGATGAAATTACCCACTTAGCTCAGTTTGGGCGTAAACATGACGTGTTGATGGAAGTATTTGTTCATGGTTCGTATTGTATTGGTTTTTCTGGTCTGTGCTATTTCAGTTCAGAGCGCAATGGCGCATCCGGCAACCGTGGGCGTTGCAGCCAGCCATGCCGTGACCAATATCAAACTACCGAGGCTGGAAAAAACTATCCTCTCAATTTGAAAGACAATTCGGCGTATTCAGATATGGAAGCGCTAGCCAAAGCTGGCGTCTATTCTCTGAAAGTTGAAGGGCGAATCAAAAAATCTCATTACGTCTATACGGTAGTCGATAACTGGCGTAAACAAATCGATCACTTTTGTCAAACTGGTGATATTCATAATGATATGACCGAACTGTACAGTGTTTTTAACCGTGATTTTAGCAACGGCTATCTGCAAGGTGATATTCATCGTGATATGTATATCGATAACCCACGCGGCCATACTGTTACTCACTTCAGTAAGGTGTATCAATGCCGTACTGCTGATGACACCATGAAAGTGAAAAAGTCACTTTTTGATAAAACGACAGACCTCATCCGTAAGGTAGACAATATTACACAGGCGATGCCAATTGAAACTGGTCGTACACGCAGTTTGAAAGGTAGTGGTGAAGTCATTGATATTCCACTGCCGAAAGCTGAATCAAATGTAAGTGCTCAGCAACCGTCTGCATTATCGGTTTTAATTGCAGATACCGCCGATTTAGGTTTGCTAGATAGTCACCCAGACGCTAGCTTTTTCTATCAATTACCCGACGCATTGAATTATCAATTGGATGAAATGATCGCTCTATTTAAGTCTCATCCAGACTTGATTCCATTTTTCCCTGCGATTTTGATTGGTGAACACTATCAAGCCGCGCGTGAACTACTAACTCAAACCATGCCGAGCCTCGTTGTGACCAACAACCTTGGCGTTGCAGAACTTGCTCAGTCACTAGGGTTACATTGGGTAGCTGGCCCACAACTGAATATCACCAATTCATTTGCCCTTCAGTGTATTGATCAAGAGCTAAAAGGAGTTGGTGCTTTTATCTCTAATGAATTAAATGCGCTACAAATGAAACGTTTAGTTAAACCAAATGGGTTCAAGCTTTTTTACAGCATTTATCACCCCATCAACCTATTAACTAGCCGCCAATGTCTGTTTATTCAAAGCATAGGCTGCAAGAAACAGCGAATGAATAAAGGTTGCATGAAACGTTGCGAAAAGAACGCGTCAATCATCAACCTTCAAGATACGTCATATGTGATCAACAAACAAAAAAGTAGTCACAACAGCTTGTATAACGATGTGAACTTCCTGAACCTCGATATCCTCAATGATTTACCCGCTACCTTTACTGATGTGATGATTGATTTGAGAGATATCCCCACACAGACCAAAGTCAGCATTAGTAAATCTGAATTGATCATGCTGTTTAAACAAAGCTTGACTGGTGATGATAACGCAAAAGCGCAACTAGTCGCTTCAATGACCGCAACAACCAACAAGCAATATCACAAAGGTCTTTAGAACAATTTTGCTTCAGATAAAAGTGTGTGACTCGTAACTTGCCGCGAGCCACACACATACCATGGGTAATTCGTCTAACTAGTTTATTGCTCATTTAATCGTCATCACCCCATTGCATTATGGCTATCTACCCCAATATAAGGAGTGAGCAAGAACACGCCTTGACCTCAAAAATATCCTTTTCCTTACTGAGAGAACTGGAGCGTGGAAATACTATTCCCGATTTCTCAAGGAATACTGTCATGATTGCTTACCTTGTTTTAGTGCATCGATATCCAGAGCAATTTAAACGTCTATTTAGAGCTATATACCACCCTGAAAATCACTACTTGGTGCATGTTGATAAGAGTTCAGGTAAAGAAATATCGAATACTATTTCGACCTATTTAGAAGACTACCCTAACGCTGAAGTTCTAGAGCCTGAAAATGCATTGTGGGGTGGGTATAGTCTGGTCAATATTGAGCTTCGTGGCATGGCTAAACTACTCGAAACCAGTAAAAACTGGACTCACTTTATCAATCTAAGTGGCCAAGATTTTCCGTTAAAAACTCAAGCCTACATCCACAATTTTTTAGCAGAAAACCCGAGTAAAGAGTTCATACGGGCGCTCGATCAAAATGAAAACCGACCAGAAACAATGAATCGTATTCACAATATGTGTTTTGAATTCGGTGAACAACTTTATCGACCTAAACTATCTAGAAGATTCATGACTGGGATCACCCCATTCATTGGAACTCAGTGGATGATTGTATCTCGCAGATTTTGTGACTTTGTCTGTAACACCCGTGTTTCTGAACCTTATAAGGAGTTTTACAAGAACACGTTTATTGCTGATGAAGGTTTCTTCCAAACAGTGATGATGAATAACGATTGCCATGGTGAAGTTATTCAAGATGACTTGCGTATGATTGATTGGGTTCCTGATGGTGATATAAAACTTCGCCCAAGAACGTTCCATATCGGTGACGCATCTGAACTTATTTCTAGTACAAATCTCTTCGCTCGAAAATTTGATCTGCTACAAGATGAAGAAGTTATCGATAAAATCGAACTTCATTTAGCTAGCGCAATGTAAATTATCTTTGAAGTACCCCCAAATTTATAGAGGGTACTTCATCGTATTGTTATAGATTGGGCTCACTATTTTCTGGAAACCTCTCTAGAATATAATCGATCAGCGCCTTAGCCTGCCGTGACAAGGTTTTCTTCCGAGGATAAAGTAGCCAACCATGAACTTGTTCCGTTCGATAGTTCGGTAGTAACTTCACCAATTTACCATTTTCGACGTATTCTTGTGTATCATGATCAGCGATACAGCTAATTCCTTGATGATCGAGGCAAGATTCGGTCAGTAACCCCACATCATTAACAATTAAACGTCCTGAAACAGTCACTGATTCATTGTTAAAATTCAGTCGACGGTCTATTTTGCCATCAAATTTCCGAAATAAAATAAACTCATGCAGTTCAAGATCCATCGGTGTTTGAGGCCTACCGTACCGCTCTAAATATTGAGGTGAAGCATAAAGGCTAAGATCAACTGAAAGTAACTTTCGTGCAATAAGGTCCATACTTTCAAGCTGATCTTTGCAGCGGTTTGTGGATTCTTTGTACAAGGTAGAAACTTTGAAATGTAGTTTTCTACTTGATAATCCAATAACGTAGTAAAAATGGCCTACAACCACCGTTAAACAGACTTATTGTATAGCGTCCGAATTTTCGACCAATATCACACCTTTGTCGGCCAGTTCGCCAATAACCGTGATTGCATTTTCTGGAAAAACGGCTCGTGTCGAGGCGAGGTTTAGGATCACACGAAAACCGGCATCAAGAAGCTGCTCGACTGATTTCTTGACACAAAAATCCAAAGCTAACCCACCCACAATAACGGTATCTATCGCTTTTGCTCGCAGAAATTCAATCCCACCGGTAGACAACGTATCGGCTTGATCGTGATAAAACGCCCCGTATGGATGAGCGTCTGGGTCAATGCCTTTGTTAAGTTGAAAGTCGTACTCGCGAACAGCAGGCAAGCCAGGTAGCAGCTCAACTCCAAGCGTTCCTACCACACAATGCGGGTTCCACTTAATGTCTACTTCTGGCAATCCTACCGGTTGCAGCATCTTATCGGGTGATTGAGCTTCCCATGCCGCACCTGGTGGGTGCATATCACGAGATACCAACCTTACACTGGCTTTACTATGGTTGTGTTTCAGCTCATCAACAATCTCTAATGCCCCCGCAACAGGTAACTCATTAGGACATAGCTCACTAAAACCTTTCTGTGGATCAACATCAACCGAAGCTGTTTTGGCTTTATCAATCTTTATGGTTTGCATTTGCATGATTCACTCCTTGTTGGGTTTAGCGCAGACAGGTTTGAAAATAAGTCACACTTTTTTCACTAAGGCTATAAACCTGCGCCGGCTTACCGCCCTTCCCTTTATTGGTCGACGCCATTTTCTTCGCACTCACAATCACGCCAGTATCAATCAAGCGACGCTTGACCGTCATACGATTAACCTCGACACCGAACTTTGCATAGACAGTGATAATATCTGACACCAAAAACTCTTTTTCCAAAGCAAACAGCGCCACTGACGTATATTCAACCGCAGCTCTTAGTTTCTTCCATGCCAATTTAATGAGCTCAGCATGGTCAAAAGCCAGTTCAATTTCATCCTTTAGTACGCGCTCAAGGGTAAACCATCTTAATTGCTCTTGGCACAGTCCACTGTTTTCAATCTGCTCGACATTGGCATTATTAAGCAGCGCATAGTGCGCAATCGTCACACTCCAACCATCTGGGTCTCGCTTGGGGTTCCCCTCAACCATAGGCTCACTAATGTAGTGCGGATAGGTGTGAATTTTTTGCCGACATATACGTTTACGTGCTGCTTCAAAATCTTGGTCGGCTTGCTGCCCACCTTGCTCAGTAAGGTCTTGCTCAAATACGAATCCACCGGGAATAGACCACAGACCATGTTGCGGCCGATCAGGGTTATTGCGCTTAATCAATAACACCTCCAAGCCTTGTGTTCCAATTCGAAGACATATCATGTCAATGGTCACTATCATCGTCAGTTTCCTAAGTCCCTAATTGTTGGTTACATTACCACTGCCAAATTACAGGTCAACAGGAAAGTAACTAACCGTGACTAACCTTATTTATTTTGAGACGGCCACCTTTAAGCGTATGCCAATAAGATAAACCGATTAGATAGCATAGACTAAAAGGTAATAGGCGCAATCCAACCCAAAGTGCTAAATTATGGTTAATAACGTAATTTGACAAACCAAATGCAAATTACTAAAGTGCCAACCAGTAAGAGCCAGATAAAAGATAGGATGGCCGTATGAATGCCAAGCTTTTCAACCACAAAATCATTCAAAGCGCGCTTGATCTTGACGTTTATAAGATCAACATGATGTGCGCTGCTTATCGGCTCTATCCTGAAACTCAAGTACGTTATGAACTCATTGTTCGTTCAGATGAAAACCTAGCGGGTTTTAAACACCAAATAGAGCAAGAGATTAACAAACTCGCTGACTGTCATTTTAATCGTGATGAAATAGACTATTTACACTGCCAAGCGCCTCATCTCGACCAAGGTTTTCTGAGCCACTTAGCGAAATTCAGATTTGCTCCAAAACAACAAGTGACCGTATCCGTCGCTGATGAGCATGGTCAAAATCAGTTAAAAGTCTCCATACAAGGGATTTGGCATGAAACCATTTTGTATGAAACCTTGGTGATGAGTATTATCTCGGAAGTGCGTAACCGTGAGCTGTGGAGTGGTATTCCCTACGCGCAATTTCACAATGTTTTGCAAAATAAGGTCAACAAACTAAAAACTGAGTTAGCCCGACATGAGATTACTAATTTCCAGTTTTCTGAGATGGGTAGCCGCCGTCGCTTCAGTGCTCAGGTTCAGCACGATGTGGTTGACTATTTTCGTCAACATGCGCCAGAGCTGATGTCTGGTACTAGCAATTACCACCTTGCTAAAAAATTTCAACTGACCCCAATTGGTACTGTTGCGCACGAATGGTTTATGGCCCACCAGCGACTAGTCGACACGGCTCAATCCCAAGCAATCGCACTAGATAGATGGCACGAAACTTTTAAAGGCAAATTGGGCATTGCCCTTACCGATACAATTAGCATAGATGCGTTTTTAAACGACTTTACCGTGCAGCGCGCCAACGCTTACTCTGGGGTCCGTCACGATTCAGGATGCCCATTGATATGGGGCGATAAGATGATTGCTCACTATCAAGCTTTGGGTATTGATCCAATGTCGAAAATATTAATTTTCACAGATAGCCTCGACTTCGACAGAGCGCTAGAGATTTGTCAGTACTTCAACCAAAGAGCGAATATTAGTTTTGGAATTGGTACATTCTTAGCTAATGATATGGGCGATTGGCAGAGCAATAATAAGCGATACAAGCCATTATCGATGGTGATTAAAATGGCGCAATGCAATGGTAAAGCGGTCGCGAAAATCAGTGATGAACCAGAAAAAGCGATGTGTGAAGATCCGCTCTTTCTTAACCACTTAAAACAATGTTTTGGGCTGGACGTTGAGTTGGACAGAGCAAGCTAAGCCTGACTACACAATTTTTACCTTTTTAAACACATCCTCTTCATTTTAGCCCCTTACGATTGTATGGTATTTGTGCAACTTAAAGAGTGTAATCACTAGTTCCGAAGGAGTAGATATCTAGCATCTTCATCCTTCGGCCAACTACGTACAACTCACGGTAATAATGTGTGTTTCTTTAGCGAGATCATCATACTTCTTTCAACAGTTGTCTTACTTTTCTACGCATTTCCAGAGCATCTTACTTAGAATATGAGTATGGGTATATAAAGATGCAGATTGATCAATTGCTATCTGCGTTTTTAGGTATGAGCCCTTCAACCAACGCTCTTCGCCATTGCTCTGCGTATGGATCGTAAGCACCAAACCCAGAGCTGTATTCCCAATAATTCCAACTATACCCCCTCTTTTCCGCTTCTCTGGTAATAAATGCTGTCCAAGCGCGTTGATCTTCTGGCGCAGAGTATTGGCTGTAGACACCAAACTCACCAATATTAATTTCAAACCCATGACCAGGCTCAGCATTCCATTTATCTATAAGATCTAAGTAATCGATCAAAACTTTCTGCTGCGACTCAGTCGCCAACCAACGTGTACCAATCCATGTATCAGCCCCATCTACCCAAGATGCCCCCTGATGAGTGAATTGAAACGGTTCGTAGAAATGCACTGTGATAATTGTATTATCAGGATTAGATGATTTAGGCAGTTCCAAATAAGGTAGCTTAGATACTCCCCCCCAATCAGCAGGCCCTACCATAACTTTACGTTGGCCAAGCGCACTGTTTTGAGTAGCAGAATTCGCATACCAAACGATATTGGTGAGATCTGAAATTAAACTATTCCATTCTTTAATGCCAACGTCTTCATGAGGCTCATTAAGAAACTCAAAAATCAGTTGGTCTTGATTATATTGGCCAATAGGGAAGCGCTTAGATATTTGATCCCAAAACTTCAATAACCGTGAGCGCTGATAGTCAAAGTCTTTATCATCGTAAAATAGTTCGTCAAAATGGTGAGTATTGATAATTACTTTCAAGTCTTCTTGAATGGCTTGATCAACCACTTCCTGAACACGTGACAAGAAAGCATCGTCGATAATATTAGGATCATTAGTCAACGTGTGTGCACTCCAGCGAACAGGGATACGTACACTTGAAAATCCAGTTTGGTTGATATTTCTAAAATCACTTGCCTGAATAATCAGGTTATTGTTCCACTCCCCTTCATAAGTGGGCGACTCGAGATAATTCCCCATATTGATACCACGACCAAGCGCAGTAACGTTAAGCCCTTTGCTGTTATTCCAATGATACATATCTGTGTAATAACGATTGTCTAGGACAACAGATTGCTCACTTTTATCGTTATGATTGTTATCCGAGCCACACCCTATAACGGCAAAGAGACTTAAAATAGCCACACTCGTTATTTTTATTTCACGAATCATAAAATATTATTCCTTTAAAACCCAACAATCATGAAAAATTATTTCAATTGGAAAAAGTAAATAAGCTTTACTTATATATAGTTAGAAGCGAACAGAAGCTTGGCTGATAATGGTTTATTTTTAATTTCTTTACGCAACAAAGTCACCTCACTCATACATAGGAATGAGATGACAATATTCGTCTACCTTAACTCTATGTGAAATTACTTAATAACTATAATTTGGTACAAGGAGATGCAGGATCATAGCTGTCGCCTTTACCTTCAATTGATACATTGGCAAATGAAAATGCCAGATCCTTCATGCTGTCCCACGGCCCAGAGATATAAATAACTTTCTTGACTTGAGTTAAGCTACCTTGAGGAATAATCGATGCAACCGGAATTTGGCAGCGGTACCATTCATTGTCACTTGGTACGATTGCGCTATCCACAGTAAAGAACAGGCCGAAATCTTCAGTGACCCCATCCATTCTAACCTGAAGGCCATTGGTTTCTCCGTAGCTTTTGATTTTCAAGTCGAGACTAACAAGTTCATCGCTGTAAGCAGAGAAATCCATATTAGAATCGTCACCCCCGAGGAATACACCACCATTCTCTGATGATGAGACGTTTACGACTTGGTTTTCCTCTTGCACAACAAAACCGAAACTATTTAATGGGTAAGCAGACGAATAATCTTGAGCTTGGCCAATATCACCCGAATAATATAGTGCAACGTCTCCACTATTAAGAGCCGGAGCATTGTTCACACCAAGCTCCACATCATTATTACTGTCACTATCGCTATCACTGTTACTATCAGAAGTCGAAGTACAGCTATCAGCGTCCACAACGGTTTCTTGATCTGTAGTTAATCGATAAGTGACATCGGTAATTTCGAAGTCAAATGACTCTTTGACATCCAGATGGAAAGGCGTACCCACTTGTGTAAAATCGACCGCAGTAGCTCCATCGAAAGGTTTCAAACATTTCACTGGAACGCTAAGCGTTTCCCATTCTCCGCTTCCTGTTAACGGATTAACCAGCACTAGACTACTTCTGTTTGGCCACTCATTATCAATCGAAACCACCATAGATTCAGGTGTATCACTTTTCGCCCTAACTTTAAATTCTAGGTACCCAGTCTGATAAGTGCTTAGATCCGTTGCCACTTCGGACTTAAGCATGAATAAGTGACTCCCTGTACCTGTAACTTGGATATCTGCGGTATCGTTCTCACCGTTATTATTGATTAATACAGCACTGATACCTGCCAAACTAGCAGGGGTCACGCTGACCTCCGCAACCTTCCAACCATCATTCTCAGACTGGATCCACGGAGAAATGCCAGCAGTTGTACCTACGCCTAAGAATGTCGAAACATCAGATTTATTATCGTTATTATCAGAATAACACCCAGAAATAACCATCGCCATTAATGGCAAAAGAATAAATTTTTTACTTATTTTTTTCATGATAACTTTATACTCTCGTTAATTGTTATATATAAAACATCAGCAGATCACTCATAAGAATAAAATCTAACTGTTCGATATTTTGCATAAACGGGATTGCCATTGTAATAACTAGGTGGAAACTGGGGATTAGCACTTATCCAGTTATTAATAAATATTTGCATATAATCTGAGACTGTTTTATTGGCTCTTCGCACTTGAATCCACTGATTATGATATCGACTGAAAACTTCCCATGTCACACCATATTCATCGATTGTGAATGCATATTTTTCCATACTCCAAATAGACATCCCATATTGACCTAAGTCGATATCTACAGGAGATTGACGACCTTCTATCCATACATTCGTGTGTAATAAATTCGTTCCTCCCATCAGTTCAATATCAACTTCATAATGACTGTCAGTTCCAGATTCTCCCGCATAAGTAAAAAATGAACTAATGGTTCCGGGAACAGCTCCCGCTTGCATTTCTACTTCATAACGTCCACGACGAACGTATTGGTAAGTTCTAATTTCAGAGCAGCTCTTACTATAAGAGTCTGATTTAGCGTGCATAATCAATAGATTATCTTCCCGCCAAACATTTTGTGATTGCCATGTACAATCGAACTCGCTTCCACCATTTCTCCATCCATCTGAGACGAGCCAGTTCATTCCGCTCCAATCCAAAGCAAAACTGTAAGAAACACATAATGTATTGAGTAGCAATACATAGCTACAGCGTCGTAGAATTGTGTTCATTTTTAACCTCTTAACTAGGGCTATATGTACCTGTCGTATACATTTATAGGTTTCGAGAACAAAGTATGAACAGCAAAATATCTTTGTTTCCCCACTTCTTTTACGATTAGACTCTAGATGTATTTGTTAAAAATTGTCCATATCCACCTTTAAAAAATATGTTTTAATTAATTAGTAAAAATAAAAAAAAAGGAATCAATCACACTTCCATAGACATCATGAAATCGTTTCTTGAAATTAATATTTTATTTTTAAAAACAAAATAGGATGAAAAATAAAATAACAATCATCTTCACAAATTAAAAAGTATTACTTGCATTGTTAAGAAATATATCGTCTTATCGGAATGCCCTATTTCTAAAGCTTATATTTAAACTTCCACTTTTTGTGGGGGTAATGACTATTGTAAAAGAGATCTATCCATATCATCCTTTTAAATTCACGAGGTTAAAATGAATAAGAAACAGCTAAGTATCGTAGCTATTTTTAGTTGTGGTTTTATTGGACTTAGTGGCTGTGCTGTAGAGCCATCGACGTCCAGTAATTCCGGCGAATATAAAGAAGAACTCATTACCAATGGCAGTTTTTCGCAAAGTACCGACGGATGGTGGGCTGCAGGCGCAGAACTACAATCTACTGACGAAATGGGTTGCATTACCTTTACCCAGAAGGGTAAGAATCCATGGGATGTAATTCTTGGACAATCGGGACTGGCTTTAAAACAAGGCCAAAATTACCATCTACAATTTAGTGCGCTAGCAAAACAGTCAATAAACGTAAAAGCACTAGTCCAACATAATGGAGCGCCATACACCAACCATTTTGTTCAGGATATTTCTCTCAATCAGGATCTTAAACCATTTCAATTTTCATTTAAGCCAACTGGTGATGACGATAACGTTCAATTCCAGTTTCAAATGGGAACCGAATCACCAACAACCGTCTGTGTTAAAGATGTTTCTTTAACCGGCCCAAAATATGTTAAGGAGAGCGACCTAGCTCGGGTAAGAGTTAATCAAGTCGGCTACTTTATCCATGGGCCTAAACATGCCACGGTCATCACTAAAGAGACATCACCAATAAGTTGGAAGCTATTAGGTGATGACCAACGTGTTATTGCTGAGGGTGAAACGATTCCATTCGGCTTGAATAAAGCCTCTGGTGAGCATGTCCAGTTGATCGATTTTAGCAGTGTGCAAAATCCGGCAAAGAAAGCCACGTTAGAAGTCGACGGACATCAAAGCCATCCATTTGTTATTGATAATGCCATTTATCGAAAAATGAAGTACGACGCCCTTTCTTTCTTCTATCAACAACGAAGTGGCATTGATATTGTTCCTGAGTACGTTCAACGAGCCGACCTCGCTCGACCTGCAGGACATTTGCCTGAAGTTGTTACGTGTTTTAATAAAACCGATGCAAAAGGAAACCAATGGCCAGGCTGTGATCTTAATTTAGATGTCACTGGCGGCTGGTATGACGCAGGAGATCATGGCAAGTACGTGGTTAATGGCGGTATCTCGGCATGGACTCTCGCCAACTACTACGAAAGAGAAAAGCAGACAAACCGTACCAACGCATTTGCAGATGGAAAAGTAAAAATCCCGGAAAATAACAACAACTTCAATGATCTTCTTGATGAAAGTCGCTGGATGATGGACTTTATGATGGCAATGCAAGTGCCAGAAAACAGTAAAATCTGGGTTCCAGTGGGTGATCAATCCGAGAAATTAGATCAATTGAAACTCACGCCGATTAATGCCGATGGCATGGTTTTTCATAAAGTCGCTGATGACGCTTGGACGGGAATGCCTTTGCCTCCTCACAAAGATCCACGTGAGCGATTCTTAAGCTACCCGACAACAGCCGCTACGCTTAATTTAGCCGCTACTGCTGCGCAATGTGCAAGGATCTGGCAAGACCTCGATCCTAGCTATGCTAAGCGGTGCCTAATTTCTGCAGAAAAAGCCTGGAAAGCGGCTAATCAACACAAAAATGTATATGCATACGACAACTTTGTCGGCTCCGGTCCATATGATGATACTCAATTAGATGATGAGTTTTACTGGGCAGCTGCGGAACTGTTTGTCACGACAGGGAAAGAAGAATACAAAAAAGCGGTTCAATCTTCACCTTACTATTTAACGACTCCTAAAGGAGATATTTATGCAACTGGCGATCTGTACTGGCAAGGTGTGAGCGCAGCAGGAACCTTGTCTCTTGCTATCGTTCCTAATAAATTACCCGCTAGCGAAATAGAGAAAGCACGTGCGAATATTATCAAAACTGCGGACGCTTATTACCAGTCGATAGCAAAAGAAGGTTATCATATTCCTTACAACACCGAAGAGTACCCATGGGGTTCAAATTCAAACTTAATGAACCGCAGTATCTTCTTCGGTATTGCATATGATTTCACCAATAATCCGAAGTACGTAGAAGGCATTATTGATGCGATGGACTATGTCCTCGGTCGCAACGCGTTAGATCAGTCTTATGTTTCAGGCTATGGTAGTCGCCCGCTTCTGAATCCTCATCACCGTTTTTGGGCTCATGCCGCCGACAGTAAATCTCCAGTAGTCGCTCCTGGTGTCATGTCTGGAGGCCCGAACTCTATTAACTTCAGTGATCCTGTTGCAGCATCAATGAAAGGCAAGTGTATTGGACAAACTTGTTGGAAAGATGATATCGGGGCGTGGACACTCAATGAAATAACCATCAACTGGAATGCGCCATTTTTCTGGGCAACGAGTTTCTTAGATGAAACGGTCCAATAACTGAGTAGCATGACATATTAAAGCCGAAAATAATATTTTCGGCTTTTTACTTATCGATATAGAGACTTAGTGGAATCTCTTGCTTTTAAGCAAATAGGTGGAAGCCGAACTGTTTCGACTTCTCCACACAGCAGCTTTAATATACATCGAGCACTGATCGCACCGATTTCATCGAGCGGCTGTCGTAATGTTGAAAGTGATGGAATAAAATAAGGCGCCATCGGCAGGTCATCAAAACCAATCACAGAGACATCTTCCGGTACTTTAAATCCATGTTGATGTAACGCTTTGATTGCACCAAAGGCGGTAAGATCATTGGCAGCAAATATGGCGGAAAAATACACACCGGACTGGATAAGCTCAACGGTTTTATCGTAGCCAGTTTTGATACCAAAATCTCCCTCCAATACCAACTTTTCCTTATAAGCAACACCAGCCTCAGAGAGTGCTTTTTTATAACCAAGAAAACGCGAGGTGGCATCGTGATGATTTGCCAAGCCTTTTATATGCGCGATATTAACGTGCCCAAGCTGAATTAAGTGTAGGGTAGCAAGATATCCACCGAGAGTGTTATCGATTGCAAGCGACTGAATATTATCTCCCTCAATATCATAGCCTACCGCAACCACGGGTATTTTCTCAGCACACTTAACAATAAGATTTTTATCAACATTCCCAGAAATGATGATGATCGCATCCACATCGCTTTTGAGAAGATAATCAAGAGAATGAGAAACCAACCTCTGCTGCCAACTATTCACGGACATCAATATTGAATACCCATGTTCATCAAGCACCTTTTCTATATCTATCAGAATAGAACTGGTGTAAGGACTATCCGGGTTCTGAACCAGAACTCCAATTGTCAGCGAACGGGTTTTTACCAGTTTATCAACATCGACTTGAGGTCGATACCCCAATAAACGAATAGCATCTTCTATTTTGTCCGCTTTATCATTAGAGACATAGGACGATCTATTAAAGTATCGAGAAACCGTACTGGGAGATACGTTAGCAAGCTTCGCAACTTCGTAAGCGGTAGGCGCCTTGGTTTTATTTGTATTATTTGTTTTATCCATATGAAGACTTAATGCTATAGATCCAATCTAGAGTAACCGTTCTAACATATGTTTTCAGATTAGTGAAGGTAAAGGATCGATAAAAATCAACCTCTTATATTTTTGCAAATAACAATAGAGATAACAGAATAACATGTCTTGCCAGAGTTACATCCACATGTGTAACAAATAGCAACTAGAGAAGATGGCACTCTCTAGTTGCTAGCATTGCCAACGCAAGTCTGCACGCGCACGATCTGTTTTATGCATGATTTAAGAATGGGTATTATATATCGGACAATCTCCTACATATGAAAAATGAAACGGCAACGCGAATTGAGTTAGATGTTGTTGACACTGTATGCGGATACTTAGAGATAAGCGTTGGTGAAGTGTTCGAACGGAAAGTTAAAAGTGAAGGTTAGAAACCCTAATGTTGGCTGCTTGGCGCATGCACGGCGTAAGTTCATGGATGCTAAGAAGCTTCAAGGTAAAGGTAAGTCAGGCAAAGCGGATAAAGCGCTGGCCAAAATCCAGAAGCTCTATGGAATAGAATCTCGCTTAAAAGGTGAATCTGCTGAAAAAAGAAAAGCAGAACGTAAACAGCATGCTAAGCCGATACTGGATGAGTTGTACGAGTGGATGACGACTCAACAAGTGATGGAGTCTAGTCCGCTGGGTAAGGCGATAAAATACACGCTCGGCCAATGGCCGAAACTTATCCGCTATATCGATGACGGTCATTTATCGATAGATAATAATCGTGCTGAACGCGCAATAAAACCGCTGGTCATTGGCAGAATAAATTGGCTCTTCTCAACTACCCCTAACGGGGCTGAAGCGAGCGCGATGATTTACAGTATCGTCGAGACCGCGAAAGCCAATGGACTCATCCTCTACGACTACATGGTCAAGTGCATGCAAGAGTTAGCGAAATCTGATCCTGATATCGATGCGCTCCTACCTTGGAACTTCGAGCATTAGCAAGATCGCCCCGTGGGTTCATGGGGCGTTTACATAACTGACTTAGTTCAGGTGAGTTGTTGGTTCAAGAAATTGCCGGTCTTCCCAAGGGAGAAACAGCTAGATTGTTACTTTACAATACATGTAAACGATGAACCTTCTTCACCTCTCATGCCATAATTTTTATAGTCGCCAGCTCTTGCTGTTGCGGTTGTTTGACAGGTCAATAATAGGCTTTCATCAAATAATCTAAGGGCAGTTTTTGGTACCCAAACTGGCCCGATCCTTCGGAGTTTGATTTGAATCAGCTCTCCCTGTTGCTGAAGAACTGAAATTGGTGGGTTAGGTAGCTCATCTGCCGATTTCATTATCCAATCACCATTTGGTGATTTTATCGGCACAACAGGTTGAAGCCATTGTTCAACATACTGCTCAGCAGTAGCCCGAGAAGAGAGTACGCTAAATAAGATTAATATAATTGCTGACAAAGCATTCACTTTACTTCGAATCATTATCTAACCCTCATGCTTCGGCTCTATATGGTAACTTTCAACTCGTTCAATAATTTGAATACTGACCCAGCCCAACGCAAGTATTGAAATCCAAGATGAAGGTGCAAAGTGGAATACTCCAAACACCAAACTAAGTATGCCAACGATGAAGGAACCACTCAAAAGCCATTGCCTTTCATTTAGCCACATCAGAAAGATGTAGTTAGAGGCATAACGACGAATTGAAATCAACAAGGTCATATACAGTAACCAAATAGCAAAATTCACATGGTCAACAGTATCATCTTCCCTCGTATAGCTTTGCCCGAATGTTATCAAGTTGTCGAGAGCCATTGCATGAAAAAAAACACCAGGTAGAGACCCATGGACAGGAGATACAACGTAGTCCTGTACCCCTTCAATTTGTCCTCCTACTAATACAATGGATCCTTCCACTATAGATTTAACTCGCTCACGCTCCGACTCGTTTGGTGAGCGTACCATTGCCATCAGCTCGTCAACATATAAAACGCGTTGTGGAGGGCACAGTTGCAACTGATTCTCCTCTTCTAACCAAGGGATAATATTTATTGCGACCGATTTTATTGTTTGTACAAATAACTGAAACGCACTTCCTCTATCACGACATTGCTGATTTCTATGAGGGAGTAAAATGGGCGCACTGTTAGCATTCCACCTTACGCTCATTGAAGGTGCATTAACATCATGTATACCTTGGCAACCCTGTTGCTCGCAGTAGAAGTTGTACAGCATAGTGGCGGTATTTGGAGTGTTATCTGAGTGCAAGGGATACAAATCACCTTGTCCTTCCCACCCATTTATAGCTAAGCTTGAAAATGACTTGAGATCCTGCTCAACCCCCTCAGTCATGTTTGAGTTTACTGTGCCTCTTGCAAACCACAGCGGAATTTGTGTAGCTTGCTCCATTGCTGTCAAGTGCTGGATAGCCCTCTTGTAACTTCCGTCAAGTGATCGTTGTTTCATCCACATCACGTCATAAAACACACCACGTGGCTCTAAAGACATTAACGTAGTTAAGATACTCGCTTGATCACTGTATGAAAGAGGCCAATCATTTGACTCCCACAAATAAGGGTAAAGGTTTGCAATTGATTGGTCATTAAACAACACAACCAGAATGCTTTGTTCACTTTTAGATGCGTCATAAAAACCTGAAAGGAGCCGATAAACTGCTCTCTCAGCAGCACGTTCACTCGCGCTCCCTAATCCATAAGGGTCGCCATAAATTAACCATGCTCCAAGAAAACACATTACGATCCACTGTGTAAAAAAGGTGAACCTTTTATATATGCTCCCAAATACGCTTTTGCACTGTAAGCGAAAACTTTTCATCATTCAGTTTTTAGGCGAATTACGCTAATAGTCGCTTTTCCTGCTGGTTTCTGCGCTTTTTTAAATGCTCTTTGTTGAGGCATATCTCCTAAGGCCTGAGCAAACATTAATTCGTAGCCTTGCTCAGCGACCGCCCTTGTAGAAACGCCAGAAGACTTTGTAAATACCGTGCTCTCTAAAGGAGCTTGCTGTAGATGTGCTAGTGAAACTTGTGGCGAATCTCTACTCACAGGAACCGCGATAACAACAAACTGCTCTTCCCCCGTCGTATTTTCATTACTAACCTCGCCTCCAAATTCAGCAAATTCTCCAGCGAACAAGCGCCCACTATGACCAAGCTCTGGGTAAATTTGAGTAATTCCTTGACCACTATCGATAAACATCACGGTTAGATCAATTGGCTTTCGACTCTGATTAGCAAAGCTCATATAAAGTTCATCACCATCTCGAGTCTTAATTACTTTATCTAAAGCGCTCTGGCTATCATTCACAAACACTTCCGATACAAGAGATGAGTTGCCCACCATTTGGGTTGCTAAGCGCTTTAAATTATTAGCTCTAACCAAGCGTGTAAGGCTATTATTCAAGGCTTCCTTTCGTGTTAACTGTGCCAATTCTAAACTCAAGTAACGTTCACCCGAGTCGTCACAATTCTCTGCCTTGGGTGCAGATAACTGACAAGGAAGTTGAGCATTGCTCAGCGTAAAGAAGTAAAGGTCGTTATCAGAAACATACAATGAAAGATCGGCTGGCTGGCCAACATCGACCCACTCAATGGTTCGTTCAAGAAATTCATTATCAGCCAATAGGCTTCTGACAGCCTCCTGCCACTTTGAACCTGGAACACTTTGCCACTTGACTTTAAGAGCTGGTGGGTAGGCTGGACTCTGTAATTTAACAAAACCCTTTTTGCCGCTCATCTCACCACTACGAACCACAGCCTCACTAGTTGCAAGTTGACTTGCGGTGATCTCAAGCACTGCTACAGCGGTTTCTGAAGAAACATTATCATATGCGGCTACTACCGCTCCTGCTTCAAATCCATTCAATTGACCAGCTTGGATAAGATATCTATTCTTCTTTTTGCTAATTGGGTAACGAACATCTACCTCCCCGTCTCTATGGAAGATTGGCTCATCTAGTGCTTGACCTTCAAATAATGGGGTAGTTCGATACCAAGGTATACTATTGTATGCAGTTAAAATCCCTTGAGCTAGCTGCCTGTAACTAATGTTAGGATTTTGGCTAATCATGGAAGTCATTGTGTATGTGAATAACCCCTGTGGTTCAGTAGTGTCACCACTAGGTAACTCCATCTCAGGCGCTTCTTCATTGCTCTGTGCCGCTCCAAAGCTGATCAATGTTCCAGCACCTTCAATCAGTTCAACCGGTTTCAAAGGCTCTGCGCTAGAGGAGTCAACAAGTGATACTTCCGACACCTCCGAGTTAGCAAGTATGCCCAAGTCAATATTTCTTGTTCGAACTTGCTGACCAGTAATACTTCGAGTCATAGTTCCTGAATGGCATGAATCGAAAATAGACCAAACGTTGGCCCCTTTATTGCGCAATCTAGTAGTGAGAATTTTAACTTCATCATCAGTCAAGCTATTCGGCACTTCTCCACGTGAACGAGACCATTGCTGTACATCTCTAGGCAGAAAAATCTCATCTAATCCATCGACAGCATCGCTGCCGTCTCCTTTGCCTTTTATTGGCTGCTGGCTACCATGACCTGAAAAATGTAAATAGACAAAATCTCCGGGCTCTACCTGTTGTTCTATGTCGTAGATACCATTAACTATTGCTTCCTTATTAGGAAGCTGAGCCCCCATCACTCCATCGGCCAATAGATGTATATTTTCTTCACTAAAGCCCTGTTGTAAAAGCATGTTTTTCACCCGTACAGCATCAAATTTTGGTCCTTGTAATGACAGGCCATCATCTAAATTTGGGTAATCTGACACTCCGACAACAAGTGCATAATATTCGATCGCCCACGTAATTGGTGAGATCAATAAGCTAATCAACAATAATACTTTGCGCATCTATTCTTCCTTGAAATTACAGAGATACTAAAGGGGCTTGTTTTAGTTAGTCATAATTAGATACTCATTATAGACTTCACCGTAGTTTTTAATGGAGATCGTAAAGTTACCATCAAATTTTGGTTTCCATGCACAGTACATAGTGTCCGTAGAATCGGTATCTTCACACACCACATTTCCATTTTCGTCTCGAACATAAAGATCCAAGTCTGTATCCCCATCACCGATAACTGCAACTTCTGCCCACTCTCTGCCATAAAACATCAACTCATAATTATCTATAGCTCCTGCATCGATAGCATCAACATGCTGAGCCGCGCCACCTACTCGTCCACGAGTTTGCAGGCTCTCTACTTGAGCGATTAAACTCTTATATGCTTCATTGTCACCAGACCATTCCTGCGCATATTCAAGCAATCGATCTGGTGTATAGCGCTCCCTTCCTTCTTTCGAAGACTTGGATCCGCCCTCTGTCATTTTTTGCCTAGCCTTAGTTTCTATGGCATTTAATTTAAGTAACTTTGCCGACGTCACTAGCAATAAGGGATCCTTTTGTTCAATGCCTTGCGTTGCGAGGGCATTAGCCATAACAAGAATAGAAATTGGCGACTCGGTTGTCCCTTTGGCTGCTCTATCTATGTTCTCTTGGCCCGCATTGGCATTCATAGCCACTGCTGTGGATAGTACTAACATTAACGTTGTTTTTTTCATTCTAACTTCCTTGAATTCTACTCAAATGAATTTACGTATATAACTAGCCAACAGTATAGATACTCAACTTTTATTTACATGAGAAATACCAGTATAAATTGTTAAAATATGATTTATCTCAATAACTAGGACACTAAGCTACCTCCCCTCGATCTCAGTGAGTATCAATCTAGTCAATGTATTTGGCCAGTTGTTTAGTTCATTGTCACTAATATCTAGCTCAATTCGCCCGATGTTTACTTCCTCTTTAAAGACCGCGATCTCAAGTCTAATTCCCTCAGCTGTAAGGTTATATAAACCACTGACTTTTATCCCACTGGCATATTGGTATGATTCAACAAACACTAATTCGGAGCCCCGCCCTCTTAAGGACTCCTCTCTCAAATGAGCCTCCAGTTGCCGCCCAAACAATAGATCATCACGGAGTGTTTCTTTATTCATCAAAGTCGTACGCATAAAGACAGGTTTAGGTTGCAACAAGTTAATGTCCCGTCGAGCGTCTTCATCAAGCTGGCCAATGTAAAAGCTGTCTGCCTTACTAAATACAACAGGTTGCTGGATACCACCAATGTTCTTAGCAAGCTCAGGTACGCGATCACGAGCTCGGCTAAACAGAGTAACTACATCGACAAAACTGCCTTGTTCTAAAGCTGCCCCTTTCATGCCTTCTAGCAAACTATAGGTTAATATTCCCTGACCGAACTGGCTGGCCTCGTAGCTGACGGCATCGGCTGTACTGCCCGTTATCACATGCATTCCTGTTCTATTTTGTACCTTCTCTAAGGCTCTTAGCGCATCGGAGCTTAAATCGCGTGTTTGTGCGAGGTTCTCCACGACCTGCCCCGAAGCACAAGTGTCTAGAATTAGAACTTGCTTTAGTATCGAGGTCTGGTTAGCGAGCTGAATAATCTCGCTGCTGGACAATGTAGTGGTATACAATAGTGCAGGGTCTTTATAAGTATTGATGTCTGTACTGTAAGCGTCTTGCGTCAGAAAATAGTATTCAGACTCGTTCGCTTGCATAGTGATACCGTGCCCCGATAGATAAAGCACTAATATGTCACTGCTTGTTGACTCACGGCTCAACTGCTCGAAAATGCGTTGAACATTGCGTTTAGTCGGCAGTAATTCTTCTGAAGTAGCATCCGTTGTCAGTAGCCAACTCTTTGTATGTGGCGTGCCAAATAAAGTTTGCGCGCCACGAACTAGCGCTTGTTCCATATCCTTAGCATCTTTGGCAGAAAATCGCAGGTCCAACTGCGTTCCCTGATAGTCAGAAACCCCGATAGAGACTATAAACAGTCTCGGCTGTGCTTGCGGTTTTTTGTTGTTAGAAACAAACTGTACATTGATTCCTCGACTAGAGAGATAACCTTCTTTGTTGGTTGCTACGACCGATAACTGATTGTCCCCCGGTTTAAGATAAGCGTGATCTGCTAAATCTATGGTCCACTTTTGCCCGTTGCTTAGCCGTTCGTTACGGCTGTTCCCCTCATTTAAACTGACATACTTGTTATTCAAGTAAACTGTTAACTCGCCGATTCCACCTCCTTGATCAACCAAAGTGACTTCGAACACGCCTACTTCAACCTCTTCAATCTGCGCTTTGGGGTATAAGGCAACATGTTTTAACTGCCCCGCATCTCGTATTCGCTCCTGATGAATCCCTAGGACTTTTTGCAACAAGTAAGGCTCGAAGTAACGATCTTTTAGTTGCTCTATATCTAACAGGGTGCTGCCTACGCGGAAATAGAGTTTCTCCATTCCTCCTACAGAGGCATCAAACAAACCCGTATCATTAACAGCAGCCCAACTACCGTCCGCAAAACCCACTATGCGTGCTTGCATACCCTGATAGATATCCCAAACACCAAACGTCGCATCAGCGCTGAGTGTCACTAACTTGCTGCTAGATGTTGCAGCCAACTCCCAAATGTCATCTTCGTGGTGCCCTTTTAAACGCACACCTTTGCCCGTATCAACATCAAATCGATACAACTGGTTATCCAAACTCACTATGATCTGACGGTTGTCAAACAGTACAAACTTTTCTCTTTGAGAACTCAAAGGAGCGTAAGCGACTTCATCTCCGATTGTAGAGGTCAGCGTAAGGGCGATTTTTTGCGGTTGGTGCCACAAAGTATTTAACGGGAGGAGGTACAAATCGCTATTTAGTACATACACATATTCATTGTCTACTTGGATATCACTCCCTTCGATAGTGGTGCGAGACGTAATGATGTTTTCTTCCAAATCGTAAACAACCAATTCCTGTTCATTAAATAGTGCCAGCCAACGACCATTGGGACTCAGCATACTTTTTTGAACACCGAGTAAGGTTCCCATTGATAGGAAACGAGATGCTCGATTTGAGCTTTCTGGAAAGGCGGTAAACGCATCGATTAGATAGTGGTTTTGGCGATCAAAAACTGCGATGTGGTTATCTACCCCATCATAACCCTCTCCAATCTTAGTTCCTATTACCACAACTTTATTGTGATTCTCACTGTCAAACACGTGCTTTGTCGACAAGGAGCTCAATCCATAATAGCGAGTGACAAGGGATTGACCGCTTCTTTCATAACGCTGTATTTCGCCATTCTCACTTTGAGAAAACTGCTGCGTCTGCGAATTTGCACATAGCCAACTCTCACCTTTCTTAAGTTCAGGCAATACAGCGGGCAACCCCCGATCGCGTAAATCGATTCCACGCCTGCCCAGTGGAGAATCGATGTAAAGAGTATTCTCCTTTAAGGAGCACAGCTTAATCTTGCGCTGAGAGTTACCAACAAAAGTTGCATGGGGTTCACTGTCAATATCATGAATCAACTGAATACGCTTTTGATTTGCAACCCAAAACTCCTGCTGCCCGTGTTCTGACTCTAACGCCACCAAAGGCCCCGTATCTACATGCCCTGTGACTGAACTGCAGTCAGATGGAGCAATTAATGGGTTTTCCTCAATCGCGATCCATTTGAGCTCGCCCCTGCAATTAACCACCATGTCACCACCTTTGCTCGTGGCAAAGGACAGATTAGATACTTCATCATTTAAGGACTCGACGGCTTTGATCGCTACCATTGACAGATTTGGATCGATAACCAAGCGATGAAGTTGAAATCCTTCCCCAATCGTTGAATCGGTAAGCATAATCTGAGTTGAACCATCAGAAGAACTCACCACTTTCACAAGTGGTTGCTCGCTCAGATAAGTCTGTAGCAGTTCACCATCACGAGACCAAAGAGCGATCAAATGGTTATGTATCGAAAGGAGTTGATTATCTACCGTCAACAGTTGACGAATATTGCCACCACTTTTCCAACGATTATGCACTTGGCCAGAATCTGCAGACAACTCAACGATATCTGAGCCATCAGCAACCCATATACGGTTGTTGCTTAGTAGAACACTTTGGTTAATGATTTCTACTTGCCAACGCACTTGCTGAGTGAGTAAGTCCCACACAAGAACCTCTTTATTGCTGGCGACAATAAGCCAAGGTTGGGTATTGTGAAACTTGAGGTAGTTGACTCTACCACCACTCCAGATCCATTCATTAACCAGCTTTTGTGTCTGCTTTTCCCAAACAATAACTTTTCCAGAGACATCTCCACTTGCCACCCAACCATTGGACACCTCCTGAACATCCAGTGCAGATATTGAACTTTGATGACCAATACCAACCACCAGATTTACCTCATTTAGCACCGAAGTTGGATACGTTTTCTGACACCTCGATGTGACCTCTAGACCAAGGCGACTTGCATTTTCAGTTGTTACTTTTTCAATTGCAGAAGGGACTCGAGTACTCAGCGTTTCGCAAGTAGCTAAGTTAGGCACGTTAGCTTCATCTAATTCTCCTTCAAGTTGCGTTGCTATAGCTGTCAACATCTCACTAGGAAGGGTCTGTAGACAAAACATAGGGTTACGCAGACACACTTGGGCCAAACTCGACTGCAGTTTTTCTCCCATATCCGCTGATAGAGCTAAAGGCTGTTGCTCCAGCAGAAGCTCAACAAACTCTTCAGGGTTTTGCAAAATTTTAACTGCATAAACTATCAACTCTAACGTTTGTTCAGGCAACAAAGGTTCATTGCCATGACTATGTAGCCACTGAAATGCGGTTAAGTGAGCATATTCGATAGATACCTTAGACAGTTCAACTATATCTAAGCTAGCGCTATCGGCTTCAAAACCCTCCAATTCATATCCGCGCTCTATTAGATTTCTAATGGCTGCGTTGAGGGACGTTTCTTTCAAGGTAATGGGTAGCCACAGCTTATCGTCGATAAGCTCTTTGTCCTCACTTGAAAGCGAGGAATCCCATAAAAAATCGACCGCAGTTAGACCTTGATTGTCGCCAAGTTTTGATATTGCACCATGTTTCTGTAATACATCCACCACCTCTAAAGATACTTGCGCTGCTAACATCAATGCTGTGACGCCCTGAGAGTCTCGAAGATTTGGGCTAAACCCGTGTTTAACAAGCAGCTCGATCATTAATGAATCACCCACTAATGCGGCATAATGAAGTGGACTGCGCGTTGGGTACGGCCAGTGACTTAACTGCATAAGTAATTGATTATTGGTGGAAGACAATAGCTCCAACTGCTTCTGCGCGCTAAGATAATCTTGAGATTTAACCGACGATATTAGCCTAAATGCGTTTTCGCTTAGAGGCGTACCACTCTCATTGGTGGTTTGGCTCAATAGTAAATAGGCGTAAAGATCGTCATTCGCCACCGCGTAGTCTTGAGCTGTCTCGCCTTGCTCATTTGCATATGTTGCGCTCGCGCCTTGATAAAGCAACCACTCCATGACCCTATGATGGGAGGCGTTGGCCGCCAACATCAATGGTGTCTCACCACCGCGGCTCTTAGCGCCAATTTCTGCACCCAATGCGTACATACGCTGAACGTTTCGAAGATCACCGTTGGCTGCAAAATAGTGGATTGCGCTCCAACCTTTTGCACTCAACAGATCAGGTAACAGCCCCCCCTCAGTCAGTAGAGACTGAACCCTCTCACCACGGCCTTTCTCTATCGCCTTGAACAGTTCAAGAGTATTAATCAAAGATGCACGCTCACTAGGCTGGGACTGCAGGAGCGAAACCATATCGTACTTCGCCTCCTCAATTGCGAGCCCAAGTGCACTATGGCCCGAGGCCGTACTAGCATTAGCCTGATATCCAATGTTTAGCAACGCTCTCACTTCGGATAAGTGCCCATTTGATACAGCCATCATTAAAGGATTAAAGTAGTGACCAGTATCTGCATCTTTTATCTCCAATGTTACCGGCTGCTCCGGTAGAAGTTTTACTAAGGTATCCTCATAGTTATACTTCGACAGCAGCAGATAAAAGCCGGCCAACATACCGTGTGAGTCAATATTTGAGCGGTTAACGAGGCCTGTCGATAACAAACCGTCTAGCTCCTCGACTAAGGGCTGTAGACGACGTTTTGAGGATCTTAGCTTCCATACAATTTCAAAGACTCGACGATTTACTTGAAGCCTCTGATAATTTTCGGGATTATTCAGCAGCAAGATAATGTCGTCGAACTGCTTTTCCCTAGCTATTTCCAGTGCTCGCTCACGGAGTATTGGCTTTTGTGTTGCTTTCAATAATCGATGGGTTATTTCAAGCTCATCGTTCCAAATTGCCAGTTCAAGCGCACTTTTGGGAGGGGAGTCCGTCGTATTGACCACTTTGTCGGCATCCGCCCCATGTTCAAGGGCGAGTTTAACTAATGGATCGTTTCCATCTCGTGCAGCTAACTGCAACAAGGTCCAACCGTATACATTCTCTACATGCACTAAGCTCTCTTGAACCATCAAATCTTCAACTTGCCCAATCAAGTTAGTTTGAATATCGGGATCGTTACTATCAAGTATTTGACCAATAACGGAGAAGTAATGTCGATGTAGCCTTAACCTGTCAAAAGTCGCGGCTCTGTCTTGCTCCTGTGCTCTTAGAAGCTCAACGAGATCGACGATATTCAGCCTTTTCGCTAACGCTAGCGCTGTCTCCCCTCGCTCATTTTCTATCTCAGTGGAAGCCCCTGCTTCTAATAGTTTGTATGCCGCTAGCAGGTTATCGTTGAACACCGCGACCATAAGCGGAGTAAACATACCCTCGGTCGTCGATGCCAATTGGTCTAATTCAACGTCATGTCTGAGTATCAGGCCTAACAGATTGTTTTGACGCTCTCTTACTGCGAAGTGAATAGGCTGCCAATTTAAATCATCTGAGAGATTAAGGTTCGCCCCCTGTTTAATGAGCTGATAAGCCGTGGGGGCGTCATTGTTAATCAAGGCTTGTGCTAAAGCATATCCATCAAGCAGCGACTGCCTATCTTCGGGCTCTGTGATTAATAGCTTGTGTGCAAATGTTGCTCTGTTTTCCTTAGCATAATCTAGTGCAGTTTTTCCTTCGGGTGACTTGTCGTGCACATCGACCTCTTCTGCAATCAGTGCTACCAATACCGAGGTATTGTTGTTTTTTGCGGCGAGCAATAATGGTGACCAGCCTCGCCCAATGGGAGATTCAAGGTTAGCCCCATTAGAAATCAATGCTTTCGCGATATCTGTACGGCCATCACGTGCCGCAAAAGCAAGAGCGGTAAACCCATCCCCTTGATGCCAATTAATATCGATATCTTGTTGAAGGTACTGTTGAAAGCTCGCCTGCTCATTATTGATAACAGAATGAAGAAAGGCTTGGTTTTGAGCTAACTCTTCATAACGAGAAGTATCAGCAAAAAGTATTTCGGCTACGCGAGTGTTGTTATCCTTGGCAAGCTGAAACGCACTTTTACCCATTCCCCCAACTAAATGACGGTCGGCACCCGCATTCAAAAGGTAATAAATGGTCTTTGAGTCTGCAGACAGCACGCTCAGCATTAATGCCGTGTAGCCCTCAACTTCGAGGGTTAGCGTTGGAGAGTATTTTAGCAGTGCCGAGACAAGCTCATGATCACCTTGATAAGCGGCACGGTGCAGCGCGGTAAAATTTTCATCATCTCTCGCATCAATAATTACGCCATGCGCCAATGCGGACCGCCAAGCATTTTCATCGCCCTGTTTCGCGGCTAACAGCAACTGGTCAGTATTAACTGATAGCCTATCCCTAACTTGCCTTAACAGTTCCAACACATGTTCGATATCACTGCCTAAAGCATTCGCCAGCGCTATCACCCTGTCAGAACTAAAGTCGGTATCTTTACTGTAGGCAATTAATTGCAATGACAAGTCGTGATTGAGTGTAGCAAGAGCCATTTCTAAAGGGAGTATGCCACTTGTTCCTCTATCTACTGTATCTACACCGTGTTGCAATAACAGTTGAATGACTGAATCTTGCTCCCCATACATAGCAAGTACGAGAAGTGGATACTCTGATTCTGGATTGAGATTCGCGCCGTTCTCGATTAACCATTGAGTACCTACCGTATTTTCACTATTGATAGTGCGCATAAGTGGTGTGTTATTGTCAGTATCTACAGACTCCAAATTAACACCGGCCTCTTTTAATGCGTCTGCAATATCTATCCGACCCGAGTCCAGTACCATACTGATCAAAGCTAGACCATCGACCATCATTGAAGGATCGGCACCAAGCGCCAAAGCAGATTGCACTTCCCACAACTGGTGGTTTTTTACGCCACTAACAAGTTGTTTTTCAAGCTCTTGGAGCCAAGATTCTGGTTGGGATAACTGCTGAGCCAAATAGTGATGACCAGCTTTTCTTGCCAGATCTTCAATTGTTTCTCCTCTAGAAGTCTGGCTAACGTCAGCGCCATTTCTCAATAGGGTGGCGACAAACCAAGGTCGCCCAAGAAAGGCCGCTGCTGCCAATGGCGACATGTCTGTAGCGACATGATTAACATCTGCACCATGTTTTATCAGCAAAGTCGCTGCCTCGCGATTATTAACATATGTGGCCATCATTAAGGGAGATGCGTTGTCGTTTGGTTCTGCTGTTGCTCCGTTTGCATCTGCACCATTTTCTAACAGCAACTTAAACGCTGGTAAATTGCTTTGCTCCAAAGCGATAAGGAGGGGATGTAAACATTCCGTTTCCGATAAAAGGCACCTGTTAACATCGACTTCTTCTACAGTAAGTAAAGTCTCTAGCGCGGTTAGGTCATGACTGCTAATAGCTTGGTTGAGTCGAGTAGTCACGATGTCTAACTCTTGAACCTGAGAGTGACTATCTTGCTCACCGTAAACGAGCGACGTGTAAAATAGCCCATCCGTAGTGAGCAAGGCTATCAATAAAGCTCGAACAATTAGCACCATTTAACTCCCTTTTGTATGTATGGAAAATGACCGCACTCTCGTTTTATTACAATCTGCTTTATAAGGACGTAAAGTTTTTGACAGGCTGCTAGGAGAGCTCATGCAATAAATTTATCACATATACATTACAGAGGCTTAATATCATGTAAACTAATCATATTAATAATTTTGGCAGTATTTTCCCCCTGCCTAATGTGCTCTGCTCGCTAACCAAGGAAGAAGGTATGCAATTAAAAGGTATACAATTAAAGAGCCCGACACTGATTGCCATAATTATAGCAACGCTACTCAAACTTTCTTTGCCAGCAATTGCCTCAACAAGCCCGAATTGCTCCAATTTCAATTTTACCTATTCATTATTTTATGGGGCTAAGACTCAACCTTTTATCACAAATCAAAACCCGCTAGCTGTGATAGCTATACAAGCAGAAAAGTTGGATATCAGTACTATTGTTTGGCTAACCAGTGACCCTAATACTCATGGGCATTACACCATTAATGCACCTTCTCAAGCCGAGCCCATTAGCATAATTGCCACATCTTGCGCAGCTTTAACACCTGAGCTCGAAATCAGCTTACAAGCAACAAGGCATGTTATTACAAGCCCAATTCCGATTGCGCCCAACTCGCATTTTGTTCACGATCTAGGCCTGTCGTTTGATCAAATTGCAGAAATTCAACGAACCGCTTTTATTTTAGCAATGAGAACACAACCCGATGAACTCTATGAAACCCTCTCAGAGCTTGCCGAAAACATTGCACTAGCACCTCCAGTTTCAACATCACGCGCTGCCACTGATAAAGAGTTCCACGTTCAAACGGTGTATTACGCTACAACCCGCTCTCCTGAGGAAAAAGACAAGTTTTATGGTGGAAAGAGAGATACAAAGACACCAATACATTTTGGTCAAGCAGATATCTCCATTCCCAAAACACATCAGAAAGGGAATGTAGAGCAGCCACTACTGTCTATCAAATGGCTTAAGCAGGCAGACAAACATGTCCTAATTCAATCGGTGACAGAGCTTCCAGCCAGTGAGTTTTGGTCAAAGCTGCCAATTGAAGCCGGTAATGGCATTTGGGAGAACAGCGTAATTGTCTATATCCACGGTTATAATGTTGCTTTCTCGTCCGCGATTAAGCGCACAGCTCAAATGGCCTATGATTTCGACTACTCAGGTGTGCCCTTACTTTTTTCATGGCCATCCAATGCCTCCCTGCTCGACTACGCTTCAGATCGAGAAGATGCGATTTGGAGTGCCACCTATCTTGCGAAATTTTTGCTCGACCTACGCAGCCGTTTTTCAACCGCTAATATCCACATCGTAGCCCACAGCATGGGAAATCAAGTGCTACTCAATGCTATGAACGAGCTGTCGCTACAACAAAAACATTCAGACATTAAGTTCGGCAGCGTGGTTCTTGCTGCTCCCGATGTAGACAATGAATGGTTTACCCATCAGCTCGCACCACGAATCAGCAAGCTAGCGGTAAACTGGGCTATTTATACCTCAGCTAATGATGGTGCTTTGATGGCATCAGAAAAAGTGAATGAAGCAAAGCGATTGGGCATGCCTGTTAGTTTAGCAGAAAACTTCGATGTAATTGATACAAGCACCCTAAATGCAGCACCTTGGAGCATACCAGAATCACACTCTTACTACGCAAATAAACTCCCAGTCATTGAAGATTTAGTGAAGCACTTAGAAGGCGTCACCCCAAACGACAGGCAGTTAAATAAAATTGAGACTGCCGATGGGTCCTATTGGAGGATCATTGATGACGAAGAGCCTTAAAGCACAAATATACAAAGCTAACACTATCAAAACCGTTACATCGCTGGTTGTACTCTATTCGAAAAGGAAGTGAACGGCATGGGCTACTCACGCAATAATTTTTTCAGGAGCCTCATCCTACCCGTTCTGATGACTCTGACCTCAGCGTATACAAATGCATCAGAACAAATTAGTGCATCTAAGCAATCGATAGAGTGCCCGCAACCCTATGAGCTCGAATATGCTTTAACCGAGCTGATAAGCAGCAATCAGATAGCTACCGCTAAAAGTATCGTAGAGTCGTGTTCTAACGATCAATTTATGGCCGAAAAAGGCAGCTTGTTTGTTAAACAAGCACTGGAAGTATCAAACCAACAATTTGCTCGATTTCTCATTGATAATGGTGCTGACGTAAATAAGCCTTTCGGTTTTGGCGAGTTCCTCCTTAGTTGGGCAGTCGAGCAAAGTGATTTCGACGCAGTCCAGTTTGTTGTAAAACAAGGCGCAACCGAACTGGCGCAGTTTCGCTTTGAGCACATCGCCCAACAGCCTTTAAGAGATGGTCAATCAGAGATAGCTCGCTTACTAGTAGATGCGGCTGTAGATGCCGAAAATGCTAGTGCACTTCTTCTCGAAGCCACCAAGATGAATGATGTGCAGCTTGTCGTCGAAATCCTATCTACCTATCAAATCGACCTTTCAAACACTTCAGATTTCAACTTTTCACTAACCGTCAGTGCAGCGTTAGACTCCACAAACTTGGAGATTATTGGGCAGCTTTTGGAGCATAACCTCTCTTTGGAGGGCGCCTACGGAGCTGAGCCCGCTTTTAATAAAGCTGTCGATCAAAAAAACAGTCAACTTATCGTTGAGTTCTGTTCAGCTGGATATACAGAGATAAAAAATGCTTTTGCTGAAGCAATTACGCAACAAAACTCCGAATTCGTGATGTTATTGGGTACAGAGTGTCTTGTTGAATCGGAGAGAGCCTCTTTATACTCCGCCACAGCGTTGCCCATGCTAAAACACCACAATCAGGAGCTCGCAGACAGCTACTTTTCAGTTGGCTTTGATATCAACAGCCCAATCAACTATTCAGCCCCCGCGCTTCATCAAGCCGTTGCTTTAGGGGATCTGTGGCAAGTAGAGTACTTACTAAATAAAGGGGCAGACACTCGCACCCTCGAGTATAACGACCCACTTATATCGCAAGCGATCAGAGGAGAAAGCGAAGCCCTTGCAGTGCTGTTAGCTAGGTCCGGTGCACCAACCATCAAAACCGGGGATTACAACCCTACTCAGCCTATAGATTTGGCTATCGACTATGGTATGGCTGAGTTATATGCCTATCTACTCGGCTCCGGGCTAACGCCAGTTATGACTTATGCAGAGAAATGTGACCTGGCAAGAGATGGCGGTGATCTTAGACTATTAACGGGTTGTGCTCGGCATGGATATCTCGACGACCTCAACGCCTATTTAGGTGGGGCCTTGTTAACGGCGGCGGAATCTGGTGACACTGATACGATTCAAATGCTTCTTGACTCAGGCGTAAATGCTGACTTTCAGGGTGAATACCAACAAACCGCACTATCCATCTCTGCTCAGAAAGGAAATCAGGAAGCGTTCAGCATGTTACTTCCTTATGATTACCCAGAAGCACTGATCGAAGAAGTTTATCGAAGCGCCGTTCGGCAGCACACTCACTTTATCACTCAACTCACAGAACACGGATATACGCCACCCATTGATCTAATCCCAGAGGCGGCGTACTGGGGAAATATCGAAATCATCCATCAACTCGTCAAGCAAGGTGCTGACATTAATCAAATTGATGAGCAAGCAAATTCAGCACTCCATCGCCTGACCCAAGGACTTCACTTTTCCCTCAGCAATGAAGACTTAGCGGATTATCAACAACAGCTTATCAATTTAGGCATAGATACGAGTTTGGTTAATGTTTCTGGAGACAACGCACTTTCGTTATGGTTAAGCGAGCCAATATCAGAAATCACTCCAGCTGCGATGGCTCTCATTAATCAAGGTGGGCAAATCCCGAAGGACAAAGCATTAGACTATTCAACCTTGCTTACTCATTTACTTGAATTAAAAGATGAGGCGGCAGTAGTTGCTTTGTTCAGCGCAGGGGTAAGGTTAGGTGAGAGTAACACAAATGGCGGGCTGCTAATTTTTAAAGCTATCCAAACTAAGCAGTTTGCACTGATAAAACCTATGCTGACATATGGCGCGTCGTCAGACATGGTGGACCCTAAATCTGGTTTATCGACCCTCCACTATGCGGCGCAAGTTGCACCCGATACTGTAGTCAAACTTCTTCTCAAAAACAGCAACAATATTGATCAACGAAGCTTGAACACCGAAGGTAAAACGCCACTGATGATTGCGATGGAACGTGGAGACAAGGTCATTATCGATCTGTTTTTAGACTCCGGTGCCGATCTCTATCAATTTGATAATCAAGGAAACACCGCTCTCAGCCATTTAAGCCCCACCGCCGATCAATCCCTAGTGGCTCAATTGCAGGAGCTAGAAAAACAACTGCGACCCGCGCCTTCCATTTCGCTTTATGTGAGCCAACTTAGTAATATCAATACCCCACCAATTACAACGTCACCGAGTGGAAAGCTCGCCATTAGAGTACAAAATAATGTCATGGAGCTGTGGGATGAAACCAGCAATCGAGCACTGAGGAAATTGGCGCAATCACAAGACCAGATTTCCGACCTACTTCTAACCGAGTTCATTCGAGAAGATCAAATCCTCTACATCTATGAAAGAGACGAATATGCCACCATCATTGATGCGTACAGTGGTAAAACTGTCAAAAAGCTTTACCCATTTATCGATAAACGACCTGATTACGGATTAGGTAGTGACAGAATTCAATCGGCAGTCTATGAGGATAGTTCAAAGCAATTGATTCTCTCCACCCAATATAATGTGACCCTTATCGATACTCACCAATGGCGGCTTCTTCACCAATGGAGCATGAGTTTACGAGAGGTGGCATTTTCCCGTCACTCTAACACTATAACTGGATTCCAAAATAAAGATCTCGTCACGCTCAATGTCCCTTCTAGTGAAACAGTCTATGACAGCTCAATAGAAATTTTCGATCAATTTTCAAAAAGAAAAGTCAGTAATATTAAGTATCTGGCTGCCAACCAATTCGGTATCGCAATATCAGCACAAGGGGACAATGACGATGTTGATAGCGAAGTTATTCACATTTGGGACACAACGAAAGGAGCGCTTAGCAATACATTAAACACAGAAAGAGGGGAAGTCGTCGCACTAACTTTTCTACCCGACGGGGAGTATTTTGTTGCGCTTCACAAAGACAGCAATGCCGAAAACCAAGATGCTGTAACCGTCTGGTCGGTTAATACGCAAGAGCTCGTATGGGAGACGTTTCTAGAGCTTAACTTCATTCGAGCAGTTACGATTAATCAAGATAATCAACTACTTGTTCCAGTTGGAAACCACGACATTTGGAAGTTTGATGCACTAACTGGTGAGATCGTCAATAAATTGCGCCTCCAATCCATGGATAATATGCGATTTGTTAAGTCTCTTAATGGAAATTATCTAATGATTAGCGATGGCGTTTCTATTGAAGTATGGGATACATCCTCCTCATCTCTAGTCGCCAACAAATCGGTATCCGATTTTCAATTAGCACCAGACTCTTGGTTAACCTCTATAGATTTTAACAAGGTCGATCGCATCGCTGCTATCAGCAACACCAACGAAATCGTGTTACTTAATTCAGACGATCTTTCTGTGGTGTCCACACATCAACCTCTCACTAACACCAAAGCAACAAGTAACTGGATCGACGCTGATTGCCGTCACTCGCTGCAATTTACCTCGCAAAATTCGATTATGACCAGTTGTTGGAATGAGGGTATCTACCATTGGAACATAGATGAAAACCTTGCCATTGTCATAGATGAAAAAGAGCGTTCAATAACGGATGCATCACTTTCGGCTGTTACAATTAACACCAATCATCAGCAGTTAATCGGCGCATATGACGATCACTCTATAAAAATCTGGACGCTACCGACACTAAGCGATAGTCAATCAATATATTACGACTATGACACTCGGCTAGAAGTCACCGCACTCGCCACAAAGGGAGATAAACTTTACTCAGTATCTCACGATCGCCGAGAGCTAAGAGTTTGGAGTGCAGACAATCAACAATACTTAAAGCAGATGGTTAATGACAAGCATCAGCAGCAATTTGAAGGTATCGCATTGGCAAAAAGTGCCGACGTAGGCATCACATGGGATCGTTTGAACGAAGTACAGCTATGGGACTTGTCTACCGGGCAATTTCAGGCTGCATTTCAGCCGGACACCAGCTCGGTTGATATTATAAGCGCGGCAATATCGCCTACTGGTCACCTTGTGGTTATTGGGTTATCCAATGGCGTCTCAGAAGTTTGGAATACAGAGAATAAAGCACTTATCCGCAGGCTACCAAAGCGTAAAAACGCAATATTCGACATCACTTTTTCCGACGATGGTACAACTATTGCCCTTGCCTCCTCACATACAACACTTTGGTCAGCCCATACTGGCGAGCACTTAGCCACTCTTAAAACACCTCGTGGTCACGCTGAAAAAGTCTACTTTAACGAAAAAGCCGATCAACTCATCGTGGGCTACCGAATAGAGATAGGAGAGCAGCTTGTCCCCCACCACTACATTCAATATTGGGACATTGCGAGTACTCAAGTGACTGAACAGCTGGACAACGTCCAACTCGCTACCAAAGATACCACTTCCGATAAGTTAATCATCAAAGATAGTAGTAACCAGCTCTATGTTAAGCAGATCAACTCTGAACCGCTCTTAATCGGTCGCTCTGATGCGCGTCAGCATAACTATCAGCGAACGGGATATCAGCTGACAGGCAATCACCTGTTTTTGTCCGAAGATGATCACTTGCGTAGACTCGATATCAGTAGTGGTATCAGCCGTTATTTTGATGTGCTTATCCCAACCAACAAGTATGAAGATAGCCCGCTGTATGATGCCTACTACAGTGAAGATAGAGAGTGGGTACTGCTTCGCGATAAATCAGAATTTCATTTTTACCACACAGGCTCTGGGAGTCTGATCGGATGTACCTCGGGCCAGATAAACAACCTACTGCAGTTTGGCTTTGACGAAACTACGCAAACACTTTTTATCAAGGACGCCATCTTAGGTGAATCAATAGCCACCTTATCTAGTAGTGAATGTCTTCCTCTGAGTAGCAATTTATCGAACCCGGACTACACGCCACTCTATCAATCTGACACTCAACCTATACAGCGCTATCAAACGCCATTAGCGACCTTCACTGCCGTAAGCGATAACAAGCAGACCATGGTGTTTGTCAAAGATAACAAAATTCGGAGCTTAGATTTAACGACAGGGAAACTATTCGAGCCCATATCAACACACTCGGGTATATCGGCAATTTCACTATCTAATGACGGGCGATATGTGGCGGCCTTTGGTTTTGACTCACTTGTCACCCTGTTTGATATCAACTTGCAAACCAAACTAGGACAGTTTGAAGCAAGTTACATGCAGCCTGAAGACATGGCCTTTACGAGCGATAATCAGCGATTAGTGGTGATCAGCACTCAGGAGGCTGAAGTCGTCACTCACTGCGATAGAATTTGTACCGATGAAGTGATTCGTGTTAATCGAAGTATACAAGAGTACGACATAAACACGTTTGCAGTGATTTCAGAGCATATTGGGAACGACTCTCCTTTCTCCATCGAGAAGCATCATATCTCTGATGATCGCTATATAAAACCTATGCACTTTGACTCCTATACTAGGTACACAGATAACAGTAAGTTTCAATTGGATGATACATGGGTAGTTGAAGGGCTCAACTCCCATGAGCTGTCCATAATCAACACTCAAACGGGAGCAACATATCAACACCATGTCAGATCAAACGCGTATGAGCATGAAGTAAAGCAAGTGGTCATCCTCGAGGAAGGCGAGTTCGCATTGATCGTCGACTACGCTCTTAGAGCGGTGTTGGTTGATCTTACCAACAGCACAGAGGTCGCCAACATGATGGTATACCCTGATAATCGCTGGATATTGTTTGATAGCGAGGGCCGCTATGACAGTAACTCTCCAGGTAGTATTCCCTATGCATCATGGGTTGCAAGTGACAACTCTTTACAAGCCATGCCTATTGAGCTTTTCTTAAATCAGTATTTCGAACCAAGGCTTTTGACCAGAATCCTGAAGCGAGAAGCGTTTCCCGAAATTAGCGCCATCGCTGAGCTAAATCGAGTTCAACCATTGGTTGAAATAACAGACATCAGGAACAACCCATCTCAACCTAGCCAGATCGATGTCTCGTTGAAGGTCACGAATCAAGTTAGAACATTAAGACAAGCCGGCAATGAGTTTGAACAAGCTTCTGGGCTCTCTGGCATTAAACTATTTAGAAATGGGCAACAAATTGGTTACATCGATGAGACACAACTTGATGCGGTCGACGCGAATCAAAGTTTCACTCATACTTTCGCAAACATACCAATATCGACGGATTCCTACCAAGGCGAGGTTAAATTTAGTGCCTACGCGTTCAATAGTGACGGGGTCAAAAGTCTCACCGCAGAGGCCACTTTTAAGAGCCAAGGGCCTCCACCTAATCAACAAGCAAAAGCTTATGTATTCACTATTGGTGTAAACGAATACCAAAGCCCGCAGTGGAACTTAACTTATGCGGCAGAAGATGCGAAAGCGATAGCAAATACAATCTCTAGTGGATTAGAAAACCAAGGAAACTATGAAGAAGTTGTCTCTATTCCGCTCATCTCGGGCCAAGATGGGTTGCAGCCAACCAAACGACATATACAAACTGTGCTGGATTTACTATCAGGTAAAGCGGTCGAAACAAAACTAAAAAAGCAGATCCCCAATTGGCAGCAAATATCCAAGCTTACACCAAACGACATGTTGTTTCTGTTCTTTGCCGGGCACGGCCTATCTGATAGTGGTCAGTTCTATCTATTTCCTTACGACATAGGAGATACCTCTAATAGTAGAGAGATAGATAACACTTTATTGTCTAAAGCAATCAGTAGCCTTGAGTTGGACCATTGGATGAGAGACATAGACGCGGGGAACTTTATACTCGTCATTGATGCTTGTAACTCTGCAGCAAGTGTACAAGGAGAAGGCTTTAAGCCAGGGCCAATGGGCAGTAGAGGCTTAGGCCAACTTGCCTACAACAAAGGAATGAAAGTTCTTGCAGCGAGTGAAGCTGAAGCCGTCGCGTTGGAGAGCGCAGAGCTCAAACATGGCCTGTTAACCTACGCGTTAATCGAAGAAGGCATTGGAATGTCACTAGCAGATAGCTCACCCAGAAACCGCAAAATAAACAGTAAAGAGCTATTAAACTATGGTCAAACACGAGTTCCCGAATTGCATACCGCAATATACAGTGGGAAAAACGCCTTTACTGACAGCCGTGGTTTCAACCTAACAGTCAGAAAAGAGAGTCGAAAAGAACTCATCTACGTACAAAAGCCTCACTTATTTGATTTTTCTCGTTCGCAAACTGAGTTAATTTTAAGTACTACCAATTAAGCTACTGTGACAGTTCAAACCGGATCGGGTGTTGTGCCTCGCGCAATACCCTATTTTGTTGCTTTTTAATCTAGGACAACTTTGCCACTACACTACAAGGGCTTTTCGGAAAGTAGGAGGTATAGTCAAAGGTATCCAGAAAAATCTCTGCCTCTATCCTTTTTAGTAGCCGCTCCAATCGGTTTCGATTGGCTTTATTATCATGTAGTTGTGTTTGTTCTCGACAACGCTGACCTCGATAGCGAAACTGAAGAACAAACTTGCCATTTCGAACGTTCAAAACCCCCATATTCCCTCCCCCTTACAAACCAGTGATTAATGATTGCATCGAAACACCGCTAAGCATTTCTTCTTCTATTCTTTCCCAAATGAAGAGTATTTTTCTACCACCGAATGGACGGATGTAATGTACTCCCTCAAACAGTACACTGTCCTTTAGCTGCTCTCTGATCACTCTTTCGTCATACTTGATTAGCTTTGAGAGCTCTGACGTTGTCAAATAGGTATTATCCACCGTACAATCTCCTACTGAACTAAATATCTTTCAAAAGAGCTTAATACTCTCCTGCAGAACAAAATGTGTCATAAGAATTCTCTTTTGCAAGCATTTTTAATCTACAGCAGGTCATTTTATACAGGAGAAGACCATGTTGAAGTGCCACTTATCAAAAATCATGGGCGAGAGAAAGCTAAAAATTTCTGATGTATCACGCGATACGGGCATTAATAGAGGCACTATTACGCGTTTGTACAATGAAACTGCTACCCGCGTAGAATTGGAAGTGATTGATACACTATGTGGCTACTTTGATATAACTGTTGCAGAGTTATTCGAAAGGGTCTCTCAAAACAGTAATTAGAAAAAGTAGTGATGAGCTGACGACTATTACGCTTAAGCGCATTTAACGTCACCTAGTACCCTTCACCAATGGTGGACACCGAATTGGCCACCATTTGGCCACCGGCATAAAAGGAAACGTTTTGAGCTTGAATTTCAGACACAAAAAACCACGCAATAAAGCGTGTCATTTCAATCAGTTAAATTTTAGGGTAATCAGATAAGAGATTGGAGCGTACTGCGGGAATCGAACCCGCATCATCAGCTTGGAAGGCTGAGGTAATAGCCATTATACGAAGTACGCTATGTCGTGAAGACCTAGCTAATATGCCACATCTAACTGAAAAGAAAACCCTTTTTTTAACGAAAAACATCTAAGTGAACATTAAACAGGCAAATTTCATTTGATCGATTAAAAATTGCGCTTAACTTGTTTTGAACTGCGGTTATATTAAACACCGTCAGTGGCATGTTCTGTGATTATTTGCTTTAATAACCACACATTCTTTAGATATTTAATCCTATGCCATTTCGTCGACTTCTTATTGTTACTCTTGTTGCGCTGTTTTCAGGCTGTGCAATGTACGCTGGTCTTAATTACGACCAATTATTTGGTGAGCCAAAAGTTCAAGCTAGGCAAACGCCTCTGGATTCTCAACACGCAGAATTCTTCTTAAATCAAGTTAAACCGATTATTGATAATCGCTGTGTTGTTTGTCACGCCTGTTATGATGCGCCTTGCCAATTGAAAATGTCTTCCGTGGAAGGTATCGATCGCGGCGCGAGTAAAGATCTCGTTTACCAAGGCACTCGCCTAACCGCATCGAAGCCGACCCGCTTGTTTGAAGATGCTGAATTTACTCAACAATGGCGAGACTTTGGCTTTCACCCTGTGCTGAACGAACGGGACCAAACCCCTACCGCCAATATGGAAGCTGGTTTAGTGGCAAAGCTACTAATGCAAAAAGAAACTCACCCGCTCCCTTCACAAGCTCAGTTAGAAGGGTTTGATTTTTCAATAGATAGAGAACAGATTTGCCCAACTATTGAAGAATATTCAAAATACGAAAAAGACTACCCAACGTGGGGAATGCCTTATGGTATGCCAAACCTAAGTGATCATGAATACAATACATTGCTGGCTTGGCTAAAAGATGGCGCATTGATGAACGCGCACATACCGCTAACGGCAGAACAATCCACACTTGTCGATCAATATGAAAAACTGTTGAACTACAGTGCCAGAAAAAATCAGCTGACGGCTCGCTACATTTATGAGCATCTATTTCTCTCACACCTCTATTTCTCTGAGCTTGCAGAGCAACCTAGGTTCTTCTCATTAGTCCGTTCAGCGACTCCCCCTGGTGAACCAGTCAAGCGTATTAGTACTCGCAGACCTTATGATGACCCAGGGGTAGACCGAGTTTATTATCGCTTAATACCAGAACAGGACAGCATTGTTGATAAAACACATATGCCCTATGCTCTAAACAAAAAACGGATTGAAGATTGGAAAACGTGGTTCATTGATGCCGATTATCAGGTAACTGAGCTACCGAGCTATGATGTTAAAGTTTCGGCAAACCCAATGACGGCTTTTGATGCGCTTCCCGTTAAAGCTCGCTTCAAATTTATGTTGGATAACGCTCAAAATACGGTCATGGCCTACATAAAAGGTCCTGTATGCCGGGGGCAATTAGCACTCAACGTAATTAACGACCGCTTTTGGGTTTTCTTTATTGACCCAGAAAAAGCCGATTTACCGGAAGTTAACAATTTTTATCGTTCACAAAAAAACAATTTAGAGCTGCCAGGTGAGCTTGAAAGTAATACCTTACCAATTCATAGTTGGATACATTTCTCCAAACAGCAAGCACGTTACTTACAAGCAAAATCTGAGGCGAGTAATCAGTGGTTCAAAAATGGTGAAAACCTCACAACCGATATTCTATGGACCGGCGATGGTGTAAACCCTAATGCCGCACTCACGGTGTTCCGTCATTTCGATAGTGCCTCGGTTGTACAAGGCCTAGTTGGGGAAAAGCCCAAAACGGCTTGGATTTTAGATTATGCGCTGCTCGAACGAATTCATTATTTATTAGTGGCAGGGTTTGATGTTTACGGTAACTTTGGTCATCAGCTCGTAACACGAATGTTCATGGATTTTCTGCGACTTGAAGGGGAAAGTAATTTTCTCTCACTTTTACCTCGCGACGTGAGACACAAAGAGCACTCAGATTGGTATCAAAATCAAAGTAAGCATTTAAGCGATTACTTACTACGAAATGTTGCTCCATTTGATCAGCCTACTGGTGTTGTATATCACTCTGAAAACCAGAAATCTGAACTGTTTGATATGCTCAAAGAAAAACTAGAACCTGTACTGTCTGATCGTTTTGATATCGTCAACACTGGTTTTTCTCAACAAAATGAATGGTTACTTTCGGGGATCAATAAGATAAAGGGAGAAGGCTTACTTTCAATACCCCAGGTCACCATGATAATGATCAAATCAAAACAAGGGCAAGAACAGTTATTTACACTGCTACATAACAATGCGCACACTAACATTTCGAGCTTATTCGATGAAAAAAGTAACCGCGACCCGAAAAATGATGATTTGACCATAGTCAGAGGTGTTCTAGGTAGTTATCCCGAGGCTTATCTGTCAATGGAAGAAAAAAATATTCCTGAATTGGTTGAACGCCTAACCAATATGCGAAGTGAAGAAGATTACGTTAAGCTATTAGATAGATTTGCAATTCGTCGTAGCTCACCAGACTTTTGGCCATTTAGCGATAAAGTTCATGCTTGGTATAAGAAAAATCAACCTATCGAATTTGGTTTACTTGACTACAATAGATTTGAGAATAGATAAAAATCGCTTAATCAGTGGATACAGGAGGTGCGCGATGGCAATACGAGATAGCATTGAAGCACTTGAACAGCAAATTTATGTTGCATGCTCAGAAGGTGACTACGAAACGGTTAACCAGTTAGAGTACCAATTGGAAGTGCTACTAAGTAAAGCTGATCACCCTTTCGACGACGAGTCACCATTAGATGATGATAAATGGCGTTGAAAATTAATAAAGGGAGCATTTGCTCCCTTTACTATATACGCCACAGTAAGCGCACCTTTCCAATTAGACACTACAGCTTGAAGTAATACCAATCAAAAGAAATCAATTGAATTGCGTCCGCTCTCTTTATCTCTATGGATTGGGGATGATTCTTTTTGCTCTTTTTTACGGCTTACTGTTGATTTCTGTTCTTTTTTTGACTTCGATTTGGTTTTCTTTTTAGGCACTTCACTTACTACTGATTCAGCTTTTTCCGATGGTCGCTCTGATACAGGTTGGTCACAAATCACAACATAGTATTCTTGGTTAAATTCAAAAAAGTCTCCATCGTACATTTTACGACGCTTTCTTGTTTCCAATTCACCATTTACCGCGACATAGCCATCACTAATAAGGTGCTTTGCTTGGCCTCCACCATCGACCAAGTTGGCGATTTTAAGCACTTTGTAAAGCTCTATTGGTTGCACTGAAACATCAATACCAATAGCTTCTATTTCGATTTCTTCTTCATCGAAAGTTTCTATCTCTTCGTTCATCATAACTTCTTAATCATGTTTTTCGCAAAGTGTAATGGTAAATCCAAAAATTAGAAACTATTGTTATCAGCTTGCAAGTGCACTGAGAGCAATAATGTAGTGTATATGCCATACCCAAACCACTTGTGATTATAAGTTCCTTCGCACACAAAGGTGACATTGTCACTCAACCCAATTACTCTATCGCTTACTGAAAGGATGGACGCTGATTCAACGCTTCAAACCAACGGGCAATGTTTGGGTAGGTCTCTAACACATTAAGTTCCAGTGCTTTTTCTGCAAAACCTACGAATATAAATGCCGTTATATCCACGATAGTAAATCTTTCAGTCGCTACATAATCTGAATCAGACAAACGCTGGTCTAAAATAGGTAAAAATGACGCAACTCGATGCTTACTTTCATACCCCCACTCGGATACGCAAGTTTCACGGTCTTGATAAATTCCCGATATATTACGGAATGCTTGAAATGCTGCGTACAGGCCTTGAAATTCAACAACTCGGTGCCACATTTCTACTTGGGCTTTATCTAATGCGCTGTCGCCAAATAAGGATGAATCATTTTCTTTAATCGAATCAAAATATCGACAAATTGCCACGCTTTCGCAAATAGTCTCACCACTATCTAGCTCTAATAATGGCACCTTACCGTTTGCACTCTTCTGTAAGAATTCTGCAGACAAGTTATCTCCTTCTCTGACATTCACCTGCTCTCGAGGGACGTCTAAGCCTAATTCTTTAAGAAATATGCTTACTCGTCGACAGCTTGGTGTTGGCGCAAACTCATACAGTTTCATCTAATATCCTTTTAATTACTTTTTCAGAACGTTCGTTTAGGTTAGACTCTACTCGTTTTATAAACGATCAGTCAAGAATGTTTTTTGTTTTAAGAAGTGTGGTATATGGCACGTAAAAGTAATTTTGATAGAGATGAGAAACTGCTCGCGGCAATGCATCTGTTTTGGCAAAAAGGTTATGCTAATACTGCGATTTCAGACTTAGTAGACACGCTGAAAATTAATCGGTTTAGCCTCTACAATACTTACGGAGATAAACAAAAACTCTATTACGAGGCGATCGATAAGTATCTAGAATCAGTATCTCTTCCCCCAATCAATGTGCTCAATCAAACCACGGCATCAATGCCAGAACTTGAGCTGTTTTTAAAAAACTTTGCTCATTTACAAAGGCTAAATAGCTGCGGATGCTTTATGCAAAATGCCGTGATTGAGCATGCAGGCGAAGACGATTATGTTTTGCAAAAAAGCAAAGAACTGTTTGATGGCTTACTTGTGGTTATTACCAATGCCCTGAAAAATGCGCAAAATGAACAACAACTCCCCCATTCCTTACCCGCGAAACACATCGCGCATTTAATACTGGTACAAATGCAAGGTATGCGGGTTATGGGCAAAGCGCAACGTCATGAGGATTTGGAAAACGCTTTAGATGCGTTGTTAGCGCTATTGAGAGGAAATACAGCATGTTAAAAGTGACAGCATCACGACTAACTCGAGGGCATGATCTCAAGCAGTCTATTGCTACATTGGTGAAAGAGCATAAGATCCAGGCAGGTAATATTGCTTCATGTGTAGGATGTTTATCTGAGTTAAAAATTCGGCTAGCTGATGGCCAATCGACCCTGTATCTAGCAGAGCCATTTGAGATCATCTCATTAGGCGGCACTCTAACCAATGAGCATTTGCATCTGCACATTGCGGTATCAGACAGCAAAGGAAAAATGATTGGAGGTCATCTTTTAGATGGTTGTGTTGTAAATACAACGGCAGAATTGATATTACATTCATATCCCAACCTCGTATTCGATAGAGAGTTCGATCCCTCAACACACTACAGTGAGTTGGTGATAAGGTGACAGAATAATTGATGAGGGAAATAACCAATCATTGACACATTATCAACAAGAGTTACAAGCGATGACTTCCTCATATCAAACAAATTATGCAGCTCGCAAAACTGACCGTATCGTTATGACTATTCATATGCAGCAAGCGTACATCAGCCCTTAGAGTGAATTGGATACATTGCCCATTTGAATGAATTTGATATCTACGATGCGTTTTATAAAGTGTGGTAACCACAAACGGCTGTGAATATTCATCCATCGACAAACTAACTTTCTCTTATCGACAAAAAAGCCCAATCCTATTGGTGGCAACTGGGCTTTTTTCTGCATGAATCAAACAACAATGTAAGCTACGTTCTTTCTCATCAATGATAGAGAGCAACATCAACCATCGTACTCTCTTTATAATTCAAGCAAATGTTACCTCAGGTAACGATTCAAAACCTGGTTTAGCAAAAAAGTACCCTTGCATTAAATCTACGCCAGCTTCCATTAACCAAACGAATTCTTCTCTTTTTTCAATACCTTCGGCCAGTGGGGTTATATTTAGATCGCTGAATATTGCTAAGCAATGCTTAACAATGGATTGACGTGTTTTATCTTGATGTATATCGCGCACCAGTCCCATGTCTAATTTAATAATATCCGTTTGGAAATCAGCAAGTAGATTAAGTCCAGAATAACCAGAGCCAAAATCATCAGTCGCTGTTTTAAAACCAAGCGTTTGATAGTATTCTACCACTCGTTTGACATGAGAACTGTCTTCGATTTTTTCCACTTCGGTGAACTCAAACATGATTTTTTCAGTTGGGAAATTATACCGTTTAGCTGCTTCCAACGTTGTGCGAATACAGCGTTCAGGCTTGTAGATAGCGTTGGGCAGAAAATTAATACTAAGTATTGAATCAATACCCAGCTTTGACGCCAGTGCTATCGCTTTAATTCGGCATTGTTGATCAAACACATAGCGATTATCATCATTCACTTGAGAAATAACCGAATAAGCTGATTCGTTATTTAATCCACGTACCAGAGCCTCATAGCCAAAAATGGCTTGAGTTCTACAATTTACTATTGGTTGAAAAGCCATCGTAAAATCAAAGCCTAAATGGCTTGCTTCAGAACAATTACTGCAAAACGCTCTTTCACATTCCACTTGCTGTTCATCCATTATACTGACCTTATAGTTATGTTATTAGAATAAAGCCTAGTAGGCGCTGATAATTTATTCAACTAACAGATATATTTAGAGAAAATCATTTAACTTTCCGTTTATCATAGCCTTCACATCGCTCATTTAAGAGCAAACTCACCTATTTATGCTCAACAAAAATGATGCTTGAAGTATCAAAACCACGCTCTTGAGACATATCGATAAATTTCTCAATCACTTCAGGTTCTACAGATGGTGTTCTTGCCAAAAGCCACAAATAATCTGTATTCGGTCCAGAAATGAACGCATATTGATAATCCTTCTCATCCAATTCAAATACAACATATGAACCATAAAATGGTCCAAAAAAAGAGACTTTTAGGTAGCCTTCTGAATCGCTATTCACAAAATAGGCTTTACCTTCAGCCTCTTGCCATTCGTTATTAGCTTGAGAAAATCCACGATTCAGTACCAGGACACCACCATCGCGTCTAAGACTGTACTCTGCTGTTACCTGAGTCAGTCCCCTTTCAAAAGAGTGATCAAGCCTAGCAATCTCATACCATTTACCTAAATAGTTATCGAGCTCAAAATTGGCCACCGGCTTTACCGAGTCTGGCATACCTAAGCAGCCACTAAGTACTAGTGTACTAATCATTAATAATATTTTCTTCAAGCTACCATCTCCTATTAAGTATCATTGACAGCGAGCAAACATTAAATACATACCACTGCATTGCCACACTACCGATGGTTTGATTTTTGATTATAACAACTTACTATGAAAACGAGTGAGTAAGTGAGATCAAGCAGTGAGATTTGCAAGTAATTTTTCGCAGTCGCTTTTCAGTTTTATAAGTTCTTCAATATTCATCTTAGACATCCCCATCATCTCTACAGGTATTGTTTTTGCTTTTTCACGTAATTCAGTACCCAGCTCAGTGACTGAGATAATTCTAATCCGTTCGTCTTCTTGGCTACGAGTTCGGCTTACATACCCTTTAGTTTCCAAACGTTTTAGCAATGGCGTCAAAGTCCCTGAATCTAGGTGTATCCTACGACCTAGCTGTTTTACATTGATTGACTGTTCTTCCCAGAGCACCATCATCACTATGTACTGCAAGTATGTCAGATCAAGTGTTTTCAGTAGCGGTTGATATGCCCTTCCCATTGCATTAGAAGCACTGTAAAGCGCAAAACAGACTTGATTATCCAATCTTAGATACTCGTTTTGTGTTGATTTTTCCATCTCTACTACTCACAAAAAACATTAATTGTGCACAATATACTTGCGCGCTCTCAAACTTTCAATTAGTATCATCCCAACAAAGATTGCGCGCAATATAATTGCTAGCAATTTTAAATATATCAATATTACAAAAGGAAGAACAATCATGGCAGCACTTTACACCACCTCAGCAACCGCATTAGCAGGTCGTAACGGCCAAGTTACTACCGATGACAATAAATTATCTTTGGCCTTGAGCTACCCGAAAGAAATGGGGGGAACTGGAGAAGCTACTAACCCAGAACAGTTATTTGCTGCTGGTTACTCAGCGTGTTTTTCAAACGCGATCTTGCATGTTGCACGTGAAATGAAAGTAGCCATTAAATCAGCACCAACAACCGCAACTATTGGTATTGGTCCAAACGATAAGGGGGGGTTCGCCTTAACAGTTAGCCTATCTGTCGAATTGGAATTAGATCAAGAACAAGCTATCGCTTTAGTTAATACCGCTCATCAGGTTTGTCCTTACTCAAACGCGGTACGTGGAAATATCGATGTACAGCTAACGGTGAACGGCGTAACACTTTGATTAAATGAGAACACGTAGAAAGAAGGCTCCGAATATTGTTCTAATGCCGATCAGTTAAGACTTTAATCGGCAGATCAGTTGAATGATCCTACCTTTATGTAAAAATCCGATAGACCTTGTTTATCGGATTTTTTACTAATAGCCCCACTCGCTTTTATGCGCTTAATTTCATTGCTTTACATATAAGCGTTAACAAATCATCACCTATAGTTTTCCCTGGCTGCAACTTCAAGTTGTTTGGGTATATACTCATTTTGGGGTTAGTAATGAGCCAATTTTTATGCAACGGGAAACCACCTATGTAATAACGTCAATGTTTGTCGTTTTAGTCATATCTTTCGATGCTAGAGGTGAGTTATGTAGCGAACAGGTTTGGAACCAGACGATAAGTTCACAACACAGAGTGGATGATTGGTATAATCGACATGCTGAATCATTTAATGATTTATTGCTGATTTACAAGCAGCACATCTTCTTGCATAAAGAGTTTACACAAGATGAACTACATGCCCTTTGGCACCCATCAAAAATCGTATTCAATGAAAAGCTTGAAAGCCATATTTTGGCTACGTAGAATATGCAACTCTCTCTTACGAAGGAACACTTAGAGTTAGAAAAAGGCTATGCAGCCGTTACTCAGCAGGAACAACAATGGCGCTCATTGAATGAACACTGCGCGCAATCAGGTTCAAAAATAAATGCTCATTCAAGTATGCGTTACGTTGTATCAAACCAATCCCTAAAAACAGATATTGAAACGCTAATCAGCAAAATCGACACACTTAAAATGATCTATAAGCAGGAAGAGATAGCGCTGCTTAGTTCAAGGGATCAAGACGCTCCACTCTCTATACCAATGGAAAGAATTGACCATTGATTTACAACCCCTCTCTAAATTGATCTAACTAAGTCAAATGCAGAAGATTTGAGTCGTTACTTTTTCGTGACCCGCATCTCACATCTGTCATTTGTTTAATAAGTCTGTATAATCCGCCAGCTATTCATTCTTTCTTTAAATTTTGTTGATTTGGCATCACACAAACCGTGATAGACCAATCTTAATGCCTAGGAATATTTCGTTGATATCTACCGCTAACATCACCATGCAATTCGGCGCCGAGCCTTTATTTGAAAACATTTCTGCTAAATTTGGTAACGGTAACCGTTACGGTTTAATTGGAGCCAATGGATGTGGTAAATCAACGTTCATGAAAATTCTTAGTGGCGCGTTAGCGCCAAGTTCAGGTAACGTTTCTATTACTCCTGGACTAAAATTGGGCGTGTTAAGCCAAGATCAGTTTGCATTTGAGCAATACAACGTAATCGATGTAGTGATCATGGGGGACCGTAAGCTTTGGGAAATCAAACAAGAGCGTGACAGAATTTACTCTCTGCCTGAAATGAGTGAAGCTGATGGCATGAAAGTCGCCGAACTAGAAAGCGAATTTGCTGAAATGGACGGCTACACAGCAGAAAGTCGCGCGGGTGATATTTTGCTGCAAGCTGGCATTGAAGAAGAGTTCCATTTTGGCCTGATGCAGCAAGTTGCTCCTGGTTGGAAACTGCGCGTACTGCTTGCTCAAGCACTTTTTGCCAATCCAGATATCCTGCTGTTAGATGAACCGACCAACAACTTGGATATTCATACCATCAATTGGCTGGAAGAAGAGCTAAATCAGCGTAAATGTACAATGATCATTATTTCGCACGATCGCCACTTCTTGAATTCAGTTTGCACTCATATGGCAGATATCGATTACGGTGAGTTACGTATCTACCCTGGTAACTACGAATATTTCCTTGAAGCATCGGGCCTGATTCGTGAGCAATTGTTAGCGAGCAATGCGAAAAAAACAGCAGAAATTAATGAACTACAGGATTTCGTCAACCGCTTTGGTGCGAACGCATCAAAAGCAAAACAAGCAAGTTCTCGTGCTAAGAAGATGGATAAAATCAAACTCGATGAAGTCAAATCAAGTAGCAGAATTAGCCCATCGATCGATTTTGGTGAAGGTAAAAAGTTGTATCGCCAAGCTCTAGAACTGCGAGATTTAGGCCATGCATTTGGTGACGAATTATTATTTGAAAACGGAAATTTATTGCTTGAGGCTGGCACTCGTTTAGCGGTAATTGGCGAAAATGGTGTTGGTAAAACCACCTTGTTACGCTGTCTTGTTAAAGAATTAGAACAAACTCATGGTACAGTTAAATGGTCTGACAATGCGTCTATCGGTTACTGTCCTCAAGATAGTACAGCTGATTTCGATAATGATTTAAGCATCTTCGATTGGATCTCACAATGGCGCACAGCCAAACATGATGACTTGATGGTGCGAGGCATTTTAGGCCGCTTACTATTCACCGCTGACGATGCTAATAAAAAAGCAAAGAACTGCTCCGGTGGTGAAAAGAACCGCTTATTGTTTGGCAAGTTAATGATGCAAGATATCAATGTGCTAGTCATGGATGAACCGACCAACCACATGGATATTGAAGCCATTGAAGCGCTAAATAACGCGCTTAAAGTTTACAAAGGCACACTGATTTTTGTCAGCCATGACCGTGAATTTGTTTCATCTCTTGCTACCTCAATTATTGATGTAAAAGACAAGCAACTGGTTCATTTTCAAGGTACATATGATGAATACCTTTCTCATCAATTAAAAATGTTGACGGTAGCCTAAGTAACCTATTTAACTAAAAACATTAACAAAACGCCATTGACCACATAAAAGATCAATGGCGTTTCTTATATCTTGTACGATGCTTTATATCTGTACTCACTATGACTGTATATAATCATCATATCAGGCCAATCGCCTTAAATATTAATGAGTAAACAATGTCTAAATTATTTTTCAAAGGTCGTATAGAAACGCGTCAAAACCATGTTCTTTCTGGCTACAATGTAAACCGTGACATTAAAGCTGGAACTGAAGAATCTCCGATTTCTGTAGTAGTAAAGACTGAAGAACGAAAAGCTGAAATTGAAAAACTAGTCTCTGAACATTCAATTATTGCCAATATTGTTGTTGATACTGGGAGAGAGGAAAATACCGTTGAGCTAGATACACTGCTTAATAAACCCAAAACGATTACGTTTGAAAAGACCCCTAACCGTAATGATCCATGTATTTGTGGTAGTGGCAAAAAATATAAGAAATGCTGCGCTTAAATTATACCTTTCCTATTTGAATCGGCTGCGGTGTTTGCTGGCTACCTTTGCTCAAACTTCCATTAATAGCAGATATTTTCCGCTCTAAAAATGCAATACATGATGTACAAAAAGCCCATGTATTGCATATATCCCCTTTCTACTTGAAGCCGCAGCGGTGTTGGCTACGTTTGCTCACCCCACTCGTATAGTTTATCTATGCTCATGGGGATTCACTCACTTGCCGCCTACCTGCAACTCCAAGTGGTTTGGGTATAGATAGCCGTAAATTCTACTTATTTATAGAAAGCTTCCACTTCACCTTTCAGTTTGATCAACATTGGTTGACCGAAACGATCTTTCGCTTTAGGTGAAGGGATTTTTACCCAACCTTCACTGATGCAGTATTCTTCAACGTCTGTACGTTCTTTACCGTTAAGACGAATACCAATATGGTGCTCAAAGCACTCTGCCACATGATATGGACTGCGAGGGTTGCCAGCAAGGTGATCTGGTAAAGCTGGTTTAGCGTTATTGTCGCTCATATTCATAACCTGAAGTATGTAAAAAGTGCGCTATTGTAGACTGAACTGCACCAGCAATACTAGACACTTAACTAAGCGATATTTTGTTGTTCAAAGTTGACTGGGCTTAGAAACCCAAGAGCACTGTGTCTTCTAGTTCGATTAGAATCAACCTCTATGCACTCGAAGATCGCTTGGTTGCCATTCTGGTATCCATAGACCGCCTTGAGTACTCCTATGACCGTGCCAATGTGCAGACCTCGGTGCTTTTTCTAGCTATGAGCTTTATCGTTGGCTATGGTTTTTATCTTTTACCTTAAGGTATAGTGTCTCCAGTATGAATAAAGGTGACGAAAACCATTGTGCTTAGTTATGGATTAGAAAAATGGCTTGGAATAAGCCATACCGATAAAGACTTTAGAGAAAGTTCATTTGTTTTTATTTCTCTTACTGTATTAACATCGATCTTGGCTTTTTTTGTTTACTACAATACGATTATTGTGCCAAACCAATTGTTAGCCATCATTCAATCGATAGGAATAGGCTTGTGCTTTCTAAGCTATTTTTTCTTATGGCAGAGTCGAAATTCTAAAATTGCTGCAACCATTATGGTCTCGGTGATGACGACGATAAGTCTGTTATTCATTGTTGGCACAGGCCACAGTGAATTTGCTTTGGCTTTCTCTTTTTTAACACCCATTGTGGCGATTTTTGTTCTTGGCTACAAAATTGGTTCAGTATTCAGTCTCGTTAATTTTGTTATTGTTGCCTACATTTGCCTGACCGAGATGCATCACTGGCTCCCTGTTTCATTTGATACCATCAGTTTTATTCATTTAACGATTATCTATTTATTCCTATTTTCAATTGCTTATTTCTACGATTCTGGTCGAAAACAGACCATGGCACAGTTAGAAGAGTCTAATCGTCAATTATATATCCTCTCTCATACCGACGTGTTGACCCAATTATTTAACCGTCGCCATATGGAAGCATTGCTGCAAAAGCAGCATATTCAGTGGATTGCGATTGTCGATATTGATGATTTTAAATGGATTAATGATCAATGCGGGCACGATATTGGAGATCAAGTATTGGTGAAAACGGCTCGTTTACTGGAGGAGAATATTAAAGACGTTGCTCAAGTAGGCCGTTGGGGTGGAGAAGAGTTTTTAATTGCCTTCACCATCACTGACTACAAGACGGTAGAGCATCATATTCAAAAACTTCACCAATCTATTGCACAGCACAACTTCGGTATTAGACGCTCAGTTACAGTAAGCAGCGGAATAGCACTTCATCAAGAGGCGCTAAAAACCACTACTTTTCGTCGTGCAGATGAAGCGCTGTATCAAGCGAAAAAATCAGGAAAAAACTGTTTTCGCGTTGCTATTGGTCTAAATGACATAAAACCTAATTAACTCTGTTTAATGTTCAAGAACACTGCTGTGCACCATTTGTCATTCAAGAATAGAGCCCATCGGTGGGTAAAGATTACGTTGCCGATAGACTTAGCAATTTGTCGGTAACATCAGCGACGATAAAGCGGTTTCTTCCTTGATGTTTAGCTTGGTATAAAGCTTCATCGGCTAAGCAATAAATCGATACAATTGATTCATTTCCCTTCGGGATGAACGTTATAACACCCTGTGAAACCGTGACATGATCTGTTGTTTGACTATAAGCGTGAGGATAATGGATATTTTCAATTTCCTGTTGAATACGCTGAGCGGCAATTTGGGCCTGCTCAATGTCTGCATGACCAATTAATACCACAAACTCTTCACCGCCATAGCGCCCCACATATTCACCGGTACGGGAAAATAACTCATTCACCATTTGTGCTAGGGTAATAAGGCACTTATCACCCTCAATGTGACCATAGTTATCGTTAAACGGTTTAAAATGGTCAACATCTAACAAAATCATCGTGATAGGAAAGTGGTATCGACCATGTAGGCTAATCATCTCTTTAAGCTTGTCATCCATAAAACGTCGGTTAAAAACTTGAGTTAGCCCATCCTCATTTGCTTGCTGTTGCAATACTTTGTTGAGCTCTTCGAGTTTCACTGTCGCATGCTTCAATTCTCGTCGCATATTTGCTATACGCTGCATAGCGATCAATTTAGAATTGAGCACCAATTTATCCACCGGTTTGATGAGGTAATCATCGCCACCAACGTCGATAGCTTTGGCGATTATCGACGGCTCATCATGGCCACTAAGGAAAATGATTGGCACCCATTCATGATATTGCTTGCGAATTTTTTGCGAGACTTCAAAACCATCCATCTCTGGCATTGAGATATCAAGCAACACTAACTCGGGATCAAATTGAGAATAGATATCCAAAGCCTCTTGACCACTACTCACAGCTTCGACGCAATGACCAAGTTGCTTAAGACGAATAGCGAGCTGCATTCTATCGAGTTGCACATCATCAACCAGCAAGATCCTCATTGAAGAACCCGAACTTTTCATCACAACTCCACCTGTTTTCATCTATATGCCTACGTATAACACAGATTTATCTGCTTTTATCGATTAATTTTGCGCACAATATTGACTTTTCGCCATAAATTTTTAGCATGTCATTTTACCCTAAAGAGATACCTTCATGTCTGAAGTAACCCAAACCGAGCAACCTGTAGTGGACTTAGAAACCATTTCACCAGAACTGCGTCAAGTAATCGAATTTGACCAAGTACCAGAAGCGATGTACTACATGGTGACGTCTATACATGAAGTATCTGAAGAAGCAGTACGTGAATCTTGGAATTCTCTACCTGCCAGTGCCCAAAACGTATTGGATAATTTTGAACAATTCCATGCGTTAATTTCTGTCAGCCAAGCTTTTGCTGGTGTTAATGTGATGGAAGAATTTCCAACACTGAACTTACCAAAAGAGATGAGTGACCAGGACAAAGAAGAATACCGCACGCAACTTCTTGACCAAGTGCTGCACAACTGCGTTAAAGACATGGTTAAGCAGATCAAGAAAGCACGCCGAGATCCAATCCTAAAGCGTGACTTTAAAGAAGTATTTGCAAAATAAGTACTTGAAGTTTAATTCAATGAACCAAAGCCGTCATTCATATTGACGGCTTTTTACTTTGTCCTGTAGGTAAGGACATCTATGTGAGATTACACTTAGTGAGTAAAGACAATATCGCGTTGAGATACACTCACCCCCTTAATTTGCACAAAAACATCAGTTCCAATTTCCAGTTGCAGTTCATCGAGTGCCCACTCCGTTATTGTGGCCCATAAATAGCATTGTTCGGCCAACTCTAGTTGTATTGCGATACTTTTTTTACTAGCACCTTGTTGCTGCTTTTCAATTTGACTCACCTTCGCAGATAGAATATTACGAATAGAAGAACGACTGGGCTTATCAAGCGTTACTGAAACATCATTGGCACGTATTTGCAGCCGAACTGAGGAACCAATTTCGCCTTCAACATGCTGAACCCACAGATTAACCGTGTCAGCCAATTCAACTTGTGTGAGTGCATAGTGCTGATTTTGCTGGCAAATATACGCGGAAAACAAACTACTTTGTTCAGAGAATGATTGCCATGGCCGCATGTGACTTGATGACCACACTTGTTCAATATCCCCACTTGTCACCACCTTACCTTGTTCAATAACTACCAGGTGATCCGCCAAACGTAAAATTTCATTCATACTATGGGTGACATAAAGAATGGGCAGTTTTACTTTTTGCGCCAACTCTTCCAAGAACGGCATCACCTCTCTTTTACGCGGAAGATCAAGCGAGGCCAGTGGCTCATCCATCAGCAACACATCCGGCTTAGATAGCAATGCACGGCCTATTGCCACGCGTTGTTTTTCTCCCCCGGAGAGATCATGCGGGTAACGCTCAAGCAAATTGTCTAATGCCAACAGTTTGGTGATAACGGCGAAATAGCCAGCATCATTCACTTTGACGCCATAGTTTAAGTTACCTTTGACGCTATAGTGTGGAAACAAACGCGCCTCTTGGAACACATAACCAATTTTACGCTGTTCAACGGGAAGGTTAATGCTCTTATTACTGCTATAAACTAAGTGTCCATTGATCTCAATTTCACCATCATCTGGTTCAACCAAGCCACTGATGGCATTGATTAACGATGTTTTACCGGCTCCTGAACGGCCAAAAATAGCGCAAATTCCTGACCCGGGAAGGATGAGGTCAACATTTAACTGAATTTCACCTAAGCACTTGTTAAATCGAATCTTTAGTTGACTCACTATGGTGCTCCCAAACGCAGTTTCATTTTGCGACTAATCCACTCTGAAACAGACAAAGATGCTAAAGCGATCGCTATCGATATCATGCACAATCTCGCCGCTTCCATTTCTGCTCCTGGAGTTTCTAGAAAGTTATACATAGCCAATGGTAGGGTTTGTGTCTCACCAGGAATATTAGAAACGAAGCTAATAGTGGCACCAAATTCCCCTAAACTACGGGCAAAAGAGAGCATGGTACCCGTTATTATTCCCGGTAACGTCAATGGTAAAGTAATGGTGACAAAAACTTTAAACGGTGAGGCGCCAAGCGTTCGTGCCGCTTGCTCTAATTTAGGGTCAACACTTTCTAAACTGAGTCGAATTGCTCTAACCATTAACGGCAATGCGACCACAACACAAGCCAATACAGCTCCTCGCCAACTAAAACTAAAGCTAATACCAAACCATTTATCGAGCCATTGCCCGATAACTCCTTGCTTCCCCATGCTCATCAGCAATAAATAGCCAATGACGACAGGCGGTAAAACTAGTGGTAAATGAACTAAGCTGTCTAGCGCACTTCTACCCCAGAATTGCTTTCTCGCGAGTATCCACGCCAACAATAAACCCAGAGGCAATAACCAAACCACGCTGTAAAGCGCCACTTTTAAGCTTAATTGTAAGGCGAGCCATTCATATTCAGAGAGCAAACTTTTCATTTCCTATCGCTACGCGAAAGCCATGCTTTTGCAGTATTTGTTTTACTTCATCGCTTTGCAGATACCGTACAAGCATATCGACGCCCTCTTTGTTGGTGATTCTGACTAGAGGATAATGAATAGCGCTGTGCAATTGTGGGGCAAATTCATGAATCACTTTTACTTTGTTACTCATTAGTGCATCGGTTTTATAAACGATTCCTAAATCAGCTTCTTGCCGTTCCACTAGAGCAAGAACGAGTCGCACATTATTGGTTTGGGCTAACTTTGACGACAATGCCGACCAGACATTCAACTCGGTTAACGCTTCTTTAGCATACATGCCTGCAGGAACCGACATTACGTTACCCACAGCCAAGCGAGAGCCGTCAAGCGCGCCCAACCAAGCATTGACATCATGAGCAGCCAATGTACTCAGTGGCGATGAATTGGACGCGATCAACACCAACTGGTTCCCCGCCAGTAAAGACACATCACGGTGATCAATCACGTTCTTTTTAATCAAATGTGTCACCCATTTATCGTTAGCTGAGATAAAAATATCAGCGGGAGCACCTTGTTCAATTTGACGCGCCAATGCCGCAGAACCAGCATAAACAGGAACTAATTCTACATCCGATTGCATTTGATAAGAGTCAATCAGTTCATTCACAGCATTAGTCATCGACGAAGCAGCGTAAATCGTGATTTTTTCTTGCGCTAGTACATTGGCGCAGCAAAAAAGTGCCGCCGCTAACGCGATTATTTTTCTCATTTTAGTGTGCCTATTTATCTGATTACATTCACAAATCTGGCCACAATAGTGCTAAATCTAAATGCTCTTCAATTGCATCTGCAATACGGTCAATCGCCTGCTCTTTTTGTGCAACATGATCATAATACTGGATACTTCGTGCCCCCGCCCAGCGACAAATCAGATCTGTGGCGTCAAAACTATCGAAAATACCATGTAAATAAGTGCCCATCACTTGCTGGCAGTCACTGTGCAAACCATCGGTTTTTCCTGAACTCAAGTTTATGATGGCTGACGAAGGCGCAGCAATAGGAGTGGAGCGTCCAACGTGGATTTCATAACCCGACACCTGTGCTTTTCCTTGCGGCAAAATTAGTTCACCTTGCACATTGGTGAGCTGCTTTTCAGCGGTCAATTCCGTGGTCATATCTAATAACCCGAGCGCTTTACTTTCTCCTGGTAGACCTTCAACACCGAATGGGTCACTAATCGTATGGCCAAGCATTTGATAGCCGCCACAAATACCTAGTACTTTGCCGCCAAACCTTAAATGACGCTTTATATCAACATCCCAACCTTGTGTACGAAGGTAATCAAGATCCGCGCGCACCGACTTACTTCCCGGCAGGATGATCAAATCCGCCTTGTCTAGTCGCTCCCCTTTTCCGACATAGCGTAAATCAATATCTGAGTTTAAACGCAGCGCATCAAAATCGGTATGGTTACTGATGCGAGTGAAGACAGGCACCACCACACGCAGTTTTACATCCTCATTTAAGACTTGGCTATTGGTGATTGCATCTTCAGCTTCTAAGTCAAACCCGTGCAAATATGGCAACACGCCAATGACCGGTTTACCTGTTTTTTCTTCGAGCCAATCCAGGCCTGATTGGAGTAAGGCAAGGTCGCCACGAAAGCGGTTAATCACAAAACCTTGTACGCGGTTTTGTTCCGATTCAGATAAAAGAGCCAATGTGCCGTATAGATGGGCAAAGACGCCACCTCTATCAATATCAGCAACAATAATCACCGGCACATCAGCAGCTTCTGCAAACCCCATATTCGCAATGTCATTTTCGCGTAGATTAATTTCTGCCGGGCTACCTGCACCTTCAATCATGACACTTTGGTACTCATGACGTAGCCGTGCAAAAGAATCTAAAACGGTGTCCATAGCCACTTTTTTATAATCGTGGTAGCTGGTCGCCTCCATATTAGATAGAGCTCGACCTTGCAAAATGACTTGTGCACCAGTATCCGAGTTAGGCTTAAGCAGCACAGGATTCATATGTACCGAAGGCTCAATTCCGCATGCTTGGGCTTGAACCGCTTGAGCTCGACCGATTTCACCACCGTCAGGCGTTACGGCGCTGTTTAATGCCATGTTTTGTGGCTTGAATGGGGCAACCTTTACCCCTTTACGTAACAATACACGGCACAAACCTGCCACCAACACACTTTTACCAGCATCTGACGTTGTGCCTTGAACCATTAAAGACTTTAATGTCGATTCCATACGAGCTCTAATCAATAAATTTGGTATCAATCATACCTTCACAGTCACACTGCACTCAATAATATGAATGGAATATTAATACCGCCCTCAGTTCTCATTCAAAATCAACATGTTCTAATCACATCATCAAAACAGTAAACCGATAAAGGAATTGATAATGAAACGTACAACTCTAGCTTTAGCCGCTTCGATGATGATTGCTCCCATTTTTGCTTTCGCAGGTGGTCACCATAAAAACCAAAATAACACCGCCATTAACTACAGTGGGCCCATTGAATTAACTTCAGTAGAATCATTACTTCAAGACACCAGCATGTTTACCGAAAAACACGTTGTGGTTGAAGGGCAGTTAATTCGTCAAATTCGGCACGACAAGTTTATCTTCAGTGATGGCAAAGGAGAGATTCAAGTCGAATTGGATGATGATATTCACTTGGCAGCTCCCATCAATGCGAAAACAAAAGTGCGTCTGTTTGGTGAGTATGAAGGCGGTCGTACCCCTGAAATCGAAGTTGATAAAGTGCAAATACTCTAGAACCTCTTAGATTCACCGCTTCTCGTGTTTGATAAATAACAATAAGGTGCTAATTTTTAACAAAATGGCCTGTAATTTGCAGGCCATTGCTGTATCTTAATTCCTTTGTTTTACATCATTCAGGACGAAGCGTACATGTATACAAAAGCGTACTTACTGAGCCTAGTCGGGTTAGCATCTGTTCTTTCTTTTTCAGCGCAAGCAAATAATTTTAGTTACAACTTTTTTGAAGTAAGAACCGCAGTAAACCCTGAATCTTCTGGCGTCGAATTCAGTACCTTATTGACTGAAAATACACACATTATCGCTCGTTATGATTCTCGGTTTGACGGCGATTGGGATGCCGCAGGTGGTATCGGTTTTAATGGCCCAATCAATCAATTTGCCGATGTCTTCGGACAGTTGCTTGTTCACCATATAAAACAAACCGATGAAGAAGGTGGAGATAGCGGAACCCAAATGGAATTTAATATTGGCAGTCGTATCTGGTTATCAAACCAACTCGAAGCTAGTTTTAAACTTGGGAAGAATGATGAACGTTCCGTATTTGGTGCGGGTGTACGTTTCCATTCTACCGAACAATTATCACTCAGTGCAGAAACCAAAAACAATGGCGTTTATGGCCCTCAAATCACCATGAGTGTCCGTTTCCAATTTTAAATCCAAACTGGTGCACTTTATATTTGGTGCGCTAGTTTTTTATTGCTTCAAGCTCACTCATTTTACTGTCAATTACTGGCCGCCAAATTTGACCTACTCCACGAACTGAGAAATATGGAAGCGACATCTCAAATAGCAACGCTATACTATGCACTCAATAACTTATGCGTGCCATTATGTTTCGTTCATTATATAAATATTTAGCCCAATGGTTACTTGTCTGTGCGGTATTAGGGATTGTGCCTCTGCTTTACTTTGTGCATGAATTCGACAAAACCCAACAACAGACTTTGCAGCTGATCGAACAAAAAAACCATTCCCAATTGGAATACCATAAGCACGAATTACTTGCTGCGATCAGCGACGTTTATAAATCGACTGAAGTCCTTTCTACCAATGGCATGCTATACAATGCATTGCGTGATCCAACAGAACTCAATATTGAAGCCTTGCAAGATCTCTGGGTGCTCACCACTAGAGTACAAAATCTATACTCATGCTTAAGGCTTTTTGATGCATCAGGTAACGAGCTGGTTCGAGTCAATCAGCAAAACAATGTTACCGAAGTTGTACCCCATGACCGCCTACAAAACAAATCACATCGTGACTATTTCCAATATGCGCAAAGTCTGCCGCCAAATCAAATCAGTGTATTTGGCATTAGCCAAAAGATGGAGAATAGTCAATTAGTCTCTCCCAAGCAGCTTGTCTTTAGAATTATTGCGCCCATTGATTTTGATGGCAAAAGGCAAGGCTATTTCACTGCCAATTTAAGTATTGAACATCTTTATAAAAGACTGGCTTATAATTTCGATACATTAGTGCGTCCTGACATTATTGCGCGAGATGGTACTTATATACACACAGAAGATCCAACGCTGCTATTAAGTGATGATTCTGTCGATTTTCATTCCACCAATATAAGTGAACTAGCACCGAAATTATGGCGGACAATGCAACTTTACCATTCCGGCAACATCACCGATAACGGTACTGGATACAGCTTTATTTCAGTTCCACTGCAAAGTGTATTTCCCGGCATGGATTCTCTCTATTTACTCCGTACATTAGACGTACAAACCATAAACCAGTTAGTTAATGAACAACACATGACAATACGGTTCCAATCGATCGTTGTGGCACTATTGGTGATGTTTATCTCTGGCTTGTGTGTTCGTTGGAATGCGCACCACGATAAAAACAGTATTGAAAGTAAATTAGCTAGAGCAGCGATGAATGGTATGTCAGCTGTGGTCATTACTGATCGCAATAACCGAATCATTAAAGTTAACCACGAATTTACACGAATTAGTGGCTATACATTAGCAGAGGTAAGAGGAAAACAACCTTCCGTTTTTTCTTCTGGTAGACACAACCAAGAGTTCTACATGAATATGTGGAAAGTTCTTCAAGATGAAGGAATATGGGAAGGCGAAGTCGTTAACAAACGTAAAGATGGTTCTTTGCAAACGGAAATCCTTCGGATTCAAACTATTCGAGATACGCTTGGCATTATTCAATTTTACGTTGCCTCGTTTGTCGATATCAGCCATCGCAAAGAGTTAGAAGATAGACTGCGCGAGCTTAGTGAAAAAGATTCATTAACCAACATTTGGAATCGCCGAAAATTCGACCAAAAAATTCGTTCGGAATGCATGCGCGTCAAACGTTATCCCAATTGTGAGCAGTCATGCCTCGCTATTATCGATATCGATCACTTCAAAAGAATCAATGACAAGCTCGGGCATGCTGAAGGCGATAAAATCATACGTTCCGTTGCTTGGCAACTGAAAGAATATTTAAGAGAAACCGATTTTCTTGCTCGAATCGGCGGAGAAGAATTTGCCATTATTATGCCGCATACGCTTCTCACAGAAGCTGAATTGGTCATGCATCGTTTGCGCGTTGCCGTTCACTTAAACCATAAAAGAGATGTGTCAATCAGCGTCGGGGTGACAGACATTACCGAGAAACCCGAAGATGTGTATAAACGAGCAGACATTGCTTTATATGAGTCGAAAACGTCAGGGCGTAACCTCGTATCCGTTTTAGCAAGCATTGAAATGGATCAATTCGCTTAGCATACTCAGCGCACCTCAAAATAGTGCGCCTAAAAAAAACATTGCTCTAATTTTGTGCAATAATACGTTATTAGATTTTTAACCTATTGTTTAGACTCGCTTTCCATTGTGGCTCGAAAATTGTACTACTCTCTATGATGGAATATGAATTGCACATATTTAGGGAGAAATAAGATGCAAGACACATTAACAGTCGTGTTAGCAGGTGGTATGGGCTCACGACTATCCCCCCTCACCGATGATCGAGCAAAACCTGCAGTACCCTTTGGTGGAAAATATAGAATTATTGATTTCACACTCACTAATTGCCTCCATTCCGGATTACGCCAAATATTAGTTCTCACCCAATACAAATCTCACTCATTACAAAAGCATTTGCGTGATGGTTGGTCAATCTTCAACCCAGAACTTGGCGAATTCATTACGGTGGTTCCCCCACAAATGCGTAAAGGAGGGAAATGGTACGAAGGAACAGCTGACGCGATATACCACAATATGTGGTTGCTCTCACGTAGTGATGCTAAGCACGTTGTGGTTCTTTCTGGTGACCATATTTACCGCATGGATTACGCAGCGATGTTAGAGGAGCATAAGAAATCTGGAGCAGCATTGACCATTGCTTGTATGGATGTACCAAGACATGAAGCTTCGGCTTTCGGTGTCATGAGTGTCAATGAAGAACTCAAGATCACTTCATTTTTCGAAAAACCGAGCGATCCTCCGCCAATGCCCAATAACCCAAATCGCAGTTTGGTTTCAATGGGGATATACATCTTCGACATGGAAACATTAAAAAGCGCCTTACACTATGACTCTGAACTAGAACACTCTAGCCATGATTTTGGTAAAGACATAATCCCGAAATTAATTGAAACTGGCTCTGTTTATGCCTATGAATTTTGTGGGGATCATGGCCGAGTGGCGAAAGACTGCTATTGGCGTGACGTAGGCACAATTGATTCCTTTTACGATGCCAATATGGATTTACTTGAACCCGTTCCACCGATGAACTTGTATCAAAAGAACTGGGCAATTCGCACCTACGAAGCACAATACCCCCCCGCTCGTACTGTATCTTCTGCCACCGGTAACGAGGGTATTTTTATCAACTCCATTATTGCCAACGGTGTAGTCAACTCTGGCGGTTCAGTCCAGCACTCTATTGTATCTTCTAATGTAATAATTGATGATGGTGCGACTGTTGTTGACAGCATTTTATTCGATGATGTACAAGTAGGAGCTGGATGTGAGCTGACCAACTGCATTATTGATAAGCATGTAAAAGTGCCACCGAATACAAAAATAGGACTGAACCGCGCAGAAGATGCACAGCGTTTTCATATCTCGGAGAAAGGTATCGTAGTAGTACCGGAAAGTTATCAGTTCTGACAAAACCAACTAAAAAGCAAAGCCTTAGCAAATACTAAGGCTTTATTATTACTTTACTCTATATCATAAAATTTAAGGGCAGGTTGTTTCATCCCAGAACCAGTTTGATTGCGTTGGTGACTCCCATACTCCTGGGTTGTTTTTCGCAATAAAACATTTGCCGTCATAAATGACCACATCTCCCGACTTCACTTGCGTTGAACCTGGAATCCATTCGATGACATTGCTAGGATCAGTACTGCCACCACCAGTCTCTCCTCCCGTTTCGCCACCAGTTCCACCTGAAGAAAGATCAGCGACAGGTAAATCCGGTTGTTCAAATTTAAAGGCGTAATCAACACCGCTAATATTCACGCTGTAATTTGCAGGGCCAGAGATTGGCAAGTAATACACCATATCAAGCTCGTATACGCCACCGGCAGGCAACGATTTCCAATTTGGTAAACTAAACGCTACACGGTGCATAGTTCCATCTAAACCACCAATGTTATTGGCACGAGTATGCCCTGACGCTATTACTTTCAAACCACCACCAGATTGGTCTTTAGCATTATCAGGAGCAGAAACCGGGATATCAAATTGGAATTCAGTGCCACCAGGTATCTCTTGTCCGGTATTATTGGTGAAGGTGATTTTAGGATTAATGGGATAATTTTGATCGCCAACTTTAAACCCACCAATCGCAACCGTGATATCAACGCTTTCGTTGGCAATAGCCGTGGTCGCCAATTGATTTCCATATGGTGTTGCTGACTTAAACTTCTCATAAATGGCTTTGGTCATGGTATTACCCATATGATATTCACCATTGCCCGAGGTACACGCTTGCTCCGTTGTATCGATACTGGTTCTATTACCGTTAGCATCAAGCATGTAACAGCTATAATCTCCCGCCAACTCCCAGAACATAATACCGCCAATCTCTTTGTCAATAACGTAATCGGCCTTAACGTTAATCGATTCTTTATCCTCCGTTGACAAGAACACACCTTTTTCTGCATTCCACAACCAAGGAGCAATGGCAACACTGTCATAGTGACGCGCATAAGAACCAACAAATTTATCATCAGGGTCGTTAACTGGGTCAAGCTTGTAAGCTTCAGCATAAGAACCCCAAATTCCTTTTTCTAGGTTTTTTGCATGCCACATCGGGTTCGAACCTGCGCCCATTTCATTACCTTTCGGGTCTGTGTCATGCCACATATTGTCAATACCAACCGCTCCGTGTCCGCAGTTGTTTTTCTCACCTTCACCGGTACCTGGTGCACACTCTGCTTGATTTGGTAATGCCGCACGTCCCCAAAGACCATTATCCCCGCCCGTCACGCCTTGCCAACCTCGGGTATAATAAGGAACACCAATATTAATACGACCAGCTGGCATTGAACCGCGGAAATAGTGATAAGCCCAATCAGTATTCAGATAACCAATACCACCATACTGAGCCGTACCGTAAACGTTCCACTGCGTCAGTTCAGAGTCTTTACCTGTGTCATACAGTGCAGCGTTATGGCCTACGTGATCATTCCACGCACCATGTAAGTCGTAAGACATGATGTTCACGTAATCTAAATATTTAGTTACATCAAAGGTTTCCATACCACGTAATAGGTAACCAGAAGAAGGCGCTGCAATGGTTAACATATAATGGTGATCATCTAACGCTGAAGCTTCATCTAATTTTTGACGTAATACTTTCATCAACTCTTGGTAGGACGCCCACAAATAGGCTCGGCGAGGTTCCATTATCGCTTTATCGTCAGGATTACCTGCGCCAGCCATTGAAGTTGGGTATTCGTAATCGATGTCTACGCCATCAAATTGATATTTGCGGATCATCTCAACAGCCGAAGTGGCAAACTTTTCAATACCTGCATGGTTGATAGAACCGTCTGCATTAGTTGTCATAGCATAGAAACCACCATCCGCAATACGACTACCATCCGTATCGAAATGACCACCAGTTTCAGCCCAGCCGCCAATTGAAATCAGTGTTTTCACATCGTGTTTCTTTTTGGCGGTCGCTAACGCCCCAAAGTGTCCTTTGAAACCTAAACTTGGGTCAATTTCAACGCCAGGCCATTCTTTACCCACCGCGGCATTATTGGGGTCATTCACATCACCAACATTCACTTTGCCATCCGAGCCAATGCTAACAAACGCATAATTAATGTGGGTCAGTTGCTCCCATGGGATATCTTTCACCAAGTAAGAGGTTTGCTCATTATCACCAGCGCGCCAACTGGTGAAATAGCCAATCACACGACGAGGGTGATCAGCGCCCATTTTTTCTCTACCCTCTTCGTCGTAGACAGAGCAATAAGGAACATTGACCCCTTCAGTTTGATATAACCCATCAGGGCGACAATTGCTGGCTGTTGGTGCACCTTTGACCGTGAGTGTGGTTGAATTTGAATCCGTGGTTGCGCCTAAATTATCTGTAGCGCGGGCAAATACTGCCAAGCTTCCCGCTTTAGTTGTAACGTAATCTAACGAATAAGGCGCTGTTGCTGCGCTACCGACTAGAGTCCCTGCAACAAAGAAATCAACTTTATCAACGCTACCATCAATGTCAGCAGCCGTTGCAGTTAAAGTAACAGCGCCCCCAACATCAACTGACGTTGCTGAAATGATCATATCAACGCTTGGCGGTTGATTACCCGGTAGTTGTGATTCTTCCACCGTTAGTGTCACCGCACTTTTCGCGCTCGCCTCCCCTTTATCATCTACGGCGATCACGCTGACCTCATGAGATCCAGCGATGGCTGTCCAAGACGTGCGGTAAGGTGCCGAAGTTACGATAGCAACTATCGCCCCATCAACAGAAAATTCAACGTGCGCAATGCTACCATCACTGTCAGTTGCATCAGCGCTAAGTAAAACGACATCACCGTTAGTCACTATATCGCTAGCTAGTGGAGAGGTTAAGTTGGTCGTTGGTAATTTATTGACATCACCACCGGAAGTTGCACAACTACCTAGCACTTTCCATTGCGCATAGTCCCCCGAAAAATTGGCTGGATCATTACCTTGTGTCCAGTAATTTGCTTGGTAGGCCACACCTTGGTGTTGAACTTGCTTGCCACCGGTGTATATCGTACTGGCATCCCACGCCGCAATGAGGTCGCAATCAATCGCTGCGTAGCTATTGAAGGCCATTAAACAAGAGGCGGTCAAAGTGCTAAGAGTAAACACTCTCGATGTCACTTTTCTCTTTGGTAGGTTCATCGCTATTCTTTCCTTAATTTATTGTTTCATTGGAAAAATCCATAAAAAAATTAAATATGGACTTAAATTCTCATGTAAAACAACTCTAGAATAGCTTGCTAATTAAGCACTCGAATTTGTTCAAATATCCAAAATCACTCGCAATAAGTCGCCACTACACCGCAAATAAAACATAGTTATTTTGCATCAACAACTAATAATTGATGAATTAAACATATAAATAAAGCGGCCTAGGCCGCTCAAAAAAAATAGAGACTATTATTCTATCTTCTCTGGTTCAAACAATATCTAAAACCAACGTCGACGCAATAATGTGCTGAACACCAACAGCAATGACCACCAACCTAAAGATCCACCACCAGAATCTGAACTTGGTGGATTTAAATAAGCTTGTCGTTTGGCTTCAGTAGCAACGAACTTCGGTGATTCACTACCATTCATCACACTATCAATCCAATCAGCATAATCATGAATTTCAGTAAACACCGATGTCGCGCCAATCGAAGATGATGGGTCACCACATCGAGTCGCAGGACCAAAACTGGTTAGTCCAACTTGGATGTATTCGCTGCCATGTGACCAAAATAAAGGACCACCTGAATCACCTTGGCAAGTGGCGTTTTCAAGACCAGTCAAACCACTGATCACACCTTGCATGCATAAATTGGTGGCAGTGGTCGATTCATAATTACACAAATTATTCGGTACAAAGGTTAAGCTGGTTTGTAGCAGTAATGTATTATTATCAACATTAGAAGAAGTATCGCCGTGCCCTACCGCGACAAATTGTTCACTAGATGAGCGGTAAGTTGCATCAGCGCCAGCATCAGGGCGTTTTAAATAGTTAACAGATGAAACGGTTGTCAGTGGTGTTTCCAGTTTTAGAATCGCAATATCATCTAATAGCGTCGTATTGTTATACGTTGACGGATAATAAATCGCAGCGACTTTGCCTTTTTCCAATATATTATTGGGGAAATCACGTTCATCTTGCAGTTGTGGCACGACGGATGTAAAAAGCTGGGCTTTCTCATTGCCGTAAATACAATGTGCAGCCGTTAATACATATTGATTGCTCAGTAATGAAGCGCCACAGTAACTAGCGATTCCATAAACCTGAGTATAATCAATTTGATCAAAAAACAGACTTGCCATGGATGGAAAGGTTGTCACATCTGCATACGAGCCATTAACGATATAAGGCTTTACATCAACAGCGCAAACATTGCTCGAAACGGCGAGTGAAGAAAAAAGTACTACCCACTTATTCATAATGTCATTCCTTATCATTAAGAATTTAGATAGTACTTAAGATTCCATAAATAGCACAGATTTTTATTACGCGACTATTTAAATTCTGTATGCGTTAACCTCGGTAATAACGCTGTGGAACAAACGGCATTTTTTCTACGGCCATTGGCAGCATTTTACCACGTACTTGAGCAAATACCTGCGTACCAATTGCTGCTAAATCAGCGCGCAAATAAGCCATTGAAACAGGTTTACCCGCCGTTGGGCCAGCAGTACCGCTGGTCACAATACCGATTTTATTGTTATCAGCGTCAAATAGCTCTGCACCTTCACGTACAGGGGCTTTGGTTAGACCGATTAACCCAACGCGTTTACGCGAAACATCTTTAGTTTCAATCTGCTTTAATATGATATCAGCCCCAGGGAAGCCACCAGCGCGTTCACCATCGGCGCGGCGAACTTTACTGATACCCCACAATAAGCTTGCCTCAACAGGTGTGGTGGTTGTGTCGAGATCATGCCCGTAAAGGCAGAGACCACATTCAAGGCGTAGTGAATCACGTGCACCAAGGCCGATCCACTCAACTTCGTCATAAGCCGTTAATTGACGAGCAAGACGCTGCGCTTGCTCAGCTGGAACAGAGATCTCGTAGCCATCTTCACCGGTATAACCACTACGGCTAACAATGCATTCAACACCGTCTAAATCCAAAATTTTCACATCCATAAATAGCATAGAGGCAACTTGCGGCTGAATACGTGCTAACACTTCAGCCGCTTTCGGACCTTGAAGCGCTAAAAGAGCACGATCTTCAATAATTTCCAGTTCTACACCTTGAGGTAAATTAGCTTGTAAATGAGCAATGTCTTGCTCTTTACAGGCGGCATTCACCACAACAAACAGATGGTCGCCTAAATTAGCCACCATCAAGTCATCCATGATCCCGCCTTGTTCATTAGTAAAAAAAGCATAACGCTGCTTGCCCGCTGGCAGGTCAATAATATCAACCGGTACCAATGCTTCTAAGGCTTTTGCTGAATCAGCACCACGTAAACGCAACTGGCCCATATGAGAGACATCAAACAAACCAGCCGCTTCACGCGTATGCAAATGCTCTTTTTTAACACCAAGCGGATATTGCACAGGCATATCATAGCCAGCAAATGGCACCATTTTTGCGCCGACTTCATTGTGCAGAGCATGTAACGGTGTAGTAAGTAATGTTTGATTTGCATTATCTTGAGTCATTTTTGTCTCCATTTCAGCCGACCCTGCGGGGAGTTTTACGCCTCATCAAGGCAAACTGCTCCACATGAAAGAAACTCTGTTTCCAATAGTGAACAAGAATGCGCTCGATTGATGGGATTCACAAGTTCAAAACTGGGCCAATTGGCAAAATTAACAACTTAATCACAATTTATAAGAAAAAAGAAAGGCGCTTCATTGAGCAATAGTTGCTCCACGAAACGCCTTTTTTAGCAGATGAGCGCAAAAGCAACCGTTTGCCTTTATTATAGGAAACTTAATCTTTTCTTAGTTATTTAGCTGTTACCCACAAAATTAGCGCATCATCGTCACTGATAGAGACCAACATGTGCCCCATGTTGGCATCATAATAAACACTGTCACCTTCGGCTAAACGCACTGGTTCATAAAATTCACTGTAAAATAAAACGTCGCCAGAGAGAATGAGTAAAAACTCCTCACCGTCGTGTCGAACCCAGTCACTGTATTCTTCAAATGCTCTTGCTCGCACTCGACTTTTGAACGGCATCATCTTTTTATTCGAAAGCTGCGTTGCCAACAATTCATGTTCGTAAGTGGGCGTAGGATGAGGCTTACCTTCACCGCAACGAGAAATATCCCTCCGCCCTGTAGCAAGGATTTTCTTAGGTGGTTCAAAGAGTTGAGGCATGTCTATTTGCAAACCATGCGCAAGTTTTTGCATCGCTTGAAAGGTTGGTGATATCTGTTCGTTTTCGATCTTGCTTAATGTTGAACGGGCAAGCCCGGTGCGCTGGCTAGCCTCTTCTAAGGTAATACCCAGTTTGGCGCGAATGTCTTTGATTCGCTGACCAAGCTTTAATGGCTCTATGGTTTGCTCACCGTTTTCTTTGGCAAGTGTGAGTGATGGGTACTCATCATAAATGTCTTCAGACATGCTTTCCCTCGATTATCATTTCTTCCTGATCACGAAAATCATTGTGGCATGAAGCAGCCATCCGGTTAAAGGACTACATCAAAATAAAGCGTGCTCTCGCTAACAAAATAAGAAACCGAGTTTCCTATAGGAAATTTTTCATTGATTGTTCATAACTCAGAGAGTATGTTACTGACTTGTTAGATGAAGAGATGCTATTTACCGCTCGCTATCGTGAAGGACTTAACAATATTTGAGTGGTTTTTACCCCGAATAATTGGGGAACGTAATAAGAGTTTAGGGATAACTAAACACCCTGTTTTCTCACCACCCTACACAGCCGTTGAGTAAAGCAGCCATCAAAAAGGAACAACGAATACAATAACTATTCGTTGGATTATTGGAAGGTCATCTACCATGAATGCAAACACGAATAAAACTTACCAAAATCACAGCCTTGAGAGTTTCTTCTCAACCAACTTAGCGGCAACCGATGATGCCGTTTTTGCCGGTATTCAAGCCGAATACACACGCCAGAATGAACAAATTGAGCTTATCGCTTCTGAAAACATTGTTTCAAAAGCGGTTATGCAAGCCCAAGGAACATGCCTTACCAATAAATACGCGGAAGGCTACCCTGGCCGCCGTTACTATGGTGGCTGTGAACATGTTGATACCGTAGAGACAATTGCTATCGAACGCGCTAAATCGCTTTTTAATTGCCAATACGCAAACGTTCAACCCCATTCTGGCGCTCAAGCTAACGGGGCCGTAAAACTTGCACTGCTCCAGCCGGGTGACACTATTATGGGCATGTCTTTGGATGCAGGTGGCCACTTAACGCATGGTGCTAGACCTGCTTTGTCGGGTAAATGGTTTAATGCCATTCAATACGGAGTTGATCGTGAAACGCTAGAAATCAATTACGAAGACGTACGTGCACTGGCACAACAGCATAAACCTAAAATGATCATTGCAGGTGGTTCGGCCATTCCTCGTGTTATCGATTTTGCTAAATTCCGCGACATTGCCGATGAAGTCGATGCCATCTTAATGGTCGATATGGCGCACATTGCAGGTTTAGTTGCAACCGGTGCACACCCTAGCCCATTACCTCATGCTCACGTTGTCACCACCACAACCCATAAAACAATGCGCGGCCCACGTGGTGGGATGATCCTCACCAACAGCGAAGAGATCATCAAAAAAATCAATTCAGCCGTTTTTCCAGGTCTGCAAGGTGGTCCACTAATGCACGTTATCGCCGCTAAAGCAGTCGCTTTTGGTGAAGCATTGGGACCTGAATTTAACAGCTATATCGATTCAGTGATCGACAACGCAAAAGTTCTCGCTGAAGTGTTGCAAACTCGCGGTTGTGACATTGTGACTGGCGGAACTGATACGCACTTGATGCTCGTAGACCTACGTCCTAAAGGCTTGAAAGGTAACGTGGCAGAGCAAGCTCTTGAGCGTGCAGGGATCACATGTAACAAAAACGGCATTCCCTTTGATACTGAAAAGCCTATGATTACTTCGGGTATTCGTTTAGGTACACCAGCAGGAACCAGCCGTGGTTTTGGTCGTGAAGAATTCAAACTCATTGGGCAGTGGATTGGCGATGTGCTAGATGGTCTTGTTGAGAGTCCAGAAGGTAATGCACAAGTGGAACAACAGGTTCGCAAGCAAGTGAAAATGTTGTGCCAACGCTTCCCACTTTACCAGTAACACTTTCAAATTAAACACAAGTTTCAAATCAATACTTTTTTGGAGATTAAGCAATGGACAATACACTGAAGTTTGCAGAAAGCCACGAATGGGTGCGCGACAACGGTGACGGCACAGTAACAATCGGTATTTCTGAGCATGCACAAGAAATGCTTGGCGATGTTGTGTTTGTTGACCTACCAGAAGTGGATGCTGAGATTGACGCTGGCGACAGCTTTTCTCTTGTCGAATCAGTGAAAGCCGCTTCAGACATTTATGCGCCTATTACCGGTGTTATCGTTGAAATCAATGAAGAGCTAGGAGATAGCCCTGAACTGATCAACGAAGAACCATATGAAGGTGGCTGGATTGTAAAAGTGAAAATGTCTGACCCTTCTGAACTTGACGATCTAAAAGATGCAGAAGAGTACTTAAGCTCTATCGAAGAAGACTAAACAGCCCATCACAAATCAAAGCTGCCCAGTATGGGTGGCTTTTTTTTAAGGTCACAACAGACCTTATGAGAAGGTAAAGGAAATGACTGAATTACTTCACAGCACACTACTTAATGAATTGAGTACCCAAAATGAGTTTGTTGCACGCCACAACGGACCGAACGCTGATGATCAACAAAAAATGCTCAACACAATTAATGCCGAAAGCCTTGATGCATTAATTACGCAAACCGTTCCTAAACAAATTCGTTTAGAAGCACCAATGTCGCTTGCCGCTCCACAAAGTGAAGCAGACATGCTGACAGCCATGAAAGTATTTGCTAAGCAAAACCAAGTCAAACGTACGTTCATTGGTCAAGGCTACTACAACGCATTTACGCCTAACGTTATTTTACGCAATGTGCTGGAAAACCCAGGTTGGTACACCGCCTATACGCCATACCAACCAGAAATCTCCCAAGGTCGTTTAGAATCGCTACTCAATTACCAGCAAATGGTGATGGATTTAACGGCCATGGATATTGCCAACGCCTCACTGCTCGACGAAGCAACTGCGGCAGCAGAAGCCATGACACTCTGTAAGCGTGCAGGCAAAAGTAAAAGCAATGTCTTTTTTGTTGCCAACGATGTTCACCCTCAAACCATTGAGGTGGTGAAAACGCGCGCTGAATTTATTGGCTTTGAAGTACAAATTGGTGATCTCGATTCACTACCTGAACAAGATGTGTTCGGCGCACTACTACAATACCCAAATACCACCGGAGAAGTGCGCGACTTAACCGATATCATTGCCAAAGCACAAGCAAACAAGACGCTGGTCACCGTTGCTACAGACCTACTGGCAAGCACACTATTGAAACCAGCAGGTGAGATGGGCGCTGATGTCGTGATTGGCTCAGCACAACGTTTTGGCGTGCCAATGGGCTACGGCGGCCCACACGCTGCATTTATGGCAACACGTGAAGCACACAAACGTACCATGCCAGGCCGCGTGATTGGTGTTTCGATTGATGCAAAAGGCAACCAAGCTTTGCGCATGGCAATGCAAACTCGTGAACAGCATATTCGACGCGAAAAAGCGACCTCGAACATCTGTACGGCACAAGCACTACTGGCCAATATGGCGTCATTCTACGCGGTGTATCACGGCGCTGAAGGGCTACGTACTATTGCTCGTCGTACCCATCATATGACAGCAATTCTTGCAGCCGGCCTAACCAAAACAGGTTATGAACTCACTAACAACAGCTTTTTTGATACCATCACCATCAACACGGGTGATAATACTGAAACGCTTTATATCAAAGCTCAACAAACCGATATTAACCTTCGCAAATTGAACGGTAAGTTAGGTATCAGCTTAGATGAAACCACAACCATCGCAGATATTGATGCACTATTTGCAATCTTTAACGTTGAAGAGGCCGTTAATGCCTTATCAACCGAAATTGCGGCTAACGAATTTGCAGCGATCCCTGAAGGTTGCCGTCGCCACTCTGAGTTTCTCACTCATCCTGTTTTTAATACGCATCACAGCGAAACACAAATGATGCGTTATCTAAAACAGCTTGAAAATAAAGACTTTTCACTGACACACGGTATGATCCCACTCGGCAGTTGCACCATGAAGCTGAATGCGGCGGCAGAAATGATTCCAGTGACATGGCCAGAATTTGGAGACATCCACCCATTTGCTCCGAAAGATCAAGCAGCTGGTTATGCCGCACTGGCAAAAGATCTGAAAGAAAAACTGTGTGAAATTACCGGTTACGACGCTTTCTCATTGCAACCAAACTCTGGCGCATCTGGTGAGTACGCAGGTCTAATTGCAATTCAACGCTACCACCAAAGCCGCGGCGAAGGTCACCGTAACGTCTGCTTAATTCCAAGTTCTGCACACGGTACTAACCCTGCGACAGCTTCTATGGTGTCAATGAAAGTGGTTGTGGTTAAGTGTGATGAAGAAGGCAACATCGACATCGACGACCTAGCAGCGAAAATCGAGAAGCACAGAGACAACCTATCAAGCATTATGATCACTTACCCTTCTACGCACGGCGTTTATGAAGAGAAAGTGAAAGAAGTGTGTGAAATGGTTCATGCTGCTGGCGGTCAGGTTTACCTAGACGGCGCTAACATGAACGCGCAGGTTGGTCTCACCAACCCAGGTTTCATTGGTTCTGATGTTTCTCACCTTAACCTACATAAAACCTTCTGCATTCCTCACGGCGGCGGCGGCCCTGGCATGGGACCTATTGGTGTTAAAGCTCACCTAGCCCCTTTCCTTCCTGGTCATATTGAAGGTGGTGTCGAAGGTGAAGATCACGCAGTGTCAGCCGCGGATCTCGGTAGTGCTTCTATTTTACCGATCTCATGGGCGTATATTGCCATGATGGGTGCTGAAGGTTTAACTGAAGCCACCAAAGTTGCGATTTTGAATGCTAACTATGTGATGGAAAGATTACGTCCTCACTACCCTGTGCTTTACCGTGGAACCAATGGACGCGTAGCGCACGAATGCATCATTGATATTCGCCCACTGAAAGAAGAAACCGGTATTAGCGAAGAAGACATTGCAAAACGTTTAATGGACTACGGCTTCCACGCCCCAACGATGTCATTCCCAGTCGCGGGTACATTGATGGTAGAGCCAACGGAGTCAGAAGACCTAGCAGAGCTTGATCGCTTCTGTGACGCGATGATCGCCATTCGTGAAGAAATGAATAAAGTGAAGTCGGGTGAATGGCCGTTGGAAGACAACCCACTAGTCAATGCACCTCACACACAAGCGGATCTTTCTAGTGATGAATGGGCACATCCATATTCACGAGAAGTAGCTTGTTTCCCTTCTCGTCAAACAAAAGCATCAAAATACTGGCCAACCGTAAACCGTGTCGATAACGTTTACGGAGACCGTAATTTGATCTGCTCTTGCCCGAGCATTGATAACTATCAAGACTAATTGATTGTTTGATCACAGATAACCAAGTTGGAAACTAACTTGAATAACAAAAGGCGAACCATTTGGTTCGCCTTTTGTCTGTGTGCCGTTTTTAGTCTAGTATGAGTTCATACTTGAGATGCTAGGAACTCAGCTATGACTAAATTGAATTTAAATTAGCGCTCAACCACACCAATACTTATCGTTCAGCCAAAATCTGAAACCGTGGTGTCTGTCGAGGCCAAAATCTATTCAATAAACGTTGCGAGAGGTCGAATGGCTCTTGTTGTGTTTGGCATTCAACAACGCCTGACTTCTTGTAGATAATCCATCCTATGACGGGCGTAGTCCTACAAACGTGATAATCGTCCAACACGGCCTCATGATACCCTTTTGTTAACAATCGATTTTTCATACTCTATCTCTGAATAGGTTCACTGAATGCCACATTTTTTCACCAATCGTAAACGAATCCACAACCTAACAGTTGGTAATGCTGACACACGATCGCAATTTAAATGGGAAACGCTTAATGCCGTTCTCTACAAATTTGGCGGCTTGTTCTTCCTAGTTGGCAGTGTGCTATCGTTTCCGACCTTCCAAGCATACTCTGTACTTGGACAGTGGATATTCTTTACCGGTTCTATGTTTTACCTGATCGTCAATGTTCATGATCTTTTTGATGTTCATCGTTACTGGCAAGGCAAAAACTGCAACCACCCCAGAAAGCGATTGGAGTATTCGGCCGCATATATCTATTTTGTAGGAACATTGCTGTTCGTAATGGGCAGAGTGGTGGTGTTTGTTGATAACAACTACTCGGCACATAGTGCGTTAATGTTTACTATCGGCAGTGCATTATTTGTCATTGGTGCTAGCGTGAACATCCTCGCCGATACCAAAAACAGCGTAGCGACAGAAGGCCAGTTAACCAATTTGACAGCAATCACATTTATTGTTGGTAGCGTACTATTCGCAGTGGGTTCATTTCCAGGTCTTTGGGAAGGTGGCGTGCCTACTGAAGTCACTCAACTTTCTAGTTACCTTTCATGGCAGTTTCTCATTGGTAGTCTGTTGTTCTTTTTTGGCGGGGTGTTTAACTACTGGCGAGCGTATCACTTTATCCAGCGAAGCTTGGGTACTAAAGCTTAGCTTTGGGCTGCAACATAAAGGGCTTGCAGCGGATGAGTGACAAGTTGAACGCACGTTCCTAACTAACAAATTTCTGCACCTAATTTGTTTATTTTTAAAGAGTATTCTAGATGGTTGATTTAGAAAGCTAGCAAGTTTCCACTTGAAAAAAGCCTTTGATTCTTAGAGGCTTTTTTCTATTCATATATGACGATTCATTTAATAAAAGTAAATTAACGTAAATGATATCTATTATCATTGATAAGTAGTGCAACTCAGGATATGGTGACAAGATAATTAATCTAAATGATGGTATCAGCCCAATGCTAGAGAAAGAAAAAAAGCCAACTCGAAACTTCTACTCACTCACAGTCATTCAATCTCAACAAATTTCACCGTCTATGCAACGCATTACTTTACAGAGTGATGATATTGCACACTTTGGTAGCGAAAGCGAAGGCGGCTATATAAAATTACTGTTCACCGATCATGGTGATACGAATATCTCCTCAATTTCACCGCAACAGCGTCCAGTTATGCGTACTTATACAATTCAGCACTTCAACGCCGAAAATAATAGTATTGAGGTTGATTTTGTTCGTCATATTACTAAAGACTTACAATGCGGTTTTGCAGCAAGATGGGCGATAACGACAAAGGTTGGAGACACCATATCCATTGCAGGGCCAGGCAAAAGCCAAGGCATTAATACGGCTGGTGATTGGTTTTTCCTCGTCGCTGATATGACAGCGATTCCAGCCCTAGCCTCGCAAATTAAATTATTGCCTAATAATGCCAAAGGATATGTTGTGATTGAGGTTGACCACATTGATGACAAGCGTGAATTGGCTGTCCCCGAAGCGATTGAAATTGATTGGGTAGTTAAAGATCAAACATCCAATTTAACGCAATCCGTTATTTCTAAGCCTTGGATCGGCGACAACGCTTCGGTTTGGTGTGCTTGTGAATTTGATACCATGCGCTCACTTCGTCAGTATTTCCGTAATGAGAAAGAAGTAGAAAAAGAAAACATTTACATTAGTAGTTATTGGAAACAAGGCGTCAGTGAAGATGGGCATAAACAACTAAAACAAGATGATGCCAAAACTCAGTCATAACCTCATGGTAAAAGCTAAAATTATTGATACAAGGTTAGCCAATCAGTTTTACTGATGATTCAATACAGATAGCATCATGTCGCCAATATTCGATACAGCCATCAATTACCTCTCCTTGTTGGTTGTAATTGACTCGCTTAATAAGCATTGCCGGTGTTCCTGAGGTTGCTCGCAAAGCGTGGGCGATATTGCCAAGCAATGAACTTGTCGTCATCTTGTAGCTGATACTATGATATTCAACACCGAAGGTTTCTTTATACAAACTTGTCAGTGATGGGGATAAATCTAAGCCTAGCAAATTAGGGAATTTATCAGGACAAACGTAATTTGTTACGTAAGCGACCGGACGATCTTCTAGATAGCGTACCCGTTCAATCTGATAGATATCTGAAAAAGGTTTTAATGCTAATAGCGCTGTTGCTTGCTTATTGGCCAGTACCGCTTTCGAATGAAGAAGTTGAGTTTTGGGTTGACGATTTTGTGCTAATGCTAGTTTGGTAAAGCTTAAAGATTGCGCTGGGTCGTAACGCAATGGCTGTGGTGAGATAAACCAGCCACGGCGATCCTCGCGATAAATCTTACCTTCTGCTTCAAGTAATGACAGTGCCTCACGTAAGGTTACGCGGGTAGTATCAAATGACTCTGCCAGTTTCCGTTCCGCAGGAAGCTTCTGACGTGGTGTCAGCATACCTGTCTCAATTTGCTCAACAATCACATCTTTGATTTTTACGTACTGCACCAACAATCCCTTGCTTTATGTACGGCGGTTATACCGGTCGTATTACATAACTTGCCAAAATAAAGGTGCTTGATTAGCTCAACCACCTGAAAACTAAGCCATACCATCAACAGACGATCTTATCATTTAGTGCTATTACGCGATAAGAATTTCTTTAAGCTCATGCAATGAGCGCACATTATAATGTGGTTCTATACCATCAATATCAGAATGGCCAACGGTATTGAGCCAACAGGTTTCAATGCCAAATTTAAGGCCACCAAGAATATCGGAATGCGGGTTATCCCCCACCATCAGTACTTTACTCTTGCAAGGGTTACCCATTTTTTCTAACGCATGAGCAAAAATTCCGTTATCAGGTTTGGCTATACCCACTTCTTCGGAAATAATTACATGTTCAAAGTAATCAGTCATGCCTGTTCTCTGCAAACGAATCGCTTGTAACTCTGTAAAACCATTGGTGATGATACCAAGTTTAGCCTTACCTGTTAGTGCTTCTAGTAGCTCTTTAGCACCAGGTAATGGCGTGCAAATATCTGCCATAGCTTCAAGAAATGCACTATTAAGATCAGCTGTCGTGGTTTGCAGTTTTTCGGCCCAAGCTTGAAAGCGAATATGCTTGAGATCGGCTGCATTAATCACTCCATTTTGATAATCAACCCAGAGAGGTTTATTTACCTCTTGGTACTTGGCAAAGTCAATTTCATCAAAAATCACTCCCTTGCGTTCAAACATTAGCTGCATACCTTTGAAGGCGTCGAAATGAAACAAAGTCTCGTCAGCGTCAAATAAAATCCAATCGTATTTCATGGTATATCCCTCAGTAACTTGCGCGCAGTGTAAATTGTTTTTGAATCTACGACAAACTGAACAATACTCCGTTACTTCGGATATCAATAGATACGTAAAACCAGAAGCTTAAGTTGATCAAAATCAGCATTGCGTTAGAATTTAGCATCAATCGAATATTCGACCACCCATAATACTTTACAACAAACATTTTGACGTTATTATCGCGACGCAAACGTTTTCCTCACCTATTAATGACTTCCGATGAGGGTTTTATGCTGCCAGACATTGAAATTTGCCGTGCAACAAAATTGACACAGATTGATGCTATTGCCGCTAAGGCAGGCCTAGATCCGACTGAATTCCATAGCCAAGGACGTTTTAAGGCTAAAGTTTCTCTTTCTTGCTTAGATAGACTTCACACTCATCCTGAAGGTAAATTGGTTGTTGTTACCGCCATCACTCCAACCCCCTTGGGCGAAGGTAAAACAGTCACCACTATTGGTCTATCACAAGGGATCGCGAAATTAGATCACTCTGTCATGGCATGTATTCGCCAACCTTCTATGGGGCCAATCTTTGGTGTGAAAGGCGGAGCCGCTGGCGGTGGTTATTCTCAAGTTGCCCCAATGGAAGAGTTAAATTTACATCTAACCGGTGACATTCACGCAGTTACGGCTGCGCATAACCTCGCCGCTGCCGCTATAGATGCACGGATTTATCACGAGCAGCGATTAGGTTATGAAGATTTTGAACAACGTACGGGCATGAACGCACTGAAGATTGACGCAAACAAGGTCGTCTGGAAACGCGTCATGGATCATAATGATCGTGCACTTAGGATGGTCACAGTCGGTCAAAATGAAAGCGGTAAAACCATCAATGGTTATGAGCGGCAAGATGGGTTTGATATCTCTGCCGCATCAGAGCTGATGGCCATTCTCGCCTTAGCGGAAGACTTGCGTGATTTACGCCAACGTATTGGACGCATCGTGGTTGCTTATAATTTAAATGGTGACCCTGTAACCACAGAAGACTTGCAAGTAGCTGGCGCAATGACCGTTAGTATGAAAGAAGCGATTGAACCAACGCTCATGCAGACTTTAGAAGGTGTCCCTACCCTTATTCATGCTGGTCCTTTCGCCAATATCGCCCATGGCAATTCGTCAATTATTGCGGATGACATTGCTACGCGACTTGCCGAATTCACCGTCACTGAAGGTGGCTTTGGTTCAGACATGGGCTTTGAGAAAGCGTGTAATATTAAAGCGGCAACATCAGGGAAAGCGCCTGATTGCGCAGTCATTGTGGCGACATTACGTGGGCTAAAAGCTAACTCTGGTTTGTATGAACTTCGCCCCGGACAAGCTGTTCCTGACTCGCTATTTGAACCAGATCAAGCTGCACTCATGGCTGGTTTTGATAATCTCAAATGGCATATCAACAACGTCAATAAATATGGTGTTCCTGCGGTGGTGGCTATCAATCGCTTTCCACAAGATACTCTGGAAGAAATCGAACAACTAACCGCTCTGATTCAAGCCTTACCGAACAACGTTGAAGTAGCATTGAGCGAAGGTTTTGCGCTCGGTGGAGAAGGTACAACAGATCTTGCAAACAAAGTGATCGCCCAATGTCACAAGCCCAATCAATTTACTCCTCTCTATTGCTCGCAAGATTCGATTGAAACCAAACTCAACGCAGTGGCTCAAAAAGGGTATGGTGCAGCGGGAATTACATTAAGTGAGGTAGCCAAAGCACAAATGCGTGCATTCCAAGCTCACGGTTATGGTCATTTAGCGGTTTGTTTGGCCAAAACTCCTTTATCTATTTCTACCAATGCAGCCATTAAAGGTGCTCCAAAAGAGTTTGATGTTCCTATTCGAGAACTTAGATTATGCGCAGGTGCTGGTTTTATTTATGCACTATGCGGCAATGTTATGACCATGCCAGGACTCCCTGACAAACCCGCCTTTATGGCATTGGATATTGATCAGCACGGCAATATCATCGGTCTTAATTAATCACTAAGTTAGCTTCTGGAAAGTCACCCATTTGCAGAAGCTTTCAATAAAATTAACTATTTTTATCTCTGTGCTGTAAGTTTTTGCACTTTTTACCGTTCTTTACGTATATCAATAAAAAAAAGTAAGGTCGGTTATGAAACGTTTTACTCCCATCTTTATCTCGATAGCGTTATTCGTTCCTATCGTTTTTTCACTGTTTAGTCAGGCAGAGACTAAACCACAGAAAATGCCCAGCATTGGTAACGTCGATGTCGCCACACTCGCTGGCGGGTGTTTTTGGTGTACAGAATCTGATCTTGAGAAACTCAACGGCGTGATCAATGTCGTATCAGGTTATGCCGGCGGATCGATGGAAAACCCGACCTATAAACAAGTTTCATCGGGTAAATCCGGCCATATTGAAGTGGTGCAAGTAACGTTTGATCCTCAAATTGTCAGCTATGAGCAGGTGTTGGATCATTTTTTCCGTCATATTGATCCGACCGATGACAAAGGGTCATTTGTCGATAGAGGCCCACAATATCGCCCTGCGATTTTCTATCACAATGCAATGCAGAAGCTGACAGCAGAAACCTTCATGGCTGACATCGATAAGCTCGGTATCTATAAAAAACCGCTGAAAACAGAACTCATCCAATATACTACATTCTGGCCGGCAGAAGATTACCACCAAGATTTTTATAAAAAGAGCAAAGTGCGGTACAACTACTATCGCTACGCATCTGGGCGTGACCAATATTTAGATGAAATCTTTGGTGAAGATCGTAATGAAAATCCAAAGACATTACGTCAATTAATTGATGCAAATAAATCGGAGGCAAGCCTTAAAGTCTATACCAAACCTTCTGACAAGGAGATTCGCGCCAAACTGACTGACCTTCAATACTACGTCACCCAAGAAGAAGGCACCGAGCGCGCTTTTAATAATGAGTATTGGGATAACAAAGCCGAGGGTATTTATGTTGATATTGTCACTGGTGAACCGCTGTTTTCTTCAACCGACAAATACAAATCTGGCACTGGTTGGCCGAGTTTTACTAAACCAATAAATGAAGCATATATTGCAACGAAGACTGATTTCCGCTTAGTTTATTCAAGAACAGAAGTCAGAAGCCGTTTTGGTGATTCTCATTTAGGGCACGTATTTGACGATGGTCCTGCCCCAACCGGGTTACGCTATTGTATGAATTCTGCGGCAATGCGCTTTGTTGCAAAAAATGACATGCAAGCTCAAGGTTATAGTGAGTATCTTGCTTTGTTTGAATAAACGTTGAAATTCAATATTGGTCAGATACGTAAAAAGCCCCGAAAACTATTTCGGGGCTTTTTATTGAAATCAATGGGACACTTATCGTAAGCCGTGAAGAAATTCCGCACGAGTAGCAGGATTAGACTTAAAAATACCACCCAATGCCGTCGTCGTCGTTTCACTGGTTGCGTCCATAACACCGCGTGATTTAACGCAGTAATGCGTTGCATCAATAGTTACCGCTACATCATCAGATTCAAGTAAGGTTTGCAGTGCCACCAGAATTTGTTGTGTCATTCGCTCTTGAACTTGTGGACGTTGAGCAAAAAAACGCACAATACGATTGATTTTTGAAAGTCCAATAATCTTGCCGCGCGGAATGTAAGCAACAGCAGCTTTACCATCGATCGTTACCAGGTGATGCTCACAAGTGCTGGTTACGGTGATATCTTTCACGCGAACCATTTCACTTACATTCATCTTGTTTTCAATGACAGTAATTTTGGGAAAGTTTTGGTAATCCAAACCAGAAAAGACTTCATCAACATACATTTTTGCAATGCGATGCGGGGTTTCTTCGAGGCTATCATCAGTCAGGTCAAGACCAAGCAGTGTCAGGATCTCACGCATATGGTGTTCAATTTTTTCTTTCTTCTCTTCACGAGTTACCGCATTAGGACACATTGGCGTCTCTAAACCGCGGCTCTCTAGCGCATCTTTAACCAACTTTGCTGATTCGCTAAGACCTAACATTCCGATTCCTCTTACTTTTACCCCTTTCGGATGGCAGACAAGGATACTCGGAATTTTGAATAATTACACCCATATTTTATGGATGGTCATTCTTACCAAAAGACAATCTATGATAAGGTTATTGAAAAGAAAAACGACAATAGGATTCTAAAATGGGCTGCTGTGATGCTCCGGGCTTAATGCCTATCGAAGACGCGATGGACACAATGTTAGCGCGAATCAAACCAATTCAAGTGACACTGCAACTTCCATTAGCTGAAGCTCTTGGCTACGTATTGGCAGAAGATGTGCTTTCGCCTATTTTTGTCCCGCCTTTTGATAATTCAGCCATGGATGGGTATGCGATACGCTTGAGTGATTTAGCAAAAAATCAAATACTACCATTGGCAGGAAAATCTTTTGCTGGCGCTCCCTTTGAAGGTGAGTGGCCTGCTAATACGTGCATCAGAATCATGACAGGAGCGAAGATCCCACTTGGATGCGATGCTGTGGTTATGCAAGAAAATACCGATGTCACTGATGCTGGTATTGTCTTTAAACAGTCGGACATCAAGCCACAAAACAATATTCGCCCGACCGGTGATGACATTAAACAAGGTGATCTTGTTTTAGCGAAAGGCGCTCGCTTAACACCACGTGATATTCCCATGATCGCCACACTCGGCATTAGCCACATTACCGTTTTTCGCAAACCCAGAGTTGCCTTTTTCTCAACTGGTGATGAGCTCAAACCGCTAGGGGAGTCTTTAATTGACGGACAAATATACGACAGTAATCGCTACGGGATTAAACCTCTAATTGAGAACTTTGGTTGTGAAGCGATTGACCTTGGCATCATCCCCGATTGCCCTGCAACATTAAAAGCAACGTTCGAAAAAGCCCAAAACTTAGCGGATGTGGTCGTCACATCTGGTGGTGTGAGTGTCGGCGAAGCCGATTACACCAAAGATATTTTGCAGGAACTTGGCGAGATAGGCTTCTGGAAACTAGCGATTAAGCCGGGCAAACCATTTGCGTTTGGTGAGCTTAGTAATGCTTGGTTTTGTGGTCTTCCAGGTAACCCGGTGTCAGCAGTACTAACTATGTACGTATTAGTACAACCGATGCTCGCTAAATTGGCGGGACATAGCAAATGGCAAGCACCTGAATCTATCCCAGCCATCACGAAAACGGCATTCAAAAAAGCGCCAGGCCGCACAGATTACCAGCGTGGTATCTACTCGATTGAAAATGGCAAATTCGTTGTTGAAACAACCGGTAATCAGAGCTCTGGTGCATTTCGCTCCATGAGTTTAGCCAATTGCTTTGTAGTATTAGAACGCGAACGTGGACGAGTGGAAGTGGGTGAAAGCGTGAATATCCAACTTTTTAATTCCAGCTTGTATTAGGAGCGTTTGTGGATATTTTATCTGATGCAGAAATGTTGCGTTACAACCGACAGATCATTCTCAAGCAATTTGATTTTGAAGGCCAAGAAGCATTGAAACAAAGTTCTGTGCTCATTGTTGGTGCTGGAGGTTTGGGCTGCGCATCAAGCCAATATTTAGCAACGGCTGGCGTTGGCAGTATAACCCTCGTCGATGATGACGTCGTGGAACTCTCTAATCTACAACGACAAGTGTTGCATACAGACAACGACATTGGCCGAAAAAAGGTCGATTCCGCTGCAGATTCATTACGAACTCTCAATCCATTTTTGGCGGTAAATACCGTTGATCAACGCTTAAATGACGAGCAGCTTGACACACTTATTGGGCAGCACACTCTGGTGTTGGATGCCTCTGATAATGTAGAGACTCGCAACCAACTCAATCGCCTTTGTTACCGAACTCGAACACCGTTGGTTTCTGGTGCCGCAATTCGAATGGAAGGACAAGTCAGTGTATTTACATACGAACACGCTGACGAACCTTGTTATCAATGTTTGAGTGCTTTGTTTGGCAATACGGCACTTACTTGTGTAGAAGCTGGCGTCATGGCACCTGTAGTGGGAATCATTGGCGCAGTACAAGCGATGGAAGCGATTAAAGTTATCGCGCACTATGGACAACCTAAACAAGGTAAAATATTGATGTTCGATGCGCTCTCTATGAGCTGGCGCGAGATGAAACTGATGAAATTAGCGACATGCAGCGTGTGTCAGAACTCTGAACAATAACGATTAAACATGCTCGACGCCTGTTAACTACAAGGTGTTGAGCATTTTATTTTATCATCCCTTCCAAATAGCATTTCTTTTCTGCAAATTAATGAGTAAGTTAAAGCTTCTTCAAACAACAGGTCAGGATGAGCGCAATATGTCTCCATTGGTTTCCCCAAGCTGGTTAAATCAACGTTTAGCCGATGAACGCATCGTAATTCTAGATGCAAGTATTGATTTTCAAATTCCCAGTGAAACTGAAAAAGACACCGTACACACTATTCCCAATGCGCGACGTTTTGATTATGACAAAGTATTTTGTGACCTCAGCGCAACACTGCCACACATGATGCCTAACGAAGAACATTTCAATTCACAATCGCAAGCATTAGGGATCAATAACGATTCGATCATTGTTGTTTATGATAATAGCGGGACATTTGCCTCTCCACGAGCGTGGTGGATGCTAAAAGCGATGGGTCATCAAGAGGTTTACGTACTCGATGGCGGGCTGACGGAATGGAAAATGTGTGGTCTTCCGCTGGCAATGGAATACTCACAACCTAAAATTACCGGTAACTTTTCGGGGAAACTGAATCAACACTATTTTGTCGACGCCGATTATGTGTTGCAACAGATAGATAATGAAACCAGTCAAACAATTGATGCACGCTCTAAAGCCCGTTTTAATGCCCAAGTGGCTGAACCTCGCGCTGGCATTCGAAGTGGACACATCCCAAATTCAGCCTGCCTACCTTTTGCTGAGTTGATGATTGAACACAAAATGAAATGCATCAATGAACTGGAACCCATTTTAAAACAGGTGCTGAAAAGTGAACGTTCTGAATATCTTTTCAGCTGCGGCTCAGGTGTCACTGCTTGTATCGTTTTGCTTGCCGCCTACGTTTGTGGTTATGAGCATTTAGCTGTCTATGATGGTTCATGGACTGAATGGGGGCAAAACGAAGCACTACCGATTAGCCAATAAAAAAATCGTTTCCCCCGGAAAAATTCGGGGGAATATCACTTTTTATAAACCAAGCGTATCACTTTCAGACAAACTAACTTTTCCCTACACCAAGTTGCATTTGTTCATCTAGGTTTAAAACGGTGAGCGCATTGCTAACACTGGTAGCAATCACATCAATGGCACCAGTACGTAGTGCGCCAAGTAACGCCAGTGGTTTACTGTTTTCAGCGGCAATAGCGATCACTTCTGCAATAGGACGAAACTCGTCAATACCCAAGCCAATCACGCGGTCGCTCATTACGGTATTAGCGGCCTTACCATGAATATCAAAGAAATCGTATCCTGCAAAATCTCCAACGACTCCTTGCTGTAGGCGCGATTGAACGACTTCATCTGCCGTAAACCAACCTAAATCAACCATGTAGCTGTTTTCACTCATATCACCAATTCCGACCAACGCAATATCCGCTTTACGTGCTAAATCAAGCGTTTGCTTAACAGTTGCATTTTGCATAAAGGCTAATTTTTGTTCTCGATTTTCAGCATAAGCTGGCGCATACAATGTTTCAGAACTACCGCCATATTTTTTCGCCAACTGACGACAAATGTGGTCCGCGTTGAACATACCGCCTCGCGGATGGATACCGCCAATACTGCAAACAAATTTGCAGTCTCTAGGTGTAATAACACCAATATGATGCGCGACAGCGGAAACATTTCGTCCTTGGCCAACGGTAACTACCATGCCATTTTTTAATGTGTTAGTGAGATAATTCGATACTAACCCCGATACTTGCTGACGTTGCTGCTCTTCACTAGGTTGATCTAATGCAACCAAGGCGCGTTTAACGCCGAATCGTTCAATCAAACGTTGCTCTATCTTTGCGCTAAACACTGGGTGATATTTTACGGTAATTTCAACAATGCCTTCATCTCGGGCTTGTTTCAGCATCCGCCCTACTTTGGCACGTGAAATCGCAAATTTTTTCGAGATCTCTTCTTGAGTCGCGCCATCTTGGTAATAAGCAACGGATATTTCAGTGAGTAGATCGGTGTTTTCTATCGAAATATCTTGGTTTGAAGTTGTCATAATCGTTCTCGTAATCAACATTGCCAGCAGAATACAAAAATTTGAGCATCCGCTCATTGACCTAGCATATGTTACAGCGCACCCACATTGCAACTTTTGCTCATCGCCATTACATTTTCTCACACCCAAATAAATGTTATTTATGACTAAGCAAAGCTTGCTCTAACCTAAGCAAACGTTTATTTCACTACACCTCACTTCAGCCGCAAAAAAATAGTTGATTGACATCACCATAACCCTAGAAGATCGATTGACTTTCCTCGTAGATCAGATAAATATGGGCACATCATTTACTCAACGAACGATCAAATGTTCAAAGCAAATGTTCGGTCGCTGAAATTAATTGAGTTTGTGGAAAGGTTTTACGTAAAAGCGTGACTAAACTATCCACCGACCCGCTTGCAAATGCCCAGCTAATCAAAATGCTGGCGAAGCCCAAAGACATAGGATGATCGATATGAGCAATAAATTAGAGCAACTTCGTAAACTGACTACTGTTGTCGCTGACACTGGCGAAATTGACGCAATAAAAAAATACCAACCAGAAGACGCAACAACGAACCCATCTCTAATTCTTAAAGCCGCTCAAATTGCCGAGTATGCACCATTAATCGATGCCTCTATCGAATACGCAAAAAGCCAAAGTTCAGACAAAGCACAACAAGTTCAAGACACTTGTGACATGCTTGCCGTTAACATCGGTAAAGAAATCCTAAAAACCATTCCTGGCCGTATTTCTACTGAGGTAGATGCTCGCCTATCTTACGATATGGAAGGCAGTGTTGCTAAAGCACGTCAATTGATCAAAATGTACAATGATGCAGGTATCACCAACGACCGTATCTTGATCAAACTGGCTTCTACTTGGGAAGGCATCCGCGCAGCAGAAATTCTTGAGAAAGAAGGCATCAACTGTAACTTAACGCTTCTTTTCTCTTTCGCTCAAGCGCGTGCATGTGCTGAAGCTGGCGTGTTCCTTATTTCTCCATTCGTTGGTCGCATCATGGACTGGTACAAAGCAAAAGAAGGCCGTGATTTTGAAGCTCAAGAAGATCCAGGCGTAATCTCTGTAACTGATATCTACAACTACTACAAAGAGCACGGCTACAACACAGTGGTAATGGGTGCTAGCTTCCGTAACATTGGCGAAATCCTAGAGCTTGCTGGCTGTGACCGTCTAACTATCGCCCCTGCTCTACTTGCAGAGCTTGAAGCGGCCGAAGGCGAAGTGGTTGAGAAACTAGTTGACTCTAAAGGTTCTAAAGAGCGCCCAGCAGCAATGACTCACGCTGAGTTCCTATGGGAACACAACCAAGATGCAATGGCCGTAGAAAAACTAGCGGAAGGTATTCGCAACTTCGCCATTGACCAAGGCAAGCTTGAAACTATGATTGCGGCTAAACTGTAATCAGTTATAAGAATTAAAATTAGGGGAACGATTAACGTTCCCCTCTCATTTCTAAATCGACTATTTTGGTAAATATTATGGATCGTAAACAACTGGCAAATGCAATTCGTGCCCTTAGCATGGATGGTGTACAGCAAGCTAATTCTGGCCACCCTGGCGCACCGATGGGGATGGCGGACATTGCTGAAGTGCTTTGGCGCTCTCACCTAAACCACAACCCACAAAACCCACAATGGGCAGACCGTGACCGTTTCGTTCTTTCTAACGGCCATGGCTCAATGTTGATTTACTCTTTGCTGCATCTAAGCGGTTACGAGTTATCGATTGATGATCTGAAAAACTTCCGTCAGTTGCATTCAAAAACCCCAGGCCACCCTGAATATGGTTACGCACCAGGCATTGAAACGACTACGGGTCCACTAGGCCAAGGTATTACTAACGCCGTTGGTATGGCAATGGCTGAAAAAGCGCTAGCTGCACAATTTAATAAAGAAGGCCACGACATCGTTGACCACTTCACTTATGTATTCATGGGTGATGGCTGCTTGATGGAAGGTATTTCTCATGAAGCTTGTTCCTTAGCGGGTACGTTAGGTCTTGGCAAGCTGGTTGCTTTCTGGGATGACAACGGCATTTCTATTGATGGTCACGTTGAAGGTTGGTTCTCTGACGATACACCTAAACGTTTTGAAGCGTATGGTTGGCACGTTATTCCTGCGGTTGATGGCCACGATGCAGAGGCTATCAATGCGGCGATTGAAGCGGCGAAGGCTGAAACTGGTCGCCCAACTTTGATTTGTACTAAAACGATTATCGGTTTTGGTTCGCCAAACAAATCAGGTTCACACGACTGTCACGGTGCACCACTAGGCCATGATGAAATCAAAGCAGCAAAAGAATTTTTAGGTTGGGAACACGGTGCGTTCGAAATTCCGCAAGAAATCTACTCAGAATGGTCAGCGAAAGAAGCTGGCACAACTAAGGAAGCAGCGTGGGATGAGAAATTTGCAGCTTATGAAGCAGCATACCCAGAGCTTGCCGCTGAATTTAAACGCCGCGTAAATGGTGAATTACCAGCGCAGTGGGAAGAAAAAGCCAGCGCAATTATTGCCGACTTGCAAGCTAACCCTGCCAATATTGCATCACGTAAAGCGTCACAAAATGCGCTTGAAGCCTTTGGTGCAATGCTACCAGAATTTATGGGCGGCTCTGCTGACTTAGCACCTTCTAACCTTACTATGTGGTCTGGTTCTAAATCACTGACTGCGGAAGATTTCTCAGGTAACTACATTCACTACGGTGTGCGTGAATTCGGTATGACTGCCATCATGAACGGTATTGCACTTCATGGCGGTTTCGTTCCTTACGGCGCAACGTTCCTAATGTTTATGGAATACGCACGTAATGCAATGCGCATGGCCGCTCTGATGAAAATTCAGAACATTCAAGTGTACACGCACGACTCTATCGGCTTGGGTGAAGATGGCCCTACCCACCAACCAGTTGAACAAATTGCTTCACTGCGTTTAACACCAAACATGAGCACATGGCGTCCATGTGACCAGGTGGAATCAGCGGTAGCTTGGAAACTGGCGATTGAGCGTAAAGATGGCCCATCTGCGCTTATCTTCTCTCGTCAAAACCTAGCACAGCAAGAGCGTACCGCTGAGCAAGTGGCTAACATTGCTAAGGGTGGTTACATCCTGAAAGACAGCGATGGTAAGCCTGAGCTAATCCTAATTGCGACAGGTTCAGAAGTTGAGCTAGCAGTGAAAGCCGCAGAGCAACTAACCGCAGAAGGTAAGAAAGTACGCGTGGTATCCATGCCTGCTACTGATGCATTTGACAAGCAAGATGCCGCTTACCGCGAAGCAGTATTACCAGCAGACGTGACTAAACGTATCGTGATTGAAGCGGGCATTGCGGATTTCTGGTACAAGTACGTTGGCTTTGGCGGCAAGATCATCGGTATGACCACCTTTGGTGAGTCAGCGCCTGCTGATCAGTTGTTCGAGATGTTTGGCTTCACCACTGAAAACGTGGTGAAAACAGCAAATGAGCTGCTTGCTTAATTGACTTTAGGCATACAAAAACAAAAAAGCCCCGCTTGCAATAAGTGGGGCTTTTTCATGTAATGCTTAGGATGTGTGAGAACCAAGTAAATTAATTGTTTGATACAATAAACAGTACTTCAACACGACGATTGCATGCTTTGCCTACTTTGGTTTGATTGGTACAAGCAGGAACATATTCACCATAACCACGGGTAAAAATGGAATCCATTGCAACATTATTCTTCACCAGTGTGTTTTTGACCGCTTTTGCTCGATTCATTGATAAACGGTCATTAAAATTTGCGACACCTGTACTATCGGCATGGCCATCAATAACAATATCAATACTTGGCTCTGAGGCAAGATAACTACCCATCATACTCAACCATTGCTGCGAATTAGACGAAACCTGCGAAGAACCCGTTTCAAACTTAACGGTATCTTTTAATTTCACCATAATGTGATTACCCGGCAATACTTCATAATCCACACCATTTCTCAATAAGAAATTTTGTAATGAGTCATAGCTACCTGTACGTTGTTGACCCATTGGCCCTTGAACACCAGTCGAGGCTAGCTTAGGAGCGTTTCCCCACTCGGGATAAAGCACATCAAAATCACCTTTAGGTGCTTCATTTAATAGATTGTCACTAAACATACGATCAGTGACCAAACTTCCACAACCCGTCAACAACATTAATAATGGCAAAGCTAAATACTTCATCCGAATACCACTCCATAAACTCACAACAAAGACTATATCGGCCAACAGCGTAAAACTTTATAACTATTTGATGGTAATTTACTGATGGTTTCTGTTTTTCTTGTTATCTGAAGCCGTTAGAATGTGGCTCTTATTCTTCGACAAGAAATCTTATATGAAAAAAATCATCTTCCAATACTTGGGCTTAGTTGCAGCTTTACTCGCTATCGTCGGTTGCAGTGATAGCAATACCCCACAAGAAGGTAAGCAATATCAGCAACTGCCAGTTAACCTATCAACTTATCGTTTACCTGCTGTGACGGAAGTTTTCGCCTTAACTTGCGGCCATTGCCGTAAAATGGAAAGTGTTATCCCTCAACTAGAAAAAGCGACTGGAGAAACTTTCGGTAAATTGCATGTTACATTTAATGAAGGTGCTCAAATTGGCGCAATGATTTATTACACAGCCGTAATGCAATTAAATTCAGTACCAGATCACCAGATGATGGAAGCGCTTTTTTCTGTAGTGCAAATGGGAGAAGAGGCCACCTCAACTGAGCGTAAAAAAGCTATTGAGCTTGTATTCTCAGAGCGCAACTTAGTTAGCCCTTATGCTTTGGATGCAGAACAACAAAAACAACTGCTTCAAACAATGATGATGGCAGAAGAAGTTTCGGTGAAAGGACAAATTAACTCCGTTCCTACTTTTATCGTAAAAGGCAAATACCTTGTTATGACCTCTGGCCATAACGACGCAGATGGTATCGCCAATACCATCTCTTATCTACTGACTCAACCTTAATATAGGCTTAAAGATTATGTCTAAATTTGTATTCCCACTTATTATTTTCATACTGGCTGGTTTCTTTATCTACCGCACATGGACCAACCATAAAGCAGCGGATGAAAACTTCACCCTAGGACAAGCGTTCCTCACAGAAAACGCGAAACAAGAAGGAGTGATGATCACGGAAAGTGGCCTTCAGTATAAAGTACTGCAAGAAGGCACTGGCACCGTTCATCCTAAATCCAACAGCCGAGTTAAAGTTCATTACCATGGTACGTTGACGGATGGTACCGTATTCGATAGCTCGGTTGAGCGCAACGACCCCATTACTTTTGGTTTAAACCAAGTGATTAAAGGCTGGCAGGAAGGTTTACAACTTATGGTCGAAGGACAAAAAATGCGCCTGTTCATTCCTAGTAACTTAGGCTATGGCAAAGGTGGCAGTGGTCCTATCCCACCAGCAGCAGTACTGATTTTTGACGTTGAACTAATTGAAATTCAATAATAAATGAGCCGCGAAAGCGGCTCATTTTCGATTATAAATAGGGATAAAAAACCAACCTGCCATTTTCTACCATTACGCAATCCATACCACCAGAATGAGCGGCCTGTTTACCTAAATCGGTATCTTCAAACACCACACACTGATTCGCTTGCAACCCCAACAAACTTGCAGCTTGTAGAAAAGTGTCTGGATTAGGTTTATGGCTCTCTACGTCTGACGCCGTTACTACAGCATCAAATTTGTCTAACAATCCTGATTTTGTAAGAAGCTTGATTGCACTTTGTCTTTGGCTGCCCGTCCCTACCGCCATTTTTTTATGGCCATAAAAATGCTTAACTACATCATGAGTACAAGGAATGACCTCGCCATAGCTTTCTATTTCTGAAAATACGGTCATTTTAAAGTTGGCCACAAGCTGCGGATCAAGTCCAAGGTGGTGCTGTTTATTAATTTCCGCAACAATTTTAAAACTCGGCATACCACCTAAGCTATGTAACCATTGATGCGAAAAAGGAAATTTAAAGTGTTGCGCCGTTTGCGACCACGCTTGCAAATGGGCTGGCATGGTATCAAGTAGCGTGCCATCCATATCAAAAATCAAACCTTGATAACGTTCCAAATCAATGTATTGCAAATCTTCCACCATAAAAATAATAATTAAAAATCAGAATGTTATGCATAAAAATTGGATTGAATGTAACTTTTCCATATCTATTAATTGCTATGCTTCGAGTTTAAACCTAACATTCTAATAACAAAGACAACAATTAAACTTAAGTTTATTTCACGTAGGTAAGTAATCTCATGAATATTAAGCAGAAATTATATTCACTGGGTGTCGTTGCTATTGCGGGTGTGATATCAATATTGTTAACAAGCTCACACTTTGCTAAAACAACCGATGAACTCAATCAAGCCATTAATTTAGTCGCTAAACTTGAAATTAGGCTGCTCAATTTGCGGCGTAATGAAAAAGATTTTCTACTAAGGGAAGATTTAAAATATCTCGAAACTTTTAAAAAAAATAGTGATCTTTTCTTAACACTGGAAAAGCAACTCTCACCTATTCTATTTAATCGTAGCCTGCCATCAAGTTCTCAACTGCGTCAAGATCTCATCGCTTACAAACAAGGCTTTGAAAAACTTGCTCAAGCATATATCCAATATGGACTGAATGATAAGGCAGGAATTCGGGGACGCTACTTGCAAGCTTTGGAACTGGCCAAAATGAATTCCGATGATCAGCAATTAGTGGCATTAATTGCTTTTGATAAAATGGCGCAAAGTGGCAAGTATGCTCCAACGGAATCGATTGACTCGATCTTTCCAAATTTAAAACAAACTGCACTGCAATTAATTGAACAGAAAAAAATTGTCGGGCTTCAATATAATCAAGGTTTGTTAGGTGAGGCTCGTAATTTATCTCATGCAGTGGAAACACAGTTTTCAAGCTTTTCTGAGACTCTTAGTACCGAAGTAGATCGCATACAGGGGGAGCTCAACTACATTAAAAATGGTGTTACATTATTAGTTATTGCCTTTATTCTCGTTTTTATATTACAAATTTCACGCTCCATTAACATTCAAGTTAGCAAGTTGTTGACTGTGATGCAGATGATTTCAAGCACCAACAACATCAGCTTGCGCGTTAAATTAGAAGGTAAAAATGAATTAGTTTCGATTGGCAATTATTTCAATACATTACTCGATAAATTTGAACTGCTCATCGCTAGCTCTCAAACTAAATCGCAACAGCTTTCGAGCAGTACATCAAGTATGCATAACGAACTGGAAGATGTCATTGAACAATTCCATGTGCAAGCCGATCACACCACCACAATGGCAACCGCTGTACAAGAAATGGTAGCAACCATTGGGGAGATATCAGAAAGCACCAGCATTGCCGTTGAAGGAGTGCACCAAGCAGCCAAAAATGCCCAGAGTGGCAGAACTGTTGTTGAATCCACCGTCAAAAATGTTGATCAGTTGTCCCGCACCTTAGAAAAGAGTCAGCACTCTATTTCCTCGCTCAATAAACACGTAGAACAGATTGGTGGAGCGGTAACCATTATTCAAGCCATTGCTGAGCAGACCAATCTACTGGCTCTTAATGCCGCAATCGAGGCAGCGCGCGCGGGTGAACAAGGACGAGGATTTGCAGTAGTCGCAGATGAAGTTCGAGCCTTAGCAAGTAGAACGCATCAATCAACAGAAGAGATAACTAATGTTGTTTCTGCCATTCAAACGCAAATGAGCACAGTAGTAACTGATATAGCGCAGTGTAATACACAAGGCCACGAAACTTTAGATGCCTCTAGTAAGCTTGATCAAAGCTTGCGGCAAATTATTACTGATATGGAGATGATCCAAAGTAATTCTGAACGTATCGCTTCAGCTATTGAAGAGCAAGGGATCGTCATGAATCAAGTGAGCGAATCCATAACCGAACTCAATTCAATTTCAGACAACAACATGCACTCTGCTAAACAGTGCCTGGCTGAGGTTGATATTGTATCCAAACAAGCCCATGAAATGGATAGCGCTGTGGCTGAATTCCAAACTGAAAAAACAGCAGCCAGCTAATAGGATATGAACCAAAGCTCACTCTAATAAGTATCAACATCATGTATCAAAAAGGGACTACTCAAAATGTAGTCCCTTTTATTTATCATCGTCAGTATTTAGGTGTTTCAAGCACTAGTTAGTGCTACACAACAAAACGGGCTGCAATATAAAACTTATTTTTGAACACCTTCGATATGCAGTTCCATATCAACATAACTTGATGAACCCATTACCGCGATATTAAAATCGGCCAGTTCTAGACGAGTCGTGCCCATAAAGCCAGCACGTTGTCCTCCCCATGGGTCTTGGCCTGCACCAATAAATTCAGCATTGATCGTAATAGGTTTTGTTTGCCCATGAAGCGTCAAGTCGCCCATGACTTCCAATTGACCATTTCCTTTATCTATCACTTTAGTACTCGTAAAAGTAGCTTGAGGGAATTTCGAAGCATCAATAAAATCAGTACTACGGATATGTTTATCACGCTCAGCATGATTACTATCTAAACTACGTGTATCCACATTTACCTGCACTTTAGAGCTGGCCAAGTCTTTAGCATCATAAGAAAACTCGCCATCGAACTTGTTAAAACGTCCTTTAATGAAGCTGTAACCAAGGTGGCTAACCTTGAAGTTAATAGAAGCATGAGCCCCTTTACTATCAATAACGTAATCCGCTGCACTAGCACTCAATGGCATTAACGTTGCGAAAGCTAGTCCTGCAGCAAGTAATGTTTTCTTCATTTCGAAGCTCCTGTCATTTTTCGTAGAGTATTATCTTTGTTGATAAAGTGGTGCTTAAGCGCTGCTGCGGCATGAATTACCGCGATAATAATTAACGTCCAAGCGGCGTAAAAGTGAATAGTTCCTGAAAGGTCAGCCTGTCCTTCAAACAAAGCGCCCATACCAGGTACTGTCAACCAGTTAAATACATCAATCCCACGACCATCTTCGGTTGAAATTAGGTAACCGGAAACAAATAGCGTGATTAACAATAAATACATGAAGCCATGGGCAGCCTTAGCGCCTAGACGCTCAACACGACTTCCTTCAATCGAAGGGGTTGAGCTTATTTGTTTCCATAGCAGGCGAAACAGTGTTAATGCAGCAAGCAATAATCCAATTGATTTATGCCAGTGGGGCGCCGTCTTATACCATTGGCTATAGTAGGTAAGATCGACCATCCACAAGCCTACCGCGAACATACCGAATACGACCAAAGCCGATACCCAGTGCACTAAGCGGGAAACGAGATTGTAATTTTTTACGTTTGAAGTCATAAAAGTCTCTAAAGATAAGTGAGAATGCCAATCAGATAGATTAAAGCTACACATTAATGCTTACGTTTTACATAGTATTTACCATTCTTTACATTGTGGACATATCGCCAAGTTGATGGAGTTGTTCAGAAAAACTGAAGGAACTTAAAAAGCCTAAGTTATTGGTTGCTCTATCGCATATAAATCATCTGCTACATCAAGCATCCTTCTTTGCATAACATCATGAGCATCTGACAACCCTTTGTTATAAAAAGCAGGTCCTATTTTGCTTGCCACGAAATCGAGTAAAAATAAGGCATCAAATTGACCAATTTCCGTATCAAGTTCCTCTTCCATATAACGTTGTAGCGCTTGAGTCAGCGCTGTTTTTTGTTCTTCATCGAGCACAAGTTCTTTCATTTGATTCCCCCAAGTGACAATTGAAATTTTAGGTGATAAACACACGACAAACCAATTATTTAGAAAGAAGAGTGTGAAAGATCAAGAACTGGTTATTTGTCGCTCGTCGTTCATCGTAACTGTGGTAATCTTGCTTAGCTTTATTAAAGGAGAACAACGAGTTGCTACTGGATATACTCACTCAAAGCGTCAATGAATTTCAATCTGACTGCCTAAAGCTTTGTGAAAAGCACTACCCAACGATTCATAATCAAGGAATGAGTGAGCATCACCTAGGCCTGGCCTTTGCGCGCCGGTTAGCAAGAACGCTGAGTGAATTTGGACACCCTTGCGACTATTTTCCAATAGAATCAAACCCTCATCGTGACCAACCTCATCACTATCGGGTAAGTTGCGATGCTGGCACGGTTTGGATATTGACTCATCATTTAGTTAGTGCAGGAAAAACGTGCCGCGAGAAACTCATGCAAGATATCGCGCAGTGGAAGTATGAATACGCTTACGCCATTCAACCTAATGATTTACTATTACTGCTCACCGACCACTGGATAAGCCGTAGCCAAAAAAGCCGTGAACTACTCCACTGGTGGACAGGTCAACTACCTGATGAAATCGATCAATATAACGCGCAGGGAATCACACTTTATGAAAGTGATTCTTGGCTCACCCAATCTCTCGAAACTCGCTTTCAAATCAGCCCTTGCTATATCAAATTCGGTCATCCGCTGAAACATTCTAAAAACCAACAACTGGTTAGAAAGTATATCCAACTTTATGCTGTTCTTCAGTGGGCATAAATGTTAAACACAAAATAAAGCGTTGCTGAGTTTTAAAAGCCTCTCTTATGAAAAACCATAAAAATGCGACACTGGTTCAAAAAAACCTCAAGAAGACCTAATTCAACAATTTAATCGACCTTTAGACGTTTGTAGTAATCTAACAATGTTTAATTTACCCATTTTATTACCACTCCCCCATCAAATATAACAGCTTGTTAAATAACAAAATTATTTACTTAATTCCATTTTCATTTATGAGATTTTATGAAAAAATCATTAAAAATCTTCATTTGTGACATAGTTTTGACATTAATCGATTAATTATCTAAACCTAATATACTGTTGACAAGCGTCATAGACTGTCAATATTATGGCATGGCATATTGATGCTAGGACGATAATTGAGCTGTTATGAACTATAGGATGTCATAAATTGTATGCTGTTCACCACCAAGAACCAATTTTCAAAATGTATCTCTTTAAATGCTGATGGCCAATACATCGCTCATTACCAAGGCCTATTATTACGCAGTGTTTTCCAACCGATTTTTTCTCGAAGCGATCTTGTCGTGGGCGTTGAAGCACTAGCAAGAATAAGTACCCAAGATAATACCAATATTCGTCCTAGCCATTTTTTTCATTCGGATGCTATTAACCCAATCGACAAACTGAATGTTGAAAGGCTGTGTCGTGCTATACATTTACGTAACTATGCTGTATCTCCCTATCGACAATGCCGTTTATTCCTTAATGTTCTGCCTGCTGCTAGTGAGCTGTTTGCCATGAGTGATATAAATACTGGATTACTCATTACGAGGCTGAAGGATCTACATATTGAACACAAACAATTGGTTATGGAGCTTATCGAAATAGATTCTGAAAATGAAGCAATGCTAAAACAAGCAACTCAGCGCTTAGCTGATAACGGTTTTGCGATTGCTATCGATGATTTTGGTACTTATGCGTCAACGCCAGAGCGCGTAAACCTAATTGCGCCTGAAATCATTAAGTTCGACCGAAGCTTACTTTTACAGTACATGCGAGGAGATACTCTACCTTTGCTCGATGGTATCGCTTTAGCAAAACAAAACTCCGCAAACACAGTGATAGAAGGCATAGAAACGCAGGCACAATTGGATGCCATGAGAGAGCTTGATATCGATATGTTCCAGGGTTTTTTCCTTGCTACACCGGAATCCATTGTTCCTTCAATCCAAATAGCGGTTTAATCGCACCCTTCGATTAAATTAAAGCCGCGAGAATGAAATAAGCTCTTGCGTGTAAGGATGTTGAGGATTAGAGAAGAGTTGCTGCGTCTCCCCCTGCTCTACCACTTCCCCCTGCTTCATTACGATAGTGTAATGACATAACGATTTGACGACATGAAGATCGTGACTAATAAAAAGATACGTTAATCCATACTTTTGTTGTAGCAATTTTAATAAATCCAATACTTGTGCTTGAATTGTCCTATCTAATGATGATGTGGGTTCATCAAGCAAAATAAATTCAGGTTTTAATACCAAAGCCCGAGCGATGGCAATTCTCTGTCTTTGCCCACCTGAAAACTCATTGGGATAACGATGGCGAGTATTAGGGTCAAGTTCTACCTCTCGCATTGATTCGCAGATCAATCTATCGAGCGTTTCTTCATCATAATTGCAATGTACTTTCAGACCTTCACCAATAATTTGCGCCACTGACATCCTTGGGTTGAGTGCAGAAAAGGGGTCTTGAAACACCACTTGCATTTTACTTCGATAAGGCAGCATCTCCTTGCGATCTATACCCTGTAATTCGTTACCTTGATAGCGAATCGATCCTTCGGAACTGACCAACTTCAAAATTGCCATACCAGTGGTTGATTTACCTGATCCACTCTCACCAACAATTCCGAGCGAATAGCCTTTTTTTAAATCAAATTTCATATTGGTTACTGCTTTTATATATGAAACCGTTCGTTTAAATAACCCGCCTTTGATAGGAAACCACACTTTTAGCTGATCTAATGTGAGTAGTGATGTACTAGTGTCGCTCACCTCAACCGGAAAGCCTCGCGGATCTGAATCAATTAATTTCTTAGTATAAGGATGCTTTGGCGCTGAAAATAACGTTTTACACTCGTTCTGCTCAACAAGTTGCCCATTTTGCATCACTGCAACGCGATCAGCGATTCGTCGCACAATACTTAAATCATGAGTGATAAATAGCATTGCCATCCCAAGTTCTTGCTGAAGGTTTTTTAGCAGATCTAGCACTTGTGCTTGAACCGAAACATCCAATGCTGTTGTTGGTTCATCGGCAATCAGCAGCTCTGGTTCATTAATCAAAGCCATCGCAATCATAACGCGCTGTCGCTCACCGCCAGAAAGCTCATGTGGATAAGCGTTTATCTTGAGTTCTGGGTAACGAATGCCGACTTTTTCTAGCCATTGGATGGCCATCGCTTCAGCCTTCGATTTTCTCAAACCACGGTGAATTTCTACAATTTCGACCAGCTGTTTTCCTATTTTATGCAATGGGTTCAGCGACACCATTGGCTCTTGGAAAATCATCCCTATACGCCCACCACGAATCGCTCTTAATTGCCGTTCACTACAGGTTAAAGTATCCGCACCATCGAAGAGAATTTGGCCATCTAAATAGTGCGCGGATCCCTTGGGCAATAGTTTAAGAATGGCATTCGCTGTGACAGATTTCCCTGACCCACTCTCTCCCACCAATGCTAAGGTTTCACCTTTTTTGACCGATAGTGAAACATGGTGCGTCACTGCTTCTATCTGCTCTTTACGTCCAAAGCCAACCGATAGATTTTGAATGGATAGTACGGTTTGGGTCATCATCCAATCCTATTCTGATGTGGGTCAAAGGCATCGCGTACCGCTTCACCAATAAACACTAATAAAGTCAGCATCAATGAAAGTACAACAAATGCAGAGATACCAAGCCAAGGAGCTTGTAAGTTTGCTTTGCCTTGAGCAAGCAACTCGCCTAACGATGGCGAGCCAACCGGTAAACCAAAGCCTAAGAAATCTAACGATGTTAACGTCGTCACAGAGCCAGAGAGAATAAAAGGCATCATGGTTAATGAAGCAACCATTGCGTTAGGAAGCATATGACGTAGCATAATGCGGCTATCACTGACGCCCATCGCTTGCGCTGCACGAACGTAATCAAAATTCCGACAGCGTAAAAACTCTGCTCTTACCACACCGACCAAGCTCATCCAACTGAATAACACCATGATACTCAATAACCACCAAAAATTGGGTTCTACAAAACTTGATAAGATAATCAAAAGAAACAGCGTTGGCATTCCTGACCACACTTCAATAAAACGTTGGCCGAGTAAATCAAGCCAACCACCGTAATACCCTTGTGTTGCTCCAACAACAACGCCAATCACAGAAGATACAATGGTCAGCACAAAACCAAACAATACCGATATACGAAACCCATAAATAATCCGCGCTAACACATCGCGTCCTTTGTCATCCGTGCCGAGCCAGTTCTCAGCATCAGGAGGCGACGGTACTGAACTGGTGATATTGAAATTTATGGTATCGTAACTAAATCGAACTAATGGCCAGATAATGAAACCTTTTCCCTCTATCAGTTCTGTCACATACGGGTCAGTGTAATCAGCCTCAGTTGCAAATTCACCACCAAATTGGATTTCGGAATATTGGTTAAAAGTGGGGAAATACCACTGCTGCTCGTACTCAATAAACAATGGTTTATCATTGGCAATAAACTCAGCGAATAAGCTAATGATAAATAACAAGCTAAATAACCACAGCGAATAAAAACCACGGCGATTTGATTTAAAACGTTGCCAACGCATAGCGTTGAGTGGGTTAGCGGCTTTTTGCTTTAACATCATCAGCGCGCCTCAAAATCAATTCTCGGATCGACCCATATATAGGTTAAGTCGGAGATGATACTCAAAATAAGTCCTAATAACGTCATGATATATAAAGAACTAAAGACAACAGGATAGTCACGTTGAATGGTTGATTCAAAACCCAACAAACCAATACCTTCGAGAGAAAACATCACCTCGATAAGCATGGAGCCAGTGAAAAAAATGCTGATAAATGCACTCGGAAAACCTGCAATAATAATCAGCATTGCATTGCGAAACACATGCTTATAAAGGATGCGATTTTCATCAAGCCCCTTAGCTCTTGCTGTCACCACATATTGTTTATTGATTTCATCAAGGAATGAATTTTTAGTTAGCATGCTTAAAGTCGCAAAACCACCAATCACCATGGCAAAGATTGGTAAGGCTAAATGCCAAAAGTAATCAGCGATTTGTTGATACCACGTTAAGTCTGAAAAGTTATTTGAGACTAACCCACGCAGTGGAAACCAACTAAAATAATTACCACTCGCAAATAAGATGATCAATATTATCGCGAACAGAAACCCTGGAATCGCGTAGCCCACAATGACAACAGCACTTGACCAAATATCAAACCTTGAACCGTGATGAATCGCTTTTACTATTCCTAATGGTATTGAAATAAGGTAAATGATTAAAGTGCTCCACAAACCTAACGATATGGAAACGGGCAAACGTTCGACAATTAAGTCAATAACGTTGCCACCTTTAAACAAGCTCTCACCAAAATTAAAAGTGATGTAATTCTTAAGCATTTCAACGTAGCGTACATGTAAGGGCTTATCAAAACCAAACTGCTTTTTAATCGCTTCCACCACTTCAGGATCAAGCCCACGTGAACCTTTATAACCGACTTCAGAATCACCAGAAATTGGAGTATCCACCTCTTTGCCGCCGCCAGTAAAGCGTTCCATGATACCGTCGCTGTGACCTTCCATTTGCGCGATTGCTTGCTCTACAGGACCACCAGGCGCAATTTGAATAATAAAGAAATTGATGGTGATGATGGCCCACAGCGTGGGAATAACCAGTAACAATCGGCGGAAAATATACGCTGCCATGACAACCTCTTAACGACGTTTTTCTGGTAGTCGCTGCTCTTTTTGCTCAGAGACCCACCAAGTATCAATACCGATGTCATACTTCGGCATAAGCTGTGGTCGTTCAAATTTGTCCCATGTAGCTACGCGGTACTGGCTTAAATACCATTGCGGAATTATGTAAAAATTCCACTGCAATACGCGATCCAATGCTCGACCTAATGTCAGTAGTTTCTCTGGGGCTTCTTGATTTTCAGCAATTTCTTCGGTGAGTTTATCGACCACAGGGTCCATCACTCCAGCACGATTATAAGTAGAATCAATATATTGAGAGTTCCAAATAATCATCAGGTTCGGGCTAGGATATGGGTTTGCCGAATAAGCAGAAGACAACATGTCAAAATCACGATCACGCAACCGCTTGAGGTATTGCGTGGTATCTACGGTGCGAATTTTCATTTCAATACCCATCAGCTTTAAGTTTTTCTGCACCGGTATTGCTATACGCTCTGTCGTTGGACTGTAAATCAACAATTCAAAACTAAAAGGCTGACCGGTTGTGGTGTTAGTCATGACCTTATCTTTTAGCTCCCAACCCGCTTCTTTTAACAATTTGAACGCTGTACGTAATTGTGCACGGATTCGCCCTGTCCCATCGGTTACGGGGGGGTGAAATTCTTGGGTAAATACACGGGGTGGAATGTTATCTTTAAATGCAGCAAGTACTTCAAGCTCTTGCTCAGTTGGCAGCCCTTTCGCTTCATAATCGGTATTTTGGAAGTAACTGCGAGTACGAGTGTATTGATCATAAAACATATTTTTATTCATCCACTCAAAGTCCATCGCGTAGTTAAGTGCTTCACGAACTTTAGGATCTTTAAACACGTCTCGTTGAATATTGAATACAAAACCTTGAGTCGAGGCTGGACTGTCGTGGGCAATCTCCTCTTTCTTGATATATCCTTTATCAAAATTTACACCCACGTACGAATTGGCCCAAAATTTCGCAGAGTTCTCTTGGCGCAAATCGAATTCTCCAGCCTTAAATGCCTCTAGCATGACGGTATCATCACGATAATAGTCATACTGAATTTGTTTGAAGTTATTACGGCCAATATTGACTGGTAATTTTGCCGCCCAGTAGTCTTCAACTAAGCCATAAGTCACAGTTTGCCCGGACTGGTAATTCACCACTTTGTAGGCACCGCTTCCAAGCGGTGGTTCATTTAGTGGCTCAGCTAGATTTTTATCTTGCCAATAATGCTTTGGCAGAACTTGAGTTGACTGCGCTAAGCTAAACAATTTTTCGCGATTCGGTTCTGACATTTCAATGCGAACCGTCAACGGTTTTATCGCTTTCACCGACTTGACTTGTTTATAAAACAAACGGTACTGCGGTACACCTTCTGCCATAAATTTATTAAACGTGAATTCCACATCTTCGGCAGTAATGGCATGGCCATCATGAAACCTAGCTTTCGGGTTAATATCTAACTCTAACCAACTATAGTCATCGGAATAACGGACGTTAGAGGCAATAAGAGGATAATAGGTGTTAATCTCATCACTGGGTGAAAACATCAAGGAGTCATAGAGCTCGCCGCTACCAGCCGCTGGCGCTCCGCGTGATGCAAAGCGGTTGAAATTATCATAAGTGCCAATTTGCCCATAAGTCACTTTTCCATATTTCGGAGCGTTAGGATTAACGTAATCGAAATGAGAAAAATCAGCAGGATATTTTGCTTGCCCAAAGCCAGCCAAGGTGGTCGTTTCAATGACTTTAGCGGCCGACACTCCACTTAAAAGTGTGAGTGCTATGCCCAATATCATCGGTTTGATTTTTCCCATACTAGAATCCCTCTACTTATTAAACTATGACTTTCCATTAGTTTAAATTATCAATAATTCAGTCACTTGGATAAGTATAGAGAAAAATCAAATTAACGAAAGCCCGAAACGCTTTGCTAAGGCAAGTTGCGAGGTCTAAAGCATCTCTTGAACGATGAGATGCAGAAATTTCCTCTTGTATCGCTTAGAAACAATATAAACAACTCTATAAAAAGAACTTGATAGTGTTTCTGAACTTCATCAATATCAATGCCTATCCAATTTATTTCAATTTTTGATTAAATACATCCCCCTAGGATTTATATGTCGAACCTCGATAACACAAAAGCTTTAGCTGTATCGGATCAAGAAATTGATCGCTTAGATGAAATGCTGAAAACTATTGATTCAGATATTTCGATCGCTATGTCATACGTCAGACGAGCACAAGGATTAACTTTCAAGACGCTAGATAAACGTTTTTCCGGCATCAATAGTGGAACCTTGAAAAGATATATGCAGCAAAGTTACCATTCTATGCGACCTATTCATATTGTGGCCGCCTATTCATGGGTCACAATGGTTCCAATGACTGCATTTTATTATGGCTTCAAACTCAAAGAATTTTACCGTGGAATGGATGACAATGCTGTAGAAGCACTGGTCTGTATTGGGCGTCTACCAACAGAACAATTCAATACTTTTCTGAACATGGTTTGCTATACATTAAGTGAAGAATCACGACGAGAATTCCTCACGTTCAGGGCTGCTATTGAATCAGAGTATGGTGTGATAGAAAACTACAGTAGCTTATTTCCGCCAGCAGTATTAGATATCAATGAATTTGCAATTGATTACTATCATTCAGTTGCAATAACAGTAAAGAGGTTCAGAGAAGAAAACGACATTTCAATTGATACAATATCAAGAGTTCTAGGATTATCAAGATATCAATATGAGGCGTTAGAAAAACCCAATAAAATCATACACTTTCCTGTTTCCATTGGCTTTAGGGTTAAACTTGGTTTTAAGCTCAATACTCATGTCAACTTTACCAGTGAGATGAGGCAATTCCCTGAATTTCACAAACTCAGACAAGTACAACATATTCGAGACTTACTGATAGTCGAGGCTCTAAGAAAGCTAAAATCAAATGAACGGCAATCCATGACTCAAATTTTGACTAGTTTATCAGATATATATAAGTAAAATGTGATATGAAACTTTTCAGTGTAAATGGTCAACTTAAAATGCACAGAGTTTTAAGTTGACCGAATTGGCTATAAGTTTAAAAATAATGTCTGTTAACTAGACAAGTTTTTTAAGGTTTTTTCGATAGCAACAGATGAAGCTGCCTGTGCAATCAAGATTGAAGATAATCTGTCCGGATGTTCTAAATGAATAAAATGGTCTGCGTTTTTAATAATTAAAAAATTGCAATTAATTAATTTTCGTGAAAATTCAAATGCAACTTCCTTAGTTACATATGGATCAAGTTCTCCTACACATATAGTACAAGGGATATTTATATCTTCAACATTTGATGGTTTATGAACTAATAACCTAATGGAGTTTTCAAAAAACACATCAATTCTGTCAGGTGTCATTTTAGATATACTTCTCTCTGTTGCTCTTTGTATGGCCTTATTTTTCGGAATTTCTGGATTATCAACAGATAAAGAACGAGTAAAAACTTTAGCAAATACTTCTGGCCCCTGCATTGCAGCAGCAATCATTTGCTTTGTGGCATAACGACCGGATTTAGGTATACCAGGGACACCGCCGCAAATTGACAGACTGGTAACATACGGCCAGATATTACAAAGCTCGACAGAAATAGCGGTCGCATAAGAAAAAGCGATGATGTGCGCTTTTTTGAGATCCATATACTGGATCAAATCTAACAGCATTAAAGTTTGTTCTCTAATACTGATTGTTGAGTCCAATGGCTTGGTGCGACCAGTACCCGGAACTTCAACAGTTAAACAGTTTATCTCTTGAGAAAATGCTCGAGAAAACGAGTCAACAGATTCGATATCCTGCAAAGCTCCGAGTAAAAAAATGACATACTGTTCCGACTGATTCTTCTTATATAAAGAAAATCTAAATTGATTGTCATTTAAGATAATTTGATTGATTTCCATTGATTTCTCCTTTGATAAATTTGGAGAGCTCAATATAAATCATTCATAAAAAAGGGAGGCTAAGTAACGCTGTTGCTGTGACCTCATGAATACTGATATCAATGTTGGCAGGCTTAATAATAATGAAACAAGACAACTTATCCCACTACCTCGACGACGCAGACCAATCCGTTAAAAACTTTATTGCTTCTCTACTGGATGCGTTTAGCAATCAAATCAAAAAAGAAGATGCTCCACTCGTTCAGCTTGAATATTTTGGGGCGCTAATGGAAGTACGATTACTCGCTTTCGAAGGAGTGTACGACCCATCCAAAGATAACCCGCAATGCACGAAGTTATCTAAAAGCTGAACCTCATTTTCAAAAGTTAGATCATAAATAGCATCAAAATTATGAGGCTCTTTTTTTCAATAAAAGAGCCCCTATCCTAAAACTTGACATTTTTGCACTCACAACATTTTAAAACATTGTTTAACCACTTCCCCCTAATTATACAGCTTGGTGTTAGTGTTCTATGTCTATCGGTAATTTAAAAGATGGTTCTACTAAATCTTGGATCTGCGAATGCTATCCAAATGAGCGAAGTGATAAGCGTGTTCGCAAGAAATTCACTACCAAGGGAGAAGCTAAAGTCTTTGAATTCTTTGCCGCCAAAGAATGGCGACAAAGTGGTAGCAGAGGATGCTATCTAGCGTTTTAAAAGACATTAAAACGTTTTTAACCTACAGCAGCTCTTTTGCAATCAAATGCAGCAGAAACGTTTCTCGCTCAATGCTCATACCCTTTTTCGGGCTTTCTGCCATGGTCTTCTCATTGTGAGCAATAGCATCGTGAATATTAATCCAAACCGGCTTCATACCATTTTTCTGCTCATAGTCTTCGTAATTGGTTTTGCCTAATTGGCGATTAATTTTGCAGGTGTAGCAATAAGAGAGCATATGCACGACATCGGCATTATCTTTAAACCAAGGGCGAAACTCTTCAAACAGGCCAAATGGTTTAATTGAATGAATATTTTGAGCGCCAGTTTCTTCTTGGAGTTCGCGAACCATAGCCGCGATAATATCTTCACCTTCATCCACACCACCACCTGGAATGGTGTAGTCATGGTAGCGTTCAGTGTAAAGCATCAATATATCTTCACCATCTAAGACTATTGCTCTTGCCGCATTTCGTTGGAAAATAATTTTGTTATCAAGGTGCTCAATATCAGCATGAATTAGGGTGTTAAGGTGTCTCATAGCATTTAGTCATTTTGAATTTTGCTAAAGACTAACATACCAGATACGCAAAAGCCCTGACTGGCAGGGCCTGTTAAGCGCTTTACTGTACGAATAGTAAAAAAACTAACCATCTGTAGTTATCTGTTTGATTAGCTCTTTTTCAACTTGCTCGGCTTGCTCTATCGCAATTTGACACGTTCCCGCCGCTTGATGCCCACCTCCACCATATTTAAGCATCAGTGCGCCAATATTAGTTTTTGAACTGCGATCAAAAATCGACTTGCCAGTTGCAAACACAATATTCTGCTTTTGGAATCCCCACATTTTATGGATCGAGATATTACACTGTGGGAACAACGCATAAATGATGAAACGGTTCCCCGCATAGATCGTCTCTTCCGCAGTGAGATCTAGGAATACCAAGTTAGCGTAAACTTTGGCACACCTTTGGATTTGTTGTTTGAACAACGTTTCATGCTCACGGTACAAAGCAATACGTTCTTGTACATCCGGCAAGGCAAGTATGTCGTCGATAGAATGACTTGCGCAATATTCAATCAAATCCATCATCAAATTGTAGTTTGAGATACGGAACTCACGAAAACGCCCTAACCCTGTTCTGGCATCCATTAAGAAGTTCAACAAATTCCATCCAGTCGAATCTAATACTTCATCACGGCTAAACTGGGCTGAGTCACCTTTATCAACAGCAATGAGCATTTCCTGCCACTCTTGGGGGAAAGTGTTGTTACCATCATAATATTCCCATACAACATGAGCCGCAGAAGGAGCGTGTGGGTCAATAATGTGATTAGGACGTTCACCTTCGTTGCGGATCGTTTCTGACAAATGGTGATCAAAAATTAAATGAGCATTGGCAACATAAGGTAGGTTGGTAACAATATCACGCTCGGTTGTTTCCACTTTGCCATCTTGCATATCTTTGGGGTGTACAAATAAAATATCATCAATAAGATCAAGCCGTTTTAACAAAACGGCACACACTAAACCATCAAAATCACTGCGTGTCACCAATCGAAATTTACGTTGTTCTTGCTGCGTTTCAGACATAGTTCGTTTCCTTACAAAAGCGCTATTCTCTATTCACCACTAGCCCACCTTCATTGGCATTTCTAAGACAAGTGGATGAGTAATGAGACTAAATTCATGCTTTCCTATCAGCTATACGCTTTAATTCTAGACGACATCGATCTTTTGACAAACTTAACACAATGGTTTTTAAAAAGTTATTCTACAATATCACTAAGCCACTCATTGAATATACTCGAGGTCAAATCATGAAAAAAAGCGGTTTATTTTTAGGTGCCATTATTGCTTCTATTGCGCTGATGGGTTGTTCTTCCAACAACTCAGAGCAATATAAAGTAAAAAAATACACGTCAATTTCTAACCCAGCAGCAGTATATTGTGTGCAGCAAAACGGTATGCTGGAAACCGTGACTGAGAATGGTATGCGTGTCACTTATTGTGTATTGTCAGAAGGCAACAAAGTAGAACAGTGGCAATACTATCGCGATCACCATCAAGATAAAGCAAACCAGTAATCTGCAATACGGCCAGCGTATGCTGGCCGTATTTACTGTATCTCGTATTTCTAGGTTAAACTGTTTTTAGAGATGAAAAGATTGAATAACATAAGATGATGCGCACAACGTCTTTCGAAGTAGAATCAAGCTGAAACCGCAGTCAGTAAATCGTTGGGGCTTTTCCAAGAATAAACCCACTCTTTGATGTCATTTCCGCAGGGTGAATGCCATAAACGCTCGCTTTTAGGCTGACTTTCAAGGTAATCATAAAAATCAATGGCTTGCTTATTATCAGCCATCACTTCCAAATAGACACCGCTGTCAGGAAAGTAGTGATTAATCCAAGATACCATCTCTTGAATGAGCTTACGACCGATACCTCGACCTCGGTAGTTTTCGTCAATATGAAGGGATTCAATAATGCTCCCTTTTTCAAAATCATGATTACCAAAAGCGCATATAAAACCACACAATAACCCGCCCTCTTCAATCAATAATACGTGTTGATTAAATGGTGGGTTGATAAGGCGTGTTTGCCAGATCAATAAACGGTCTTCGAGTACATCATTGTCGAGGTATTCTTTGCCCAAAATACCTTGGTAGTGGGTGCGCCAACTCTGTGCATGAAGCTGTGCAATTCGTTCATAATCGCAATATTCAGCTACTTTAATTTCCATATCCTAGTCCTTATTACTTCCTGTAAGGATTATTGTCGCCTTTTATACTATTCGCTTCAAAGGAAAAAGCAAAACATACTGTTCACATTTTACATAAAGATTAGCTAAACTTATTTGACTTACATGTGTGCGCTGATATTCTAGCGAACACATGTAAGCCCAAGGACTTTTTTGTTATGGAATCAAATTCAAAACCACCACTGATATGGTTAAATATTTTTGTGTTTAGCTCGAGCTTTTTGTTGGCTGCTATCGCTGCACCTTTATATGGATGGCAATTTGGCTATGGTCTCGAGCATTGGTTGTGGTTGGTCGTTTGTTTCTCATTTTGTAATCTTTCCATCACCGCTGGTTACCACCGACTTTGGTCTCATAAAGCCTATGAAGCACACTGGTCTTTGCGGATATTGTTTGCTTTAGGTGGTGCATTTGCACTACAAAATAGTGCGCTACATTGGTCTTCTGATCATCGTGTACACCATAAGCATGTCGACAATAATGATAAAGACCCTTATTCAGCAAAACGGGGGTTTTGGTTTTCACATATTGGCTGGATGCTTCGTGATTATCATAATGACAGCTATGCCGATTACAGCAATTGCCGCGATTTGCAGAAAGATAAAATCGTGATGTGGCAACATAAGTACTACGTCCCGTTAGCTATCATTATGAACTTTGGCGTGCCTATTGCGTTAGGGCTGATTTATAACGATGTGATTGGCATGATTCTAGTCGTCGGCGCGCTACGCTTGGTTCTTAACCACCACACCACATTTTTTATCAATTCGTTGGCCCACATTTGGGGAACTCAACCGTACACTGATAAAAACACTGCGAAAGACAATGGAATTTTAGCGTTTTTCACTTTCGGAGAAGGCTACCACAACTACCACCATATTTTTGAAAATGACTACCGGAATGGTATTTATTGGTGGCAGTATGATCCGACAAAGTGGTTGATTAAAGTTTGTGCTTGGTTTGGGTTAGCTCGTAAATTGCGCGTTTCTCCTCAATTTAAAGTAGAAAAAGCGAAGGCCTTAATGGCGCTCAAAAATACGCAAAAGAAAATCGAGGCATTACCTAACCATCAACATGTAATGGCGAATATTCAACGTGAATTTGACTCCCTCACTCAGCAATTGCATGAGTACTACGAGTTAAAAAAACAGATCTTAGAAAGTAAAAAACACAATATGGTACGCAAATATGAGCATTCGTTGCTTAAGCTACGTTACCTACAAGTAAAACAGCAATTAGAGCAACAAAGAGCCAATTGGCAGCTTATCGTTCGTCAGTACTCTTAAATTCTATCATGATATTTTAGTGTAACAGGGGCAGCCCTGTTGCACTGACTTTTGTCATCTTTTCCATAAATGACAACACACGAGATATAACCTTACTATTGATATCATCAATAGTTTTAACATCTAAATCCATAACACTATCCCAGAATTTTAAACCAAGCTTCTAAGTGATATTTTTCTTGTTTTAGATCATCTAATGTTCAAGTTACTCTCGTGCTACAACACTCTTTTCTGTAAATTCCTTGTCATAAATTGATACACATTGTTGAACATTTTCATAATTTCAGGAGAGTTAAATGCTGGAGCTTCTCATTGGCTTAGTGGTAACGGTTGCCGTTGGTTACTTCATTGTAAAAGGATACAAACCTGCGGGCGTATTATTGACCGCTGGTATCTCACTGCTTTTATTAACAGGATTATTGGGCTATAAAATTTTGCCTGCCAAAATTGCTTCTACTGGCAACATGGTGACCGACTCGCTTGAGTACGTGAAATATATGCTGCAATACCGTGGGGGTGGCCTAGGTATGCAAATCATGCTGTTGTGTGGTTTTGCGTCGTATATGACTCACATTGGTGCCAATAATGTCGTTGTAAAACAATTTTCTAAGCCTCTTTCAGTGATCAAATCTCCATACGTATTACTTGTTGCGGCTTATATTGTAGCGTGTCTAATGTCATTGGCTGTCAGTTCTGCAACGGGTCTTGGCGTGTTATTAATGGCGACGTTATTCCCAATGATGACCGCAATGGGTATTTCACGCCCGGCAGCAGTTGCCGTTTGTGCGTCGCCTGCAGCGATCATCCTTTCTCCTACTTCTGGCGACGTTGTTATTGCGGCTGAAAAATCAGGCTTACCGTTACACGTATTTGCCGTAGAAACCGTTTTACCTGTATCGATTTGTGCCATCATCGTCATGGCTGCGGCAGCGTTTTTCTGGAATAAATACCTAGATAAGAAAGACAATACACCAATGGAAAAAATTGATGTGTCAGCTATCGAGGTCAATGCCCCAGCCTATTATGCTGCACTACCTTTTCTACCCATTATCGGTGTGTTCTTGTTTAACGGCGAGACTATTGAAGGATTAAGCCTCGATATTTACACCATTGTTGTCGGCTCTATCTTCCTCGGTGCACTGATTGATTTCGTGACTAAACGTTTTAATGGTAAAGAAACCCTGCAAGATCTTGAATCATGTTACGAAGGCATGGCTGAAGCCTTTAAAGGTGTAGTAATGCTGTTAGTCGCAGCTGGTGTATTTGCACAAGGTCTGATGTCTATAGGCGCAATTGATAACCTGCTTCATCTTGCTGAATCTGCCGGTGCTGGTGGTGTTGCATTAATGCTCATTTTAACTGGTTTGACTGTCGCAGCCGCTATTGCAACCGGTTCAGGTAACGCACCATTCTATGCGTTCGTAGAACTTGCGCCTTCGTTAGCAGCTAAATTAGGCATCAACCCAGCGTTTCTGATTATCCCAATGCTTCAAGCTTCAAACCTAGGCCGTACTATTTCACCAGTTTCTGGGGTGGTAGTAGCAACAGCTGGCATGGGGCATATCAGCCCATTTGAAGTGGTAAAACGTACTTCTGTGCCAGTGTTATTAGGCTTGATTACCGTTATTATCGGTACGGTAATACTTGTACCAATGACGGCATAGCACCGCCACCAAAAACTAAGGGCGTTCAATTGAACGCCCTTTTTATAACTGTTTAATTGCTATTGATTATCGCCAAAATACTCTAGATAAAGTATCGTTGCAGCAGTTCTCGAAGGTACTTTCAGCTTTTTCAGCAAACTTTTCATGTGGACTTTTACTGTTGACTCTGAAATAAACAAACGATCTGCAATTTGTTTATTACGATACCCTTTTGCCACTTCTTTTAATATCTGCATTTCTCGGCTTGTTAAGGCATCAAACACATTTTCATGATCATCACGTTCACTTAAGTAGCGACTTACAAATTGCGAGTACGCCTTTTCACCGCGCGCAGCATCTCTCAATAACTCAATCAGTTCGTCAGGCTCAGTATCTTTTAAAAGATAACCATCAGCGCCTTGTTTAACGATCGCTTCAATATCTGACGCATTGTCTGAAACCGTTAGAATGACAATAATGGCATTCGACTCATCGGCTCGCAGAGCTTTGAGCGTGTCTAACCCTGACATGCCCTTCATATTCAAATCGAGCAAAATTAAGTCTGGCTCAGTTTCATGAGCCAATGCGATCGCATCCATACCATTACTAACTTCAGCCACGATTTCAAAATCATCTTCAAAACTCAGTAGCTGGTTTATACCGCGTCTCATCAAAGGATGATCATCCACTAGCATTACTCTACATATCGTCACAATGTGTACCCTTTGAATTCTTAAATTTTAATACAACCTCACACCCCGAATTTGGTGAAGATGTTACCGATAAGTCACCATGTAATCGAGCGGCTCTTTCTTGCATAATTGTTAAACCATAGTGGTTCAACTTAGCATCATGTTTATCAAAACCAACACCATCATCCTTAATCATAACTACCACATCCTCATCGGATTGATCGCAAAAGATAGTAATTGAATTGGCACTGGCATGTTTAATGGCATTCATCGTTGCTTCGCGGATTAACTGCAATAAATGCACCTGTTGATGTGCGTCTAATCCCATTGAAGATAAGTTATTACTCAGCACTATCTGCGCTGTAGTTTGTGAACCAAGCTGTTCCAGCATCTCTTTTAAAGCCTGACCAAAATTACCTTCGCGTATGGTTAATCTGAACGTGGTTAATAACTCACGCAGTTGGGTATAAGCCCCCGACAAACCTTGGTCGATATCAACAATGATTTGTTTAGTGCTGGCTTCATCTCTGTGTTGATTCTGTCGACCGATGACTCGTTTTAATAAGGATACTTGTATTTTTAGATACGATAGTGACTGAGCTAAAGAATCATGCAGTTCGCGAGCAATCGTGGCACGTTCTTCCATTAAAATCAGTTGCTCGGTTTGCTTTTGAGTTTGATTGTAATAAATAGCCCGCGACAAAATTTGCACGAAGTTATCAATCAATGTTTTATTCGGGCAAGGCAAACCGTATTGGATATATAAGTTACCGAGTTGTTTTCCACCAAGGGTCAATGGCAACGGTGACTCACTGCTGCACTCACCTTGAGACAACACAGTGCTTTTCCCCTCTTCATCATGCACCTCCAACCGAGCAGAAACCACACCTTCCAAACTGACTATGTGTCTTAAAATTGCCTGAAAATTATCTTGGCTAATACGCGATGCTGTTAATTCTTGTGAAGAATTATATAGCACTTGAAGCGACTGGTTTGCATTTTCTAACTTATGAGTTTTTTCGTTAACCGCCTGCTCAAGCCCTCGATATAACTGCCCAAGATCTTTTGCCATTCGGTTAAAAGTACGCGTTAAAATCCCCATCTCATTGTGGCTAGTCACATTCAGTTCAACATCAAAAGAGCGGTTTTGAATCTGTTCACTGGCAGTGACCAATGACCTTAGCGGAACCACCACTTCTTTGCGAATAAAGTGAACGACAAACAGTGATATCCCCAAAACACCACCTAAGCCAATGCCGCCAACCCAAGCAAGTTTAATCAGTTTTTGTTCAGAGAAATGCTGTAACTTGAAAACGAAACCATCAACCTGAGCCACAAATTGAGCGACTTCATCAAGATATTGCGCTTTGTTTTCGCTATTTAAGACCTTTTTTAACTGATGCCAGCGAATGATTAACTGATAGTAATCTTGAGTGATCTCTTTAGGGACAGGCCAACGCTGCAACGCTTTCATCGAAGATGAATACAAAGATTGCTCAAATAAATAAATGTGCGAAGGATAATCTGCCGAGTTACTGTGAATATCATGCGCTAATCGATAGCTTTGCATGCGCATTGACCCCGCCACATTCACCGCTTCCGCATCATTTAGCGACGAGGCCAAAGTAATAATTGCATAACCGGTGATCGCAACCGATAGCAACAAGATCAACGACATTGCTTTAGCAATCGTACTTGTAACCGATTTTCCCGTATTTTGTATCAAAAAATGACTCCCAGTTCATGGCTATAAATATTGTATCCGATTTATACGCAAGCCGTGAAAACCATCCAATATGTGATCACTCGCGTCAGAATTTGTTGATCTAAAACAACATACCCCGCCAATTACCCCCTTATAGGTATTTATACAAATATGACAAAAACTACAATTTATATATAGATAAATGAAAATTTGTTAAGCACAAGCTAAGCTTTTATTACTAATCGTTACATTAAATTCAGGGTGTATAATTTTGGTCGACCTATCCAAAAGACGTTTCTTTGCAAAGCATCATGTTGACGACAATATCGTCCGCCTGCCTTGGATTGCAAAACCAAATACATTCACTGATGACTGTACCCGCTGCGGACGCTGCTTAGCGGCTTGTGAAGCTCGTATTATCACACATGGTGATGGAGGGTTTCCCACGGTTGATTTCCGTATTGATGAATGCACTTTTTGCTATCAATGTGCCGATGCCTGTCCTGAGCCTATTTTCAAACCAAGAACAGAAACACCTTGGTTAGCTAAAGCCACAATAAGCCAAGCTTGCTTAGCGGAACAAAATGTCGAATGTCGCAGTTGTAGCGAAGCCTGTGAATTAATGGCGATAAGCTTCAAATTACAAATTGGCAAGGTCGCACAACCCATTATAAACATCGATGACTGCAATGGATGTGGAGCCTGTGTTTCTCTCTGCCCTACCGCTGCCATCAGTGTAAACCATATTAATAATAATGAGAGATAAGTATGTCGCTCAACGAAGTGCACATTTCAAGCTTAGTCGTTCATGTTGTCCCCGAACACTTAGCCGCTATAAAAGCGCAAATTGAATCGTTTGATAACGCTGAAATTTATGGTGAAAGTCCAGAAGGAAAAATGGTCGTGGTGTTGGAAACCGAAAACCAAGGTTTTGTCACTGACACGATCGATGCGATTGGCAATTTACCGCACGTTCTCAGTACCGTTTTGGTGTATCACCAAATTGAGACGGATCTAGACGAAATGAATACTGACAATGGAAAACAACATTCCCAAATTGAGGGTGAAGTATGAAAATGACAAGACGTGCGTTTGTGAAAGCAAACGCGGCCGCATCAGCTGCTGCCGTTGCAGGAATTAGCTTACCTGCCTCTGCAACTAACCTGATTGCCAGTACAGACCAAACCAAAATCACTTGGGATAAAGCTCCTTGTCGTTTCTGCGGTACAGGTTGCTCTGTGTTGGTCGGTACCCAAAATGGTAAAGTAGTGGCCACGCAAGGTGACCCAGAAGCACCAGTAAACAAAGGGTTGAATTGTATAAAGGGCTATTTCCTTTCAAAAATCATGTATGGGAAAGATCGCCTTGAACAGCCGCTACTACGCATGAAAGATGGTCAATACCACAAAGATGGCGACTTCACTCCCGTTTCATGGGATCAAGCTTTCGATGTAATGGCTGATAAATGGAAACAGGCACTGAAAGATAAAGGGCCAACCAGCGTTGGTATGTTTGGCTCTGGTCAATGGACCGTTATGGAAGGTTACGCTGCCGTTAAACTGATGAAAGCCGGTTTTCGTTCCAACAATATCGACCCGAACGCACGTCACTGTATGGCATCGGCCGTTGTCGGTTTTATGCGTAGCTTCGGTATTGATGAACCAATGGGCTGTTATGACGACTTCGAACATGCTGACGCATTCGTGCTTTGGGGTTCAAACATGGCAGAAATGCACCCTGTGCTTTGGACTCGTATCACTGATCGCCGTTTAAGTCACCCACATGTTAAAGTTAACGTTCTATCGACTTACTACCATCGTTCTTTCGAATTGGCTGATAACGGTTACATTTTCCACCCTCAATCTGACCTTGCTATTGCCAATTTTATTGCCAACTACATCATTCAAAACGATGCGGTAAACTGGGATTTCGTCAATAAGCACACCAACTTCAAGCAAGCGACTACAGACATCGGTTATGGTCTGCGTGATGAGCATCCACTTCAAAAAGCAGCAAAAAATGCTAACTCTGGCGATATGACAGCCATCAATTTTGAAGAGTACAAAGCTTCTGTTGCCCCTTATACCGTCGAAAAAGCATCAGAATTATCTGGCGTTGCGCCAGATAAGTTGATTGCACTCGCCAAGCAATATGCAGATCCAAACCTTAAAGTTATGTCGCTGTGGACCATGGGTATGAATCAGCACACCCGCGGTGTTTGGATGAATAGCCTTGTGTACAATATCCACTTATTAACAGGCAAAATCGCGACTCCAGGCAACAGTCCATTCTCGTTAACGGGTCAACCTTCAGCTTGCGGTACTGCGCGTGAAGTGGGTACCTTTGCTCACCGCCTGCCTGCTGACATGGTGGTCGCCAACCCAAAACACCGTGCTATTGCTGAAAAAACATGGAAACTACCGGAAGGCACCATTCCACCAAAGCCAGGCTTCCATGCTGTACTGCAAGATCGCATGTTGAAAGATGGCAAGCTCAACGCTTATTGGGTCCAATGTAACAACAACATGCAAGCTGGCCCAAACATCAACGAAGAACGTTTGCCAGGTTATCGTAACCCAGAGAACTTTATTGTCGTTTCTGACCCGTATCCAACAGCAACCGCGCAAGCAGCTGACCTTATTCTTCCAACTGCAATGTGGATAGAAAAAGAAGGCGCTTACGGTAATGCTGAGCGTCGTACTCAAGCTTGGTATCAACAAGTGGGCACGGTCGGTGAAGCTAAATCTGACTCATGGCAAGTTATGGAGTTCTCTAAACGCTTCAAAGTAGAAGAAGTGTGGCCAGAAGAACTGCTCGCCAAAGCGCCAGAATACCGAGGTAAAACTCTGTTTGATATACTATTCAAAAACGGACAAGTTGACCAATTCCCAATTGAAGAAGCTCGTGAATTGAATGACGATGCCCATCACTTTGGTTTCTACGTACAAAAAGGGCTATTTGAAGAATACGCTAGCTTTGGACGTGGTCACGGTCACGATTTAGCACCTTACGATACCTATCACAAAGTGCGTGGACTACGCTGGCCTGTGGTTGATGGTAAAGAAACACTATGGCGCTTTAAAGAAGGCTCGGATCCTTACGCGAAGAAAGGCTCTGACTGGGATTTCTATGGTAAACCTGACGGTAAAGCGTGGATCATTTCAGCCCCTTACGAAGCACCACCAGAAACGCCTGATGCTGAATTCGACTTGTGGTTATGTACCGGTCGTGTACTGGAACATTGGCACACTGGCACCATGACTCGTCGTGTACCTGAGCTGTATAAAGCCGTACCAGATGCATTGTGTTATCTCCATCCTGAAGATGCAAAATCACGAGGTCTTCGCCGTGGTGATGAAGTACTGATTTCAAACAAACGCGGTGAGGTTCGAGTACGAGTTGAAACTCGTGGTCGTAACCGCCCACCTCAAGGCTTAGTATTTGTACCGTTCTTTGATGCTCGCATTCTTATTAACAAGCTGATCTTAGACGCGACGGATCCACTATCGAAGCAAACTGACTTCAAAAAGTGTCCAGTTAAGATCACCAAAGTGGCATAAACCCGTTAACGAATGTATCGGCTGCCACAGCGCAGCCGCTCAAAGAATGAGCCATTAGGCGGAGAATTTTAAGATGAAAAAACTACTAATCGCGCTTTTATCTGTCAGTGCATTACTTGTTGGGGTAGCTCAAGCTCAGCTTGAAAACCCTGGCGGCACCGGTGGGCTTGAATCTTTACGAGGCGCAACACAACTGGAAGATACTCGCCCTGCGGACGATTTTAAGCACTACCCTCGTGACCACGCGTTAGAGAGTGAATACGTGTACCAGCCACCACTCATTCCGCACAATATTCGCGGCTATGAAGTGTCATTAAATGCTAATAAATGTCTCTCTTGCCATAGCTGGAAAAACGCAAAAGAGATGGGAGCGACAAAAATCAGCGTCACTCACTATGTGAACCGTGATGATGCCGTATTAGCGGACGTGTCACCGCGCCGTTACTTCTGTTTGCAGTGCCACGTTCCCCAAGCCGATGCAAAACCATTGGTTGAGAACGAATTTAAACCTGTTGATTCGCTACGCTAATCATAGCCATAAATACAGCATAAGAGGCTATATATGAAATTACTGAAAGCGTTTTGGAAGCGACTAACAAGCCCGAGCAAGGCTGCCGTAGGCATTGTCTTGTTTATGGGCTTTGCGGGCGGGCTTCTATTCTGGGGGGCATTCAACACTGGTATGGAAGCCACCAACACTGAAGAGTTTTGCTCAGGTTGCCACGCTCCTATCGTCGCTGAAATCCAAGAAACCATACACTATTCAAACCGTTCAGGAGTGAGAGCTATCTGCTCTGATTGCCACGTACCACATGAATGGACAGACAAAATTGTACGTAAAGTACAAGCTTCAAAAGAACTGTTTGCTCATTACGTATTAGGAACAATTAGCACACCAGAAAAATTCCAAGCACGTCGCGCTCATTTAGCGGAACGAGAGTGGTCGCGCTTGAAAAGTAATGACTCGCTTGAATGTCGTAACTGCCATGAGTTTGAGTTCATGGACTTCTCTGAACAGGGTCCACGTAGTGTTGAGCAACACTCGACAGCACTTGCTTCTGGTGAAAAAACGTGTGTAGATTGCCACAAAGGCATCGCTCATAAACTACCAGACATGCAAGGTGTTGAAGGCTGGCAATAGAAGGATTAACCCATGAGTACATTAGAATCGGTTATTTGGCATATCCTAGGTTACAGCGCTATGCCCGTTATTATCTTCAGCGGTTTTGCAGTTGTTGCCGCTTTTTCGATATGGTTACTATCATTAGGTAAAGACAAATAGCGATCAAAGAAAGAGATATTATAATATTAAGCCACCGATTTTCGGTGGCTTTTTTTATTCAGGTTGCGCAATCCATAATTTGCAAAAATCACTGTAACCCGTTTTACGCACTTGTATCCCCTGAACTTGTTGAGTACGAGTTATCTCATCTTTCCCCCAAAATAGAGGAACATAGTGATGAGAAAGGTACAACTCTTGTTCAATTCCAAGCAGCCCATTCAGCGGTTCGGTTGAGCACAGCGCTTGATCAATGCGTGCCGAGTGTACCTTGAAATCTTGGTGTGAGAATAAAAAACGTAAGCCAGAGCTAGTTAATAACCACTCATATACCCCATATTCCTTAGGCTGCTCTATGGTCTCTTCCAGAAAAAGAATATCAGCGTATTCACTAACCGAACTAGGATCATTGATATCATCTAACGTGAGCACCTCTAGGTTGATGCCCGTCGAGCGAATCGTTTGATGTAACCAATTGGATATATCTTTCAAATAAGGAATTGTCCATGTTGGCTCCGCGAGAACCACCGAACCTTGCAGCGTTGGTTTTTCATAAGGTTCCGGCATGGCAAGTTGCAGATGAATCCCACTGACGGCAACTGCTGAATTATACCCATGCTTGTGTTTATCAATATAGCAAGCAAGCTGTGCTAATGTGTTGCGGTCAATAGCTGCGTTTTGTCGATGACGAAAACAAAGATAAGAAAAAGCATCAATAGCGTGTACTTCTTTAGCCCCTTCTTTTTGGTTAAAGCTCATCTGTTCAAGCAAGGCTTCTCCACGCGTTGAAATAGTAATTTGTCGTAATAACGCTTTAGGAGAAAAATAATCATCATGACGCTGTAATATGATTGATTCTGTACCCCACGATTGAATACGAAAAGGCCCAGTTCCAATAAAAACTTTTCGCTTCACTCCAAACTTTATTTTATCTTTAACGACAATAGAAGCGTTGGGTATCGATAACGCATAAAGAAACAATGGATTGGTTGATTGCAAGATTATCTGAAAACTTTGAGAAGAGAGACGCACAACATCAACTACCTGCCGGAATAAATGCTCGACGGGACCAGCACTATCCACTAAACGTTTGATACTATCGATAACATCATCAATGGAAAGTAAGCGCCCATCATGACAACGAATATCAGGCCTAATCCAAAAGGTAAACCGATTCTCTTTCATTTCCCAAGTATGAGCGATATTAGCTTGAAGATGGCCTTCTTGATCTTGTTTGATCAAAGTATCATAAACACTTTTGATGACCTGAAGTTCTGCCATGCGGAAAGTTTTGCTTGGATCCAATTCACTAACCCAAGGGTACTGTGTCACAAGCAGTTGGTTATTTTTTTCATTCCACTGATTTTGTTGCTCTGTTGCAAGTGCCAACGCTTTTACTGTTGTATGCCCATAGGTTTCTAAAAGTTTAGTGATTAGGGTAAATCGACCTTGCGCTAATTCCGTTCGAGAGACTTGTAGAATCACATCTTGCAGTGAACGTTTAACCGTTAACTGGCTGCTTTTACTTCGACCAACAGCGGGAAGCCACTCGATCCAATCCAAATCAGATAATGATTTCATGATGGTCGATGTATTTCGACGAGATGTAGCCAGTACATCTTCTAGTTCATCAATAACAACAGAGTAAGTTTGGTATAAGTGATATTTATTAAGGAGATGCTGAAGTCGCCGAATATTCGCTTCGTTCACAAGGAGTCCTATAACTAATTATTTGCTACTGAACAAAATAGCATAAAGCACTCTAAAGGCAGAGTGCTCTTTCCACAAATTAGGACTAAAAGTGGTAGCTCATACCTGCTGACATAATATGAATGTCAGGTTCAGCCATAACCGATACACCTGGAAATTTTGCAAGTTCCAGTTCTGGACGCATGTAATCCCATGTTACTCTCACTCGCCAGTGATCACTAAACGCATACTCAGCCCCTAAACCAAGCATACCAGTCACTACACTATCACTGATCGTTGTGTTACCTGATACACCAACTACTGAATTACTGATAATAGTTTCAGCATTAAAGTAAGCAAGCCCTGCTTTCGCAAAGATGTTGAAATTTGAAGTAATCGGTAGAGAGACTTTAGGTTGTACTGATAAATAGACCATATCACCGACAGACATTAACTCTTTATCAATGGCATCAAAACCACCCAACGTTACTTCAATCGCGATGTAACGATTAAAGTTGTAACCACCGTAAATGCTGCCTGCTAAGCTATCTTCATCTAGATCGAAACCTTCAACTTGTGATGACCCAAAGACTTCTTTAACAAAATGAATATTGTCAAATTTGGCTTGACCTATGGTCGCACCTAAATATCCTTCTGCGTGAACACCTACGGATAGTAAGCTAAGTAATACTGTGGAAATAATTCGTTTTGTCATGTTCTACACTGCCTTAAATAAAAAGTAACGATGTGCTATCTGTTCATCCATGACACCGTATATTTATCCTTCCATTTAGATAACTTATTCATAATGCAGCAACCAATTAAGTTAAAACAGGAACAAGTTTTCTTCATTCTTGCTCGAAATAGAGAAATTAAGTCCAAAAGGAGAGACATGAACATGGCAAGTTGCGCAATGAAGATACGATGGAGCTTTGATGAATAATGAATAGATTACAGCTCATTTCGCTATCAGTTCAGAGCAATAAGAAAAGGGGAAATCAAAATCTGCAATAAAAAACTAAGGCCACCTGTATCGGTGGCCTATTGGTTACTGCGTTTTAGCTAAGGTGCGCTATCGACAACCACTGGCAAATAATGCTTGGGCTGTAAATGACACCACTCAGGTAATACCGTGCCAATTGAGATCGAAGACCAAGTACCCGAGATAATGCCAATAAACATTGCCGTTGCAAACCCTTCTAGCGGTGCGCCCCCCATCAACCACAAAGCGGCAACTGTAATGAGGGTTGTACCCGATGTCACCATAGTTCGTGAGAATGTCGCAATCACCGCTTGATCGTTAATCTCTTTGGTTGGGGTGTGCTGTTTGGCGACCAATAACTCACGGATCCGGTCGGCAATGATAATCGAGTCGTTCAAGGAGTAACCTAAAATAGCCAGCACCGCAGCAAACACGGTTAAATTAAACTCCATTTGTGTGATGGCAAAAAAACCTAGAACCAGAACAACATCATGCACTAACGCGAGCAGAGAACCACTGGCAAGACGCCACTCAAAGCGAAAACATAAGTACCCTAAAATTGAAAGCAAACAGATCATCAGTGCCAAACTGCCTTGGTCAACCAAGTCTTGTCCAACTTGAGATCCAACCATACTGTTACTGACAACAGTAACTTGCGATGACACACCATCCAATAGTTTTACAATACTGGGCGAATCTTGATCTGCTGATGGTAAAGGGTAACGAATGAGCCACCGGCCTGCTTCGCCCGCTTTTGTTACGGCCGTTGCCTCACCCAATGAAGGTTTCAAGGAATCGACCAATTCAGTGCTTGTAACCGTTTTATCTACCGTGACTTCCGTTACCATACCACCGGTGAAATCGAGCCCCATATTGAGCCCTTTAGCCCCTAATGCTATCAGTGATATAAGCATCAATGCGACCGAGAAAATACTGGTAATATAGCGAATTGAACGAATGTGTTTTTTTAGAAAACTGACCATAATTATACCCTCACATCACGACGAGAATCTCGTCCCCACACTAGGTTAATGATTGCTCGAGAGGTAAATACACCGCTGAACATACTAGTTAAAATGCCAAGGCCTAGCGTCAGTGCAAAACCTTGAATTGGCCCATTGCCTATTGAATACAAAATGACCGCTGTAATCATTGTCGTCACATTGGCATCTAAAATGGTGCTAAAGGCACTCGAAAAACCTTTATCAATCGCTTGAGCGAAGCTGCGCCCTTCCGCCAATTTATCTTTAATACGTTCAAAAATAAGCACATTGGTATCAACGGCCATACCAACAGTTAATACTAAGCCTGCAATGCCGGGCAGTGTCAGTACCGCTCCAGGTAACAATGCAATTAAGCCAATTAAACACACCATATTAAATAGCAAAGCAAGGTTTGCGACCCAGCCTAAACGTCGATACCACAGCGCCATAAAGACCAAGGTTAGCCCCATCCCCAACGCCAAAGCGGCAAAACCATTCTCGATATTTTCAGCACCTAGTGAAGCGCCAATGGTTCGCTCTTCAACAATAGTAACTGGCGCGGTCAACGAGCCGGCACGAAGTAGCAAAGCAAGTTGCTGCGCCTCTTCCATCGATCCCGCACCAGTGATCCTAAATTGGCTACCAAGCTGCGATTGAATCGTCGCTACACTGATTACTTTTTCACTGCGTTGAGTTTCTCCTCGCGCATTGGTCGTGTATTCACGATATACCGTGGCCATGGGCTTACCAATGTGTTTAGAAGAAAAGTCACTCATCACTTTTCCACCAGCGTGATCCAACGAGATATTCACTTCCGAAAAGCCCATTTGGTCAAGTCCAGCTCGGGCATTGACGATATGATCCCCGGTTAATACCGGACGCTTAACAAGAACAACAGGACGTCCATTGTTGTCTTGCAAAACAATGTCTTGCGATGTAAATGCTTCACTGGATGACTTAGCCTCGTAAAAAGCTAAGCTTGCCGTGGCACCGATGACGTTTTTCGCTTGAGACGGGTCTTGCACTCCTGGTAATTCAATACGAATACTGTGTTCACCTTGACGTTGCACCATCGCTTCGGTGATGCCGAGTTCTTCAATGCGATCACGCATGATTTTTAAGTTTTGCTGTAGCGTGGTGGTTTGAAAATCTAATCGATTTTGTTTTGAAGGTTTCACCAGTATTGCATCAGATGATCGTTGAATATCCCAGCCCGTATAAGTCTGCTTGAGAAAAGTATTCACCTTATCTAAACCAATAGCGGATGCACTGATAATGTTAAAACCATCTACTCCTTTTGTACTGATTTTGACCCCGCGAATATGCTCTTCTCGTAACATATCTCTCACAGTATCAATCATGCTTTCACGCTGCTCTTGGAACGCTTTATCTACGTCCACATTTAATAAAAATTGGACACCACCACGTAAATCTAAACCAAGCTTTATTGGGTTAAATCCCATATGGGATAACCAAGCCGGAGCCATAGACACGTACGAAAAACTAATACTATCGCCTTTCTCAATCATGCCATCGAGCAATTCACGCGCTTTCGTTTGCTGCGTTTCATCTGGAAAAACTAAGGTTGTCTTCGTGCCTTGTTGATCAATTTTTTGAACATCAATTCTATTGTTTTCCAGCAAACGATGTAGTGCTACGACTGAACTTAACGTCGTATCATTGGTTGCAGTGTCGAGTTGAATCGACGGTTGCTCGCCATACCAAGTTGGTATCGCACTTAATGCAAGGACGATAACCGTGACCGCTAACACCACATATTTCCATAAGGAATAATGGTTAATCAGACGTACAGACGCCTTTTGATGATGATTTTTTCTCATGCCAATCTCCTCAGCTTGAGCTGAGTTATGTACTTTTCATACTTGAAGCTATGGAGGTGTTAGCTATGTTCCAATCACGTAGTTTATCTAAGTTCATGGGAATGAGCTCACAGTATGCCTATCTGCAACTTCAAGTTGTCGGGGTATAACAAAAATTAATTTCGTGACAATGTCACGAGGGTGGAGTGAGGATTTTAGTATTGGCTATTGAGAGCAACGTACATGGCGTTTGTTTCTTTCCACCCTGAAATACGGTGGTTAGAAGCACTTGGACGAGATTCCCAACCACTGATTTTAGCGATCGGAAATAAATGGAGTTTAAACGAAGCGGCTAATGCTTCTTGAATGACAGGTGTATCGATGAAAGTCGGTTCACCTTCATCAACGAATCGTGATGAGACACTCCAACGCGCCATACTGACAATGGCTGGAATCGTATCACTGTGAACAGATTTAGACGTTGGGGGAAGTTTTTCAATCGGTATATAAGCGATGGATAAACGGTTTTGGACATCCCCACACGTTTGGGGAGTCATATCAACAAGCGATATAATCTCTTGATTAAAAAAGGCATTTACATCTAACGCGGCATATTGAGAAGGCAGGTTTGAGGAATCACTTTCGCCTAAACACGCCAATGCTTGCGAAGGTAAAACCAGCGCAAGAATCATAAACCATACGTATTTAATAAACTGCCAATGCATTAATGAGTTATCACCATTGATTTGATACTGCATCATATTGTTAAGGCTCACTAGCCTCAAGTAAAAAAATCTAAATTTAGCAACATTCGGTTTTAGCGTGGAATATCCTTAAGTTCGCAGCATGGCTTAAATTGGAGTTGCATATCGCCACTAATAAAAAATTTGTTTGCTTTGAACATCCAAATAAATCTTGTTGGCTAATTTTTGCCCACCGCAATAGACAAAGTAGACCTCGCGATCTTGGTACTTAACCGACTTAACCCACCCGCCTAACTCTTCAAAATCGTGCGGAGCGCAGATTTTCTCTTTGATTAGCTCATCGGTTTTCATCAAAAACACTTCTTCATGAAGCTTAAAGTCATCCGATTTGCTCACATATTCAGTCAATGTGGCACGTCTTTCTTGTTTGGTGATCACAGGTGGTTGCTCAACTAATCCATCCATCGGGATCCATTCAGCGACTTCTGGCCCCCCGTCTTCATAAACAAAATAGTCTGTTATTCTTCCCCAACCATCACTTTTTTCAAGGATTTTCACTTTATCGCCGCGGTAAAGCACTCTTTCCACAAAAGCTTCACTCTCTGCCTTCTCTCGCACACCCAATTTGGGAGAGTTCACATAAAAGTCAATTAGTTCAGGTTTAAGGGAAGGTGGAAGTTCTGCAACCGCTTCCACTATAGGCTTTTGAGGTTCTTCATCTGGAAGCACATTAAGTAATTCTTGCTGAGGAATGAAATAAAGAAAATAGTATCCCGCCCCCGCACCAGCAAGGCCAAGCAGCAATAATACTAGCATCAGAATCTTTTTCATTTTGGTGCTCATTCCTTTTTTTCGGACTGCACTCTTTACTCGTTCATTAATTATAGTAGAGATCTCCCCAAGTAAATTTTCTGCCAATGTCGATAGTATGGTAACGGCAAGTTTGTCATTAACTTGATTGATTACCTTATGTTTTTCTCTCTTAACACCATAAATGGAATAAAGCGCTCATATTGCTACTACGCCTAATTCACTTGATGAGATAAATCTTTATAGAAAATGATCACACATTGCCTTTTTTTCGTACTAAATTTAGTTAATAGCAAGGAGCTAATAATGAAATACATCTATTTTTTCTTAATCTCGATTTTCTCTACTCATCTTTATGCGGGAGAAAGCAAAATTTACAATGTAAATGGAAATGACTACCAAGGCTATTGGGCGAAAGCGTCAGATTCAGCGCCATTGGTGTTATTGGTTCATGATTGGGATGGATTGACAGATTACGAAATGAAACGAGCTGATATGTTACGTGAGCTAGGTTACAACGTTTTCGCTGTCGATCTTTTTGGTAAAGGTATACGCCCTGAAAAGGTCGAAGACCGCCGCCAGCACACCGGTGAGCTCTATAAAGACAGAGCAAAACTAAGGGCACTAATGCAAGGCGGAGTTGACTTCGCAACTACATTGGGTGGCAATGCGAACAATCTAGTTGTGGTGGGGTACTGTTTTGGTGGTGCAGCAGTGCTTGAGTCTGCCAGAGCAGGCATGATAGCGAAAGGCTTTGTTACCTTTCACGGTGGTCTTGAAACGCCAGCAGGCCAATCGTATGCTGACACAAAATCGCCAATTGTTGTTTTTCACGGCACAGCAGATACAGCCATTACCATGGAGCAATTTGCTAACTTAGCCACTGAGCTAGAAACACAAAAAGTGCCTCACGAAATGACAACGTATGGCGGTGCACCTCATGCCTTTACTGTTTTTGGTTCAGATCGTTATAGAAAAGATGCCGATGAGAAATCATGGGCAAGCTTCACAACCTTCCTAGCTGAGCAAACGATGTAACAGTTAGTCGTATTAATTAAAAAGGGAGAGCATTATTTCACTCTCCCCTTCTCTTGTTTCAGAACATCTTATTTCAATAATGAAACTGACGCTGCGCAATTAAATTAGAACTGATAATACAAACGAACTCGAGCTCCGAAATCGTCGTCTTCTGCAAATGCTTCTTGTTGAACCTGCGTATCTAATTGATTTGATACCGACGTGAAATATGTGCCAAGAAGAACAGAGAAATCTTTCACTTCTAACACATTGTTAAATTCGTAAGATGCATACCAAGCTGAGATATTCACGTTACCTTCAGCCCATGAAAATACTTTATTTTCATATTCATTGGTCGAGTAAACATAACCCACACCAAACCCATTCCATACAGCATTTAGGCCAACTGATAGATTGTTTTCATCTACCGCATCCAAATACGCCATATTGGCATTAATTGAAAGCTCATCATTAGACCAATTTCCTGTTAGGCCATAGCCCGTGCGATCAGATATATCGACACCATTGGCTGTAACAGCATTAGAAACTAAGTTCGTTTCTAATGACCCAGCAAGAGTAAAGTTCCCCGATTGGTAAGCCACGACAGGGCGAATAAGTAATGAATCTTTTGAATCATCGATTGTTTTTCCATGGTAGCTACTGCCCACACCACCATTGAATAGATCAGAACGGTTACCCATCATGGCACCAAACTCAACATACAGGTTATCAAATGATTGGCTGTACATAATTTGCCCGTCAGAACCACGTCCACGTGCTTCCTTCATTTGATAAGTGTACACCGCACCATCGGTATATAAGTCGTTGGCTGTATCACCTGAATAATCAAGGAATACGTCCGCCCCAACAGGGAACATATTGTAGGCTTCGAAACGCCCTGCTTTGACTGCCCAACCTTCTTGTTTGCCAAATTCAAAATAAGCATCATCCAGCGCGATATTACCCGTGCTTTCGAATAGTGGTTGCGCTTTCACACCGACATAATGACCGTTTGAAGTGTACTTTTGACCAGAAAACTCCATCAATACACGGCCATCTTGATTAAGTTCATTATCGCCAGACGCATTTGATTCACGATGTTGATAATTAAAATTAAGCTCTACGTTACCCGCGATAGAGAAGCGCCCCATTTCATTATTGACAATGCTAATGCCAGCATTGGCTGTCATGGTTGCGGCAATTAAAGCAGCAGCAAATGATAATTTAAATGTATTGTTCATATTAGCCCCATATGTGTTTATTTTAGCTTTTATATATCAACCACTATTTTCAGATAATGGCCGAGTCTATCGAAATCTTTGATCACCAAAGCTATACAAACAATCTTAATTATATTTTTTTCAATGCCAGAATCACAATTTTCAATTAACAAAAAAAATTAAATAAGAAAAAGTAACAACAATAAATAATATTTCATTATTTTTCACCCATGGTAATAACTAGTAGTTAAAATATATTAATAAACCATGAGGATTATATTATATAATCAAGCAACTTGTTCAGGTTGCAAGTAGGCGGTGAGCTAACGTAACCAACACCACTGCAACTTCAAGTAGGAAGGGAATAGGTTCAACTTGAAGCTGCAATAGTAGTTGCCGCTTCAAGCGTTTCTTTCGCGATAAATATTACTATTGTGGCTCTTTATCTAACGGCTCAGAGCGGTAATTTTCACCGGCTAAAATATCGTAATGAATCACGGTGTCATTATTGAATTTAGAGAAATTGTAGTAGACAGTGTAAGCGTTGAATTCGAGCAAATCTTTTTTATCTCTCATTTTTCCATTAGTATAAAAACTGCAAGCCAAGCCTGTAGACCATTCTTTCAAGTCTTCGTAATATCTTGCTCTACAGTTTTTTGCTTCAATAGAAGAACCAAACTCAATTGATCTATTATAATATTCATTGCCTGCTGGTGAGACTCGTAATTGGGCAAAGCCAACAGTATCAAATGTATTGTACGCTTGAATGGAAAAGTCTCTTAATTCCACTATACAATTTTGTGAGTTCTTATACGTTTGGTAAGGGATCCTAAATTCATAACGTGAATCATCTTTAGCAAAATCATGCGTAATTTTCTGGCTTATCTTTCCTCCTTTATGGGCTTTTTGACCAAATAAATCGTAGGAATAGGCCTCACACTCATCTCCTGTCACCCAAAAATGAGTCCAAACGTCTAAATAAGCATCTATAGGCTTTTTGCCTGATATGGTAATATAGGGCTCATCTGGTTCATCACCCCAAATATTCGGTTGAGAAGTCTGGTAATAATCATAACTAAGAAAAACCAATACTATGAACAATACAATAATTGATATTCTTTTTTTCCTTGTGGGGTTATTCAATAACTTCATTGTAATTGTTCCTTAATTTCATCAGGTAATGTTTTTTGCGCTATTAATAACTTCGCTAGAGGTAAGCGCTGAGGATCAGAGACTATCTGCTTTAGTTCACCTCTAATCTGATTACGGTTCTCTATTAGTCTAGTCATAGAGTGCATCTCAGTCTTCAAATGTCCCAGACTCAATACTGGTGTACCATCACTTAATGATTCAGCCCAAGTTTGTTTAACGGTGAAATAATTATTCTGTAAAGTAGCAATTTCTTGATCGAGAGCTGATATCGCTTGCTGGTAATGAACCATAAAACAGAGGCGCGGCTTCTTCAAATCCAAAACCCCCATTTTGCTGTAAGGCCTGCTTGTGAAGCTTGCGATCAACTAACCAATAGCGATGATTTTGCTGCTGTTGAAACCAAGAGAGGATCATGACGGTTTCCCCTGCGTAGAACACAATCTTACGGCTGGCATATGGGCTTGCTCTGCGTTTAATAACGCTTGGTAAGAAATGGTTCGAAGAGTGGCTGACATAGTTTGGTCCTTTCGTGAGTCGTATTGCATAATTCAATGCCTCATTAAGCAAAAATAACACCAGTATTAAGGTGCTATATTTCAACAAGTTAGATTTAAATCTAACAAATTGAGCAATAAGCTGCCCCGCAGAGCAAAAAACCGCTCAACTAGGCATGATATGACCAAATTTTTGCTCGGCTTAGTGCACTCTCACTCTCAAGAGATGCAACTGAGCTAGCGTCGCAAGTCTAAGCCGCTGCACCATTGACAGAGTATGTAAAGTGCGCGACACAGCTTAGATTCCAGCCTCACCAATTAAATGTTAACATCGTCACATCTAAAACTGCGGTGGTCATCAGTAAACCTTGTTGATGATTATGATAAACATCAATCAATGCTATCTTCCCCACTAGCAGAATTTTCACATTAAAAGGCAGTTTTCAAATGGTTAACAACACAATTCAATGGTTTCCGGGACATATGCATAAAGCACGCAAGGAAATCGAAGAAGTCATTCCACAAGTTGATGTGATTATCGAAGTGTTAGATGCTCGAATTCCGTTTAGCAGTGAAAATCCATTAATCTCTCATTTACGTGGTGATAAACCTTGTGTCAAAGTGCTCAATAAGCGTGATTTAGCTGACCCAGAAATGACTGAACTTTGGATCGAACATTTTGAAAAAGAGCAAGGTGTAAAAGCGATGGCAATTACGACCGCTAACCCTCAAGAAGTTCATAAGATATTAGAACTGTGTCGTAAGTTAGCCCCACACCGTGAAGAAATTGGCAAAAATATTCGCACCATGATTATGGGCATTCCAAATGTTGGTAAATCGACGATAATCAATACATTAGCTGGGCGAACTATCGCACAAACTGGCAACCAACCTGCCGTCACTCGTCGCCAACAACGAATAAATTTGCAAAATGGTATCGTGCTTTCAGACACTCCGGGAATTTTGTGGCCTAAAGTAGAAAACCCACACAGTGGCTTTCGCTTAGCCGCCACCGGTGCTGTGAAAGATACTGCGATGGAATACGATGAAGTCGCTTTCTATACTGTCGAATATTTAAGCAAGGAATATCCTGAACGTTTACAAGAACGCTATCAGATAGAAGAATTGCCGCAATCAGATGTCGAATGGATGGAAGAGATTGGTCGCAAGCGGGGCGCTTTACGCTCAGGTGGACGTATCGATTTACATAAAGCTTCTGAAATTCTTTTGCATGAACTTCGTCAAGGTACTCTCGGGCAAATCACATTGGAACGACCAGAAATGATCACGCAGGAGCTTATCGAAGTTGAAGAACGTGCCGCGCGCGATGCTGAAGAAAAAGCGAAGCGAAAAGAAGAAAGACGTAAACGCTACTTGCGAAATAAACGATAGTAAAGCGGACAATACATCGACAGTTTAAGCTGACTAAGGGCAATATCACATTGCCCTTTTATTTTCCTGATTATGCTTCAATATTGGCCAATTTCAATAATATCGCTTCGAGCTGATCCCAAGGCATTAATTGAGAATCGATCACTTCTAACCGTGACTCAAACCCTTCCAAACTCATTTCATTGACCGAAACCACACCATTAGCGACATTAAATGCGTAGCAACCTTTATCGGTATTTACGACAGCTTTAACTCGCTCTGCCGTTAATGCACTCAGCATTGAAAATAGCTCATCAAAGTCAAAATGGTACTCTGCACCAAATAACCAACCACAACTAAAGTAGCCTTGTCCTCGATTTTCTTTACGAACGAACGCTTTGCCCGGCTCTAGCTCAAACTGGGGTTCTAATGCTGCATGATGATGGTGGTGAGATTCAATATAAGTCGATGCACTACCATGAAGGCGTTCAATATCAAGCAACTCTAATGGCAATTGTCCTTGCTTTACTAATTTGCTAAATACCTTAGCAGGTATTTGATCCGTAACCCAATCATTAAAAGCGTCAATATCATCACTGGTGCATTGATCGACTTTATTACCAATGACCACATCAGCACTCGCCAATTGATCATTAAAATTTTGATTGGATGTATATTTTTCATCACGTAGATTTCGCGGGTCAACTAACGCAATTGTTGCTTTCAAATCAACATAGGCTTGATATTGCTCTGAGGTTAATGTCGCGACAACTTGCTTTGGGTGTCCCAAACCTGTCGGCTCGATCAATAATCGGTCAGGTCTTTGTCTAAGCAGCGCATTGATGCCAACCGACATAGGGACACCTGCGGTGCAACACATACAGCCGCCCGGTACTTCTTTGATCAACGCGCCTTGGTTAGACATAATCGCCCCATCAATGCCAATTTCTCCAAATTCATTGACGAGCACCGCCCACTTTTCATCGGCAGGTTTATTTTTCAATAGGCTTAAAATTGCCGTGGTTTTTCCAACACCAAGAAAACCAGTAATAATGTTAGTTGGTACTTTTTTTGTCATGTCAGCACTCCTTTTGACGGAGTATATACTGAAATAATGACAAGGTGCAGCGTTTGAAGAGTATGCGCTAAGCTTGAAACTAGCATGTCAGAATGACAAAAGGCGCACTGCAGGAGCGCGCCCTTTACCTCGTTACTCAATCGTGAGTTTGCGAATTGGGGAGGCTATAGATGCAACCCAATCATTTACGAGGAAATAGAATTGAATATTGATTCCATCCAAATTGTAGGTAAGGCTTTCTTCCTCCGTGTACGATATTGAATCTGCCTTACGCTTTAAATATGGTTCATTTTTGGTACATAGCAAGTTGTAGACCGATTTTTTTTACCGTTTAGATCTCATTTTGGACAAGTAAGCTATCAGTTTTCCATATATGAAAATCAACATTCCAGCTTTGACGCTATAGTTGATCACATTCGAGCGTATAATTCTGCGACATCCATATATCAACGATACCCGAGGCCCATTTTAAATGACCAAAAGAGAGAAGTTAAAGCAGTCACTACTTGCTAAAGTTCCTAAAGATACCATTAACCAATTTCTCTCTAAGGAAAAAACACCATTTTCTGTTCTTTTTCTCTCTCTCATCGTCGGGATACTCGCTGGCATTGTTGGCACCTATTTTGAGGCAGCGGTGCATTTAGTTTCTGAAACACGAACCGAATGGTTAAGAAGTGAAATTGGCAATATTTTACCACTTTGGTTAGCTGCATTTCTCATTAGTGCTGCACTGGCATTCATAGGCTATTTTCTTGTTCACCGCTTTGCTCCAGAGGCTGCAGGGTCTGGTATTCCTGAAATTGAAGGAGCAATGGATGGTATGCGCCCAGTAAGATGGTGGCGTGTTCTTCCAGTTAAATTTTTCGGTGGTATGGGAGCTCTCGGCTCGGGGATGGTTTTAGGTCGTGAAGGGCCAACCGTGCAGATGGGTGGTGCAATTGGTCGTATGGTCTCCGATATTTTCCGCATCAAGAATGACGACACTCGCCATTCATTGCTGGCTTCAGGTGCTGCGGGAGGTCTAGCTGCCGCTTTCAACGCACCACTTGCTGGTATTATGTTTGTTATTGAAGAAATGCGTCCACAGTTTCGCTATACGCTAATTTCAGTACGTGCGGTCATTATCTCAGCCGTTGCGGCTAACATCGTATTTCGTATGATCAATGGTCAAGCCGCTGTTATTTATATGCCTCAGTACCAAGCGCCAGAATTAGCAGCATTATGGTTGTTTTTACTTCTAGGTGGACTATTTGGGATATTTGGCGTTCTTTTCAATAAGCTGATTACTCTCTCGCAAGATATGTTCACCAAAATACATAAAAACGATCGCAAACGGTATTTACTTACCGGTTCTTTATTGGGCGGTTGTTTTGGGCTTACATTACTTTATATCCCAGAATTGACTGGAGGCGGTATCGCGTTGATCCCTAATATCACCAACGGTGACTACGGCGCAATGTTACTCCTCTTACTATTCATTGGTCGTATTTTTACTACCTTAATTTGCTTTGGCTCTGGAGCACCTGGAGGTATTTTCGCGCCAATGTTGGCACTTGGAACTCTATTTGGCTACGCATTTGGCTTGATTGCCCAAGGTCTACTGCCTGAACTGTCTATAGACCCAGGTATGTTCGCCATTGCCGGTATGGGAGCGTTGTTTGCAGCCACAGTCCGTGCGCCAATCACAGGTATTTTGCTAGTAATAGAAATGACCAACAATTACTACTTAATTTTACCGTTAATCATCACCAGCCTTGGAGCTGTAATTTTTGCGCAAATGCTCGGTGGACAACCAATCTATAGCCAGTTACTGCACCGAACATTGAAAAACGCGAAATTACAGCAGCAAGATCTGCCACCAAAAGAGTGATAACCGACTTTAAGGATAGAAAGTCATTTGCAACCAAAGCGTTACTAACGTTACAAAACAGTCGCGTTATGTTGCACAACTTAACGATAAACTTAATAATGTCTTAGTTTGTTGTCGTCTAAAACATAGGTCGTTTTAGAACAAATTAAGATATGGAGTTTATCGTTGAATTGGAAAAGGTTAGTCCAGGTACAAAACACCCCACCTTCACAAGCCGCCCTTGCTTTGGGCGTGGTCAGCCTTGGGCAAGCATGGGCATTGTACATTCCACAAATTGGCATAAGCATTCGTCCATACTTGGCAGCTATTGGGGCATTGCTTTTACTGCCTGTATTAGTGAAATATTTTAGTAGTTTTAGAACCTTCATTACGGATATTCGCCACCCGCTATCCGGCAGCTTGATGGCCCCAATGAGTATGACATTACTTATTCTGTGTGACTACCTAGCTCTGATATCGCCACTCATTGCCTATCCTATTTGGTTCTCTGCCCTGTTGCTTCATTTAACAATGATGATACTATTTTTTAGTTTTCAGATAGTTAACTTCAAAATATCCAATATTGTCCCAAGTTGGTTTCTTTACCCCGTTGGGGTAATCAGTAGTTCTTTAGCTGGCACTCAGTTTGGGCATACTTTATTCTCCGAAACATTGGTAACTGTCTGTATTGCTATCTATTTTTTCATGCTACCACTTATCCTTTACCGTCTTGTATTCGCAGGAATGCTGCCTAAGCGGGCACGACCAACGCTCGCTATAATGGCGGCCCCAATCAATCTCACGCTTGCAACCTATTTAGTTAATTTTCCTGCACCAGACCCAATATTAACCGGAGCACTTGCTGGTATTGCTATCACAATGACCCTACTTATTTATCTTTGCTATATTCGGTTGTTAAGGCTGAAATTCCAACCATCGATTGCGGCAGTAACATTTCCATCAGTAATCAGTGCAATTGCCATGCATCGCCTAACCACTTTTTTCCAAGCTGAATATCCTCAGTGGTATTGGCTACACAGATTTGGATTATTTGAATTAAGTATTGCTAGCATTTTGGTGGTATGGGTATCCATTGGCTATATTAAAATGTACTGGCCTGAAATTCAGCCTAAAAAATAACAGCCTTGAATTAATAAATCCATATGAATATATTAATTCAAGGCTTGATAAGCCTAATTAATTAAGCACGATATAAAAGACACTATATCTTATATTGTAATAACAAACAAAACAATAAACATTCGATAGTGACAAATTAAAAACCAAAGTCAATATATCCTTTGTCAGCTGGCATTAAATTTAAAATCATACAAAGGATATAACAATGAACACAAACAAGTGGAAATGCAACCTGCCCACATTTATCCAGTCTAGAATTAACTATTTTATCAATGATTTGATAAATAGCAATGATAATGGCAAACATCTCGTCCTAGGGAAGCGTCCTATTAAGAATGACATCATATTGCAAAGTAACGACTATTTAAGCCTTGCTGATCATCCATTGATTAAAGCACGGTTAAAGAATGCAATTGACAAAAGTCATGATAGCATTTTTATGTCTGCTATTTATCTTCAAGATGAAGAGACGAAACCTTATCTAGAGACTCAACTAGCCCAATTTATTGGATTTGATAGCTGCTTGTTATCTCAGTCAGGGTGGAATGCTAATATCGGGCTTTTACAAGCCATATGTGCACCACAAGGTAATGTTTATATTGATTTTTTCGCGCATATGTCGATGTGGGAAGGTGCTCGTTACGCAAATGCTAACATTCACCCTTTTATGCATAACAACTGTGCACACTTAGCGAAATTGATTGCTCGTCATGGCCCAGGACTGATTGCGGTGGATTCCATATATAGTGCCATTGGTACCGTTGCACCACTAGAAGAGTTAGTTGCAATCGCTAAGCAAAACGATTGTGCCATTTTAGTCGATGAATCACATTCGCTAGGTACTCATGGAGAGCAAGGTTCAGGGCTTGTCAGTCAACTTGGGTTAACGGAGAAAGTTGATTTTATTACAGCCAGCCTTGCTAAAACTTTTGCCTATCGAGCGGGAGCAATTTGGGCAAATAATAATGTTAACCTGTGTATACCATTTGTCGGTTACCCTGCTATTTTTAGCTCAACAATATTACCTTACGAAGTCGAAGCATTACATGCGACATTAGAGATCATTAAAGCAGCCAACGCTAAAAGAGAGCATCTACATCGCATCGCGAAAAAACTACGCTCAGGATTAAATGAAATTGGATTGAATATCAGGAGTCAATCGCAAATCATTGCACTAGAAACTGGAGATGAAAGAAATACTGAAAAAGTCAGAGATTATTTAGAGAACAATGGAATATTTGGTGCTGTATTTTGTCGTCCAGCAATATCAAAGAATAATAATGTAATTCGATTATCATTGAATAGTAACATAACTGATAAACAAATTGATAGAATTTTGACTATTTGTGCGTTGGTAAAAAATGATGATAATTTATATTTCAAATAATATTATAATTTAAATATAAGCTAACCTTAATAATCCTAACCCCTAGAATACTCTTGGGGTTATATCCATCGACCTAATTTACTAAGTAATAAATCTTTATCTGCAGGCTTTAATATATGATCATTCATACCTGACGTGCGAATTTTATCAAGTGTTGCTGAGCTAGTATCCCCTGTATATCCGATAATAGGGATATTTTTATATGGCGTAGATCCAGAACGAATCAATGAGGTAGCTTCAATACCATCCATAATTGGCATTTCTATATCCATAAAGATTAAATCTATAGGATTACTCTCAAGCATAGCCATTGCATTTTTACCGTCACTGGCTTGCAATACTTCAAATCCTTGCTTTTCTAGTAATAAAGCGGTGAAGCTGCGCAAAGAATGATTATCGTCGACAAGTAGTATGCGCTTTTCATAATCATACCGCTTAGCTGGTATCTGATTTTTGTCCATCATTAACTCTGAGCTTTCAAACATCAACTGTTCAATGATTGCAGCACCACCCAGTAATAACTTGTGCTTTTCAACGGGGTAAATAGTTAAATGGCGATCCATATTTAAAGCATAGTCTTGATTTTGATCGTACAAATAACAAATTTTCGCTTCTGTGAAGTGCAATTTTGACTCTAGTTTTGTCAGGTACTCTGGAGACTCGTTGAGTATTTCCAAATCTACGATGATTAAATCAAACTCAAACTCGAATTCCTCTTTTTCCAAGGCGTCATCTGGCTCAATATTATTCAAACGAAACCCAAGATAAAATGATTTTTCACTCAAATATCGGTTCACCATGCTGGTTCTTCCAATATACAATAACGTCTTAGACTTCATGAGATCTAATTTAATATGTGCAACTTTTTCTGAAGTATAACGTGGGAAGGTTAAGGTAAACTCAGTCCACTCCCCTAATATCGAGCGACAACTAATACTACCTCCAAAAGCTTTCATTACTTTACGGCAAAATGGCAAGCCTAATCCATAACTGCCATTTTTACCAAAAGTATAGAAGTCTTTAAAAATATCTTCTAACAAGTGTTCTTCAATACCGATCCCATTATCTTTGAATAAAATAGTATGCTGATCACCTTGATTTTTTAAAGTGATATGGATGCTAAATGAATCACCATTCTGATAATAAAATGCATTTTTTAACAAATTATATAGGGTGTATTTTAAAAGCGTACTACTGCCAAAAAATTCAAAATCATCAATCACTTCAAGAGTGACCGATTGCTTATCTTCAGCTTTTTTATAAGAAAAACTGTGTAATGCTTCTTCTACCACAATTTGTGCAGAGATCTTTTTAAAAGTAGATGCTGAAACTCTATTTTTATCTATCGAAGTCAACAACAAATCGATCGTATCATTGCCTGAACGAATCACTTCATCTGCATCATTCAATAGCTCTCTGATAAGAGTCAGATCTTTAGCTGGTAACGGATACACTTCCTTTTTTGATTCATTCGAATTAGGCAAAACAGAACTTAGCACTTCCATTGAGGTTTTTAACGCACTGAGAGGGTTTCTCATTTCATGGGCAATCCCAGCACCAAATGATTTAGCAATGGAAACTTTCGCTTCATGCTCGATTTGATTGCGGAAGTAGAATAAATTGCCAAATACGTAAGTGAATAAGAAGATAGGAATGTAAGGCCATTCAACGATCACAGTTGGTTGAACTAGCATTATTTTATACACGGTAAAATAAGCGCACACTAAGGCAATAACGGCTTGTATTAGCATCACTTTAGTTTCATGTACTAACAAAATATGCAAAAAGATTGAGGCCATAAACGACATTGCCCAAATGGTCGACCAATCATTCATTAACATCATATAGCCAAAAAAGAATGGCAGACAAAAACCTATAACGAACAAGTAATGATAAGGCGCATAACGTTGAATATGCTTGGGAAATACATTTCGAAAAGCAATACTTGCAAATAAGATCGAACAAACACCACGCAGAAGAATACTTTCGTAAGGTTGCGGGAATAAATAGGTCCAAACGAAATAATAAATTGGGAAGCCAACAAACCCCATCCAACCAACGAGGGTCAAATTAGGTTCAGCATATTGGTATATTTTTTTAACAACTTCCATATAACCTTACCAAGTTGGCCTGTCTATTTTCAAAATCATCATTTGTGTCTCCCTATCTATCTAGCCTATGGATAAGTGACACGTGGTTTAACGATCTCTATTTAGCACTATCTTGTATCAAGATAGTTAATACCACACACATTATGCAACAAGTTTTATCGAGCTACCTGTGTTTCTTGTCACATCAACATCGATGCGCAGCGCAATTTGCTCTTTTAATTCGCTAACATGAGAAATAATACCTATCGTGCGACCGCCTTGTTGTAAATCGACGAGTGTTTGGATCGCTAGATCCAACGATTCGGGATCCAAACTGCCAAAGCCTTCATCGATAAATAACGTATCCAGTTTGATACCACCGCTGTACGACTGAACCACATCAGATAAACCAAGCGCTAAACATAATGCAGCCATAAATGATTCACCTCCTGACAACGTGGCAACATCACGCCATTTCCCTGTGTAGCCATCTTCGACCATTAAATCGAGCCCAGAGCCTGCATTACCTTTGGCTCTTTCTTCTTTGCGCTTCAATAGATAGCGCCCTTTACTCATGATCTGCAGCCTCATTGAGGCTTGGATGAGCACATCATCTAACAACACACCAAGAACAAAACGATGTAAACTAACTTTAGCACCCGTTTTGCCATTAGCGATATCACTTAAGGTACCAACCACTTGATATGACTTTTCTAGTGCCTCGTTTTTCGCGTACAAAATAGCGATTCTTTCTTTGACACCTTGGTAACTGTCCATTTTTGAACGTAATTCAGCTAACGTGTTGAATGCCATTTGCTGCTGTTGTACAGCTTGCTCAACAACCAAGGTATAATCTTCTACATTAGGCTGCTTTTTATCTCGTAACTCATTGGCTAAGGCTTGTAGTTGCCCTTTGAACGTTGCACTCGCATCATCAAATTGTTTGATTCGACGATCAAGTTGCTCAAGCTGCGCAGGTGCTAAACGAGCTTGTAAGTAATGTGCTTCATGATCAAAACTGCTGTCCTCAAGAGCGAGCAGCCACTCCGACTGAGCCTTACTCAGTGATTGTTGGCATTTTTGTCGTTGTTCAGCAGCACTACTCTGCGCCGACTCCGTACCAGAAAATTGTGCGCTAGCTTGAGTGTAATTTTCTTTAGTTTCAACATCTAAGCGGTGTAGATTTTCTAATTGCAGCTCGGACTGCAACACAACACCATCTAAATATGACTTATCAAGGTATTGTTGAGGAATGCTTTGGTTACAGCTATCGACTTCAGTTTGCTCTTTCGCTACCGCGATCTTAGCGCCTTCCACTTTCTGCTGTTGTTCATCAAAATTCTGTTTCGCTTTTATCTGTTGCTGCTCGAGCGCATTGATGTGCTGTGCTAATTGGTCTGGATTGAGCTGCTCAAGTTGAATAATTTGCTGCTGTAATTGGTTCTGATATTGAAGCAATTGCTCTAAACTTTGTTCCTTCACCGTTAATTGTGCCACAAACCCTTGCAGCTGCTGCTCTAGCAAAGCCACTTGCGTTTCACTGTGCTGCTGACGTTTAAGGATTGCTTGCTCATTAATCAGTTGCTGTTGTTGAGCTTCTCTTGCTTGTTGAACTTGATCTTTAGTCACCGTATCTTCGGAAAAACTGGCGAGATGAGGATGCTCGCAACTGCCACACACAGGACAAGCATCTCCTTGTTCTAGATTACGAGCCAATTCCGCAGCTTGATTAGTATGCCAAATCATCTCCAGCCTATCGGCATGCCTTTTCGCTTGTTGTGTCATTTGTTGCGCTTGTTCAACTTGTAACAAGATTTGCTTTAGCTGCGCATTTTCAGCACTCAGCTTTTGTGTTGTTTGTTCTATTTTGTGGTGAACATCAATCAATACATTGATATTGCTAAGCTCTAAACGCTTGGTGCTTAACTCTGCCAATTGTTGACCAACATGCTCTAGCTCTTTGCGTTTATCAACTATTTGTTGCTCAAACTGAGTGAGCGCAGCTTGCAGGTTATGCTTATTTTGGGTCGCAATATCAACATCGCGCAGCGCTCTCTGTAATGCTTGCTGATGACTATCGCGTTCAATTAGCTTTGTTTTGATCACATTCAAGTCGTATATTTTCTTTGTCAGACTTGGAATGACTTTTATTTGTTCGGTGACACGTTGTTGCTCTGTTTTCGCTTCAAGCAAATACTGCTTTGCCGCTGAAAACGCTTTTTCTTTTTCGATCAATACACCATTGGCTTCTTCCAATTGGCGTTGAGAAGCAAGAAAAGTGTTGTAGAGCGAGTCTAGGTGAGTCGCTTTCAACGCATTTTGGCGCTGCAATCGTAACCTATCTATCTCCTCTGTTTGCGAAAGATGAACCGCTTGCTGCTCTAGCAATGTATGCTGCATCTGAAATTGTTGTGCTAAAACTTGAGCACTTTTTTGCTCGGCTCTGATGACCTCAAGTGCTTTTTGACTGTTTTGGTAGGCCAACTGAGCGCTTTCTAGTTCAGGCTTGAGCGATTCAATACTCTCTTGCAGTTGCTGTTCGCTATCCACATTAGCAACGTCCAGAGCACCTTTGATTTGGTTATCAAATTCTTCTTTCTCTTTACGAATACCTGCTGCTTTATCAAAAAGCGCACGCTCAATTTGGCTGTAAATATGGGTTTGGAATAATTGACCGAAAATTTGCTCACGTTCTTTAGAATTTGCCGTCAATAGTTCGCGAAATTTTCCTTGTGGAATAACCATCACTTGTCGAAACTGTTTAACATCCAAGCCAATCAGATCGACCATTGCTTTAGCCACCGGATTCGGGCGATTGGCCAGCAGTTTTAGCTCATCATCAACCAGTTCGTATAACGAGGCAGCATGTGCTTTTTTCGTTGTACCTTCACCGCGCTTTTTGGGCACCTCTTGGTCAGGAGAACGCACCACTTGGAAAGTTCGACCACCCAATTCAAAGCGATAAATAATTTCGGTAAAAGTATGAGGGTCAGCATAGTCACAACGCATCTGGTCACCCGTACGTTCACTGCCCGTCGTTTCGCCGTATAACGCATAGCAAATAGCGTCCAGCAACGAGCTCTTTCCTGCCCCGGTAGGCCCATTGATCAGAAATAATGGAGATGCTCCCAAAACGGTAAAATCAACGATTTCTTGTTTAGCAAAAGGGCCGAAAGCTTGCAAAGTCAACTTCAATGGACGCATTACCGTTCAACTCCTGGTTTTAATGCTTGGATAACTTCAACCACAGCTTGTTCTTGAGCAGGTGTCAATGCCTCTTGTTTCGCTTCTAAAAAGAAATCTCGAAACATATCAACTTCACCACGTGCAAGACGAGCACGCCTCATCTCCTGATCCACACCAATCAGCATACCCGGTTTTTCAAGATGCAATACATTGGGGTATGACTTACGAAGTTTCTCCATAGGGTCAAGTATCGCGTGTTTATCCGTTAAACGAACCAATACATAATCATGGCTGTTTGGATCGGTCTTACCCTGTTCAATCACCTCATCCAGTTCGCCTTCAATAATTCGCATACTATGAGGAGCACTCAGCGGGACGTGGGTTGCACTTACAAAACCGTTGCTATCCAATTCAACCAGTGTTGCACCTTTCTTTTGGTGTTGCTCGGAAAAACTGTATTTCATCAACGAGCCAGAATAACGAATGTACTCTTCACCTTTTTTCTGTGGCTGATGTAAATGTCCAAGAGCAACATAATCAAATGGCGTGAAATGTTCATGGCTGACGCGATCCGAACCACCAATTGATAAAGGACGTTCAGATTCAGACTCGATTGCTCCGTCGACGAAGCAATGACTGATCAAAACATGGCGTTGTGTTGTGTCCCATTGTTCGGTGATTTGTGTAGCAAGATATTGATGGGCTTCGTTGTGATCAGCCACTGACACTGAAAAATGGTGACGAACCGATTCGGGGTCGTTATACGGTATTCCGTAAAAAGCGACTTCGCCTGACAATGCTGTTCGCAACACCACAGGGTGCATCATCTGCTCAAAATTACTGATGATGTGTAGGCCGGAATGCTGCATCTGCTTAGCCGCAAAACCAAGCCGTTTCGCACCGTCATGGTTGCCAGGGATGAGAATCATCGGGATACTTAAGTCATGACATACACGCGTCACCACGTCATCTAACAATTCAATCGCAGAGGTTGGCGGCACAGAACGATCATAGATATCCCCCGCCACGACCAAAGCATCGACCGGGTTATCTTGTAAGTACGTAATCAATTGGTTGAGTACGTCTCGTTGATCGTCTAATAGAGACACATTATGGAATTGTCGGCCGAGATGCCAGTCAGAGGTGTGAAGAAACTTCATTCCAACCCTAAAATACAGTGGTACGCGTCGCTCTATGATACCCGATTAGCAAAGAAATGCGATCTAACAGCTCTCAAAACTTGTCCGCTAGAGGCATTGTTTGTCGTTACGCAGATCGCACCTTCAATTTTCGAGGTATTAATTCAATGCCCGATTGATAACGCTTTGCTGAAGCGTTTAATGCAAGGGCTAATGCGCTGTCTGCAATGAGTTCAAATTGCTGTGGCAATGAGTTAATTTTGAACGGTAGAAAATCAAGTAATCGATTGTCACCAAAAGTAGACAACTTAACTTTATTGACCAATTGAGGTTGCTCGAGTAACACATCGAGGATTCCCTCTAACAAAGTATAAGAGGTCGCAACAATAGCATCTGGCATTTGATCGTTCTCTAGCCAATTCAATACCACTTTTTTGCCTTCTTCACGGTTAAAGTGTTCGCCATAACCTACAATGCTTGCAATATTTTGGCTACGTAGCGCCGACTCAAAGCCTAATTGACGTTCTTGAGAAATATTAAGTTCTGGCAATGCGCCAACCAGTCCTACGGTTTTTATCTCTTGGTTAAGTAAAGAATGGGTCAATTCATAAGCAGCGCTAAAATCTTCGCTGATAACACAAGCAAAAAATTCATCATCTAACGGGCGGTCAATTGCAATGACTGGCGTACCTGCATTTTGTAATTTTTGATAAAAATCACTGGCATTAGGAATTGCGCTAGCAACAAAAAGCGCCTCAATTCGACGAGAAACTAAGGCATCCGCAACCGACATTTCAGTTTGAACGTCATCATCAGAACAGGCGATCAAAATTTGGTAGCCCGCCTGGCGAGAGTTTTGCTCAAGCAATTTAGCTAAACGAGCGTAACTGGTGTTTTCGAGATCAGGAATAATCAACCCAAACGATCGGCTATTGCCAGCTCTTAATGCAGAGGCAGCATGATCTGGGCGATAGTTATGAGCATTGACCACGTCCATCACTTTTTGCTGTGTTTTTTCACTAATTCGATACTTCTGAGCTTTGCCATTAATTACATAACTGGCCGTGGTTTTAGAAACACCAGCCAACTTGGCTATTTCATCTAGTGTCATATCAACTACTCTTATTATGTGCGTCTGATCATAGAAACAATCATTCGTTCTCTGATGAGGTTGAATTATACGCTGAATCGATTCAGTATTAAAGCTGAAAGGATTCAGCAAAACAAAGAAATGATAAACAGCACGACATTTAGTACTCATTTCAATCAACAGCACCATTTTTTTGATAATAAATGCGTTTGCTGAATTTTTTTGGACTGAAAGCTGAATCGATTCAGCCTGATGAAATACGATTATTAAACTATTACTGATTTTATTTCTATTAGTGATAACGAATAAGCCGCAAGGCAACAAGGGGCCAACATGCTGCAACTCACCTCAAATAATATTAAATTGAGCCAATCGCAAGCCAATAAACAAGATGCGATTCGAGCTATCGCTGCCGATCTTGCTGAAAAAGGACTGGTCGATTCTGGCTATGTTGAAGGAATGCTCAACCGCGAAGCACAGAATTCTACGTTCCTTGGCAATGGTATCGCTATTCCACACGGAACTACTGACACACGTTCATTGGTTAAACAGACAGGTGTGGCTGTTCATCATTTTCCTTCAGGTGTTGATTGGGGGGATGGTAATACGGTTTATGTTGCTATCGGTATCGCAGCAAAATCAGACGAACATTTAGGTATTCTTAAACAACTTACCAAAGTACTTTCAGCCGATGGCGTGGAAGAAAAACTAAAGCAAGCAAGAACCGAAAACGACGTTATCGCTTTACTTAATGGTGAAGTTCAATTTGAGACTGATTTTGATGCATCTCTTATTCAACTACTTTTCCCTGCCAGTGATATGGTGCAACTGAGCGCGGTTGCTGGTGGCTTGCTGCGCAACACCGGTTGCGCTGAAAATGACTTTGTTGCGGAACTGGTGACTAAAGAACCGACACATTTAGGCAAAGGTTTATGGCTAGTCAGCAGTGATAAGTCCGTGAAGCGTACGGCGATGGCTTTTGTCTCCACAGCTAATGCTTGCGAATACAACCAAATTCCAGTTAAAGCATTGATTGCACTTGCGGCATGTAACAGTGCTCACCAAAATATACTGAGTAAAATTTCACAACTGATCTTCCAACAACAGCAAGATACTTTACTCAATGCAACGACTGAGCAACTTTTAGCGTTCTTCAACAATGAAGAAACAGCTACTGCTGAAGAAAGCAACTCTGGAAACGTAGCGGTATTCAAAATTAAGAATGCTCACGGTCTGCATGCTCGCCCCGGTGCAATGTTGGTTGCAGAAGCGAAAAAATTTGAGTCGGCCATTAAGGTCTCCAATCTTGATGGTGACGGTAAAGTTGTGAACGCAAAAAGTTTGATGAAAGTGATTGCGCTTGGTGTCAAGCATGGCCATCAACTTCAATTCTCAGCAGAAGGTCCAGACGCGGCTCTGGCCTTAGAATCCATCGGTAAAGCGATTGCTTCTGGCTTAGGTGAAGGTTGAGGGCATAATTATGACCAATAAAGTTGTCACTATCACTCTCAACCCAGCACTTGATTTAACTGGTAGCCTGAACACACTCAATACCGGCTCTGTTAGCTTGGTTGAGCAAGGTTCACTTCATGCCGCAGGTAAAGGCGTAAACGTTGCAAAAGTACTGAGTGATTTAGGTGCTCAAGTGACCGTCACGGGCTTTCTTGGCAGTGATAATCAAGAAATGTTCTGTCAGTTATTTGAAGAAATAGGCGCAAAAGATGAGTTTGTCCGTGTTGATGGTTCAACTCGAATCAACGTTAAATTGGTAGAAGCCTCCGGTGAAGTGAGTGATATCAATTTCCCTGGTGTTGCTGTCACACCAGTTGCTATTGAACAGTTTGAACGAACACTACTAAGACTTGCCGAGGATCATGATTTCTTTGTGTTAGCGGGTAGTTTACCACAAGGCATCTCACCTGCGCTTTGTGCATCATGGATTGAAAAACTGCACTCTATGGGTAAAAAAGTGCTGTTTGATAGCAGCCGTGAAGCCCTCAAAGCAGGCCTAGATGCACATCCTTGGCTTATCAAACCGAATGATGAAGAGTTGTCTCAATTTGTCGGACGAGATCTTCACTCACCAGAACAATGTCAACAGGCTGCCGCGCAACTCGCTGAGAAAGGTATCGACAATATTGTGGTTTCCATGGGCGCTAATGGTGTGATGTGGCTCAATCAAAACCAATGGCTACATGCGAAACCACCCCGCATGCAAGTAGTCAGCACTGTGGGTGCGGGAGATACACTCGTCGCCGGACTTTGCTGGGGACACATGCAAAACATGGAAAAAACTCAGCTACTCACATTCGCTACAGCACTTTCTGCACTTGCTGTCACTCAAGTGGGCGTTGGTATGTCAAACCCTGAACAATTAGAAACCCTACAACAACAAATCCAATTACAACCCGTTAGTCAAAGTGCTAACTCATAAGGACAGAAGGTCGTAACTATGAATATTGCCATTATCACTGCATGCCCTAGTGGCGTCGCAAACAGCATTATCGCTGCCGGATTACTTGAACAAGCAGCAAAATCCCTTAATTGGACTGCTAACGTTGAATGTCATTCAAGTGTCATTCAAGGTAATACGCTCTCCGATAGTGACATTACTAACGCAGACGTCGTTATTATTGCGGCAAACACACCGCTAGATACTACTCGCTTCATCGGCAAAAAAGTGTATCAAAGTGAGATTTCCGCTTGTACCTCAGATCCTAGTGCTTTTTTGAACAAAGCGGTAAACGAAGCGACTGAACTAACCGCGCAAACTGCTACCACTTTATCGGCTCCTGTTGCGACAAATACTGCAGCCAATGCCATTAAAAAGATTGTTGCAATTACGGCTTGCCCAACAGGTGTCGCTCATACATTTATGGCTGCAGAGGCTTTGGAAGAACACGGTAAGCGCCTTGGCCACCAAATTAAGGTTGAAACCCGCGGTTCAGTCGGTGCAAAAAATCAATTAACAACCGAAGAAATTGCTGATGCTGATCTGGTTATCATTGCAGCAGACATTGAAGTACCACTTGAACGCTTTAATGGCAAAAAATTGTACAAAACCAGCACCAGCCTTGCACTGAAGAAAACCGAGCAAGAAATTACTAATGCCTTTAATCAAGCGGCTACTTACACGCACTCTTCATCAGCCAATAGTAATCAAACTGAAGAGAAAAAAGGTGTTTACAAACACTTGATGACTGGTGTTTCACACATGCTTCCAGTCGTGGTCGCAGGTGGTTTGATCATCGCGCTATCCTTTGTTTTCGGTATAGAAGCGTTTAAAGAAGAAGGCACATTAGCCGCCGCGTTAATGACTATTGGTGGTGGTTCTGCCTTTGCTTTGATGATCCCTGTACTTGCGGGTTTCATTGCGTTTTCTATTGCAGACCGCCCTGGCCTTGCTCCTGGTTTGATTGGCGGTATGTTGGCAAGCTCTACTGGCGCTGGTTTCCTTGGCGGTATTGCAGCCGGTTTCATTGCCGGTTACTCAGCCAAATTTATTGCTGATAAAGTCTCATTACCTCAATCAATGGAAGCATTGAAACCAATTCTAATCATTCCATTTATTGCGACTTTGATTACTGGCTTGGTAATGATTTACGTCGTCGGTGGTCCTGTAGCTGGTATCATGACAGCAATGACAGAGTTCCTGAACAACATGGGTTCTGCTAACGCGGTCTTACTCGGTGTTATTCTTGGTGCGATGATGTGTTTCGACCTCGGTGGCCCAATCAACAAAGCGGCTTACACTTTTGGTGTTGGTCTATTGGCTTCACAAACTTACGCCCCGATGGCTGCCATCATGGCCGCCGGTATGGTACCTGCATTGGGTATGGGTTTAGCAACCTTCCTAGCGAAAGATAAATTTGAAGCGGGTGAACGTGAAGCAGGTAAAGCCTCATTTGTTCTTGGCTTATGCTTTATCTCTGAAGGTGCTATCCCATTTGCAGCGAAAGACCCAATGCGAGTCATCCCTGCATGTATGGCGGGTGGGGCATTAACAGGTGCGCTGTCTATGCTGTTTGGTGCTAAATTGATGGCTCCACATGGCGGTCTGTTTGTACTACTAATCCCAAATGCAATCACACCAGTATTGATGTACCTAGTTGCCATTGCAGCAGGTACCGCAGTGACAGGCTTTGGTTACGCTTTCTTGAAAAACCGTGCTAAAGCGGATGATAAGTCTGCTGCAACCGCTTAAAAGCGATGAGATTGAACCAGTGAGCAGCATGCTGCTCACTTATTTTTTTCTTAGTCCCCCTCGACTAACTTGCCAGTGAATGGCTCCTTTCACTGGCTTTTTTATGTCTGTAACTCCCTTTAATTACGTAATAAAAAAACCAGCAACAGAGTGCTGGTCTATTTAATGCATTAATAAGACAGAAAATAAGTCGTTACTTATGCTTGTCCTGGACGTATTTACGGCTCACATCAACAACGGCAACATCTTTAAAGAAGCTGCGCCCCAATAACAACGGAAATGTTAAGTGAGTGCGGTCGGCCAACGTAAATTCCGTTCTCTCTTTAAGATCACCGATTTCTATCCATGCCACTACCACGGCACGCTGTTGTGTACCTTCAGCACTAGATTGACGGATATTCACCCAACGCTCAACTGGTAAGCTGATCTCGTCACTTTTAACATTATCATGCTCAATTCTGAACTTAACCCAATCTTTCCCGTCGCGCTCAAAGTTAACAACATCAACCGCACTGATTGAAGAAGTCGTCGCGCCTGTATCAACACGCGCTCTGAAATTTTCGTTTAAGCCGGGGACATACACCCACTCTTTTTCACCCAGAATCAACTTGCCATCTGACGTTTTTTTCGCCTTGAGGACAATCGCTGGTTTTTCGACCGGCTTTTCAGCCGGTTTCGTTTGCTGTTCAGTTTCTGGTTTGGGTTGTTCAACTTTAGGTTTTTGCTCCGGTTCAACGGGTATTTGGCTGGTAGTACTACACGCCATTAAACTGCCACTGAGCATTAAAGGAACAATAACTTTCCATTGCTGTTTCATTCATTCACCTAATCAAACTGATAAAAATTTAAGAGATGTTTACTATCGCTTCTGCTACATAAGGAATGTGTTTTTCAGATAGACCTGCAATATTAATTCGACCATCCCCCACCCCATAAATACCATATTGCTCACGTAGCTGAGTCATCTGGTCTACAGTAAAGCCTAGCACAGTAAACATGCCCTTGTGACTTTCGATAAAGTCGAATTGTGAAGTATTATGTTGATTTCTCAATTGATTACACAAGGTTTTACGCAGGTTTAACAAACGCTGCTGCATTTCACTTAACTCTTGCTTCCAAATTGCAGTTAACTCTTGATTTTGCAAAATCGTTTTCACCAATGCTGCGCCATGGTCAGGTGGCATGGTGTACGTGGAACGCGCTAGCGTCAGAAGTTTGCCTTTTGCATTCGCCACATCTTGCGCATTTTTACCCACAACAATGGCCGCTCCCGTCCGTTCACGATACAGGCCAAAGTTTTTCGAACATGAAGTAGTAATCAACATTTCTTCTATGTTATCAGCCATATAGCGAAGACCTTGAGCATCTTCTTCTAAACCATCGCCAAAACCTTGGTATGCAATATCAACAAACGGAATAAATCCGTTCTTTTGCGCAAGCTTAGTAATTTCTTGCCATGCAGCAAAATCGATATCAGCACCTGTTGGGTTATGGCAACAACCATGTAAAAGCACCACATCTTTTGGCCCTGCTTGTGCTAAATCTTCAAGCATACGTGCGGTATCTACTTGTTTAGTATCACGGCTGAAGTAAGCATAGTATCTCACTTTCAGGCCAGCGGCTTCCATTACAGGTTTGTGGTTCACATAGCTAGGATCGGTGATCCATATTGTAGTTTCAGGTTGAGCAATACGCATGAGATCGCCAAGCATTCTCAGCGCACCACTGGCACCAGGAGTTTGAATTGCAGCTACGCGATCCATCGCTGATGTTCCTGAAAGCAGTAAATTAACCATGCTTTGGTTAAACTCTTCGCAGCCAGCAAGTCCAACATAAGCTTTGGTGGTTTGTGTAGCGACAACAATGTCTTGCGCTTTAGCGATTGAGCGCATGATTGGCGTTTCACCTTGGCTATTGCGGTAAACGCCAATGCCTAGGTCAACCTTTTCAGCGCGAGGATCGTTACGATATGCAACGGATAATGAAAGTATTGGATCAAGTGTTGGTGTTGGTAAGTGTGAAAACATGAAAGTCACAACCCTTTGAAATTCAAGCAATGACCTTCACGTTAACACTAGATACAGAATTTTTACAGTCTAAATTGATGGATTATTTGATTGGAACTACCACGCCATTCCAAGCTTGGATCGGCTTTATCTTGTTCAAATTTACCATCGACTAACACATCAATATATTCAATGACTTGCTGCTGTTCATTACTGAGTTCATTTAACGTGTAGCCGGTCCATAGCCAGATATCTTTACCCTGACATTCAGCTTTAACTCGCTTAACCAAGTGTAAGATGGAAGCGACATTTTGTGGATGCAGTGGGTCTCCGCCAGACAATGACAACCCGCGACGTCTAATGCGAGTATCGTTGAGATCAGCAATGATTTGATCTTCTAATGCCGCACAATAAGCATGACCAGATCGCAAAGACCACGTTCCTTGGTTATAACACCCCTTACATTGATGTTCACACCCAGAGACAAACAGCGTGCAGCGTGTCCCTGGGCCATTGACTACGTCAATCGGGTGATATTGATGATAATGCATTGAAATCTCACTGACCCAGTATTACAGATGCTTCACGCGTCGTTTAACTTCTTCTTGCTTACCGAAGTTAAATGGGCGTGCATCTGGGCTACCCAAGTAGCCGCACACTCGACGAGTCACCGATACTTTAGAGGAATCATGGTTACCACATTTAGGGCAAGTAAAACCTTTGCTTGTACATTCAAACTCACCGGTATAACCACATTCATAGCATTCATCGATAGGCGTATTTGTACCGTAATAAGGCACGCGGCTATAGCTGTAATCCCACACATTTTCCAACGCTTCCACGTTTCTCTGCATGTTTGGAAACTCGCCATAACAGATAAATCCACCACTAGAAATGTCTGGGTAAGGCATCTCAAAGTCAATTTTATCGTACGGGTTTACTTTCTTCTGAACATCTAAGTGGAAGCTGTTGGTGTAATAGCCTTTGTCTGTGACCCCTTCAATAACACCAAACTCTTTAGCATCAATACGGCAGAAACGGCTACAAAGGTTTTCACTAGGCGTGCCGTACAAGCTAAATGCATAACCGGTTTCTTCAGTCCACAACTCTACGGCATCTTTTAAGTGTTTAATGATATTTAACGCCTGCTCGCGCAATTCACTATCGTCATACACATGCTTCTGCTGACCAAACAATGCGGTGATAGTTTCATGAACACCGATATAACCTAGTGAGATTGAAGCGCGACCATTTTTGAAAATATCCGCAATAGAATCATCAGCTTTCAAGCGCACACCACACGCCCCTTCCATATATAGGATTGGCGCAACTCGTGCTTTCACTTTTTCAAGACGGCTAATACGCGTTTCGAGTGCACGACGAGCAAGTTTTAGTTTTTCATCCAACAATGCGTAGAATTTGGTCACATCGCCACCCGCTTTTAACGCGATACGTGGTAAGTTCATGCTAACCACGCCTAAGTTGTTGCGCCCTTCGTGGAGTAACTCACCATTTTCTTCGTAAGTATTCAAGAAACTGCGACAACCCATTGGGGTTTTGAATGAACCTGTCACTTCAACCACTTTATCGTAGTTTAAAATATCTGGGTACATACGCTTAGTCGCGCACTCTAGAGCTAATTGTTTGATGTCGTAATTTGGATCTTCCGCTTTGTGGTTTAAGCCGTCTTTGATAGCAAAGACCAATTTAGGGAACACTGCGGTTTTGCGATTTTTGCCTAAACCCGCAATGCGATTTTTAAGAATCGATTGCTGGATCAGTTTTGATGCCCAGCTCGTCCCTAAACCAAAACCGAAAGTAACAAACGGTGTTTGCCCATTCGCGGTATGCAGTGTATTGACTTCGTACTCAAGCGATTGGAACGCGTCGTAACACTCTTTTTCAGTACGTGAAATAGCAAAATCTTCAGGATTATGGATATCCCACTCTTTGGCGATTTCTAAATGTTTTTCGTAACTGGTGATCACATACGGTTCAAGCACTTCATCAATACGGTTGATGGTCGTGCCACCATAAATGTGACTCGCCACTTGAGCAATAATTTGCGCAGTCACCGCCGTTGCCGTCGAAATCGATTTTGGGGTGTCAATTTCTGCATTACCCATTTTAAAGCCGTGGGTTAGCATCCCTTTCAAATCGATCAGCATGCAGTTGAACATCGGGAAAAATGGAGCGTAGTCAAGGTCGTGATAATGAATATCACCTTCGTCATGAGCCTGCACAATATCGCGAGGTAAAATGCGCGTTTTTGCATAGTGCTTAGCCACAATACCCGCTAATAAATCACGTTGTGTAGGGATCACTTTACCGTCTTTGTTGGCATTCTCATTGAGCAAATCTGCGTTGCTTTCTTCAATTAAGCCTTCAATTTCTTGTGTTAAAGCACTCTGTTTTTCACGTGCGATATCACGGTCATGGCGGTATTCAATGTATGAACGAGCTAATGCTTTATAAGGACCTTGCATTAGCTCGTTCTCTACCAGAGTTTGAATTTCAGCGATATGGACTTCATCGTAATCTTTCAGCTTTATTTCAACCGCCAGAGCAACATTTAACGCATAAATAGCGATCTCTTGGTCGACATGCTCAGCAGCACTTTCAACAGCAGATTGAATGCGATCACGGTTGAACGGGGCTCTCGATCCGTCACGTTTGATTACGATAGGTTTCACCATTTCTCCTTACCCCGAGCATACCCACAGACTTATCCACAAATACACTATATAGAGCAGTTTATTATCCGACTGACACAATATGTTGTGGCGTATTTAACGAGAACGACTACTCCAGCGTATTGATTTAGATCAACAAATAACAAGCATCGTACAAGATCAATTCGATCTTAGAGTGTTACTTCTCACTTAGAAAAGAAACGATGAAAATTGCAATTTTGGGTGATTTTTTTCTTGAATTTTCACAAAACCTGCTAGGCTAAAGGCTTAGATGAGGCAGGCAAAATATTCGTATGAAAAAATCAAAAATTCGACGTGTTTTAACGGCAGGAATACTTTTTACGATCTCTTTTTGTGGATGGGCACAAAATCTCAAATTAGCGACATGGAATATAGAGTGGTTGTCGCTGACACCGTCGGCAAAAATTACCGAGTCACAACGAACTGAACAAGATTTATCGGCTCTAAACCACCATTTTCAACATGTTGCACCCGATGTGCTGGCATTTCAGGAAGTCGATAGCCAAGAAGCAATACAGCGCGTGGTAGGGATGGAATATGATGTGCTTATCTCTGATCGCTCAAGCAAAGACAACCGCCATTATCAGTTTAACGACCAGAATCAATACACAGGTTTTGCTATACGCCAAGGCATTCCTTTTTCTGATCCTGACGATCTCAACCTCACGCCCAACAACAAGCATAAGCTTCGCTTTGCGAGCTATGTGGTTCTTTATCCAAACACTCCACGACAGATTCATTTGCTATCGGTACACCTCAAAGCAGGTTGTAGCGGAAAATACCGAGCGAACTCAGCCAACTGCACAACCTTGAAAGCACAAGGCCTAGTGCTCAATCAATGGCTATTAGAAAAAGAGCGATTGAATCAAGCCTATGTCATCCTCGGCGATTTCAATCACAACTTGGCCTACTCCAACGACTGGTTATGGCAGGTAATAACCGAGGGGACAGCTCAATCCCCACTACTGGCTAGTCAACATACAGCCGCGGTTTGTAAGGTACGCTCTAACAAAAACCCACAACAAACTCATCAGTTTCGTTCTCTGATTGATCATGTGATTGTCAGTCGCGCATTAGAAACATCACAAACTCAACAGATCACCTACCCAAGTGAGCAAGTCCTTAAATACCACTTGAGTGACCACTGTCCAATAACCAGTGTGATCGATTATTAAACTAAAAAGGCCGCCTCATTATTAAATAAGGCGGCCAACGACTAGATTGCGCATTTCATGCTAATGGTGGCAAAAACGTTTCTTCATCACCACATAGTACAGAACAGGAATCACCAGCAAGGTCAGTACCGTCGATACAAATATGCCAAAGATAAGGCTGATAGCTAGCCCATTAAAAATGGGATCATCGAGAATGAATACCGCACCGATCATTGCCGCTAACGCTGTCAACATAATCGGCTTTGCTCGCACCGCGGCCGATTGAATTACCGCTTCCGAAAATTCCATTCCGGCTTCAACCTGTTGGTTGATAAAATCCACCAGCAAAATCGAATTGCGCACGATGATCCCCGCCAGTGCGATCATCCCAATCATGGACGTGGCGGTAAACTGAGCGCCTAAAATGGCATGCCCTGGCATCACACCAATAATAGTGAGTGGAATTGGAGCCATAATAATCAAAGGCACAAGATAAGATTTAAATTGAGCAACCACCAATAAGTAGATCAAAATCATTCCCACGCCGTAGGCAATACCCATGTCGCGGAAGGTTTCATAAGTGATGGTCCATTCACCATCCCAGAATATTTCCACACCATTTAAACCCGTGGGTTGATGAATATAGTACTGCTCAACCGGTAGCCCCAACTCATCCATATTAAGTGCCATTTCAAACATGCCATATAGTGGACTATCAATTTCACCCGTCATATCAGCAACAACCATCACCATCGGTAGCAGGTTTTTATGCACAATATAGTCATCCATTTGCGTTTGACGCACTTCTACCAAATCCGATAATGGGTACGCACTGCCCGTCAAACTCCCCACTTTCATATTCAGCACTTGCTCTAAGCGAACTTTTGCCGTTTCAGTCGCTTGAATTTGAACGGGAATCGGATATTTACTGTGCTCGCTGTGCAGATAAGTGACAGGCTTTCCACCCACAGCTGTTGCCAATGCATCAACAATCGACGCATAAGGTACTTGGTAGTGAGAAGCTTTGCTGCGATCAATCACCACTTGCCATTTTTGATGAATTTCAGGCAAGTACATATCGACATCAACAATATCTGGTGTTGAACGGAAAATATCTCTTAATTGTCGCGCAGCTTGTGCTCTGATTTCAGGTGTTGGTCCATACACTTCCGCTAAGATAGGCGACCAAACGGGTGGCCCGGGTGGTACTTCGACGACCTTTACCTTACCGCCAAATCGCTGAGCAACCTCATTAAGTAATGGGCGAACTTCACTTGCAATGCTGTGACTGTCTTTATCTCGCTCTTTACGCCCAAGTAAGTTAACTTGAATATCCCCTTGGTTGGCTTGGTTACGCATAAAATAGTGACGTACAAGACCATTAAAGTTAATCGGAGCCGCCGTACCTGCATAAATTTGGTAGCCACTCACTTCTGGAACATTATTAAGCACCGCACCTAATTCAAACAACACACGTTGCGTTTTTTCAAGTGATGCACCTTCTGGCATATCAAGTACAACTTGGAACTCAGATTTATTATCAAAAGGCAGCATTTTTAAGATGACGGCTTTCGTCACTGGTAGCAAGATTGACCCAGTAATAAGAGCAAATACCCCCAACAGCAACAACCAACGATTACGCCTCTGTGACGATGAGGTTACAAAGGGGTTCATGATGCGATGGAAAATACCGCTCGCGGCTTTGCCTTCTGGATGATGTGGCGCTGATTTAAGAAATTTCCCTGCAAGCCATGGTGAAAGCACAAACGCCACCGCCAGAGAGATCAACATCCCCATCGATGCATTGATCGGAATTGGGCTCATATACGGTCCCATTAGCCCCGAAACAAAAGCCATCGGCAATAGAGCGGCAATCACTGTTAGCGTCGCTAAAATCGTCGGCCCACCGACTTCATCAACAGCAACCGGGATAAGCTCCGACAATTTATTCTTGCCCAGCGCCATATGTCGATGGATGTTTTCAACCACGACAATAGCATCGTCAACCAAAATGCCGATCGAAAAGATCAACGCAAAAAGTGAAACGCGATTGAGGGTAAAGCCCCACGCCCATGAGGCAAAGAGTGTGATCATCAACGTAACAATAATTGCAATACCAACCACTATCGCTTCACGCCAGCCCATCGCAAGCACAACTAAAATCACAACCGCTGTGGTAGCAAAAATTAATTTGGCTATTAAGGTATTACTTTTGTCAGCAGCTGTCTGGCCATAATCACGGGTAATTTCGACATTGATACCTTTAGGTATCAATTGATTCTCTAATTCAGCAACACGCGCCTCAACAACTTGAGCGACTCGCACCGCATTTTCGCCCCCTTTCTTAGCAATGGCTAGTGTGACCGCAGGATAAATGCCTTGCTTATCACTAGTCCAAACATGTTGTGTTGGGGTATCGACACCTAAGTTCACTGTAGCGACATCAGATAAATAGACTGGCGTATTGTTATGTAGCCCAACAACCAGTTGTTTTACTTCTTCTACTCGAGTTAAAAACTGACCTACCTGAATCGGAAACTGCTGATTGTCATGTGTTAACTTCAGCATAGTTGAACTGGCATTCGCCGCCGGTAAATGCTGATTAAGTTGATCTAACGTGATACCAAAGCTATTCATTTTGACGGGATCTAATCGAACATCGACAATCGTAGGTTGGCGTCCAACAGTGTAGATATCACGTGTGCCATCAATCCGCTTAAGCTCCGTTTCTAAACCATGAGCTACTTGCGTTAGTTGTTGACTATCATAAAGCCCTGACTTGTCTGATAAGGTTATGCTGACAATCGGCACATCTTCAATGCCTTTGGGTTTAATGATTGGTTCACCGACGCCGACACCGGCTGGCATCCAATCTTTATTTGAATAGAGCTTATTATAAATACGCACTACAGCTTCGTTGCGTGGTACTCCAACCTCAAAGATGGCCACAATCATTGCGCCATCAGGTTGAGAAAAAGAATAGATCTTATCAATTCCTTGAATTTCAGAAATGATCTGTTCAGCAGGATTGGTGACTAAACTTTCAACTTCCGCAGGTGAAGCGCCGGGGAAAGGGATATAAACATCGGCAAAGGTGACATCTATTTGCGGCTCTTCCTCTTTAGGGGTCACCATCACAGCGAATACACCCATCAACAACCCAACCAAAGCTAACAAAGGGGTCATTGCTGAATTCTGGAATGCTTTTGCTATTCGACCTGAAATGCCTAAACGATTATCCATATCACTCACCCACTTGTGTAAACGCACGACTTACAACCGTGTCACCTTGTTCCAAGCCAGACAACACTTCGACATATTCACCATAGGTTTGTCCTAAACGTACAGGGTTCAAAATACGTTGTTCATCCACCATGCGATACACCGCACTAAGTTCAGCTCGGCGCAAAACTGCCGAATTCGGCACAAGCATGACATCACGTTGACCGTAGTTAAATTCAGTTTTGACCCACATTCCTGGCATAAGAGTTTCTGCAGAGTTGAATTGCCCTGTTTGTGGTAAATCTAAGCGAATTTTGAAGGTGTGAGATTGAGGATCTGCATAGCTAAACAGGCTAAATTCTGTTGGTGTGATTTTTTCGCCACTAGGCGCGATGACTTGAAATTGGTCAATGGTCGTCACATTAGGTTGATAACGTTGTGGGATCTCGGTTTCTACTCGCAATTTATCCAATGAAAAACCGCTAATCAGTGCCATTCCTGGCGAAACCGTTTCGCCTAACTCAACATGACGTTGAGTCACAACACCGTCATAAGGTGCCGTAATATTGGTGTAGCCTAGTGATTCTTTCGCTTGTGATACGGCAGCTTTTGCCGCTTTCACAGCGGCAGCGCTGCTGCGCGCTTTCGCTTCAGCACCATCCATTTGGTCTTGAGAGATCGCGCCTTTAGGAAAGAGTAAACGATAACGTTTAACCTGAGCTTGGGCTTCTCGGTTTTGTGCTTCAGCGCTGGCTAACTGAGCTTGAGATGCATCTAAAGATGCCGATTGCTGAACCGCACTGATTTCAAGCAGAACCTCACCGCTTTTAACATAGTCGTTTACGTCAACATATAGACCAACAACACGGCCAGACGTTTGCGCTGCCACTGTGCCCTTATTCACAGGCTGAACAACACCGTCAAGTTCAACTCGTTGCGGTAGTCGTTCACTTTTTACTGTGTATAACGCACTAGCATAGGCGCTGATCCCGTAACTACTACTGACTAAGGCAATTAATACACTCCAAGATAGCCTTTTCATCTTTCCCCCTCACTTATCATGACGATTTCATCTGCCTATACCAGTTTAGATACACTAGGCAGTTTGTGTTTGACGTTTTTTACTATTGTTAATACAGATCAATAAATTAGTAGCGCCTAGTCCAACCATCATCGAAGCGAAGAAAATCCAAACGCCACTATTTCCTAATGCTAAACTTGACAGCGCTGGTCCCGGACAAATACCAGCCAATCCCCAACCAATACCAAAGATTGCCGCGCCGGATACTAACTTTGCATCGATATTACGGTTATTCGATAAACAGAATTGTTCAGCATTAACTGGTTTCTGTCTTGGTTTAATGACCAATAAGTACATTGGCATAAAAACTGCAAGCGCTCCGCCCATAACAAACATTAAACTTGGATCCCATGCGCCAGTGATATCTAGAAAACCGACGACTTTTGCTGGGTCTGCCATGCCAGATAACACCATACCTAAACCAAACAACAGGCCCGCCACTAAAGACGTCAATCGAAACAACAGATTGTTCATTTTTACACTCACTTAACTAAGATGAAGACGCACAAACACAGTCATGGCTGCAACCACCATGAAAACACAAGTAGCAACAATAGAGCGAGGAGATAAGCGACCGATGCCACAAATCCCGTGCCCACTTGTGCAACCGTTCCCTAAGCGTGTACCAATACCAACCAGTAACCCTGCCAATACCAGCATGCCACTACCAATCGTAAAGGTTTGAGGTACTTCTGCACTGAAGAAAAGCACACCCAACACACCACCTGAAACCATGCCAAGCGCAAACAATAAACGCCATGCAAAGTCACGCGTTTTGGGCGTCATCAACCCAGTTAAAACACCACTAATTCCTGCTATCTTGCCATTAAATAGCAACATTAATGTGGCTGATATCCCTAGTAAAACACCACCAAACAACGATTCCCAAGGAATGCTAAAAGCCATTATTTTTCCTCTATTCTCACTAATTACAAAATACGGTTTGTAAGCTTTGGATAAGCTGAGCAATGCGCGAATCAGACAACGAATAGAACACCTGTTGTGACTCTTTTCTTGCTTGAATAATGCCGTGCTTACGCATTACGGTTAGATGCTGAGAAAACGCCGACTGGCTCAACGTTGAACTTTGTTGCAACTGCCCAACCCCTACCTCACCATTTATTAATTGGCAAAGCACCATCAAGCGTTCTGGGTGAGCTAGCGTTTTTAGCAGCTCAGACACTTCGATAGCATTGGTTTTCATTTGCTCAATATTGATCGATGTAGCATCCATCATTATTCCTCCGCGATACATTTAAATTAGATGATACTAATAAATGTAATTTAGTCAATGCTTATTTAGTTAATATGAATTTAGACAAATTAACATTAGACTTTTCTAATTTACAGGATTATAGTGATTTCAATTTCCAACGGAGGGTAACAATATGACTATTGAAAATGGCGTACGAGTATTGGCGGGCAGTATGATATTGCTTTCGGTAATTCTCACGATGTTTGTACATCCCAACTTTGTTTGGTTAACCGTATTTGTCGGTGTAAACCTTATCCAAAGCGCTTTTACAGGGATTTGTCCTGCTGTATTTTTCTTGAAGAAGCTTGGCCTAAGTTAAGGGAGGTATATCCCTAAACCAACCTTTTGATTAATTTTTTTGGAGTGAGTTATGACTAAAATTGTGATTATTGCTGGTGGCGCATCAGCAGCTGCCCGTGCCCATCGTCTAAGTCAAGATGCTGAAATCATCATGTTCGAGCGCGGCCCTTATGCATCCTTAGTGAAATAGATAATTGACTACATTTTTTGATTTTTCCTTTTTAATTTATCTATATCATTGATTTTATGGAGATCAGCATGACCAAAATCGTAATTATTGGCGGTGTTGCAGGTGGCGCATCAGCAGCAGCTCGTGCAAGACGTCTTAGTGAAGATGCACAAATCATTATGTTTGAAAGAGGCCCTTTCGTTTCATTCGCTAATTGCGGGTTACCGTACCATATCGGTGGAGACATCAAAGAACGCGGTAATCTTCTACTTCAAACGCCGGAAAGTTTCCTTGCACGTTTTAATGTAGACGTACGTGTGATGAATGAAGTACTTCGTATCAACCGCGATAAGAAAACCATTACGGTTCGTAATCTGTTAGACCAAAGTGAATACACTGAAAGCTACGATTTCCTACTTCTAAGCCCTGGTGCAGGCCCAGTTGTTCCGCCGATCCCAGGTTTAGATAACCCATTGACGCATTCACTGCGCAATATCCCTGATATGGATAAAATTATCCAAACCATTAATACCAACCAAGTTGACCACGCAACTGTTGTGGGTGGTGGTTTTATCGGTTTGGAGATGATGGAAGCGTTCCACCAACTTGGCATTAAAACAACCTTGCTAGAAATGGCAGACCAAGTGATGACGCCAGTAGACCGTGAAATGGCTGGTTTTGCTCACGCAGAAATTCGCGCAAAAGGCATTGATTTACGCCTATCTACAGCACTGAAATCAGTAGAATTTAAGCCAACAACATCATTAGCAAGCATGGATTCTGGTCAGAAAGAACACCAACATATTAATGGCGAACTTGAGTTGACGCTAAGCGATGGTGATACACTCACTACTGATATCCTAATCATGGCGATTGGTGTACGCCCTGAGACTAAATTAGCTTCAGAAGCTGGTCTGCAAATTGGTGAGCTTGGTGGTATTTATACTAACGAATACCTGCAAACCAGCGATCCATCTATCTACGCGGTCGGTGATGCTATCGAAGAGAAAGACTTCGTCACTGGCAAACAAACTATGGTTCCTCTAGCAGGGCCAGCTAACCGTCAAGGTCGTATGGCAGCAGATAACATGCTTGGCCGCAGCGAAACTTACCAAGGTACTCAAGGTACTGCTATTTGTAAGATCTTTGACCTAGCGGTGGCTTCAACAGGTAAGAACGAGAAGCAGCTAAAACGCGAAGGCGTTGAGTACGAAAAAGTGTACGTACACACCGCCAGCCATGCGAGCTACTATCCGGGCGCTGAAGTGGTGTCGTTCAAAATGCTGTTCGATCCAAAATCAGGCAAAATCTTCGGTGCGCAAGCAGTGGGCAAAGACGGCATCGACAAGCGTATCGACGTGATGGCGGTAGCTCAACGTGCAGGCATGACAGTAGAACAACTACAACACCTAGAGCTGACTTACGCGCCACCATACGGAAGTGCGAAAGACGTAATTAACCAAGCGGCATTCGTAGCGAACAACCTAATCAAAGGTGATTCAACAGCAATTCACTTTGATGAAATTGATAACCTAACCGAAGACCAACTGTTGTTAGACGTTCGTAACCCAGGTGAGCTACAAAATGGTTACCTACCAGGTGCAGTTAACATTCCTGTTGACCAACTTCGTCAACGTATGGACGAGCTACCAAAAGACAAAGAGATTGTGATCTACTGTCAGGTAGGTCTGCGCGGAAACGTGGCATACCGTCAGTTAGTGAACAACGGCTATAAAGCACGCAACCTACTTGGTGGTTACCGTACTTACCTGTTTGCGAAAGCTTAATAACATATCGATTTCTATTAGTTAGATATTGGCCAGCACTGAAGTGCTGGCCTTTTTATATTAGAGAGACGACCATAATCTTACGTAATCGCCAGTGAATTAGTTTGTTACTAGTTCTCTTTTATCTCAAACAAATATAAGGTATTTGAATATCAGTCAGATTGAATACCTTGGGGTCAGTCCCACTTTTTGCCTGCCATGAATTCAAGTATTGCGAAAATGGCTATTCAAATCTGGGTAACTAGCAGTGCTGACACGTCTTGTGGGAATTTTTGAGTTATAAAATGCCAAGTGTGGTGAAGCCTTAAACATTTATATGTGGTTAGCTCTTAACTTGCGTCGGTAATTCGTCATAGCTAGGCACATTACCTAAGTTCTTTGACCAGTTTGCACAACTTTTCTCGACATAATTTTATGTTTATAGAATGGTTGAAAAAGTTGCTTGAGGATTAGTAAGGCACCTCAATCAGACATAGCCGAGTGAACAGGGAACACCGCCAGCCATACGAGCTACTAAAAGACAAAGAGATTGTGATCCACTGTCAATTTGAGTTACACGGTAACGTCATTTATCGTCAACTAGTCAACAACGGCTTGAAAGATCGTAATTTGATTGGCGGTTATCGTACTTACAAGTTTGCTAAGATGTAGTGAGTATTCGATAATTTGGAATAGCTAGCAACTTTATGCTGGCTATTTTAATTGATGTGACTTGTAACTGAAGCTGATTAACCCTAGAAAGCCGTATTGCCACAACTAGGGATTTTTCCTGACGATTATTTTTGTCCATTCAATTATTAGTCTAAAAACCACTTCCGACATTGAAGTAAATAGCATCTTCATCTTTACTTCTCGCGTAATCCATACCCATATGTAGACCATATCGTCGAGCAATTTGGTAACGGAAGCCCACGCCTCCGGCCTGTACAGAGTCACTGGTAGCATCATCATGATCATTGATCGCTTTCCCAATACCGTAAAATGCAGAAACCTTCCAGCGATTATCAATGCTGTAGGTAATTTGGCTCTGCACGGTGCTAATTTCGTCACCTTGATAGCGAAAAGAAGAGACACCACGTAACTTAACGTAAGGTTTTGACGTTGGGGTCACTTGCGTATCTTTTTCTTTAAAGTATTGGTAGTTCCCCGCCAAACCTAAGGTCCACTTGGACGCTAATGGAATAAAGCCTTGTCCATCAAAGTTGAAATGATCGTAATTATAATCGCTCCCTAACGCCTCGTCATAAATCATATAGTCAGCGCTTAATTGAAAACCTTTGGTTGGGTAGAACAAGTTATCACGCGTATCGTATTCGGCCAATATTCCTAACCCTGATGAAACGGCTTCTTCACCAAGTGCATACTGTATTATTTTTGACACGGACTCGTTATCTGACTCGACGCTAGATATCGCAGCAACCTGTTTAATGCCCAACATCAGTGGCGTATTCGCAACACGGAACTGCACCTGTTGCATCAAAGCTGCTACCTTTGTTTTAGTCCCATAAGAAAGCGTCTTATCTATAGGACCTATGGTAAATCCAGGAAACCCAGGAAATGCGGGGATTTCAATTTCAGGCGTCGAAATATTTTTATAAATATCGATATTTGCCACCCCAAGGCCACCACCACCAGTATAGCGAATAGAATCACCTTTCCAAGAACGACGGTGCCCACCAAGAGCAAACCAAGTGCCATTTTCCGTACCTAGCGCCCCGACGACACTCATCGCCGCAGGGACAAGCTGTGCACCACCATCAATCGCGGATAATGAAGCTACCTTACGTTGCTGCTTTTCTTCTTCGGTTTCATGAAGAAACAGCCCCACAATACCACCGCCATAACCGACAGCAGGTTCAGTGATAATAATTGGAACAGGTAAAAATCCGACTGCTTTTTCGGCCATGTACTCACCCATGTCAAAACGCTGATCTACAGGATCCGTAAAAGAAATATCACTAGCATAGGACGTAAAAGAACTTAACATGGTAAGAAAAGCGATCGATTTTATTTTCACAGTCATCTCTCTAAAAAAGAGCCGGATGATTAATCCGGCTAAATATTGCGTCCATGCAGGACATAAATATGTAAAACACTATGCTGCAGTAATTATTGACAACAGAGTTATATTAAGCATAAAGAGAGAGAAGTGATAATCGGTTATGTAGGACCAAACCCATCACTGTTGCGCCGCTCTATGAAATGTTGGTTTTATTAACATAGTCATCTAGCACTTTAACAATCGATTTTTTGACTTCTTTCACTTGCTTGGAATGTTGCGACCACAGCGCAACGCCAAACTTAAAGCCTTGTTTCATTTGGGATAGTTGTAGCACTTCAATCTTATCAATTGAATACTCTGATTCTTCCAGCATTTTAGGCAACAGCGACCATCCTAAATCTTCACCTACAAACTTTATGGCCAGAGCAAGCTGATCGATTACTTCATGTTCTGAGCTCAGAACAACTTTCTCGTCGATCCCCTCTTCATAAAAGGTTCTTAAAACAAATTGGCGCGCACTGGACAATTCAGAGAGCGCTTTGTCGGGAGACAAGTGAGAAAAACGACCACCTTTTTTTACGAAGGGGAGAAATTCGACATGTCCTACATATATTCCATCAACACTGTGCATGGCAGTACTATCATGAGAATTGACGATACCAAAGTGGATATCACCAGACTCCATTCCTTGCTTGATTTCCGCTTTTCCTCTAACAAGGAAGTTAACTTTCATTAGTGGGAAATCTTTTGCTAGCTGTATTCTGATATCCGTCAGAACGCGATGAGGGACAAAACTCGGATAGGCAATAGTAATATTTTCTAAACCACCATATGAGAGGCTTAATGCAACTTTGTCCAGTGTACGAGCGCGCTCAATGGTTTGTTTAGCGTAATGGTATAACAATTCACCATCTTCAGTTGGCACCACTGAACGCCCTATACGATCAAATAATGTCACCGCAAGCTGGTCTTCGAGGTTCGTTACCACTTGTCCAATTGTCGTGCGATGTTTATTGAGTTTAACGGCTGCTTTGCTGAACGAAAGTTCATCATATACCGCAACAAAAGCGAGGAGTTGTTCTAGACTAAAATTCATAGCAATTATTACCGAGCGAGTTAGAATCAATGTTCAGTATTAATATTCAATACTTTAGTAGAAGAATCGCTCATATGCACGTTGGCGTCCAGTAAAACTAAACATGCCCGCTAAAATTAGCGGGCATGTTTAGTGAGAACTGCAGTCAGTATAGGTTAATCACATAACCAGAATACTCTGCAGCTTCATAGCTTGTAGCAAAATCTACCTAGATAACACCTTGTTCAGCGATTGGTGTTTGTAACGAAGCCATCTCTTGAGCAAGCTGTGGTATGGCCTTCTTAAAATGGGACATCTTGCGTCCAAGGTGTTAAGCCTTGAGCTTTAAGGTAACCGTATTCGTAAAGTGAGTTCATGTAATTGTGGTCAAACATTTTCTTAGTTGTTTTGGTCGCAGAAACGTCATCAGCGATGTAAGTAAACTGGAGGTCGAAACCTTGTATTTCGCTGTAATACATCATGCGATACAAATCACCCCGACTTTGTAAGGTAGTCATTGATTTAAGAGTTCGACTGAGCAAGTTGACACCTTTATCTTCAACAGTCTCATACGGCATTTTGAACATGCCATTTCTTACTACATGAACCTGAGGCTTCTTCTTTAGACCTAATGCTTGATTAATTTTCTTAAAATCGATATCTACAGCTTGGAGGAACATTTGAGCCGATAACCCTCCGTCCACATGCAATTCTTCTAATTTTTGGCCTTTGTAATTGACATCAATAAACTGCGGTGGAAATACACCAGGAATAGACGAACTTGCTGCGAGTATTTGGTGGATTAAATCCATCTTGTGCTCAGAATCGCTTGCTGCTATCTGACCTAAGTTCCAGATCACTAATTCGTCAGAGTCAAATTGTGTCGTTCCAATCAAGATACGTCGCCCCTTGTCGTGCTCAATGGCAATCTTCTCGATTAGCTCCTCGTCATATACTTTTGCAATATATGACATAAAGCTGTCACCTTTGGATAAAGCATCTTTAAAAATGGCGTTTAAGAAGTTTTTCTTACCGAGCACCATTTTGTCATCCAATCCCAAAATAGTATTTTTCAATTTAGGAATTTCTTCACCACCCACAAAAACAAAAGGTGCCATGAGCGCCCCGGCACTGATACCGGTAACGATAGAGTAGTCATCCAATTTGTCTTGCTCATACAAACCATTTATAAAACCCACACCAAAGGCACCATTGGCACCGCCTCCTGAAAGAACCATTACATTTAATTGATCGCCAGTAACACGGATTGGTGTAGTTTGCGTCTCTTCTGAATAAAAATATTGTGTACCATCGCCCATCCAAGTTCTCATTGGTTCAGCGGTCGGGTTATGTGCTTCAATTGGTAGCTCTACTTGGCGGTAGTTGTCTTGCGTCACTCGCGTTTCAATTTGGTGAGCAGTTGAAGTACAACCTGCAAGTACTGCAACAATAGAAAAAGTCGTTAAAAGCGTCTGAATTTTTTTCATTGTGTCTTCTTAGTTTGTCACCAAAAATGCGGTGAGTTGGTTACTGAATGTACCTATTTTAAGCTGTAGTTTGCAGATACATAACTCACATATGTAGGATTTCGCCCTTCAATCATTGTATAAACCAATAACCTTCACTCGCTATAATTATTCAGGTAAATGTAATATTTAGAAGGCACACTATGATGATGGTTTTGTCTTTCATTGCTACTCTTCTATTAGCAGCATTCATTCAAGTACTTATTCAACAAGAAAGTCATCCCATGACCAGTCAACCAGAGCAACACAAACCAATGGAAAAAGACGACCTTCACCAACGCATTGCATTGGCGAAGCGATTGGGACTTGACGTCGATAAAATACTGGTCGATTTCCCACAAGGATATCAAGGGTAGAAGACAGCCTCAGAACTCATGTTGGAAAGAGTTCCGTCTCACTGTCTGATGGTGTCCAAACAATAGATATGAGGTATCAGCTTAACACAACTGAAGGAAGCGAATATCCGTAGAGCCCAGTACTATATGGCTGGGCTTTCATTTTCGATCAAGCCACTTTTTTCGGTTCAAAATCATGGGTGGGTTCTACGAACTCATATTGGCCTAAAATGGTCTGCAATTCCCACTCACCATTATCTCGTGTGACCTCTAGCACTCCATAAACGGCATTATTGGTATGACGGAATGCGGCTACTGGCGACATACCTTTCACTAGACAAGCGGTAAACACGGAGGTAATTAAATCACCCACGCCAACCGGTGGCTTATCAAATTCAATTTCAGGGCGCTGAACCAAGTAACAAGCTTTCGGCGTGGCAAGCAACGAACTAAATACACCCTCAGATAAGGTGCTCAAATGTTTTACCAGCACAAACCTTGGGCCAAGCTCTATCGCTTTCTTGCACGCCGTAATCGCGTCATAGAGAGAGGTTATATTCACTCCGGTAAATTGGGTTAGTTCAAACTGATTGGGTACGATAACATCCGCGATTGGCATTAAGGTTTGAATCAATTCTTCTGTTACGCCTTCGGGTAAGATGCAGCCTTTATCTGGGTCACCCATAACTGGATCGCAAACATAGAGTGCAGAATGATTGTTCTCTTTCACTCGCTCTACAGCCTCGGCGACAGCATGACATTGCTGCGCGCTGCCTAAGTATCCAGAAATAACCGCTTCGCAATTGGAAAGTTGACCAATATCATCAAGGCCGTTGACAATGGTTGTGATTTCATCAGCATTAAACCTTTGCCCTTTCCAACCCTGTTCATATTGCGTGTGGTTAGAATATTGGACGGTATGAATCGGCCATGTTTCCAGTCCCATTCTCTGAATGGGAAATACAGCAGAACTGTTCCCTGCATGTCCATAAACGACATGACTCTGAATCGAAAGTATACCTTTCATAATTTTGCTCAAATAATATTAACCTCACTAATCATATCGGATTTTTATTTGGTTAAGTACTCGCGAATGTAGGATAGAGTCATCGATAACCGTTTACGTTTAACTGGTATTTTTTCTACTGTTCATCGGCCTTGATGTGATAGACGCACCTTCCTTCTAACATAGTTGTACCAAACTTATGATGCCAATCAATGAGAATAGGAGCAATAAGAGCGATTTGTGAGGCCTTTTCTAGACCTGAGATTTTTCGCTCCCGTAAAATCGGTTGAGCAGCAATACCTTAAAGCGATATGCAGCGTTCGTAAACGTTAGTCGAGAATAGAACTGCACTGGCCAACCAAATCAGAGGACTCGCGGCTGAGTACGGAGTTATTTTCACTCAGTCCATTAAAGCATTACGATGTCATTTACCAATAGCGATTGAAGATGCAGAGAATGAGCTATTTCATGTGATGCAAGATTTTCTGCCAACGCTATACCGTGATTTTGTCAGTATCAGAGAAGAGATAACTACGTCGTTTGTCATGATACCAGTCCTGTTTATTGTTTTAGTGGTAACCCTGTTATTGGTTCATTGTTTAATATGTCTCAAACGACACGCTAACTCTTTACTATCTCACCATTTTTTATTTATCACTGACCTCATCCTAGTTTTGATGGATATTGTCCTCCATAACTGATTATTGGTTTTGCCCTTCCCTACTTAAAATAAATCCATCAGCCAAGCCAATGTGAAATTCAAACTCACATTTAAACGCTAAATAGAAACTTATTCATTAATAAAAATGTGGGACAAGGTGTCCAGCGATAAATTAACAGCCGAGTTTTCATAGTATTGAAAATCTTATACTGGAAATGACTTAGACATGATTTTTACTAAAACACCAAAAATGGCGACACTGTCACTTATTGCTAGTTCTATGTTGCTGGCAACGTCACCTGTTGTTTCTGCCGAAGAGCAGACTCAAACTCTAACCACGTATTCTGAAATCAGTACCCATGGTAAAAAAGTATTTGAGCAATATGGTATTGATCATGACCTACCTAAACTTGCTCTGAGTTCGCTTATGCAAGGCGATCACCTCGTGGAGCACGCTTACCGAAAAGTAACTATCGGTGAAGACGTTCAAGAGTCATCCGTATATCTGATTAAAAATACCGATACCAAAGGCAATATCGATCTACGTATGAAGTACGACCCGAATCATCTGGATAAACACGAAGATTTGATCGAGCAGATTGAAACCTTCACACGTAACGAATACCGCCTAAGAAACTATTCTGAGGCGTATGACTCATCAAGTGTTGAAGCCAAAGATGACGGAAAAGGCAATGTTGAGATCAGCTTTGACTACTCTAAATACGGTTTGCCACAAGACATTGCTTACTTCCGCTTTATGACCGTCAAAATCTTTTTGGTAGACGGCGAGCCTAAAAACATGCTGATCACCAACAAAAAGCCGTTCAATTTTAATGGCAATAATATTGAATCTTATAAACAAGAGATCACCTTTAGCACCTTGGAATCAGGTAAGGTCATTATCGGCACCAAACAAACACAACTGCTTGGCACACATAAAAAGAAACCGCTTGAGATCATCACCAAGATAGAACCAGTGGCCTTTTATGATGAAGGTATGAACGTACAGGTTATAGACGAAGAGAAACTTCAAGAAGTCTCTGATCCGCGTATGCATGAAGAAAGTGTCGAACTTAACCGCGTCTTCCCACTAATGGGGGACATGGTCCGCCGCCAAGGTATTGATTTACCACTACCATTTGGCATTTCTGTCGCCTACCGTGGTCAAGACATGAATATCCCAATGACCGACTACCTCATCCAAGGGGTGCGTTTGAATGATTTGTTCGACCCTGAGGATAGTATTGCTGACGTCTACGCAGAAAGTGTGAGCATTCGTGGTGATGTTAACATTTTGCCATTTTGGAATGTGTTCGGCTTTATCGGTAAAGTGAACGTCGATGCCAACGTTGACGCCGCTTATACTGGCGCGGCAGGCGAATACCTACAAGACAAGTTGAACGACAAACTGCCTGGTCTTGGGGATAAGTTGTGCGATGGTTTGTCCGCCCTATGTAACCGTGGGCGCTTAAACGTGCCATTACATCTAGAATATGACTTACGTGGTGTCGGTACTACCTTATCGGTCGGTTATAAAGAATTTTTTGCGTCGGTGACAGGCTCATTTGCGCAAACGCGCATTAAAGGTGGCCAAGAATGGGGGGATGGAATTCTTACCGTTCAGCCGATGTTGGGTTATCAATTAGTTGACTATCGTGCCCAAATTTTTGTTGGCGCAGAATACCAAGACTTAGACAATCGTTTGGATGGCCGTGTGATTACCGGTGATATCCAGTTTGATTATGACGTCGGTGTTGATGTTGACCCGTGGGCCTATTTGATTGGTTTTAACAAGCAAATTGGCAAAAACTACAATTTCACTGGCCTGTATAACACTGGTAGCACTCGAAGTGCCTTCACGCTTAACTTTGGATATCGATTCTAATCCGTTGTGATAGACAGACTCTCCTACAAGAATCACCTACGGGCTGCTCTTGTAGGAGAGCGTCCTCTTTATGCGATTACATCGATATAATAAATAGCTTTAAGATACATCCCATCAGCGAAATAAATATATCAAGCAATACTTCAGGATGAAACTAGCGTACGGAGCCGCTTGTTTGATAACAACAAACAACTGTGGACATGACAATGCAAATCACTAAACGCTCAATACTTGCAATCTCTATTGCAGCTTTACTTTCTGCCTGTGGCAGCGATGACTCTGGAAACTCTGGTGCACCAGTGAAACCTGAACCATTAAAGCCTCAACCAGCCCAAACGGTTGATGTTGCAGTTGGCAATGCCAATGTTAAAGCAATGAAAGAATCTCTAGTTATCACAACCGCTGAAGGTGAAGAAAAGCTTGGCTCTGTTGAATCTTTCAAAGGCATCACCTTTGCTGAGGCCGCGCGGTTTGATCACAGTAATACCGTTGATTTTTCAGGTGATATTGATGCGACTCAATTTGGTGATGCTTGCCCACAAATCAAAGCAACGACTCAAGCACAGAGCGAAGACTGTTTAAACCTAAACATCTGGCGTCCTGAAGGCACCGTTCAAGGTGAAGACCTGCCTGTTTATGTATTTATCCACGGTGGTGATTTCGAGTACGGCTCAGGTGCAAACCCGATGATCCACGGTGACAAAGTGGTGGCGCAAGGCGCAGACGAAGGCAACAAATTTATTGCGGTCACTTTTAACTACCGTTTAGGTCTATTAGGTACTCGTTGGGTTAAAGGTAAAAAAGTCAACGGTAACTATGGCCTTGGTGACCAAGAATCCCTATTAAAATGGGTGCAAGACAACATTCAAGATTTTGGTGGTAACGCTGGTAACGTCACCCTGATGGGCCAAGGTTCCGGTGCCATGTCTATCGAGCTTCTACAACAGAAAGTTGCAATGGGTGAACTAGAAGCTAGCACTTTTCATCGTGCCATCATGCAAAGTGTTCCTTATGGGTTCGAGTACCCTAGTTACAACGCACGAAAAGCACGTTATGACAATTTAGATTTAGGCAACCTTCCAGCCTCTGGTACCGAGGAAGAGCTAAAAGAATCATTAAAAGAAATTTTGAAAGTACAAAAGGAAAAGCTTCATTCTCCAATTGCGACCATTGAAAGTTGGTTATTGACTAATATGGGGGGAGTACTACAACAGATTTGTAGTGCCCCTGATTTACCAGACCTAATAAAGTATACATGTTCCATTCTAGGTATTAGTTCTGACAATAATGTTGGCATTGAAGAAATTCATACAGATATTGAAACTGAAGATTTAATTAATTACCTCCTTGATAAAAAAGACTATATATTAAATGCAGGTAAAACACCTAATTCAGTATTTATGCCTTTCGCTCCATATTTAGAATGTGCAACAACACCAATCTTGGGCTCTTGTATAACGGACAAAGAGCAACCAGCTCTAAGCAAGTTCCAAGTTCCAACCGTATTAGGTGTTAATGCTGAAGAGTCAAACACAACGGCAATGCTACCAAGTTTGACGTTTTTAGTTCCGATGATCTTAAAAAATCTTCCAGAGCCTATCGATCTAGAAAGCCCGGAAGAAATATTAACTGGTATGTTGTCGCTATTTGCTGACGCGTCAAATAAGCAGCAGCTTGAAGACGCTATCAACTCAACCTTGATTGAAATAGCAGAAGCAGGAGAAGAACCAACCCTCGACCTAACAGCATATGGAACCGTCACGCAGCTATTCTTAGGTTTAGGCAATATTGAACAAAACTCGCAGCTATTGGGCTTAACCGACTTTTACGCTAACAATGAAGGTGATATTGGTGGTGCAATCGCTAACATGAAACAATTTAAGGCAATGATCAATGATTTGTTCTTTACTGGCCCTGCGAGACTTAAAGCATCAAACAGTAATTATAACGACACTACTTTTTACTATTTTGATCACTCTCCAAGCTTCAATATTTGGACATATAATACAGGCCAAAATGGTGAAACAAATTACTTTGACCTGTTGAAATCTATTAGTTGTATTAGCGGTGCATGTAACGGTTCTGAACTTCCATTTGTGTTTAACAAAGCAGTTAAAATGGATGGTACAGAGGTTCATCCAAGCTCATCAGATAAACAACTAATGAACGAAATGTCTCGTCTATGGTTTAGTGATGAGCTGTTTAATAATTATCAGTACAATGCATCAACTGATTCTGTATTAGTAATTGATCAAGATGGTCAAATAAAGACCCAAGAAGACTGGGACATGTTAAACAACGAAGCTATTGACCCTAAACTAAGAAACGGCCGCTTACAAGGGCTAGAAAATATGGGTTTGATTGGTCATTACCTAATACCTTAACTCGTTATAGCAATCCCTAAAGGCCAGTTCGCTGGCCTTTTTTATAACTACCCTTTTTAAATCCTACGAGAGTCCCATGTTTAACAAAACACTTCGTACCTTATGTGTCCTATTGTGTGTCGCATTTGTCGCAGGATGCGCACAGCCTTACCCCAAAGTAGAACCAGACTTTGAATCAGATTGGCAGGCGCAAAGCTATCATGCAGAAGTTGCCCTGCTCGCGAGTGCACCAGAGGCTTTTGCCAGACGTATCCAATTGGTTCGCAACGCAAAATCATCGATTGATATGACGTATTTCGACTGGGAGAAAGACACCTTAGGCATCTTGCTGTTAAGCGAAATCAAATTTGCCGCCAACCGCGGCGTAAAAGTAAGGCTCACCCTTGATGACCTTATGGTATTCAACGAAAAGTGGCTTGCCGAACTCGATAGCCACGAAAATATTGAAATCCGTATATTCAACCCGTTTGATTCTCGAAAAATAGGGTGGCTTGGCCGTGCGATTAACTTTGCCTCGAATCAAGACAGATTAGACAACCGCTTACATGAGAAATATTTTAATGTTGACCATACGAACATGATTTTAGGTGGGCGGAATATTGGTAGCGATTATTTCGGTTACAACAAAAAAGCAAATTTCTTTGATTTGGACGTACTATTCCAAGGTGATGTCATCAAAGCCTTTGATGCCAACTACAACTATACGTGGAACAGTAAGCATGTGACCCCTATCCAAGAACTTATCAAAGTCGATGAGAATCATCGTTATGCTGACTTCTACAAAGCAATGGCAAAGGCAAACAAAGGCAATAAACTGGTCATCCAAGATATCTATGATCAAGTCGCCAAATTGAAACAGCCTGACTTAATTAGTGCTGAGGTTACTCCCGTCTTCGACTCGTTAAAAAAACTCGAAAACAACAAGCCTTATTTTCGTACGCGAGCCGAGCGAACCATCAAAGCTGAGTTGAATGCCGCTAAAAATGTGATCATTTCAACCCCGTATATGGTGCCGACGCAAGGTAAGTTCTCTGTAATAGAACAGCTCGAAAAGCAAGGGACAGAGGTGACTATACTCACCAACTCTTCGGCATCGAATGACTCTGGGTTTATTCCAGCGTATTACCAAAAGCATCGCATCACACTATTAAATAAAGGTGTTGACCTGTACGAATATAAAGATACGGCCCACAACGAAGATCATTTTTATCATGGTGATACTTTTTATCATAACAAGGCGCTAATCTTTGACGACAGGCTAAGCTTTATTGGATCTTCCAACTTTGACCCCAGATCAGACTTTTTAAATCTGGAGTTTGGATTGTTTATCCGCAGTGACGCTTTTGCCAAACACTTGCAAGAGTATCTACTGGGAGACAAAGACTTGTTCTGGAAAGTGACACTGGATGAACAAGGTGAGCCTCTATGGTCATCCCCTAGTGAAACTTCCGTTGATAACCCTAACTATGGTGCTGAACACGAGTTTATCGATTGGATTTTTAGGAAAATGGACGCTGAGTTCGAGCTGTAACCGACAACAAAAAAGGGCTTAACCATTGGTTAAGCCCTTTTTTAATACAATTTTAAGTTAGAACTGAGTCCCAATTGAGAAATGGATTCGAAACTCATCGCCCTCAGGTGCATCTAATCCGTAAGCAAAATCAACTTTCATTGGTACGTACTTGGAATTCCAAATTAAGCTCAAGCCTGTTCCACGCTTCAAGGCAATATCGTCGTTAAACGCATCACCAATATCATAGAACGCGCCCAGCCAAACTTGTTGATAAACCTGATACTGATATTCAAAACCAGCGGCAAACATATAACGAGCCCCTGTTAACGCACCATTTTCATCTCGTGGTGAGATCGACTCATAATCATACCCACGTAAATTCTCGTCACCACCAGCAAAAAAACGAAGCGACGAGGGAACATCTTCAAGTGAATTAACAATATTAATGCCGACATTTGAACGAAAATGAAATTTTTGCTTCTCGCTTATATCCCAAGATAACACGCTGTTCCCTTCAAAATGAAGCAACCGAGAATCTGAAAGTAAGTAAGGCTCTGAGTATTCTAAAGAATAAATATGCCTATGATTCAATTCCAGTTGATCATTTTTACGCTCAAGCTGAGAAAAAGTGATACCTGGCATTAGCAATTGTGACTGACTATCTTCCGATGCCTGTTGATATTGCTCTCGTAAATACCTCACATGCATCGTACTTTGCCAGTCACGCTCTAACTGCCAGTGCTTTTCGAACGTAAGTTTATTGGTAAAACTCGCTGTATCTCTATAATCGACACGCGTAGATTCAAACTGAATACCGTAGTAATCCGTTAGAACGTTTTTGGTCGGTATTTTGTAACCCATCAAAAGCGATTGTTCAGGTTGAGAGAGCGATGCTTCCGCATTCAAACTATGCCCACGACTGTTATACCAGGGCTTAGTCCATTTAAGTGATGCTCTAGGACCTAAGTCTGTCTTATAACCACCACCAACTTGGACTATGTTTCGCGAATTAGGGACTGTCGACACTTCGATAGGCACTTGGTTGTCTTCGGTTTTTTGATCAAAATTGCCTTTTACCGCGACACTGCGAAACCAGTTAGTCTGTGAAAGGTTAGATTGGTATTCGCCCAGTTTGATGGAATTAAATCCGTCCCCTTTAGCAAATGGACTTAAAGCTTCAATACGATCGTTTTCTATAACCGAGCTCACCACAGAAACTTCGCCAAAGTGATAACGAACACCACTATCAAAATGCACCTTTACATTCGCTTGGTTCATGCTTGGGATAACTTCTATCACTGACTTCACAAAATGACCTTCTAAATAGCCTTTTTGTTGTGCAAGGGACAATAAGTTTCGCTTCAATGAATCGTAGTCTGAATGAGAAAGGGGCTGCCCTTGTTGAAGCTTGGCGGCATCAGTCAAATTAATAAAATCTTGATCTTGGGCTGCTTCTCCCGTGATCAAGATGCTAGAGCTCGAGATAAGCGTTACTGGACCAACGTCCACATCAATGGACACCTGTTCATCTGCACTTTTAGATACATTAAACTTGGGGTGATAATAGCCGTATGGGTTTAGTGCATCATTAACTAACTTTCTGAGTTGCCCTTGAGAAATGTTCTTAGCAGAGGTTTCAGACAATGGCGAGAGATAGTATTCGAGGTTTTTCTCTAGTGGTTTAGCCAACCCTTGAATCGTAAATTCCGCTGCAAAAACATTGCAAACCGGGAGCGACGCACAGATGGATATACCCACTATTTTTTTTACCAAAGAAGCCATATGTCTGTTTGCATTAATCTTACACTTCAATAGTCTATTGCGGTGATGGGAATCAAGTTAATCGTATATGCAGGACGGTACCCTCCCTATGTGACTAGTCACCGATGCTAAGAGGCACAATGTGCTGTACAAAAATACCGAGCTCTATGAGTTAGCGCAGAAAATGATGCCAGCTATCAAAAAATCGTATCAAGAGACCAAAGACATTCAAAAAGAGAACCCAACAGCCCAGCAAGCTTATGTTGATTATTACTGGGAACATTGGGATTACTCTAAAAAAACGGAAATTAATAAGTGGTACAAAGTTAAAACAGTGATGACCGCTGAAAAGCTTATTGTTATCGAACATGAAGTTTCAGCAGACCTAAATACAGAACTGGTTTTAAATAAATATATTGAGCGTAATAGCCAGAAGAAAAATGGTTTGGAGTATGACAAAGAAGCTTGGTTCTCATTGCAAAATGATGGAATGCAATATTCGTGTTTTGTTCAGGAAACAATTAAGCAACAGGTACAACCCAACTCACTGACCATCTTTGGTGTGGAGAACCGTAATTCGTCTCAGCAGCCGGATTGGGAAAGTTGCTCACGTCAAAATATAGGTGCTGGATTCATGCAAACCTTGACGTCAGATGTTGTAAGTGACTACAAAGGTCAGTCTCCCCTGGTACAAGCAAGCTTTAATTTTGAGAATAACACTCCACACCCAGAGTGGGTTGATCTAGGAGATTCATTGGACAGTGTCTCTCGCAGCGACTTTGATGTGCTAAACTACTTATCGGTAGATTTTAATGATAATAGCGCCTATGGTTCTGATAGTTGGGCTAGACATCAGTATGCGTACATTGAAAATACTCCGTTTGATTATACTCAAACGATAACGTCTAAATACTCTAAAGGTCAATGGACTAAAGGCTATTACTACCAGAATGGAACAAATTTGCTTGAGTGTTCAGATGATGGGGTGAATTGGTCAAAAGATACTTGTAAGTAAGGCTGAAGAAGTCGTTATTTAATAACTCTAAATACCTTTATACAATAAAAAATCCAGTGCCTATAAGACGCTGGATTTTTAGTTTTGGTTGATCGCTATTTGACTTTAGTTTATCGAAATCAACTAAGCGATAAAAATGAATTTTACAACGGCAATGCTCAGCACTAGTCGATGTAGTTCATATCGAATATTTTACATTTATACACAACTGATGCCCTGCCATTAGCCGAATTTGATGCTAATTTGTAGATACAGGCATACTTCAGATCGGAAAGAACCATGAGAACAGTTGTCACAACACTACTTATTTGTCTATCCCTCTCAACCTTAGCGGCAGAATACCGAGCTCAAGAAGTGGCTAATGGATTCCAGATCCCTTGGGGAATTGAGTTTCTTGACGACCAACACGCTGTTGTGACAGAGAAAAATGGCACGGTTTCGTTGCTCGATGTTGCGTCTGGAAAAAAAGAAATGCTCCATCGCGTCTCAGATGTTAACACTAGCGGCCAAGGTGGGTTACTTGATGTTGCACTCTCACCTAATACAGACGCACAAAATCCGAAACTTTTCTTCACTTATACTAAACGCACCGACAAAGGTAATACTGTTGCATTAGCCACCGCAACACTACAAAACAATGCTCTGCTCGGCTGGAAAGATCTATTTGTTGCTGACGCGATAACTGATACTGGCCGGCACTATGGAAGCCGAATTGCGTTTGTCGACGACAAGGTTTACTTCACCATTGGTGACCGAGGCGATCGCGACAACGGACAAAATATCCAAACACATGCGGGGGCTATTTTGCGCCTTAATCTCGATGGTTCTGTTCCTCAAGATAACCCTTTTCAATCAGCCCAAGCCAAACCTGAAATCTGGAGCTACGGTCATCGAAACCCTCAAGGTCTCTTTTATGACAAAGCAACCAAACAACTATGGTCTATCGAGCACGGACCTCGTGGGGGTGACGAGATCAACCTGATTAAGAAAGGCGCAAATTACGGGTGGGCAAGAGTCTCTCACGGTAAAGAATATTGGGGACCACTGGATGTCGGTGAAGCCGAATCTCTACCGAACATGGAAGATCCAAAACTGGTGTTCATTCCCTCTATCGCACCAAGTAACATGGTGTTGTATCGTGGTGAAAAGTACCCAGAATTGAATGGTAAAATATTAGCGGGTGCACTGAAATTAGCACACATTAATGTGGTATCGATTAAAGACGGTAAGCTGACAGAATCAGATCGGTTGCTGAAAAACCTTAGCGAACGTGTAAGAGACATCACTATCAGCCCCGATGGTTATATTTACTTTTCAACCGATAGTGGAAAAATCTTCCGTCTCCAACCTCAGTAACCAAACTAATTTATGAGCCTACGCTCGGTTGAATAATCGTCCTCGTTGTAAGCTCTGGCCCTTTGTTCAGGCGTATCATAATCAAGACCGCCATAACCATAACACCGGCTGCAAGCAAAAAACCGAGTTGCGTTATGCCGAAATGACTTAAAAAGGCGATGGCGACATAACTGATACTTTGAGCTAAGGTCGCAAACATTTGTAGCCCTCCGTCTGCTCGGCCACGTTGATCAATACTAATACTGTGATGCATCCAGTTTGTACGAGCAACACGGTTTAAGGCGTTAAATGTGCCAAAGAAGAACGTAAACATCAGTAGTAGTTGCGGAGAAAATGATAAACTCATGCCAATGAGCATGATAGCGACTAGCCCCATTGAGCCAATCATAATAACTCGATGAGAGCCTAAACCTAATAACCTTCCGACAAACAGACCAGTCACTAATGAACCCATTCCAAAGGCAATGTTATAACCCGCAAACCACTCACCCGAGATGCCTATTTCTGAAAACCAAATAGGCACTAACTTAGTGAGAAAAGTGAGTATTGGGTAGCTCAACGCCGAGAGCATTAAAAAAGCATAAAAATGTGGTCGCTGCGTGAATATCTCTCTACTCGCCTTCATTTGCGCCATAAAAGAGACCGACATTGACTGACGTAATTGTCGGCGATAAGGTGTCAATATATAACTAACACTCGCGATTGCAGAAGCTATCGCAGCGAAACACGAGAATTCAAACATCCCCCATATTTCTAGTAGCACAACACCCAACGCCCCTGCCCCCAAAGTCGTTCCCTGCATGATGACCTCTTGTTTTCCAGAAATCGAAGCATATTCGTGTTGATAAAAATTCTCTTGGGTAAAAGCATTATTGGTTGACCAAGCTAAATTGCTAGAAGTCCAAAACACCATCTGGGCTGCGGCGAGTAACCAATGAGATTGATATCCAAATCCATAAGTCAAAGCGACTAATGCGGCAGTACTTGCTTGTAATAATTGAACCAATATCAGCAGTCGCTTTCTCGAACAACGATCAATCAAGGTTGAGAAAAATGGTGTCAGAATAAAGGAAAGACCTGTGCAAGCTAAAGCAACCATAGCAACAAAAGAACCCATATTAGGCGTAGATAGCATGATCCAAGGTAGTGCCATCATAAATAGCCCTGAGGAGATGCCATCAAAAAAGCGTCCGGCCAGATAAAATTGTGTGGGAGTTTTTATTACATTCAATTCCATATTTGTATTCCATCGATTGCCAATTTGATGCTACGTTAATGCCTCAAGTTAACTTTAGGTAAAGCGCTTTTTCATTTTATTAGGGACAAAGCTCGGTCGATTGGAGAAAAATATGGAAATGACGGTTGGTGAAGTCGCTCAAAGAGCTGGTGTTAAAGTTTCCACCTTACATTTTTATGAACAGAAAGGGCTTATCTATAGTTGGCGTAATCAAGGCAACCAACGTCGCTATCATCGAAATGTGTTGCGCAGAATTGCGGTGATCAAAGCCGCGCAAATGGTTGGTCTTACCTTAGAAGAAATAGCAGACTCGTTGGCTAATTTACCAAAACATCAGGCACCAAGTCGTCAGCAGTGGGAAAAAATGGCCTCAAATTGGAGCGCTATGCTTGAGCATCGTATTCGGCAGCTCAAGGCACTACAAAATGATCTCGGAGGTTGTATTGGCTGCGGTTGCTTATCCATGGAATCATGCGCTATCTACAACCCGCAAGATATTCGAGCAGAAACCTTTGCCGGCAAAACCCTAATCACACACCCTGAAGAATGGTCTGGCGACGTTGATACGTAAATTGAAACAGGAAGGAACACAATACCGAGAGCTATTGTCTAAAGTACGGATGAACCATGCACTAAATTTTGGCTTAACACCAAGTGCTTATATGAAGACGATAATCAACCCACCACGAACATAAATGTTATAGTGAGTTATTTTCAATTACACACATTTTTATATTGATCACTAAAAACTAAAAACTAAAAACTAAAAGCAGGAATAATCACTTGACTGATACTGAAATCAACAAACAAATAGACCTGCTTATTCTCTATTTAATTAGGATAAATAGTTTAACCTTCGTAAATAACAATAAATTACTTATTCTTGCGGAGGAGTTCCTTCACAATTAGAAACAACTGCATCAATTTGTACTAATGCATCCATAGGAATAGCTGAAACACCAACGACTGTTCTTGCAGGAAGCTCACCTTTAAAGAAAGTAGTATAAACTTCGTTTACCGCGTCAATATCTTCAATATGTTTAAGTTGAATATTTACTTTAACAATATCATCCATAACATGGTCAACACTTTCTATGATAGCCTTAATATTTTTCAAACATTGTTCCGCTTGCGCTTTTACATCACCGACAACTATTTCACTTGTTTGTGGAACAACAGGTAATTGGCCAGAAACATGGTTGTAATGAGAAAAAGCCACGGTATGCGAGTAAGGCGCTTGTGGTGCATTTTCTGTATTATTTGCTTCAATCACAAGTAGACGAGTATCTTCTGGCAATTGTGGCGGTGTGCCGTCACCGTGTGACACTGCGGTATCAATCTGCACCAACGCATCCATAGGTAAAGCGGCTGCGCTAACAACAGTACGTGCCGGAACATAACTTGGGAAATATTCAGCACAAACTTCATTGACCACTTCAATATCTGAGATATTTTTAAGGAATATCGTTGTTTTAACGATATCACTCATTACATGATCGATACTTTCTAGAATGGCTTTAATGTTATTTAGACATTGTTTTGCCTGCTCTTTAACACCACCTGCAACCAATACACCTGTGGTTGGATCAATAGGCAGTTGAGATGAAAGGTTATTGTAATGAGAAAAGGCAACGGTTTGTGAATACAAGCCTTGTGGTGCATTATCTGTGTTCCTTGAAACTTTAATAAGTGCACATGGAGCTTGTGGAGCTGTACCTTCACCGTTTGAAATAAGCGCATCCATTTGAACTAAAGCATCGCTCATCGGTAAAGCGGCAACCGCGACAGTCGTGCGGGTAGGAAGAGAACTTTGGAAAAAGTCTGGATAAACTTCATCGATAGCCTCAATATCGGCAATATTCTTAACGAAGATATTAATCTTCACCACATCGTCCATAACATGGTCAATACTTTCCACTATCGCTTTAATATTTTTTAAGCACTGTTTGGCTTGGTCCTTTACACAACCCACTACAATTTCACCTGTTGTAGGATCTATAGGTAGTTGAGCTGAAATATTATTATAATGAGAAAAAGCTACAGTTTGAGTAGATACTGTGCTTTTAGGTGCGTTGTCTGTATTTCTTGAAACTTTTACAATATCGCCAGTCATATCGAAATTTATCCTATTATATATTGCAGGAATACGTATTTATATTTAATAGATCGTATTGGAAAGAATGATTAAAGTGGCGCAATGGTAAGTAAATTTACTCGGTGTAAATGTGACATAGTACAAATTATCATTTTCTAGAAGACCATAAAAAACCGGATAAATAGTCACTTAACGACTAATTATCCACATTTCTAGGAATAAATTAGATTAATTAATATTTAGCACAAGAATGATTCGAAAATAGTGAATAGAATCCCAGAGGTTAAATCCATTAACTCTCTTAATTTATCGAAATTTTGATACCTTGTTCACAACAATACAGTTCAAATACTCACATCAGCTCAATTGATACGATTTTTATGTCTTTATAAATGAATAAATTATCTGACAAACTCAAGTGTGTCATTCTTATGTTAAAGAAAATGGTAATTTTCATTTCAATCATCATCTATACCCAAACAACTTGAAGTTGCAGGTAGGCGGCAAGTGAGTTCATCCCCATGAGCATAGATGAACTATGTGATTGGGGTGAAATAACGTAGCCAACACCGCTGCAATTTCAAGTAGGAAGGGGATATATTGTAAACATTGAATGAAAGAAATAACAAAGGCGAACCAATGGTTCGCCTTGTACTTTATTATTCACTAAACCGCTAAAAACTAATATTTATCAGAAGCAACGTAGTAGTTTTCTTTAAACGCTAAACTTCCCCACATGGCATTTGCGTGAGCTCGCTTCACCACATCTGGATCTACCGCTTTTTCTGTTAATGTGTCTGTTTTCTGATCGTATTCATAAGTTGAGATACCCTGTCCAGGTTGGATAACTACCACTTGGTTATCAGCTGTCATATAACCGTAATTCTTATCACGCTGCATCATAACACGCTGTTTTTCAACAGGAACATCACGAGTCAAGTCATGTCCAATCATTGGGTTTTGGCTGCTAATACCGGCTAGTGAAAGCAGCGTCGGTGCTAGGTCTATTTGGCTCACAAGACGATCATCGATCTGATGTTCAATTCCACCACCAAAAATCACCGCAGGGATTCTGAAGTAATCAACTGGTACTGGTTGGTTACCTTGCGTTCTTGCGTCATGGTCTGCAACCGCAATAAAGATGGTGTTATCCCAATAATCCGATTTTTTAGCCGCTTCAACAAACTGCCCTAACGCATGGTCAGCGTATTTCACCGCATTTTCAACCGTCTGTTTCGGCTCATTATATGGCTCAATCACGTTGTCAGGATATTCAAATGGACTGTGATTGGATGAGCTAAATACCAAACTGAAGAAAGGTTTCCCTTCTTCATTCATTTGTGTGAATTGTTGGTTTGCTTTTTGGTATAGATCTTCATCTGATGCGCCCCAAGAACCAACAAACTTAGGATCAGCAAAGGTTGGGAAGTCTTGCATGTCGACAAAACCATTACCTAAGAAGAAGCTCTTCATATTATCAAAATGGCTTTCACCACCATAAATAAATTGAGTATGGTAGCCACGCGACTTTAGCAAGTCTGCTATCGAGAAAAAGTTAGTTTGGCTTTTACCTAACTTGACAACAGAGCGTGCTGGTGTTGGAGAAAAACCGGTTGTCATCGCCTCTATACCACGTACCGAACGTGTACCTGTTGCGTACAAACGAGTAAATGCCCATCCTTCATCAATCAGCTTATCCATGTTAGGTGAGACATCAATCCCGCCTAATCGACTGACATAGCGTGCACCGTGACTTTCAAGTAGTAAGATAACAATGTTCTTTGGTTTCCCTTGATATGTTGCTTGATGCTTAGCCATACTTGGTTGGGTATCTGAAACAAAATATTGAGCATCAATGTTCATCGATGCATGAATCTCATCGATCACCTCTTGCTTCTCCATTTTGGGATAGAACTCAAATGCGTTCGCTTCAGATTTCATCTGTTTAGCCGCAAAAATAACAGAGAATGATGAGTTAAGCGTTAAATCGTTGATCAATGGATCACTGGAAAATGAAACCATGGCTGGGTTTAGAGGACGATGACCCAATGAAGAACGCGCACCTAGCACACCCACAGCAATGACTAACACTGCCAATAGTGGTCGCCAGTACCATTTAGGAAAACTTAGGTTAGCAACTAACTGCTTGCTCCACTTCCAACCTAAAACAACCGTCAGAGTAGAAACAACCGCGCCGATAAGCAGCTCTAACTTGTAGCCCGTCCACAGCATGCTGAACACTTCTTTCGGATAAATAAGATATTCAACAAACAAGCGGTTTGGACGTAAATCATATTCCATGATAAATGGCGGAGTGGCCACTTCCATATACACTATGAGCCATAGACCCAGTGTGATCCAGACTCTTAGAACCCAATGCCAGGCGCGTCCAACAATGTGGTTACCAGACAATAAACAAGAGAGCAGCGCGGGTAAAATCAGTAGATAACATAGCGATACAATATCGACTCGCAAGCCACTAAAGAAAATGGTCAGCCAACCGTGAGCGTCACTGACTCTGTCAGAATGCCAGATCGCGAGCCCTAAGCGAGATACGAAAAATATTGCAATCCCCATAAGGAAAACGGCAACGATAGGATACAAGGGACCGAAGTAAGGTTTTAGTTTATTGAGCATAAATTTCAAGACGCATTATTATTGACTGGATTGGTGGATGATACTGTATGGCATAGCTAAAACGAATAAGTTCCTCATTTTTCCTAAAGACTCTTTACTTTCGTGTGCACTAACATCAAGTTTTTGTATCAATTTGCTGAGTATTCCACCAGCGATGTAGAAAAAATGTCAGCATTCAACCAAAGCTTGAAACAGATAAAGGTAAGACTCCTGATTTATAATTAACCACCAAAATTTAACCGCCCATCTGATTCTCTAACTCAACTTTTGATACGCATTATTAATCATTGATTTTTCAAGCCCTAAATTTAATAAATAGTCATACACAACCTGACGACCATCATCAAAACAATTCTCTCCAAGCGCGTTGGTGAGCGCAACTTCAAGCAATTTAAAGCTTCGATATTCACCAATACCCAGCTGATTGGTCAGCAAGTAATTGTTTTCTATATCAGACTTAGTGGCCCCCATAAACAGTTGTAAAAAACCAATAACGACACCAGTACGATCAGACCCTAACCGGCAATGAACATGGAATGGTGCTTGCTCGTTTGCAATGATCGTGATGATCTGTTTGATACCATCTTGAAAACCAAGTTCATTATCATTAAAAGCCTGATTAAGATGCGACATAAAATAAACCGTCTCGTAAGACATCGGCACTGAATAGACACACCCTTGAGACCAGAGCTGTTGATAATAACTGGCCCCCTGTTGTTCTATTTCTTGTTTAAGCTGGTGATCCGTTTCAGACAAATTGATGATATTGGCGATCTGGTACTGTAAGAGCAGTTTACGTACCGCTATTTGTCGGAGCTCTTCGAGCGATTTAAGTTCTGCTATATGAGATCGAGATGGTGAAATCGGATGATAAGAACGATATAGACGCTTGGGTTTTAAAGCTCCTCCTAATACTGATCTAAAGTTGGCTAGCGACTCTTCACTCAAATAATCTTCTCGTTGCTGCTTAATCATAAAAGAGGCTTCACTTGCTTGATGTATCTGTACCAATTCATTCTGGCTTGGATTTTCAGCCAACAGTAAATAGTTGAAACTTCCATTAAACTGATTGTTGAAAAAATAACCTTGCGGATGACAATGGTCGAAAGGTAACGCTTGTTCTAAATCTTGATCCCAAAAAAAGTACTCACAATAGCCAGAATTGCCGATGTGCAGTGCTAACTCTTTGGGCTTAATCAGCGTCAGCGAATCGCCCTCTCGGTGAAACTTAAAATCCTCTTTTACTTTCCAATTGGTTGCGTTACCGACAAAAAAGATATTATTGCTCGCTTGAATTGGAATATTGAAAATAATATTGTCGCCACGATATTGATAGTGCATCACTTTGCTGAACCTTAAATAAAGACCAATATATATACCCAAACCACTTGAAGTGGCAGGTAGGCGGCAAGTGAGTTCATCCCCATGAACATAGATAAACTATGTGATTGGGGTGAGCGAACCTAGCCAACACAGCTGCAACTTCAAGTCGGAAGGGTATGGATAAACTCAGTCTACCGAAATGGTATATACAAAACATGAGATATGAACGACACAAAGAGAAACTTGTGACAGTAACAAAACTTAGTAGGGGTCGCCTAACATCATCGCTGGCATAAAGTGTGTTAGGCGAACCAAGTTAACCCTCCAACCAGGCACATATCATTTGCACTGTTGGGATGGAGCCACAATGGACAACCGTTTCATCCAAAACTACCGCAGGTGTAGACATCACTTCGTAATCCATAATCGTTTCAAGATCCGTCACTTTCTCGACGGTGACTGTAACACCCATCTCATTTGCCACTTTTTCAATAAGCTTCGCTGTATTGACGCAATTAGCACAACCAGAACCTAGTACTTTAAATATTTTCATCATCGACTCCTAATATACCCAAACAACTTGAAGTTGCAGGTAGGCGGCAAGTGAGTTCATCCCCATGAGCATAGATAAGCTATGTGATTGGGGTGAGTGAACGTGGCCAACACCGCTGCAACTTCAAGTAGGAAGGGAGTAATTCCAAATAGATAAATTAAACACCCACCCCATGACCGTAAATGCAGCGAGCAACAAACAAAAAAGTAGCCCTAATAGACGCCATTGCATGACCTGCTTGAGCATCACAAACTCCGGAATGCTGGCAGCAACAGTACTCATACAAAATGCCAACGTCGTCCCAATCGGCAATCCTTTAATCAACAGACTTTCCATGATGGGGATCACTCCAGTTGCATTAGAATAAAGTGGAATGCCCAACAAAACAGAGGCAGGAACAGACCACCACTGCCCTTGCCCTAGGTGAGCTTCTATCCAGCCATCGGGCACAAACCCATGCAAACCCGCGCCTATACCCACCCCGATAAATACCCATATCCAAACTCGCGAAACAATAACTACCATTTCGTGTTTGGCAAAAGCGTGGCGGTCTGCCAATGTCATCTGTGCAGTCATAGTCGTGATTGACGTTTGTGCTTTAGCATTTTGACCACGCTGAAGTGCTTTCATTGCTAATGGTTGAAGCCAACGTTCTGCGCCAATCGAATCTAAAAACCATCCGCTAGTAACACCAATTAACATTCCGACAAACACATACATCAGCATGAACTTCCACCCAAGTAAACTCACTAACAACAACACCGCAATTTCATTGATTAATGGAGATGTGATCAAAAAAGCCATGGTTATCCCTAACGGAATACCTGCTGTTGTAAATCCTAAAAACACCGGGATACTAGAACATGAACAAAATGGTGTAATTGCCCCAAAGAAACTACCAGTTACATATCCGAAAATACGTCTTTTGCCCGCAAGGTAATGGCGGACTTTATCTACATTTAGCGAAGCCCGAAAAAGAGCAATTACGTAAATCATGACCACCAGCAACACCATGATCTTGCTGGTGTCTTCAATGAAGAAATGTACGCCATCGGCCAATTTTGAATTGGGCGTAATAGAAAAGACTGAATAGGTCAACCAATCTGCAAGCAGCGAGAATACTTCAAACATGACAGCTCCCATATGGCTATTGTTGAGCCGATAACCTGATACATCGACTTATCGCTTTGTCATAAGACGAAAGACGAGCTAAAAAGATGCAAGGTTTTAGGATTAATTGACCAAATATGAGATGGATGAGTTATTTTTCAGGAAAAAAGCAGCAAACTCGCTGCTGTTCATCAAAACGGATCCGGCATTGTATTTTCAGAATCTGCTTTAATTTATAACGCGCGCGTTGAATACGTGACTTGGTTGCCGGTAAAGTTAAGCCATGTTTTCGTGCAAATATTTGCTGTGGTTCGCCATTGAGATCACACGCTTCTATGATTGCTTTATCCGCTTGAGAAAGTTGATCCAACGCTTTGGGTAAACATTGCGCGAGGCTATCAATTACGTGCGGATCTTCATCACATTCGCCATGTAATGACAATATTGCGTCATCATCAAACATTACCTCTTTCGTCTTTCTCCACTCATCAACTTGTAAATTGTTGGCGACACGAAACAACCAGGAACGTTGATTTTTGATATCACAAAATGCTTTTTTCTGCAGCAAGGCACGTAAAAATGTCTCTTGAAGAAGATCAAAGGCTAGCTCTTTGTTACCACATTGCTTAAGTAGCCAATGAAATAGCTCAGACTCCGTTAAATGCCAAGTCTGAAGAAGGCATGGAACAACGGTAGGATGAGAAGTATCAGGCATAACAAGCTCGCTTACACATAAAGGTGATGCGTTGACATCTTAAAGTGATTCTCATGTTCAAGAGATTCACTGCTAGTGATAAAAACCAACACCCTAATAATAACGAATCCCCCCACAAAAAAAGCGAGCTATCTAACAGCTCACTTTCGATGTTCAATATTCTTTGAATCTTACAACCATTCCACTGACCGCTGAGCAATCACGAACTGTTCATCACAACCCAAATCTGGGTAGACAATATGTCTAAGGTTAAACTCATCCCAAGCCTCAAAGAGAGCCTAGATAACTCAGAACTCACCTCATTTCTGCCACTATTGGTGAAAAATTCTAACAAGCTCACTTGACCTGTCTACCACTCTACAGTTCATACTATCCAGATATTAAGAACATTTAGGTCAAATCTAACATGTATTTGATTTCGGAATTGGCAGCGAAGGCAAGTCTCTCTCGCACCACCCTACTCTATTACGAGAAGTTAGGGTTGATTAAAGGACAGCGCCTTGACAATGGATATCGCTATTACAATGAAAACGATTTGCAACGACTATTTTTGATTCAACAACTTCAAAGCGCGGGACTTTCACTGAAAGAGTGCGAACAATGCTTAGACGCGAAGTTAAGCAAAAGCTTGTTGGAAAATAGACTAGCGCAACTCAGCCATGAGATTGATAAGAAAGTTCACGCTCGCGAGTTGCTACTGACATTACTTGGAGAACGCCCACAAAGAGAGTTACACCATTCTCTGAGTCAAAATGCACCTAGTGCTTACTTAAACTGGTTAAGCACGCAGGGTTACAATGAGAAAGAGGCGCTCAGATTAAAGTGGTTATCAAAAGATATGAACGAACACGATAGTTACATGAAAGATTTTATGAAGGTCTTTGCAACATTGGAAAGATGGGGGCCAGGGAGTCACAAGGACTCTTTAAAAGCGATTTCATTAATGTCGCCTCAGACAATGACTCATATTTTAGACATTGGTTGTGGTACTGGCACCTCAACATTACTGCTAGCCGACAACAGTACCGCGCACATTACAGCCGTGGATAATGAGCCTGTTGCCATCGAACAGCTCGATAAAAAAATACAAAACGCACAGTTACACGAGCGCATTTCTCCTGTTTGTGCATCCATGACGAAACTGCCATTTCAAGCAAAATGTTTTGATGCGATTTGGGCGGAAGGCTGCGTATACATTATGGGAATGGAGAACGCACTAAAACAATGGAAGCCTCTGTTAAAAGACGATGGCGTGTTGATGGTGAGTGACTTGGTGTGGCTCACCGACTCACCCGACGAAGAGGCCACACAGTTTTGGCTGGCAGACTATCCCGATATCCAATCGATCCCTAAACGGCTAGCCTTGTTCAAAAAGCATGGCTACCACGTGGTCGAACACTTTTCATTAGGTGTCGATGCCTGGCAGAACTACTGGCTACCGTTGAAAGACAGAGTTCACGAATTACAAGCTGTTATGCCTGCATCTCAAGCGTTATTGGACATTAAGAAAGAGATTTCGATTTACGAGCGTAGTGCCGCAAAAGATTTTACCTATCAGTACTTTATTTTAAAACTAGTAAGCTAGAGATAGACAAATGAAATACGGATTGTACAAACAAGAACAAACTCAAGAAATCATTGTACTGTTCAATGACACATTTTCGGATTCAGAAGACAAAGAAGAAGGCGCAGTAATTGCTAAACTGGTAGAAAACTTTCTCACTTTACCAACCAAAGATGAGGACTTTTATGTGTTTATTGCACCATCTTTGGTCGGTGAAGTGATCCCTCACATTGTGGGTAAACCAATATGTTTACCCGCAATCGACAATCCATATTATTGGTAGGTGGTTAAACATGAGCATTCCTTCATTACTTGACTTAGGTATGCGGCCTTTTTTCCAGCAGCAGCTTTCTTTGCAGGAGCTAGAGAACTGCTCGCTGGGGCGAGTCATCGAACATCATAAATCTGACGTTGTCCTGATGGGGGACAATGGGACTTTACGATTGAATCTCCCGCCTAAGCTCGACGCAGTATGCGTGGGAGATTGGGTCGTGTTCGATCACGAGCGAATAATACGTGTACTCGAAAGACAATCCTTGTTCCAACGCAAGGCGGCTGGAAGCGCTCTTAAACGTCAGTTGATCGCGGCCAACATTGATAGTGTTTTTATCGTGAGTTCATTAAATGAGGATTTCAGTTTAAATCGAATTGAGCGCTATTTGGCTTTGGCTAATGAAGCAGGCGCTCAACCTGTGATTGTGCTAACAAAAGCCGATTTACACCCTGATCCTGATGATATTCGCCAGCAAGTTCAAAAGCTCGATCCGCTGTTAAGTGTTCACTGTGTTAACGCATTGGATAACCAAGATGTTTCTGTATTGGAAAGTTACTGTCAGAAAGGCAAGACTATTGCCTTTTTCGGCTCCTCGGGTGTAGGAAAATCGACACTGGTCAATAGCTTGCTTGGTCACAATGAAATGGAAACAGGGCATATTCGCGAACAAGACAGCAAAGGTCGCCATACCACCACCTATCGTACGATTAAATGGTTACCCAGAGGTGGTCTATTGATGGACACGCCAGGAATGCGAGAGTTACAACTGAGTGATGTCAAAGAAGGGATTCAACTCACTTTTGCAGATATTGAATCACTCGCTTCTCAATGTCGTTTTAGTGACTGCCTGCATGAGAATGAGCCGAGTTGTGCGGTCAGAGAAGCAGTAGAAAGAGGAGAGCTATCCTCTAGGCGATTAGATAATTACAAAAAGCTATTACGCGAAGAGGCTCACAACAGTGCGACGTTAGCGGAGAAAAGAGCGAAAGACCGTGCGTTTACTAAGATGGTGAACTCCGTTCAGGAGAAAGCTCGCTCAGCTAAAAAATTTCGCTAGCATTGAAAGTGCAGTACTTTTCCATTAGGAAGTACTGTTTTCACCGTGACCACCTCATCGCGACCTGCATAAATCAGAACGCCTTGGTAACCCTCTCGTAATGCGCGTTTAAAAAAGACTGGCGAATCAGGGACATCGTCCCAATCAACTTCAGCGCTACTGAATAAACAATACCGTGCTTATTCAGTAGCGCAGCAGCATCGGTATAAGTCTCGATAGGGTTTGCATCTACGGTACCATTTAAGGTTGCCAAAAGTGCCAGAAGAAATAGCATCAGCGAGGTAAGTAATGGCCTCGCTTGGAACAATTTACAGATCCAGTTTCGGCTGGATAAAATCTATAAAAGCAGAAATCCGCTTGGCAACAGAAGAAGACTTATAGTAAACCGCATTGATTTGTTCCCGGCCTGAGTTACCGATTTTTTCACCTTCTAACAAAGCAATTAATCTTCCTTCCGCAATATCCTTTTTCACCATAAAGCCCGATAGACAGGCGATTCCATTTCCCATCAATGCGAGTTGTCTCACCGTTTCACCGTTACTTGAGGTCAGCGTGGGTGTCAGCCCTGAAAATCCTTTTAGAGGCCATTCGTTGAGTGTTCTTGGTGTTGAAAATCCGATGGTATCGTGATGTTCCAAATCACTACTCTTACTCGGAAAGCCGCGCTTTGATAAATAATCAGGTGAAGCAACAATGTAAAGTAAACTTCGGCCAAGAGGCCGAGCATGTAAGGTTGAATCATTTAATGCACCGATACGAATAGCAATATCGGTTTTCTTTTCTAGTAAATCAACAAAACCCTCATTGGAGGTCAACTCCAACTCAATATCAGGATAGGCTTGATTAAATGGCTGAACGAGCGGGACTAACTGGTGAAACACAAACGGACTGGCAGCATCAACACGCAGCCGCCCTTTGGGTAATTCCCCACGGGATATGATCTCGTCTTCTGCTTGCTGTAACTGCATCAGCCCAATTCGCACCGACTCAACGAATTGCCGCCCCTCATCCGTTAATTCAATCCGTCTTGTAGTTCGGTTTAAGATCGTCACACCAAGCTGGCTTTCTACCTTACTCACCGCTCGTGATACACGTGCAACCTGTATATCTAGACTCTCTGCTGCTGCAGTAAACCCGCCAGTATCAACGACAGTAAGTAGAATTTCTAAATCGTCCGATTTCGTGCGCATGCTGCCTACCATTTACTTAAGAGTTTCTTTTTAATTATTGCATTTATAACAAATATCATTTGTCAAATAACCTATTTTTCGCAATGAAATTTCCACGCAAAATCTCTCCATCAAATCACGGCAGCGCGACACGTTGATAAGCACATTCGCTGCTGTGTACTAGAACCTAACAAAAGAGAGTAAATGATATGCCATTAGCACTTCTCGCATTGACGCTCAGCGCCTTTGCTATCGGAACAACGGAGTTTGTGATCGTGGGGTTGCTCCCGACCATGGCTTCGGACCTAAACGTCTCACTGCCATCCGCAGGACTGCTGGTGAGCCTTTATGCACTCGGTGTTGCGATTGGCGCACCTGCTTTAACCGCACTAACGGGTAAGTGGAACCGTAAGCACGTACTCATTACTGTTATGTCACTGTTTGTGATAGGCAACTTATTGGCATGGCAAGCACCTGGTTACAACACCCTTATCGTTGCTCGCATTTTGACTGGTTTAGCCCACGGTGTCTTTTTCTCTATCGGCTCTACGATTGCGACAGGCCTAGTGCCCAAAGAAAAAGCAGCCAGCGCGATTGCGATTATGTTCACAGGCTTAACCGTGGCATTAGTAACAGGTGTACCACTCGGTACTTACATTGGTCAAACCTTTGGTTGGCAATCGACTTTCCTGATTGTTGCGCTGCTGGGATTTATTGCGTTGATTGGTAGTGTTTTCTTAGTGCCAAGCGACTTGAAACAGCCAGCCGCAGCGAAACTGTCATCACAGTTAAAAGTATTAACTCAACCAAGGTTACTACTGGTTTATGCGATTACGGCACTGGGCTACGGTGGCACATTTACCGCTTTCACTTTCCTTGCGCCGATTTTGCAACAAGAAACAGGATTTAGCGCCAATGCAATCAGCCTAATTATGTTGGTATACGGCGTATCAGTGGCGATTGGTAATATTTGGGGCGGAAAGATGGCCGATAAGATAGGACCAATTAAAGCACTAACGATTATTTTTGCGGGACTCGCCACAGTATTAGTTGTATTTAACTTTACTGCCGTTAACCCTATCGCCGCAGTAGCAACCATTTTAGTTTGGGGTGCCTTTGCATTCGGTAATGTTCCTGGCTTGCAAGTTTATGTGGTCAAACTGGCTGAAAAATTCACCCCCGATGCGGTAGATGTTGCCTCTGGTCTAAACATTGCGGCGTTCAACGTGGGCATTGCGCTTGGCTCTTGGGGGGGCGGTATGATTGTGTCAGAAATGGGCCTAATGCATACCCCTTGGATTGGTGCAGTGATAGTACTCGTTGCGCTCGCCCTTACTCGAATAAGTGGACGCCTAGACAAACGAACAGAAAGTCAGTGGGAACAAGAAAGCGTACTTGTAAAGTAAGCATCATAATTTCCATTAGAAACTGGTCAATGCTCCACATTGACCAGTTCTTCTTACTTTGCATCAATTTAGGAACCACACAATGAAAACGGTTTTTATCACTGGAGCTAATCGAGGCTTAGGCCTAGAGCTTGTTAAACAATACGCTCAGCGTGGATGGCATGTGATTGCCTGCTGTCGTGACATTAACACCGCTCACGCATTGACCCTCTTGACACAAACTTATCCAACGATTGGTATTCATACTCTGGACGTTAGTAATGAATCCCACATTCTCGCTTTGACAGAAAAATTTGCAGATACCGCCATTGATGTACTCATCCATAACGCAGGTGTGAGCGGAGATGAATGTGAAAGCTTAGGCAACATGGGGCAAAAAGAATGGATAAATGTGTTAAAGGTCAACACCATTGCACCCATGTTAATCACACAGGCTTTACTTAATAACATTCTTGCTGGCGAAGATAAAACCATCATTGGGATGACCTCAATACTCGCTAGCATTGATGATAACCGCTCTGGTGGTCGATACAGTTATCGCGCATCAAAAGCCGCCCTCAACCAAATAATTAAGTCTTTGGCTTGTGAACTATCCGAAGCGGGTGTGAAGACTATGGCAATTCATCCTGGTTGGGTACAAACCGATATGGGCGGAAAGGATGGCAAGGTAACAGTAGAAGAGAGTGTTAAAGGCATGCTTAATGTTATCGACAATTTAAAACTTAAGCATTCAGGCTCATTTTTTGTCTACGATGGAACTCAATTGCCGTGGTAAGCCTAGTATTTGCGTCAAATTTACCTCCAAAATACCAATTCACAACAGTGGATTAAAAGTTGGTTATAGTGACTTTAGTTGATTATTTTGCAGCCAAGCTTGGCCAATAGTTTGAGTATTGGAATGAACTTAGTTGATCTTACCACTGGTCGATGATTAGGCACCTTGAATGAGGAAACAAAGCCGCAAAAAACACTCAGCCCTTGCTCAGGTCGGTCAAAATTTATACGCCATCTTAATCATCGGACCATAAAACTGATAAGTAACATTTAAGTCGGTGATACTAGTTTGGTAATCAACACCAAGCTCATAGTAGTTAAAGCTCGCCGTAAAATTGAAATGCTCTGTGATTGAATATTTTGCTGCAAATTCAAGCTCATACATCCAACCTTTCAAGTCTTTAAATTCGAGATAAAATGCATGAGCATGACTTTTTAGTAACCATTTAGGGCTAATATGATGCTCAACCAAAAAACCCACGTTGGGTAGTGGTGCCGTCACTTGCTCAAATATGTTTCGGTGCAAGCCATACTCAGTGCGGTTATTATCTATGACGAGCTCGAGATCACCTTCGAAACCAATACCAAGACGAGTAATATGGAAGCCAGTGAGAAAGTGAACATCAAGGTGCTCTGTTTTTATAAAGCGATATCCGTAGCCAAAACGCGCTAAGTCAAGATTAAGTTGGGTTGCGAGAAAAGCGTCCGCACCAACGTGATAAGTATTCCCACCTAGGGTGATTTGAAAGGGCCGACTAACGGATTCTTGTACCCCTTGGCGATGCAAGCGCCGCCAATCTAGGTAAACCTGATGCCTATCAGCAAAACGATACTCTAAGTTGAAATAGGCTAGGTTCTTATCTTCAGGCAGATTTAGTTCTGATTCAAAGTTAAGATCATACTCTTTACCATTAAATGGGTCATATACGCGAATATCGGTGTCAGTTTTGGAGAAAAAGCTACCAATTTCTATCTCTAGACTTTGAGCATGTATGTTAAAACTGGTCATGCATAAAAAGTTTAAAGTGGCAAACTTAGCTAGAGTGGAGGCTAGATGACGAGTATGCATAGAGATATTTTGATGTCCGTAGTAAAAAGCAATTTCACAATAGATTATATTATAAAACCATGGAGTCATGCGAGCCGTTCTGCTTGGGTGCGCTATATAATCCTAGAATAAGTGGTTTAAACACAATAGAGACGAATTGTATTTTTCTCGACACACTAAAAGGAAAACCGCTTAGATTTCAATGTAATCGGCAACAACTTGGCTATCGATAGGACTTCGCTTGTTTTAACCCCAAAAACAAAAAAGCGAGCCACTTGGCTCACTCTTCACTGTCAAATATTGAATCTATCATAACAATTCAACCGACTGCTAGGCAATGACGAATTCTTCGTTAGTGGGTTTTCTATTAGTATCACAAATGCTTTAATGCACCACCTGAAACACGTTTGGACAGAAATCAGTTTCGGAACATTGAACATTAGCAATTCATGAATAAGTAAAAGTATGGAAAGTCGCTTAGCTTGTTGTCCAGTATTGATGGTGCAGATCAGTTTTTGTTCTATGTTTTTGCCAACAAACACCGTACAAACTCCTCATCGCGCCAGTGAAGCTGACTCGACACGCTATTGGCATTTTGTCTGTATCAAAAAGTGTTTAAGATATCCTGTTATTCTGCAATATCAAGCCATTGTTTTTTTTATTGTTACTCCTTTATCCTTTTAGCCATACCATCTAGAATGCAGTAACCCGATTGCACTAACTCAGTAAAATCGACTTTTTTGACAAGGGTAAACTCTCCAATGGAACCAAATATAATTCATGAAGCAGTTAAACAACTGGTCCAAGTGCAAGCCTTTTTGGCTTTTACTTTGGCTATCACTGCTTTATTTATGGGAAAATTCATCATTTCCAAAAGTGCTGTATTACAAAAGTATAGTATTCCAGAGCCGGTCGTTGGCGGCTTTTTCTGCGCCAGTATCGTCGGTATTTTGTATTACGCCTTTAATATCCAAGTTCAATTTGAACTAGACGTGGCCGATATACTATTGCTCTACTTTTTTGCGGGGATTGGCCTAAAAGCCGACTTTGCTACCCTTATCAAGGGGGGAAAACCTTTATTAGTACTATTGCTGCTTGCCGGTTTATACATTTTTTTGCAAAACCTGTTAGGTATCAGTGTTGCCACTCTATTTGGCTTTGACCCCAAGGCCGGTTTAATGTCTGGCTCAATTTCCCTCACAGGGGGAGTCGGCACCGCAATGGCGTGGGGCCCAACCTTTGTCAACGATTTGGGTATTGCCAATGCCTTAGAGCTAGGACTTGCGTCCAATACCTTAGGCTTAATTGCAGCGTGTTCGATTGGTGGCCCCATCGCCGCTTATTTAATGAAACGCCATAAACTAACCGGTAACCATGATAGCGAACTTGATATAGGTACCACTCACCAAGACGGTGAAAAAGGGCTACAAGTTGATTATTTTGGTGTTTTAAGGGCTTGGTTATTCTTAAATTTATCCCTTATCGGAGGGCATTTCATCGATGCCGGCTTAACCGAGCTAGGTTTAAAATTACCCATGTTTGTGGCCTGTTTGTTAGCCGGTATCCTCATCGGTAACAGCTTAAAGATTTACGTATTACGAAAGAACCGTACTAAATTATTAAATAATGTGCGTGATGGTGAAAAAGGCCTGACATTAATTCAAGATATTTGTTTAGGCATGTTCTTAACCATGGCCTTAATGGGCCTAAAGGTATGGGAGCTAGAAGGCAGCTTCTTCTACATCCTCGTCATTATTGGTCTACAAGTATTGATGTCGGTGCTTTACACGATTTTTGTGGTGTTTCGAGCCATGGGTAAAGATTACGAAGCTGCAGTTATTTGTGCCGGCTTTGGGGGGGTGACATTAGGCTCCACGGCAACAGCCATCGTGAACATGACAGCGGTAACCCAACAACACGGCGCCGCCCATCGGGCCTTTATTATTTTGCCGCTGGTCTGTGGTTTCTTCATCGATATCGTAAATGCCTTGTGGATTAACTTTTTTGCCTACTACTAATTATCAGCTAACACACATTTCTCTGATTTAACTTCACGGCCTTGTTCACTGCAAGGCCGTTTCTTTACCGCTCTGCCCCAGCAAGACTAGACACTTCATTAAGCGACATTTTGATTTTCAAAGTTAACAGGGCTTAGATAACCAAGAGCACTCCGGCAGATTCTGAAAAATGCGATTTTCAACCTGCTCATACCCCTAATGAGCATGGTCTTATCCTCTTTCATCGGATTAGATTTTAGTATGGCGAACGCACATTCGCAGCATGTGAATGGGTATTTACTCTAGCGAATAAAGGGGCAAAACCTTGCTAGCAATGATCGCGCTGAGAAATGTCTGGGCATAACCAAGCCAACACTAACTTGGCTAACTAAGGGGCAATTGCAGCAGTCGATGTAGTGAGTAATAGGTGTGTCGCCATTCGCGTGCTTTGCGATGATCTACCCAACATATGAGCACAAAAAAAAAGCGAGCACAAAGCTCGCTTCTATCTGTTTGATTTTAAATGTAATTACAGCAATTCAACCGACTGCTGGGCAATGACGAATTCTTCGTTGGTTGGTACAACAAGCGCTACTGCATTTAGCATGTCTGATTTTGCGATAATACCAGCATTACCAAAGCGAGCTTGCTCATTGCCTTGTTCATCTTCAACAAAACCTAGAATTTTCAGGTTACGCAGAATTTCACGACGAATTGGTAGTGCGTTTTCACCAATGCCGCCAGTGAAAATGATGCCGTCTAATGAATCTAAAGCGGCTAGGTAAGAAGCTATGTATTTTGCAACGCGATAAGTAAAGACTTGGAATGCTAAAGTTGCGCCTTCATGACCTTCTTCCATCGCTTCTAAAATACCACGAGCATCACTGGTTAAACCTGATACACCAAGGAAACCAGACGCTTTATTGAGTGAGTTGAATACTTGCTCTTGCGACCAACCTTTCTTCAATAGAAACTCGATAATCCCTGGGTCAAGGTCACCACAACGTGTACCCATCATCAAACCTGAAAGTGGTGTGAAACCCATGCTTGTATCAACACTTTGCCCGTCTTTAATCGCGCACACAGAAGCACCGTTGCCAAGGTGTACAGAGATAAAACTACTTTCATCGATTGGCTTGTTGATCATTTTGGCAGCCTCGCGGCTCACATAGTAATGACTTGTACCATGGAAACCATATCGACGAATGCCAAATTCAGTGTACAACTCTTTCGCGATTGCGCCGGTATACGCTTTTGCAGGCATGGTTTGGTGGAAAGCCGTGTCAAAAACCGCGAATTGTGGCAGTTCTGGGAATGCAGCCATTGCTGCGCGCATACCGATAGCATGTGCTTTGTTGTGTAGTGGCGCAAGATCGCTCAATGCTTCCACTTCTTGCACAATTTTATCGTCTAACTTAACGGTTTTAGTGAACTTCTCACCGCCATGTACCACTCGGTGCCCAACAGCAACCACATCATCAATCAGACCGTAGGTTTTCACTAACTCAACTAATTTTGCGACAGCCAATTGGTGATGGTTCTCTTCACCTTTAATCGCAAAATCTGCTTTTTCGCCATTAAACTTCCAGCTCATTCGAGCATCTTCCAGCCCAAAACACTCACCTAGACCACTAAGTACGGCGTCGCCCGTATTTGAATCAATTACAGCAAACTTCAGTGAAGAGCTGCCAGAGTTAATAACCAGAACATACGAATTAGACATGGGGGTAAGATTCCTGTGTGAGACCAACTTTCAAGCTTTATCGCTTGTTTAGATATAAGGACCATTATTCAATAATTTTTGAATCTTTCAACTTTGTTTTAGTTTTTTATCCAAACCAAACGATTTTTTCTTGATCTAACGCAAACTATTATTTTTTTCGAACTGAGAAATATATCGTTTTGTATCGACACAAGTGCTTATTGAAGCAAACGTTTACATCCTTACCATTCTTGGCACCATTGAATATCATAGCCGACGAACTCGAATGATTAAGATCGATATGCATCTACTGACTTAACTTGTATGAATGTATATTAGAAGTGGGTTAATTATTGTGATACAAACAAATACGTTTACCTTCGATCTCTAATACGTTAAATGGCGTTTCATAGATATCGCTAAGTACCGAAGATTCAATCACCTCTTCGACGGCTCCCGTCGCAACCACTTTACCTTTTTTAAGCGCTATGATGCGGTCAGAATAACAAGAAGCAAAGTTAATATCGTGGATAACAACAACCACGGCTTTGTTTAGATCATGAGCTAAACGCTGGATAGTCGCCATGATTTGCAGGGAATGTTTGATATCGAGATTATTTAGGGGTTCATCAAGAAATACATAATCGGTATCTTGCGCGATAACCATCGCAATAAACGCTAACTGGCGCTGACCACCACTTAATTCATCTAAATATTTATCTTGAATGGCTTTCAGATCGAGATAATCGATAGATTGTTCAATGACGGCATGATCATCTGCGGTAAGTTTACCTTGTGAATAAGGAAAACGGCCGAACGCAACAAGCTCCTTAACCGTAAAACGCATCGTCAATGTATTAGCCTGACGCAGTACCGAAAGTTTTTTCGCGAGGGCTTTAGTATCCCACTCCACTAATTCTTGGTTTTCAATCCAAACTTTACCACTGTCGCGGCTAACTAATCGGCTTGCCATAGATAGTAAGGTACTTTTACCTGCACCATTTGGGCCGATAATTGAAGTCACTTTACCTTTTTCGAACTGAGCGCTGGCTTTGTCGACTACTGCTTGTTGACCAAACACTTTGGTCAATTTATCTAATTGGATCATAAAAATTAAACCACTTTATTGCGTAAAAGGAGTGAGAGAAAGTAAATGCCACCAATGAAGTTGATCACCACACTCAGCGTGGTTTCAAATTGGAACACTTTTTCTACCACCCACTGCCCAGATAGCAGTGCACACACCGATATCGCGGAGCAACCAATCAACAACGTCTGGTGTTGATATGAACGAAACCATTCTCGGGTTAAGTTGGTCACTAGCAAGCCAAAGAACATCACAGGCCCCACTAATGCCGTCGAAATTGCAATTAGAATCGCACTAAGCATCAAGACGTTACGTGTAACCAACCGTACGTCGACCCCCAAACTGACCGCGTTATCGTTGTCTAACCAGAACACGTCAAGTAAACGGTGCATTTGAAACAATCCGAAACAAACCAGTAATAACAAGGGTGTCACCCAATAAACTAATTCCACTTTAACGTTATTAAAACTAGCGAACATATTGGCTTGAACTGATGAAAAGTCGTTCGGATCCATCAGCATGATGAAAAACGAGGATATATTGGAAAATAATTGCCCCAATATGACACCCAAGAGTAGTAGCGCCATCAGGTTGCTTTGCTGCCTACGAAAATAGAATGCAAACAATAAGCTCGAAAAAGCCAACATAACAGCAACAGAAAGTGAAAAGTTCACATATGGATTCAGAGCGTAGCTACTTAACCCGCCAAACAGCACCACAACCATGACCTGAACAAACATATACAGCGAATCAAACCCCATGATGCTAGGTGTTAAAATTCGATTATGAGTAATGGTTTGAAATGCCAGAGAAGATTGTGCGATCGCAATTCCCGCTAATACTATTGCTAAGACTTTAGGTACCCGACGAGATAAAAAGTACTGATAATTATCAAGATTGAGGCCAATACCAATAAATAACCCAGCAAATATTAACGAAAGCAAAACTAGCAACAAAAGCTTTGTATTATCACGCATGGCTGCGACCTCGTAAAATCAGCAACACAAATGCGCCACCACCAAGAATGCTTATAATCATCGAAATAGGGACTTCATAAGGAAAAATAATCAGCCGACTAGCTAAATCACACAGCAACACTAGCAGCGCACCAAACATCGCGGTACACGGAATGTTTTTGCGCAAATTATCACCGTAATAATGACTGACTAAGTTCGGTACAATCAGCCCCAAAAAAGGCAACTGTCCGATGATCATCACTACTGTGGCTGACATTACAGAAACTAGGCATACACCAATGACAAGTACTTGCTGATAGTTAAGTCCTAAGTTCATTGCAAAATCTTTACCCATACCCACAGCGGAAATTCGCGCTGCATACAAGTAACTGAACAAAGCAATAGGAAGTGCGATATACAGAAGCTCGAAATCCCCTTTCAATAAATTAGCAAAGTTTGCAACCGCCCAACCAGACAAGTTCTGTACGGCATCGTATTTATAAGCAATAAACGAAGCGACAGAGTCGATAACATTACCAAAGATAATGCCGATCAAAGGGACAAAAATGGCATTCTTGAACTGAATACGCTGGATAAGCTGCACAAACACTAAAGTGCCAGCAATCGCGACTGAAAATATAAGCCACAAATTATCACCATGCCCAAAAAACACTAGGCTCAGTACATAACCAAGCATTGCACATTCAATGGTGCCGGAAGTGGAAGGAGCAGCAAATCGATTTTGACTAATTTGCTGCATAATAAGCCCGGCGATACTTAGCCCGGCACCTGCCAGTACCACAGCTAATAAACGAGGCAAGCGACTGGTAAACAATAACTGCCACGCACTAGCATCACCATGGAATAACGCTGTCAACGATAAATTGCCTACCCCCACAAACAGTGAAGATAGAGCAATTACCAATAAAACAAGCAATAACTTTTTCAAAGCTAACCTCAGCTTGTTTGTGGGAACTTATTGAATACCAACTGAATTTTTAACGTCTTGGATCATCTGCTCTGTTGCTGTTACGCCAGAAATAGAAAGATACCAAGCGTTAAGGTCTAGGAAGGCCATATGTTTATTTTGATAAGCTTGCGTTGCTTTGATCAAATCATTCTCGAACTCTTGACGAGTATTGCTTTGTCCTTTATTGACCAATCTATCGCGGTCAATGATCAATAATGTTTTTGGATCATGCTCGCGAATAAATTCGTAGGAGATAAGGTCACCATGTCGTGTCGCCTTAATACTCTCCACTGTCGGTTGAAAACCAAAATCTTTGTATATGGCAGAAAAACGTGATTCAGGACCAAAAGTAGTAATATTGCCACCAGAGCTCATCACTGTGAGAGCATCTATATGACTGGTTTGGTTGAAGTGGCGAATCGTTTGAAACTGTTTATCCAAAGCAGCAATTTTTGCTTCTACTTTGTCTTCAATCGCAAAGACTTTACCCAAATTGCGCCACTGCTCTTGAGTGCTCTGCCAGTAGCCTTTACTCGCGTCAGCAGCAAACACAAAGGTTGGAGCAATTTTTGATAGCTCGTCATAACTGGTTGCCGCTCGTGAACCTATCACAATAACGTCCGGCTTTTGCATGTAAATAGCTTCAAAATCGGGTTCAAATAACGAACCAGCTGAAACGTATTGTTTGGTTTTATATTTGTCCAAATAGCTTGGTAATTGGGCGACTTTCGAAACGGCAACAGGCTCCACACCAAAGCTATCTAGTGCATCAAGCGCACCCAAACCAATGACAACAACACGTTGCGGTTTTTGCTCTAATGTAGTGGTACCGAGTTCATGCTCCACTGAAACAGTGTTTGCGTGCAAAGAAAAAGAGGCAAACAACCCTACCGTCACCAAACTAATAAGCGATTTCATACAGATTTCCATTTGAAGTTAATTGCGACAGATTTTGATAATCATTCGCATTAGATTTGGAGGTAATATAATTGCAGACATCGCTAAGAGCAACCGTCTTTACCTGAAAAACTGACGATAAGATGATGAAATAGGCAGAGTGTCGAAAAAACTAACAACAACAAAACGTTAGCGCTATATAAATGATAACCACCTACTGAAGTAGGTGGTTTGGTGAGGCTGAAAACAAAGAAAAGAGTCGTTAAGGGCGGGTCGGATTAATCGTTAGTGGTTCAAATGTTGCCACTGCATTACCACTTGCTCCAGGATGATCAATGTAAGATGTGTCTTGCATAATCGTATAAAAAACATCTACGTAATCATCGTCATTAGTGAGCAAACCGTCTGGGATTGCATCAATAATCTTCCCGGTAATCTGTGGGATAATCGCATAAGCTTGTACTTCTGGATCTGGGATAAGCTTCATAACTTCTTCAGCTACTTTGACCAATAACTTACCCAATTCCTTATAATCAGTACCATCATCTTGCTCCATTAGAATGAGATCAGCCGCTCCCCAACGGTAACGAGACCATTGGATCATCACTTGGTTTGGAAAATAGTCTTGCTTGTCGTAGTCCAAATAAGGCATTTCAACTAAATCAATAGTCGGTTCATCACGGCTGGGGTTCACTCCGGTCACAATGGCGTAGATTTCAGCTCTGCCAGAAATCCACGGTTCTTTATCATCCGCTAATTGAATTTTCTTTAGTACTGTCGTGGAGATTGGATCAACACTGCTAACTTCAGTGCTGCGTGCCATTGAAACTGCTTCAACTTGACCACTTTCCGTCGTCGTCAGCATGGTAGGTTGACCAAGTTTATTCATTTCAACGCGCATCGCTTGTAAACCAGCACGCAGTTCCACTTCACTATTGCTATCAACAACAAAAACAGGCACATCTGGCATCTGGTACACATCAAGTTGATGAACCTGCCCGTACACATCAAAAGCTTCAATATATTGCCATGATGCATCATTTCCTTTCGGCTCGAATGCAAATAGTGGGCTCTGCCCTTCCTGCCATTCTTTAACCATGGATGCATCAGCAATACGAAGTTGTAGCAGCTGTTGAGTAAACTCCTCAATCCCTTTCATCGAGCGAATTTGGGCATCAACCGCAACCATTTGCTGGCTAAAGTCAGAATCAGGCTGTTTTTCTTTCAAAGTGGAAACCGAAATGGATAAGTTTTGAGCACTAATTTGCGTTTTAAGCGTCGCTTCAAACTCGCTATAACTTTCACTTAACTTCAGCGCCAATTCGCGTTTTTGCTGTGTGATGGCATCAGCATTAAATTGTGCCGAGTTAGTCGTACTCGTCTCTTCAGATTGGCAGCCAACCAGCGTTACCACAAGTAGTAATGAAACGGGTGTTATATATTTCATAATGAACCCTTTATATTCTCGTTATTATTCCCTTGCCAGCTGAAATAGACACATCAATTTGCAAGGGGTTATTAGTATTAGAGCCACACATATAGAGTAAATGCTCCACAAGAATACAGTATCACCGAACGCTATTCTTTCAATATAAAAATATAATGATATTTTATATTTCGCCCACAAGATCAAATTAAGCTTTAGCAAACATTAAATTAACAAGTGTTAATGTAGCGCCATTTTTCTTCTAATCAGTTGATTTAGTAGGAATATACCATTCCTAGCGGTGTTGGCTACGTTTGCTCACCCCAATCACATAGTTTATCTATGCTCATGGGGATTCACTCACTTGCCACCTACCTGCAACTCCAAATAGTTTGGATATAGATCAAAACATTTTTTGTTGTTATTTTAATGGAGTTATATAGATAACACATTGATAAATATTCAAAAGTAATTTTTCCTAATAAAAGAGCAAACGATAAACCAATTAATAATAATGTTAATCAATAATTGGATAGGCAATACACTCAGATAACACAACGTGAGTAATGGTCTGTGGATCAATCATTTTCCAGCCATTATGGCTGTCCAAAGGTTCGGATGCTAATACGATGTCATCCCCTTCGACCTTACTAAATATAGTGGGTGGCACACCATCCGAACTATAACGAACTAACCAAAATTCACGTCCATCAGAGATACAAATAGAGGCTTTAAATGGCAGTTCAATTTCCTTTTCCACCATTAAATTTTCAATTTCACTGATCGTAGAACGAATCGCTTTGATCGGATCAATAAACAAGCCATTGTTAACCATAAGTAGGAAAATTAGCTCACTGTCTGTGGTCCCCATACGCTTTATATAAAGTGCTTCTGGCAGCTTTCTCTCTAGGGCAAATTTCACTTTCTCAAACTCACCGATTTGCCCATTATGCAAAAACATCCAATTATCTAAAATGAAGGGGTGGCAATTTGAACGCGACACTTGTGTCCCTGTGGAAGAACGTACATGTGCCATAAATCGATGAGAGCAGATATGATGAGCAAGAGAGCGTAAATTTTCATCGCCCCATGCCGGTAAGACTTCGTGAAACTGTCCGGGGGTACTTCTCTCGGTATACCAACCTAATCCAAAACCATCAGCATTAACTCGAGTCACGGCTTTACGTGCTTCTAAACTTTGATGAACTAATGAATGTTCCGGTTGATAAACCAGTTGGTCAAGATAAATGGGACTTCCTTGGTAAGCGAGCCAGCGGCACATAGTGGGAATATTCCTAACTAGATAACAGTATCTTCAATAAAGCATGTTTATGCTCCTCTCGCAAGGTGTCAAAAGTGTCATTATTTCCTTTATCAATAAAAATACCGTTTAAAGATGTAACTCAAAAATAGGCAATATTTTTATTTATATGAATGAGAGAAAAGTAAAGACCTAATTTAGTTCATACTACTTTATATAAAGTGAACCAAGATCATACTTACCTCATCATCATATTACTCAAATCAACAAAGTAACGTGATGTTGACTGAGTACATTATCACTAATTTCAGCTAGGGTTAGTGGCTCGACATCATTCTGCAACCAATAGCTAGCATTTAATTAATTTATTTGGCTGTCACCCTGAATCTCACTGAATATTTCAATGGCCAAACCATGAGGCTGATTGAGCTAAGCCATTGCGATGTTCCATACCAAACCTGACATAATGGAGATAAAGCACTTTTAATTATTATCTGGTGAAAATCTAAAAAATTACTTAGGTATTCCATCATTTATTAATCGTCTAAAATGAAGAAAATTTCCATATATAAATTGGCACATAGATCAATAGTGCTTTTGATAAAAATTAGAATGTATTAAGTATTAATGTTTATTAACTAATTTAGGCACTAATCAACAACAATGCCTAAGGTTTATTTAATAATTCCGAAATTTAAATAATCATCTAATCAACATTTCCCCATGAAGTAAAAGCCGATTTTAGTAGCGCGATGATAAGACTAGTCGATTCTGGGGCGAAAAATATCATTTTATTTACATTACCCGATGCAACCAGAGCACCTCAATTCAAATACTCTACTGCGGAAGAAATGGCTAAAGTCAGCTCGAAAATTAAATCTTTCAACATATTCATCAAAGAGCAAGCGCTTTATTATCAAATGCAAGGGATCAATATCGCGTTGTTTGATGCATATACTCTGTTTGAAAACCTAGCATCAAATCCTCAACATTATGGCTTTGAAAATTCATCCGATGCTTGTTTAGATATTAATCGTAGTTCTGCAAAAGATTATCTCTATAGCCATAGCCTGACCAATGACTGTGCATATCATGGTTCGGATAAATATGTGTTCTGGGGAGTCACTCACCCAACCACAGCTACACATAAGTTCATTGCTGATCAAATAATCAAGACATCACTTAAGCAATTTAATTTTTGACAATAATCACTGACTGAAAATACATCCACAGCCGCTCGCAGTATCAGCCTATACAATCCATATAGGCATAGCGCTAGCGGCTTTTACTTGTCGAATTGCCAAATGAGTGTGGATATCTTTGACGTTTTCCAGACGTTGTAATTTACGAGTAAAACTCTCGTAGCCTATCAAATCTCGACTCACCACTTCCAGAAGGTAATCGTACGCACCCGATACCACATGGCAGCTAATCACTTCCTCCATATCAAGCACAGCAGATTCGAAATCCTCAATCGAGCTAGCTTGGTGGTTGCTAAGGCTGACTTCAACAAACACCGTCATACCGACCCCAATAGCTTGGCGATTTAAGCTCGCTTGATAACCATCAATCACCCCACTTTCTTCTAAACGTTTCAACCTCCTAGCACAAGGAGAAGGCGACAAACCTACCTTATCTGCCAACTCGGCCGTTGTTAGGCGGCCGTCTTGTTGTAACAAGTCCAACATTCGACGATCTATCTTATCCACTTTGTAATCCTTGATAAATTCCACCCCAAAACCTCTAATTTTTAACTGATTTTGGCAAAAATAATGATAATCAAGCGCTAATTTGCCAGATAAAAGCGTGCAGATCGATAGATAATTGTTAAACATCCTAACTGAATGTTAATACCATTATGATCTCTGGCTATCTGGCAATAATTACAACCCTTTTACTATGGTCTGGTTTTTTTCTCTCTCTGAAAGGCGGCGCAATCAGTAATCTGACGCCAGCAGATATAGCCCTTACACGTTTTCTTTTGCCTGCCATTGTTCTATTTCCATTGCTATGGAAAGCAAGAAAAAATGTGCAAGCTGTCTCTAATCGTTATTTACTGGGTATGTTTTTAGGTTGTGGCTTACCGTATTTGTTAGTGGCAAGTAACGCGATGCACTACGTGCCTGTTGCTGACGGAAGTGCACTCGTGCCGGGCGTGCTGCCTTTATTTGTCTCTGGCATTGCGGTTATGCTGTTTAAGCAGCCGTTAAGCATTCACAGAATCATTGGACTGGTTCTGGTCATGATGGGTGTGGCCCTTTTTCTGTATTCAGGTATGACTGATTTTGCATCAAACCGTCTTGCAGGCCATATGTTGTTTCTAATGGGCAGCTTGATGTGGGCTATTTTTACCATTTGCGCGCGAGTGGCAAATTTGCATGCTTTAGTCAGCGCTGGGTTTATTTCCTTATTATCAGTAATTGCACTCGTACTGCTAATATCGATTGGGGTGCTAGACAGCTACTTAGCCGTCACACCTTTGATTGATTGGCCGTGGAAGACAGTGATTGGGCATATGCTGTTGCAAGGCGTCGGAGCAGGTTTAATTGCAGCATTCACCTACTTATATGCAGTATCCACATTAGGTGCAGAACACTCGGCCGCTATTGGGTCAGCAACACCGGCCGTGGCAGCACTGTTAGCAATTCCTATTTTCGGAGAAATACCCTCCACTTTCACTTGGGGAGCTCTCAGCTTTATCTGCATTGGTAGCTTAGTGGCCAGTAATGTGCTGATGAAACACGATACGTCACTCAGCTATCAACCGCCAACGCATCAAAAACCAAGGGCACAACCCTATCAGCGATAACAGATTTCAGCCCAGCGAGCTAAGCCCGCAGTTACTGAGCCAAAATAGTTGCCGCTTACCACTGGCACATGTGGCAGTTGCTGTTCAACAGCTTGGCGCAATATAGGGGAACGCGCCGAACCGCCCGTCATGAAAATGACATCGGGTTTTACCCCGCCTTGCTCGACAGCTTCTTTCACTAGATCGACCATTTTTGATTTTGGTGATTCAATCGCTTCAATCATCTGTTCACGTTTAATGTCAACTTCAACCTGTTCAGACAAAAGGTTGAGCATCACCTGACATTGAGGAAGGTCCGATAGCGCGATCTTCGCTTCTTCAGCTCGGCGCACAATGTGATAGCCCAACGTTTCGAAATAAACGTTAAGTAGTCTTGCCAATTTGTCTGGTTGCTGCGCCTCTTTATGCAATAACTTAAGTGCCGTTAGGTTTTGTTGAGAATAAAAATCACGTTGCGCTTCAACATTGTTGATCGCAATCGGGTTCCAAAACTGAGTCAACGGCATATCAATTCCTGATAGTGCTTTACTACCCAAGCCAAACGGTGTCATTAACTGTTTAAACGCAAGGTAGATATCCAGATCGTTCCCGCCAACTCGTTGCCCACTATGAGCCAACAAACTGGCGCTGCGGTCATCGCGACCTCGCCAACTTGGCCCCATTTCGATCAATGAGCAGTCTGTGGTACCACCACCAATATCCACCACTAACACGGTTTTGTCTTGTTCAAGAGTCGCTTCATACTCCAAACCCGCGGCAACCGGTTCAAACTGAAAACTGACTTGCTTAAAACCAGCACGTTTGGCGGCTCTTGCCAAAATAGCTTCAGCCTGACGGTTGGCATCTTCACCACCTCGGCCATGAAAGTTAATCGGGCGACCAATAACCGTGTCTTGAATGCTCTGCTTTAAGTTCAGCTCTGCTTGTTGTTTGATGTTAACCATCATGGCGCAGACTAAATCTTCAAAAAAGCTGATTTGAATATCGTGCAAACCCGATGCGCCTAAAAACGATTTCGGAGATTTCACATAGTAGATGTCTCTTGGATCTTGTAAATAGAGATCCAGTGCAGCTTGTCCAAACGCGATATCTTGTACAGCAAGGTCGATGCTCTCTTCACGGTTGAAGTTGATCGCTCTTCTTAATACCTGTTCGCCAATTTTGTCGCTCGGTTTGATGTTATGGTGGCGAAATAAATGCTCAGAGACAGATTCACGCGTCGGAGCACAAATAGTCGAAGGAATGTAGTAGCTCTCTCCCTCTATCGGCAGCAATGTGGGCTGCCCATTTTGCATCATCGCCACAGAACAGTTTGCCGTACCGTAATCAAAACCAATAAACATTATTGCTTCCTAGCATCGAAAAAAGGTCGGCAATCCTACCTTATACGTATTGTGAATACTAGGTCGTGTTAACCTTTCACAGGTAAACAATCCATACAAGATGATATACAATCCAAGCTTCCCAAATAACTAGGCTTAAGTTGATGAAAACTCCTTGTATTGCAGCGTGTAAAAATGAAGGTGGAATATGCTCTGGTTGCCACCGCACAATGCAAGAAATTGTACAGTGGCGTAACTTTTCTGTGCAACAACGCGATGAGATCATGACAAAACTGAAACGTGACCAAGGAACCCACCGCTGCCCAAGTTGTAAACAAAGCGCTCATTGTGACATCAGTGAAGGTAAAACTACCTGCTGGTGTTTTGAGCTAGAAGATAGAGATACCTCATCGCTTGATAATCATGCAAAATGCTTATGTCGACACTGCCTTACATCACTGCCAATTGTGTGATTTTTGGATTAGTTTAACTAATGATTCCTATAGATTTTTATCTTGCTTGAGATCACACTTTTCGATTGATAAACAGCCAAACCCCTACTAATATCTCGCACCGAAAGAGCTACTCTTTCTCATATTATCATTAGTTTCAGTATCCATTTAACTCTCATTCCGTTGTTGCATTTTTGTGCAGGAGATTCATCATGTCCGCATCGTTTCCATTAGTGAAGCTGACGTTTTTAATTGCGATTTTGACCGCTGTTGGTCAAATGACACAAACTATGTATGTACCATCCATTGGTCATATGGCGGGTGAGTTTTTGGTTACGCCAGCATCATTGCAAGCCGTTATGGCGTGTTACTTAATTCCGTATGGTTTATCGCAATTTGTCTACGGCCCATTGTCAGACCGACTTGGCCGAAAACCTATCATTATTGCTGGTTTGTTGATTTACATCGTAGGTTCAATATTGGCTTTGTTTGCCAATCAATATGAATGGTTTTTAGCGGGTAGTTTTGTGCAAGGGCTAGGTATTGGTTGCGGTGGCGCAATGTCTCGTACCCTAACGCGCGACTGCTTTTCTGGGGCAGAACTGCATAAAGCAAATAGTTTGATCAGCATGTGTGTGATCTTTTCACCACTTATTGCTCCTGTATTGGGCGGCTATTTAACTGAAAGCTTTGGTTGGCGTTCTAGTTATCTTTTTCTGTCACTGTTTGCCATTGCGGTAATCATTACCATGATGACCAGTATGGTGGAAACCTTACCGAAAAACCTGAGAAAACATGAGCGCGTCTCTAGCAGCTATCGTTATGTACTAAGTGACAGACGTTTTCAAGGTTACTTAATTTGCCTTGTGGCAACCTTTTCTGGCGTTGCGGTGTTTGAAGCAGCGGCAGGTGTGCTATTGGGCGGTGTATTACAATTACCAGCGACAACCGTAAGTTTGTTGTTTGTACTACCAATTCCTGGCTATTTAATTGGTGCCGGATTGTCGAGTGTTATTGCACAGCGCGTTAATGAAAAAAGTGCGCTGTACGTTGGACTAGTTGCGATAGCCATCGGCTCGCTCGTGGTGTTTATTCCAGGCTTGTTTGAGAAAACAACGGCACTCACTTTAATTGGTGGGGCTACGGTCTATTTCCTAGGGGCGGGTATTTTATTCCCTGCTGCGACAACAGGAGCATTAACTCCACTGCCTTATCACGCAGGAACAGGCGGCGCAGTCTTAGGCGGCATGCAAAACCTAGGCGCAGGTTTAGCAACACTGTTGGCATCAGCCATTCCAGCTCATAGCCAAATGCCATTAGGTGGTTTAATGCTATTGATGTCGGTGTTTGCGACTCTAGGACTGATTCGAGTCTACAGCAAACAAGACCCATCCAATGAAATGCCATTGGCAATTTAAAGTGGTCAGGGAGGCGTATAGCCTCCCTCTTCTATTCCTACTTGATACTTAAGGCTTGATTAGAAAACTGGATACCATCCCAACCATATTCAATGAAGTTTCGAATGTTTTGGTGATCATCATTCTCTGGGTTTTGCAGAACATCTTTACGGTAATAGTCACCAAAACAAGCCAATGTTTGCGCCTTATCTAACTGCTGTAATTGTGCAAAAGCAAAAATTTTGCATGAGCCATTGTTTTGATTCTCCGCATTGAGAATTTCACCATTTTTAAACTCCGTTGGTGTAAAGTGATAATTCTCATCAATGGTTTCAATCACTTGGCTAAAGACTATGCTGTCAGGCTGCCGTGTTAACAAGGTGAGCAGTTCGTTCAATTCCATGTCGACTCTCTTTTTGACTAGTAAAAGCGTCAGTCTAAGTAAAAACAAGTGCAATGAAAAGAATCACTCTATCGCAGTCCAGCCTTTAGGTATCGATAACCCCCAACGCGCCATTTCGTCCGCGTGATAAATTGCTTTTCCTTGTAGCCCTATTTGTATTGGTATTTGGCTTGCATCTTCATTGTGATCCAAAATGCGGACCACTATATCAGCGGCCATCTGCCCTTGATCACTTCCTGCAAGTACAACGCCACCAGCGGCTTTGCCTTTACCAATCGAAAAGTCCCAAAAACCGAATAGCGGTACTTGGGTATTTTGGTTGGTCCATGTCATGATTTTTTCAGCATCAACATGATTCCCAGCGTCATCCATTAGTGTTTGAAATAAACCGACAACAATCGCACCAAAGCCTCTTTTATTCGCTGTATTAATCTGTTCATACCATTCTCTATCAGTAGTGATCGAGGAAATCTCCGTTGTGATGCCTAAATTATTCTCAACCATACTGACTTGAGTTTTCATATATTCCAAAGCGATTTTCGCGGTATTACCAGAGTCAAACAGCACGAGTACTTTTCGCTTATCCTCTTCCAGCATACGGCCTATTTCGCCCATGGTTTTCACAAACAGAGGTCGTTCTAATATCCCCGTGACTTTGGCTTGTCCTTGGTATTGCATAATGAGTTTTCTCGGGTTGTCATTGATCCCCAGAAATACAATTGAAATCGGCTCGTTATACAGTTTCGGCAACATATAAACTAAAGCGTTATCATCACCCAGCACCACTACATCAGGTTTAGCCTGTTGATAGGCCGCGAATGCTTTTTCAGCCATTACCGAATATTGACTAGCAGGAATTCGCTTGGTGTTCATCTCAAAGTTTTCGAGTTCATAGCGAGGTGTTAACGTATGCTTAAGGGCCTTCAGATAACTTTGATCCCATTCGTTGTGTTGGTGATAACTTTCAATGACTAAAATTTTTTCTGCCAAAACCGAAGGGCTGATCAGCAACCATAGCAACATCCAACGCATGAGTTATCTCCAATAATTTGATTTATTTTGTTAAGTGTAGCCAATACCCCCTCATTCATACTTTAGATTCAGCATCTATACTGAAATACATCACGCCAAAACATGAGTAGAGAAATGAATAGAAGTCGTCAATTTGAAGAGAGTGATAGCAGCCCGATCTCTAGCCATATTGGCCGGCGAATCATTATTTTTCTAGTTATTCTCAGTGGGCTAGTAACGTTAATGACCACCCTAGCACAAACCTATTTCGACTATAATCGTGAGTTTAATGACGTCGCTCAGCGCCATCACGAAATAGAATTTGTTCATGCCGATCTACTGGCCACTGCTTTGTGGAGTTATGATCTCGTGACCCTTCAACAACGTCTGGATGGTCTGGTTAATTTACCCAAAATTGATTATTTGCTCATCTCTTCTGGGAATTATCACTTCAGTGCTGGTAATAAAGTAACTGAACGTGTCTTAAAAAACAGCTATCCCATGCTCTACCTAAACCCTGATACTGGCATTAAAGAGCAAGTAGGCACTATCTACATTGAGTCCAATGCTCAAGAAATCTATACCTATCTTATTCGGCAGTTTTTAGTTGTACTTGTCGTGAACGCGATGAAGACTGTTTTTGTATGTTATGTGATTCTAATGATTTTCCACGAAAGCGTGAATCGGAGGTTATTTGCCATTGCTAACTACTTACGTAAATACAACCCTCGACACCCACCTAAACCTCTTCAGCTAGTACATAAAAAGTGGATCATGGGACACCACGATGAATTGGTATGGTTAGCCGATGAGACCAATAAAATCACAACCAACCTGACAACGCTTTACAACAATATCAAGTTTGAACAAGAGCGACTTGCAGATTTCACCGAAGTTTCATCAGATTGGTTATGGGAGACAAACGCATCCAATCAGCTCATTTATGCTTCAGAACCAATGCGCCATGCATTAAACATTGCGGCAAATGAGAAGCCATTCCTCTCTGAACTAACGCAATTTAAAGATTTGGAGCACCTTTTATATCTTCTTGAAAAAAAAGAAGACTTTTCCAAGTGTAAAGAAAATATCGTTATTTCCGGTGTCACGCAATATCTCATGTTTCAGGCGATTGCACGCTATCGTAATGAGCAATTCATCGGTTTTAGAGGTACAGCAATTAACATCACTGAATTAAAACTAGCGCAAACCGAACTTGAAGAGCTCAACCAAAACTTAGAGCGGCAAGTTGCGCGACGAACGCTTGATCTTCAACAGCGAACTTCAGACCTAAAACAGAGCATGCAACAGCTACAGGAAACACAAAGTCAGTTGATTGAATCAGAAAAACTGGCCGCATTAGGTGGGCTAGTGGCCGGGGTCGCTCATGAAGTCAATACACCACTAGGTATTGCCGTAACCGCAACATCGGTGATTAACGACATCAAAAACGAACTGAATAAAGCCTTTGCCGACCAAACACTGACCAGCAGTCAGTTTTCATCGTTGATGCTGCGCATGAATGACACGACTCAAATGTTGGAAAGCAACCTAAACCGGGCAGCAAAACTGGTACGAGACTTCAAACAAACAGCGGTTGATCAAGTCTCTGAGAACCGAAGCCAGTTCTCTATTCATCAAGTTCTGCATGCTTTAATCGCAAGTCTTCATCCAGAAACACGCAAGGTGCCTGTTGTGCCTAAGATAGAAGGCGATGAAACAATCACTATGAATAGTTTACCGGGTGTATTGACTCAAATTGTTTCCAATTTAGTGATGAATAGCATTAACCATGCTTTTGCACAGCAGCCAAATCCGGAAATAACAATTCGTTTCTATCAGCAACAAGATAATATTATTTTAGAGTATCAAGATAACGGCTGCGGTGTTGAACCTGCTTTGCACCACAAAATTTTTGAGCCCTTTTATACTACTAAGCGAGGCAAAGGGGGCTCGGGGCTAGGTTTAAATCTCGTTTTTAATTTGATGAAGCAAAAGCTGAGTGGCCAGTTGCTATTTGAATCCGATGTCGATGAAGGCGTACATTACACTTTCACCCTACCTAAGACACTAGAACGGAATATAAAGCCTTAAACATGCATCACCGCCATTAGCGGTGATGCAACATTGATAAACAAAGTTTAACTCGAAACAAATGACTAATCGGGTAGTTGATTACGAATGGCGATAAAGTCATCCCAATGCTCTATCATTAGATCAACTAAGTCTGGATCAAAATGTTTCCCTTTTTGGGCAACAATTTCTTGCATAATTGCATCATCTGTCCACGGTTCTTTGTAACTTCGCTTAGAACCCAATGCATCAAATACATCGGCTAATGCAGTAATACGACCGCTGATCGGTATCTGATTACCGATCAATTGGTGGGGATAACCCGTTCCATCCCACTTTTCATGGTGAGTAGCCACAATTTCTTTTGCAACGGCAATCAGGCGACGCTTGGAGCGACTTAAAATTTCCACTCCATATTCAACGTGCTTTTGCATAATCTCCCATTCTTGCGCGTCCAACTTGCCTGGTTTATGCAAAATACTGTCTGGAATGGCAACCTTACCGATATCGTGTAGCGGTGAGGCACTCTTGAGCATATCTACCTCTTGTTCCGGTAAACCATACAATACTGCTAGTTTTTCACTGATCAGAGAAACTCGCTGTACATGTGCACCGGTTTCTCTACTCCGCGCTTCAACCGCATTGGCTAAGTTATACACTAGCTCTTTTGAGGTTTCCCGCAGGTCCACTAACAAGTTTAATTTTTCAAAGGTCAGTCCGATGTTGTGCATGTAGATCTCCAGTAGCTGTTTATCAAGCTCACACAAATCATCTTCAATATTAATGTACAGTAAGTTATCTACGCCACGATCGTCCGTCGTAAATAAAACGGAAGCATCACCAAAATCTTGTGATTGCTGGGAATCCAATACATATCGACAACGAGTCGCAACTAGGTCGGGTAAACGCCCGAGGTTGCACTCAGAATAAAAATCAATATAGTCGCCAGTAGCCGCTAATGTCAGCGCTCGGCACTCCTCCCCCTCCGGCCTAGGCTGAACAATGCAGTAAAAAGCTGACGAATGAAGTTTAAGAAGTGAGGTCAGTTGCCCCAGCACTGACTCAGCATAAGTTTTCAATGTGGTGGTATTTTGCACATTGGCAGAAGCTTGAATGACGCGGCTCAAGCCTTCTTTTTGTTCTTTAATCAAACATAAGTCACGATAAGCGCGAAGCATGGAATACAGCAGCGTTCTAAGCTTCTGCGTCGTGAGTTCGGTCTTCTCTTTATAATCATCAATTTCGTACTCTTGGATAACAGTATCTTCAGGTGCTTGACCCGCCTGTCCTGTACGAAGCACTAAGCGAATCATCTTGTTATTACACTCTTCACGAATGTATTTTACTAATTCCAGACCAGCATGTTCCGTTTCCATGACAACATCGATTAATGCTAAAGCTATATCGTCGTTTTCTCTCAGTTTCTCTTGAGCCTCAGTGCCTGACATTGCGGATATGAGATCAAGAGGTCGGCCTTGAAATGTAAAACCGTTTAGTGCCAAACGGGTAATTTGGTGCATTTGCTCATCATCATCCACAAGCAGCACATACCATGACCTAATTTCAACTTTCGGCTCATATGAAATCTTATGCTCACTTCCATTTTCTTGCTGATAATCTGCAAAAAGATCCATTGCCTAATTCCCTTGAATGACGATTTGTCTACTCTTTAGGTTTAGCACATAACGGTTTTTTTAGTGAATGAATTCTGATTAATGTGATGAAAAACAAAGCCCCTATTGAATTCAGCATAGATTGATTCAAATAAGGGCTTGTAGGCAGAACGTGACTAGCATTCTTTAGGAGGAACAATGAAGATTCGTTGCTATCGTCACTGCTTTGGGAATAATGTCGCAGTGCTCGTAACAATAAAAGAGTAAACCTTATGTTTTATCTTTCCTCTTTTATCGCTGAACTCCTCTTGGCGTTTCGTTGAAGTGTCTTTTATATTCTCGACTAAATTGTGATGCACTGGTGTAACCGACCATACGTGCGGCATCATTGACCCTTTTGCCTTCCACATGAATAAGCTCTTTGGCTTTATTGAGTCGTACTTTCTTCAAATATTGTAAGGGAGACTCTAAAGTGACGGTTCTAAAAGCTTGATGGAATGCAGAAACGCTCATATTGGCCTCTTCAGCCAATCGCTGCACGGTAATTGATTGATCATACTCTTGATGGACTTTGCTCAGTGCTTTCGCTACACGTGCGTAATGACCTTCTTGATGAGCGAGATCAAACAACACATGCCCTTCACTGCTGGTTAGGGCACGAAATATGATCTCTTCAAGTATCGCCTCTCCCAATACTTTCGCTTCCAGATCATTCACCAATGCGGACATTAAGCGAATAGTGCTCGCCAGCATTTCTTTGTTCATTTCTACCGATTTAAGACCACATTTCGATGTTTTATCACTGCTGTTTCGATCAAAACCCGACTCTTCAAGCTTACTTACCTGTTTGAGTAACATCGAATGGTCAATATTGATGGTTAAACCCAGTAACGGTTCGTTTTCTGTGGCAAAAGCTTCACATTCTAGTGGCAATGGAACGCCTACAACCAAATAGTCATTCGGCCCATAGTGGACGGGGTTACCTCCAATATGGATCTGTTTATGCCCTTGGCCTAGAAGAATAATGCCGGACTGATAAACAAACGGCTGCCGTTGGTTACCCTGGCTGCTGCGATAAAACCATACGTCAGCGATGACCGTCTGATGAATTCCCTCCAGTTGATCTAAAGACTGTTTTTCTACGTATCGTTGCATCAGTTGCGCAAGTTCGCTCATGGCACCTCCTAAAGAGACAATATGGCTAAAGGATACCAACCAAATAGAATTAGGCAATTTATTTCGAGGAATTGGCCTATATTCAATGTCAATCAAGTACTAATATGCACATTGTAAAACACTGCCTTGGAGGTTTTCCTCCATTTTTAGAAGCAAAAAGGTGAGAATAATGAAATTTACTTATGTTAACCCTACTCAAATTTATTTCGGCCAAGAACAAATTGCAGCGATCAGCAGTGCAATCCCTACAGACAAAAAAACCTTGGTTATTTATGGCGGTGGCTCAATCAAAAACAATGGTGTTTATGATCAAGTCGTCAGTGCACTAGCGAATCATAACTGGGTTGAGTTTGCCGGTGTAGAGCCGAACCCAACCAAGGAAACACTCGACAAAGCCGTTGCGGTAGTGAAACAGCAAGGCATTGATTTTATTCTTGCCGTTGGTGGTGGTTCCGTGATTGATGGCTCAAAATACGTTGCAGCGGCCGCCAAATACGATGGTGATGGTTGGGATATTATGCTCGGCAAACACCAAGTAGTTGAAGCAACACCTATTGGTGCAATCTTGACTTTGCCTGCGACAGGCTCTGAATCGAACATGGGCGCAGTAATCACCAAAGCTGAGACACAAGACAAACTGGCATTCATGGCACCAGCGGTTCAACCGAAGTTTGCCGTACTTGACCCAGATGTCATGAAGTCATTACCAGAACGCCAGTTGATCAATGGCTTAGTAGACGCTTGGGTACACGTTTGTGAGCAGTACCTTACTCTACCAACCAATGCGATGGTTCAAGACGGCTATGCTGAAACGCTCCTTAAAAACCTGTTGGTACTTGGCCAGCAATACGCAGAAAGAGACAATGATCAGTGGCGAGCGAACCTAATGTGGACAGCAAACCAAGCTCTGAATGGGTTGATTGGTAGCGGTGTTCCTCAAGATTGGGCGACGCATATGATTGGTCATGAATTTACTGCTTTGTGGCATGTAGACCACGCGCGTTCTTTGGCTATTGTACAACCCTCTTTGTTGCGTAATCAGCTTGAAAACAAACGGGCTAAGTTAGAGCAAATGGGCAAAAATGTATTTGCTCTACCAGCAGGCGAAGACCTAGCACTACGTACAATTGACGCTATCGAAGCCTTTTACCATAGCTTAAATGTTGCCACTCAATTTGCTGACCACAACAGCAGCCAACAAGAAGCGGTCAACGCAGTCATTGCGCAACTAGAAGCTCATGGTATGGTCGTATTAGGTGAGCAGCAATCAATTACCATTGAAAGATCTCGTGAAATATTAGAGCAGGCTATCATCTAATTCGATCCGTTTGGCTCATAAATAAGATTTCATAAAAAATATTCTGTTACAATCCGAGCAGCGCTGATAGGCGCTGCTTTTTTGTTTGTAGAAAACCTATGGAAAACCTATGTGGTCAAGCATCATCGTTATTTGTACTATTCATTTATTTTCGATCAGTCGAGGCCCTAAGTGGTTGTTTTATATTAGCAAACCGCTACCAATACTACTAATGGCCGCGTCACTGTATCTTGCTGGTATCAGTGACGCATCCTTTCATGCTATGAATAATTCATTCGGTTTATGGGTGCTTGTAGGACTACTGCTTTCAGCGATGGGTGACGCTTTTCTGATGCACCCAAAAGATAAATTTGTTGCTGGATTAAGCTGTTTTTTGTTTGCGCACATTGCCTATAGCATCGGCTTTTTTCAAACGATAGAGTCCATCACTTGGTGGATACCCGCAGGACTCCTAGCGGTTGGTGTATTGGTATTTTTACTGCTACTACCCAGTTTAGGTGCGATGATCATTCCAGTCGCTCTCTACATTGTTGTAATTGTGGCTATGACTGCATCAGCGGCCGAGTTTTGGGTGGCTTATCGCTCATCGGCGGGGCTATTGGCTTTGGTTGGAGCATTAATGTTTATGATGTCTGACTTAGTACTTGCCATTGATAGGTTTCGCTCTGCTTCTCATTTCTCTCGACATGTAGTCATGGTAACGTATTACACCGCACAAGGGTTAATTACGCTATCCGTACTCGCTAGTTTAACCGCCTAGTATTTATTTAACGGCTTCAAATTCAAGTGAGGTTTCAACATGAATAACGCACTTCTTGTTATCGATTTTATTAACGATATTGTTCACCCCGATGGAAAAATTTCATCTTCGGCAGCTCATACGCAGCAGCAAAACGCAATTTATAACGCCAATTTGGCTCTATCTCATGCCAGAGAACACGACTGGCTAACGATATTGATCAAAGTAGGTTTTGATGAAAACTATCATTTACAACCTAAAAATTCCCCTATGTTTGGAACGGCCAATCGATACAAAGCATTGCAATTAGGAAGTTGGGGCACTGAGTTTCATAGCTCACTCGATGTTCAACCGTGTGATTTTGTGATTGAAAAACCTCGCGTCAGCGGTTTTTATGCCACACCACTCGACACATTATTACGAGCCAACAAGGTTGAACATCTTTATCTGTGTGGCGTAAGCACAACTTGGGCCATAGAATCGACAGTTCGAGATGCGCATGATAGAGATTATCTCGTTACTGTTATTGAGAATGCTTGCTCGGCAAAAAATGAACAAACGCATCAAAAGTCGATTGAAGCTTTATCCCACATTGCTCAGATCATCACTGTAGATCAAATCAGCCATTGAACCATTCACTCTACATTGAAAAGTGCCCTAAGCGCTTGCACTGACAACGCCACTGCCTTTTCTAACTTTACTCGTTGCATTTGGTAAACTTTCTCTGGGGCACTATTTTTTTCTATCTCAAGGCACGCATCAAACAAAGCATCTAAACCCAAGCTACCGGCAGAGCCCTTAAGTTTGTGTACGATCAACTTAATTTGCTCGCCATTGTCCGCGTGATGCTGTAACTCTAGCAACGCCTCACTGGCGCTGCTGGCGAACAACTCCACGATCTGTTGCATCTTCTCATGGCCAAGAACATCAATGTCGGCCAGCACAATACGGTTATCAATCACAGTGCATTTAGCTTCAACATGGTTTGATGGATTTGAATCTTGAGTGAGTGGTAACGGTTTGCCTTCAAGACTACGTTGGATTATCTGCTCAAGATCTTCTTTTACAATCGGCTTAGGAAGATAGCCATCAAAACCTGCTGTCAAATATTGCTCGACCTCTTCGTTAAAAACATGAGCAGATACTGCGATCATCGGGGTTGATTTGTGCTCTGCTCGATTGACTTCTAAACATTTCAATTGCGCCAAAAGCTCAACCCCATTGCAATCGGGTAAATTGATATCAAGTAATGCGATATCAAACTGTTGCTGTGCAAACAATACTTGCGCTTCAGCGCCATCTTTGGCGGTTAGCACCTCGTGCCCCATATGTACCAAGAAACCTTCAGCAACCATGCTGTTTACCGGATTATCTTCTACTAATAACACTTTAGCGTGCACAGATAAGGTTGACTGAGTTGGCTGAACAGTTATCGCTTCTCCATGTTTTAGTGGTACAGAAAACCAAAATCGGCTGCCTTTACCCGATTCGGATTCCATATGTAGCTCGCCGCCCATCGCTTCTACGATCCGTTTGCTGATCGCTAGGCCCAACCCTGTTCCCCCTTTATGGCCAACCCCCCCCGTAGCTTGAGTAAACGCTTCGAACAGGTTTTCTTGTTCATCTTCACGAATCCCTATCCCTGAATCAGCCACTTCGAATATCACCTTTTCAGAGTTATCAGCATCAATACTAACGTAGATATCGACATAACCTTGGTCGGTGAATTTGATGGCATTACCGACTAAATTGGTCAAAACCTGACTTAAACGAGTCACGTCACCAAACCAGAAAGACGTAACCTCGCTTTCAATCTGCTTGGTAAATTCAAGTGTTTTTTGTTGCGCGCGCCCTTCCATCAGTTGATAAATATCTTCGACCATACGGTGCAAATTAAAATTAGTAGGGCGAATTTCCAAGTGCCCTGCCTCAATTTTTGAGTAGTCTAATACATCGTTCAAAATAGCCAGTAATGTGCTACCACTACGGTTGATAACATCTACATAATGACTTTGCTGGTTAGTCAATGGAGTATCTTGGAGTAAACGAGCTGTCCCTAATACGCCGTTCATCGGCGTGCGAATTTCATGACTCATCGTCGCAAGAAAAGCCGATTTCGCACGGTTGGCCTGTTCTGCTTGGTTACGGGCCTTGGTGTGATTCAACACCTCTGCATTTAGCTTAACATTCGCTTGTTGTAATTGTTGGGTGCGCTCAGTCACCACCTCTTCCAAGTGTTCTTTGTGCTCTTGTAACTCTCGTTTGGCTTTCACTTCTGCTTGTGCAACTTCTTTTAGCGCATTGGCTGTGTTTCTTGCGGTGATAATAGCCTTACCCATTTGCGCAAGCTCATCACTCCCTTTCACAGTCAACTCAACTTGTAACTGACCTTGAGCAATAGAAAGCAACGCTGAAGAGTATTGCGCTAAGCGCTTAACCACCGAAAGATAAACGACTTTCCACATGATCAAGACCGCCACTAAAAAACCGATCAACGTCAAAATAGTTAAGCTTAATTGAGCCAAATTTAAGGTACTCGACAGTGCCTCAACAGCATTGGTGGTCGTTTGGTTGGAGTCATCCACTAAGCGGTTAACGGTAGTATTTAATTCAGATAACTGCCGCAAAGTGTTTTGCATCAGAGTTAAAGCCGCTTGCTCATTCTGGTAACGCTGCTGTAAAACATCAAAGACTACAGTGCGCTTTTGTAGATCGTTAACCAGTGCGAGCATTTGTTTTGAGCGGGTTGGATCTTCCACTACTTGAACACGTCTTTGCATAATAGAAAGGTTGTGTAAGAACTCGCTCTGGATTTGCTCAATACGTTCCACGTTAGTGGCGGTACGTATTTCTTCGATATGATTCAACATCTTAAAGGCAAGTAGATGCAACTCGTGCAACCGTTCAGAAAGATCTAAATCAACCTCAACCAATGCATCAAGCGCTTGATAAACTTGTTGTGTTTTATTTGCCTGCAATAAGTCATAAATATGCGTGATATTGGCTACCGCAATGGTACTCGTGTTCAACACTTGTGTGCGCGTTAGTTCTTCGAGTTGCTGCGTTAACTGACGCATCTCTTCAACTCGAATATCTAAGTCATCCGCAATATACAATTTGCGCTCAACGGTGATGCCGAGTTGTGCCAGCGCATCAATAACATTTTGTACATGGTTTTCTAAACGCGTCAGGAGTTCTGAATCAAAAGAATCCGCTCCTAATTGTTTGATATGACCGAGTAAAGAGTCTAACTGGTCGAATAACTCCTTACCTGATTGCTTGCGTTCTTGTTCCGTTTTTGCATTGGTCAATGTCTGTACAGATGCGATAATTCGACTGCTTAGTTCTGAAACTTGACGAGCTTCTAACATTGATGGAATGGCGCTATTTACTACATCACGCTCTGTCTTTGCGACCAAAGAAAAACCAAATACGCCAATCAACGCTGACATCAAAACCAGTAATGCCATCGCTGAAAAGGACAACATTAATTTTCTACCAATACTGGCCTTAGCTAATCGCATGACACTCAACCTTAAACATAACTTCTTAAGCAAGACGGAATAGGCTATATTTTGCAGTGTTTATTCTTGTTATGCCAATGAATCCCTAATGCGATTGATATCCAAATGCCTTTTACGTTCGCTAGCAGCCGTGCTTCTTACCCTATTTACCGGTTCTGCTATTGCCGATACACCAAACAAAGTATGCGCCTTGTACCCGCATCTTAAAGATTCTTACTGGTTGTCAGTCAACTATGGCATGGTTGATGAAGCTCAAAAGCAGAAACTAAATTTACGCGTCTTAGAATCTGGCGGTTATCCAAACCATGAACGCCAAAAAGAGCAACTGTCATTATGTGTCCGCTGGGGAGCCGATGCGATTATTTTAGGTACCGTGTCACCCGATCTATACTTTTCTGAACTAAACCAATATGTAGGTTCAACGCCTGTCTTTTCTGTAGTCAATCACCTTTTTTTGGATAAAACACAATCTCAATTACTGCAGGGTCAAGTCGGTGTCGATTGGTACTGGATGGGCTACTACGCAGGGAAATACCTTGCCGATAAGCACCCGAAGGGCAGTGGAACAACCAAAATAGCACTTCTGCTTGGTCCTAAAGTCAGCGGGGGCACAAAGCCAGTAACGCAAGGATTTTATAGTGCCATTAAAGACAGTGATATTGAGGTAATCGAAAGCTTATGGGCAGACAACGATAAAGAGCTACAACGCAACTTAGTCCAACAAGCGATTGATATTCCCGACATCAATTACATCGTAGGCAGTGCAGTGGCTATTGAAGCAGCTATTAGCGAATTAAGAACAACCGGCAAAACAGAGAATATTGGCTTAGTTTCTACCTACTTGAGTCACGGCGTTTATCGTGGGTTATTGCGTGGGCGAGTACAATTTTCCCCTACAGATAAAATGGTTCAACAAGGGCGTTTATCGATTCAGCAAGCGGCTGCTTTTTTGAATAATGAAACTTATCAAAAAAACGCAGCCCCCATCATTGAGCCGCTAACACCACATTCACTTAATAAGCAGATAATTGCAGATTCGTTATCCCCATCCGAATACAGGCCAACTTTTAGCGTAAAAGAGATTGAATAAAAGCGGCGATTTCGTTATTTAAAGTGCTTATTTAAAATATTAGGAACACTTCAATGCAAAACACGACTCGTACTATGCCTGCGCATAAACATGTCGCTCTCGTTGCTCATGATAACTGCAAGCCAGAATTACTTCGCTGGGTTAAAGAAAATAAAGAAAAATTGCAACGTCATTTTTTATACGCTACAGGTACAACCGGCAGTATGCTCAGTAAAGAAACGGGCTTGGCTATCAAAAGCATGATCAGCGGCCCTATGGGCGGCGATCAACAGATCGGTGCGCTTATCTCGGAAGGTAAAATTGATATATTGATCTTTTTCTGGGATCCACTCAACGCCGTTCCGCATGACCCTGATGTCAAAGCGCTATTACGAATTGCTAGCGTGTGGAATATTCCTGTCGCCACCAACCGCGCTAGCGCAAAATTTCTCTTTTCATCACAGCTAATTGAACAAGAAGTCGATATTGAAATTCCTGACTATCAGGCCTATCTCGCTGAGCGTATGTAACTGAATATTAAGTTAGCAACGTTGAGTTGAATGATAAACACTGCCCCCTAAATATAGGGGGCAGATCATTTCTGCTTCACAACAGGATAGTCACCCGATAACAATTCTCGCACGAACATCGAACCACTGCCGCTGTGTGTAATCCATACTTTCTCTTTAGCACGCGTTAACGCCACATAAAATAAACGTCGTTCCTCTGCATATGGGAAATCATCCGATGACTGAGCTAAAGCACCATCAATGTGCAGCGCTTTGACGCGAGCTGGGAACTGGCCTTCATCGACCCCGACAATAATAACAAAGTCAGCTTCTTTCCCTTTACTTGCATGACAAGTCATAAACTCAATATCAAGCGAGCGATAATGGTTTTGCCAATCCTTGAGCAATTCAGGTTTGTGGTAGTGGTTACGTCCTAACAGCAACACCGATTTCGTCTGGCTGGCCTGACGATTTAATTGATCCAAGATTTTCTCAAGATTACTGCTTGGCGCAATAAATACCGACTTTTGTTTTTGCTGCTTAAAACTATTGAGCGTTTTGCGAATTTGGTTCGGATTCACTTGGATAAATTGATTCGCCACCGCTCCCAACTGATCATTAAAGCGATACGTCGTATCGAGATTATGAACAGTCGAGTGTGGGAACCGTTCGGTAAAGCCCATGGTTAAGTCGACATCAGATCCTGCAAATTGATAGATGGATTGCCAATCATCGCCAACTGCGAACAAATTGCATGTTTGAGGGTTTTGGTCACACAAAGCTTGGATCAACGCCATACGTTGCGGCGAAACATCTTGATATTCATCAATCATGATAAATTTCCACGCCGACTTAAATTTGCCTTTTACAACATATTCAGTCGCACGGCTGATCATAATATTGAAATCAATCTGCTTCTGTTCTTTCAACATTTGTTGCCATGCTTGGTAGCAAGGCCAGCACAATGAAAGCTCGCTGTTAAGGCGCGTATAGTCATGGTGATCAATCAAACGTTGTTGTAGCTCTTTTTTCCCAAGGCCAAGCATCGCAAGTTGATCAAGTTGCTTTTCAAGCCACGCAATCAGCTTTGGATTTTCAACATGACTGCCTAGCTCATCATCACCGGCCAAATAAGCAATCGGCCAATTCGATAAATGCTTTTGCCAACGCTTGAAATTGGTTGGCGTCATCCAATGTTTTTTCAACCAGTCGACGCACCACGCTTGTTTTAAGTTACTATCTAAAGCAATCGGTGAAATAACAACATCACCATCTTCAACGTCATTTAGAATTTTCAAACCCAGTTGATGGAAGGTGTTAACACGCACCTGTTCAGCCGCCATACCAATACGAGCATCAATCCGCTGCTCCATTTCCTTTGCAGCATCACGACCAAATGCCACTAAAAGTAGCTCTTCAGCTTGAGCAAGGTGACTTTGCAGCAAATACGCAACACGTGCCGTCAATACACTGGTTTTACCTGAACCTGCGCCTGCTAAAATAAGGTTGTGATCATCATTAAGCAGCACTGCATATTGTTGGGAAAGATTGAGCGGTGAACGCTCTACTTGAGAAAATAACACTTCCCAATTTTTGCGCTCTGTTTCTAACCAACTTTGGTTACGCTCGGCGATACACGTTGACGGTTCCGTTAACCACGGCAATAACTTTTCAATTGCATCGGGTAAGCGCTGGTGAGCTTCTGTGAGATTCATCCCCATCGTCTGGAAATCATCTTCAACTTGAGCAATCCATGCATTTAATAAAGAGTGAGGCAAAAATGAAGGTAAACGCTTAAGGCGTTCAAGTTCGAGCTCCCAGCGAGGCAAATACTGGCTCAACTGTAAACACTGATGATGATGCCACTCTTGATAAGCGGCCACAGCAGTATGAGCAAACTGACGACATTGCGGCCAGGGTAACCCTTGTACTAACCAAGACTGCTGAATATCTTCTTCTTCATGAGCAAAAAACTGTAATGTTCCCCACACTAAGCCACGTTTAATTCGAACCTTACCGTTCCAAACATTAAATGGAATACGCTCTTCACTAACTGTGGAAGCAATGATCAAAAGTTCATGCTCTAGTTCAACTTGGTGGTATTCATTTTGAATTAGGTATTGTGCAGTCTTATTTGCGCTTAGCTGCATTGTTTTATGCTCTTTAATGACGGTGTAAGTATGATATACCAATCACTGTGGTCATTGAAAAATTAATGTCAATACTGCAATGCTTCTTTTCTCAGCAAGTAATCACTTTTCTTTATTTTGATCAGGGTCTTAGTTTAAGCTTCTGCTACACTAGTTTTTTATTTTTTATATGTTGAATAACCGTGCAGCTCTCAAGCAAATTGCGTCTACATTGGGCGAACAAAACAGTCAATTACAGCATTCTTATACTCCTCACCCTATTAGGAGTGGTGATACCAGCTTGGCATTTCGACTTAAATACTTGGATAACACCGCTTATCCTGGGTGTTATTGCAGCGGCATTGGCGGAAAGTGACGACAGTTTCACTGGTAGGATAAAGTCACTCACACTGACTTTTATCTGTTTTGCGATTGCGGCGTTTTCGATCGAATTTTTGTTTCATACACCAATTTTGTTCGCTACTGGGCTTTTTATCTCAACCTTTGGCTTTATCATTCTCGGAGCTATTGGTCCTCGTTATGCCAGTATTGCATTTGGTTCGCTACTCATTGCCATTTACACCATGCTGGGCGCGCATCAAAGCGTTAACCTCTGGTTCCAACCCGTACTGTTATTAACTGGAGCGGCTTGGTACTATTTTATGTCGATGATTTGGCACATCATTTGGCCAATGCAACCGGTACAACAAAGCTTAGCCAACGTATTTTTGCAACTAGCGAACTACCTTGAGTCGAAAAGTCATCTATTTCATCCAGTATCAGACTTAGTTCCACAGCCACATCGTATTGCCGAAGCGAATCTAAATGCTGCGACTGTCACCGCTTTAAACCAATGTAAAGCAACGCTACTAAGTCGTTCAAAACGTGGACACATCGATGGTGCTAGTGACCGTTTTCTAAATATCTACTTCTTAGCACAAGACATCCATGAACGTGTCAGTTCGACCCACTACCGCTATCAAGAATTAGCTGAGCATTTCGGGCGAACAGACGTTCTGTTTCGGTTTAAATATTTATTGGAAACACAAGCGACCGCATGTCGCGACATTGCCCAATCGATCCAACTGGGTCGCAGCTATCAGCACAGTTCAGAGTCCGTTATCGCGTTAGACGAATTACAAAGTTCACTCAATCACCTGCAAGAACAAAAACGCTCAGACTGGCGCATGCTGCTTGCTCAGTTAGGTTACCTGTTCAATAACTTAGCAACAGTAGAAAAACAGCTGAGCAACGTCAGTAATCCAGATATAAACAAGCCAGAAGAGGGCGTGCTGGATGATACCGAAGCGCATACATTGAAAGCGATGTGGTTGCGGGTAAAAGCTAACTTCAATAAAGATTCGATGTTATTTCGCCATGCCTTGCGTATGTCTATCGCACTGACTATTGGCTATGCCATTATCCAAGGTTTTGATATTGAGCGAGGCTATTGGATCTTACTGACCACTCTATTTGTCTGCCAACCAAACTATTCGGCAACACGTCAAAAACTCGCTGCTCGTATTATCGGGACGCTGGCTGGCCTGTTTATCGGTGTGTTACTGCTCACCTTCTTTCCCTCACAAGAAAGCCAATTGGTCTTTATCGTTTTATCTGGCGTGATGTTCTTTGCTTTCCGACTTAATAATTACGGATACGCTACTGGTTTTATTACCCTATTGGTTTTATTTTGTTTTAATCAATTGGGTGAAGGGTACGCGGTAGTACTGCCAAGGCTAGCTGATACGTTGATCGGCTGTGCATTAGCCGTTGCCGCAGTCGTCATGATTTTGCCAGACTGGCAATCCAAACGGTTACACAAAGTGATGGCTGAAGCGATAGATGCCAACAAAACGTATTTAGGGCAAATCATTGGGCAGTACCGCATCGGTAAAAAAGATAGCTTGAGCTACCGAATTTCCCGCCGAAATGCTCATAACCAAGATGCAAACTTAACAGCAGCTATTAGTAATATGCTGGTAGAACCAGGAAAATATAGGGCCGCTGTCGATGAAAGTTTCCGTTTTCTTACCTTAAACCATGCACTGTTGAGCTACATTTCAGCACTCGGTGCTCACCGAACGCGCATTGAAGATGAAACAACCCATCAATTGGTTTTAGAAACGCACCGCGTTATTCATCGTCATCTAGACATATTGCATAAGCAACTGTACGAGCATTGTGATGCATGTGATACCAGTGACATTGAAGATTCAGGATTAGAAAAAAGATTATCTGAATGGCGCGAAGAAGACGAAAATTCAGCCAGAATGGTACTCCAACAATTGCACCTTATTTACCGTATGCTTCCGGAGCTTCACTCGCTAGCCAGTAAATTCGCCGTAAGAGTCAACTAACACTCTGTCACAAAAATAAGAGCGCCTCTAGTTAAGTGCGCTCTTACTTTTTCCTTGTTGTAAACTGACATTGTTCGGACAAAAAAACACTTATCCGCCAATAACCTAGATTGAGAAATTTCTTACAGACACAGAGCAATGAAAGGAAATCAAGCTTATAGCAATCATAAGGACAATCATTTTTTTCTGGGAAAAGCCCCTATGACACATGTACAGTTTGAATCTTTAAAATCACAGTTGCATCACTTGACCCCTCAGCAACTGAGATCATTACAAAATGAAATCCAAAATTCACTTGAGAAGAGTTGTGACATCTTACTAACTGATGAAGAGATAAGTGTCATTTCGAGCTTATTTCGCAACCAATAGCACAGCTTGCTAAAATAGCAAACCAGACTTATGCTTGTAAGAGCAACGAGGGTGAGTCTATGGCAATATCAGCAGTTCATTCGGGTTATCAAATACTCAATCAGTCAGGAAAAATGGCTGATGAAGCGGCGCGTGAAATTAATATAGAGAAAGAGATCTCTCCCGTTGGTAAAGCCGATCAAGCCCTTTCTTTTAACAAAATCGAATATACAAGACCACCAGAAAAACCTCCGCAAGTAGATAGCTTAGTCAAATTAAATCAAGCAACCCAATACAGCCGCATTGGTACTAATGTCATTCAGCGAGATCAAGATATGATTGGTTCTCTGCTAGATATCCAAGTATAGCTTTCACCTCTCTCAAAAAATTAACATGCCGAGCAATAAACTGTAAGAGAAATTGAGCAAGCGTTGTGTTTACGCGCTTGATTAGTACAATGCCTGAAAATTCTTTATGACGATTCGCAATGCCTAAGTTAAATCTGCATCGACGAGACTATGTATCTGTTTTGGGTAATGACGTCTCTGCTCAACAATTAGAGCAAAAACTTCAGCCAAATATAGCCCGTCCGACACTGAAATTACCCCCAAGTCCTTATCTTACCGAGAAAAATGTACATCGCCGTTGGCAAGTACTTGATGAGCGAACGAACAAATCAGCGTTATTTGACCCTTCAACAGCACAAGATATGCTGTGCTATAGCAAAAATATCGAACATTTTATTGGTACAGTCAAAGTTCCGGTGGGTATTGCAGGCCCATTACGAGTAAATGGCTTGTTTGCCACAGATGATTATTTAGTCCCACTCGCCACAACAGAAGCCGCTTTGGTTGCTTCCTACAACCGTGGAGCCAACCTCATCACCGCAGCTGGTGGCGCTAGTGCTATGTTACTCAATGAAGGAGTAACTCGAACTCCCGGTTTCGCTTTCTATAATCTGGTTGAAGCTGGTCAATTTGTCGCATGGCTAGTGACACAATATGATTATTTTAAGCAAATAGCAGAATCGACCACTTCACACGGCAAACTCACTGATATCAACGTCAATATTGAGGGCAATCATGTCTACCTTGTGTTTGAATTTTTAACGGGCGATGCATCTGGCCAGAATATGGTAACCATTGCTACCAATGCCGTATTTCAAACCATTTTAGCCACAACACCTATCGCGCCAGAATATGCGTTTCTTGATGGCAATTTATCGGGTGACAAAAAAGCAAATAGCCAAACTTTGCGCAGTGTACGAGGTAAAAAAGTAACGGCTGAAATTCACCTATCAGCATCGTTAATCAACAAGTACCTACATACTACCCCACAAGCCATGATGCAGTTTGGTCAAATGACAACCGTTGGTGGTGCACTCAGCGGAACCATTGGTATTAACGCTCATTATGCCAACGCCCTTGCCGCTCTTTATATTGCATGTGGGCAAGATGCAGCGTGTGTTGCTGAATCAGCGGTGGGCATGACTCGTATGGAAGTCGATAAAAATGGCGATTTATACGCTAGCGTAACGCTGCCAAATTTGATGATAGGAACCGTTGGGGGCGGAACTGGCCTACCAAGCCAAAAAGCGTGTTTAGACATTCTCGGTCTGCATGGCACAGGGCAATCACAAGCGCTAGCAGAAGTTGCAGCAGCACTTTGCTTAGCTGGTGAACTTTCTATTGTAGGCGCGTTTTGCGCCGGGCATTTCTCACGCGCGCACCACAAACTCGCTCGCTAACAAACTAGCGCTCTCACGCTTTCAGTTTTTATTTTTATCAGGCCCTGCCATTACGCAGGGCCTTTTTTGTATTTCGGATTCAATTCAAACAATGATCAAGATCAAAATAAAAACACAAAAAACTAACCAAAACACTCACTTTATGTTTTCATACGAACATTAAAGAATAAAAACGAAAATAAAGGCATGCTCAATGAACAATATTTCTGTTTCAAACCCTAATGATAATGAACATGATGTGCTTGATCTTATTGTTGTGGGTGGTGGTATCAACGGTGCTGGTATTGCGACTGATGCTGCCGGTCGTGGACTGAAAGTTGGCTTATATGAAGCACAAGACTTTGCAAGCGCAACATCGTCAGCCAGTTCAAAACTCATTCATGGTGGCTTGAGATACCTTGAGCACTATGAATTTCGCCTTGTAGGAGAAGCCTTAGCAGAACGAGAGGTTCTACTTCGTAAAGCACCGCATATTGCCAGGCCAATGCGTTTTCGTCTGCCACACCGTCCTTTTTTAAGGCCAGCATGGATGATTCGCGCTGGCTTGTTTCTCTATGATCATTTGGGCAAACGAACATCACTTCCTGCGAGTAAAAAAATCACCTTGGAAGCTGGCAGTGTGACAAAACCTGACATGAAAGTGGGTTTTGAGTACTCAGACTGCTGGGTAGATGATGCACGTTTAGTTGTGCTAAATGCGATGCAAGCTCGTGAACTCGGTTCCGAGGTAAGAAATTATTGCCGAGTTGAATCAGCCAAACGTGTCGGTGACTTGTGGCAGGTCAGCTTGTTTGATGAAAGAACGCAGACCCATTTTATTCGTCAAAGTCATGCTTTAGTCAATGCGACTGGGCCATGGGTAAAGCAGTTTATTGATGATAAAATTGATATTAAATCACCTTATGGCATTCGATTGATCAAAGGTTCACATATCATCGTGCCGAAAATACACGATGAAGAACAAGCTTACATTTTGCAAAATGAAGACAAGCGGATCGTCTTTGTCGTTCCATACCTTGATCAATACTCAATGATTGGTACAACAGATGTAGAATACCAAGGCGACCCCCGTCAGGTGGCTATCAGTGGCGAAGAAAAGCGCTACTTACTGGAAGTCGTCAATAAGCACTTTGTGCACCAAATTGGGTTAGAAGATATAGTTGCTGACTTTAGTGGCGTTCGACCACTTTGTGATGATGAATCTGACTCACCACAAGCGATCACTCGTGACTATACTTTGTCTCTTGACCAATCTGCTGATAACGCGCCTCTTCTGTCCATTTTTGGTGGTAAACTAACCACTTATCGTAAGCTAGCCGAATCGGCAATGGGCCATTTAAAACCATTTTTCAATCAAATGTCCGGCAGTTGGACCGCTGATAAAGCACTCCCCGGCGGGGAAGATTTTTATCCAGTACAACTGAGACAACATCTTGAACAACAGTTTCCACAACTAGAAAGCAGCACAATCAAACGCTGGGTCACCAATTATGGTAGCCATGTTAAAGTGATGCTTGATGGCGTTAATAGTGCAACAGAACTTGGCATAGATTTCGGTGAAGGTCTCTATCAACAAGAGGTCGATTATTTGGTCCACTACGAATTTGCGGCTACCGCCGAAGATATCATCTGGCGTCGCAGTAAGTTAGGATTAACGTTAACCAAACCACAACTTCAACAGCTCGAAGAATATCTTGTTTATTTGCAGCAAGATAATGATAAACGCATCAGTGCCTGAAAGTTAATGTGGATAGGTAGCAGATGATTTGACGTAAGCTCTTAGAAACCTCACATTCTAAGAGCTTTTTCCTTGATCTTAGTAGTTCAGACATACATCACGAGTTATAGTTAACATATGTCAATGTAGCAGCGTGACGTCAATGCCGATACCAAATACAAACCTAATTGAGTTACTCCGGCTTCTCAAACCCGGTATGAAAATGATGGCTAATATAGAATTCGGACCTGAAGATTCTTATAGCTTTTCAACCTCGGTTGTTGGATATAAGCGAGATCGCTATGCGTTACTCGATATGCCAACCAAAGTGCAAGAAGATTTAGTAATGCGTAAAATAGTCAATGTCCAAGTCACCCTTCGTGGTATCTGTGACACTGAGTTTGGCCATATTCTTGCGTTTAAATCGACAATCATTCGCTCGATGTCCAAACCTATTGGGTTATTTTTCATTCGCTTCCCCAACCACTTTGTAACCAAAGCAATTCGAGAGCATGAACGTTATAAATTGTCGCTTCCTGCTACGATTACTGACAATGAACGAAAAATAAAGGCAAAATTGGTCGACTTTTCCATTTCGGGGTGTGCTCTGTTTATCACAACAACTAACGACTTAGAAAAAGAAACGATAATTAATGTGAAGTCAGCTTTAACACCGCTACTACCTAGTGATTTAACCAGCCAAATTATTAGCATTCGTTCTCACGAGAATGGATATTTGGTTGGTGTTAAGTTTACACAACCAATCGAGATGACACCTGAACTAAAACAAGAAGTGCTCGAACACTCTTTTATGGCAGGCTTAACTTCTCAGGTTACGATTTAAATTAACCCGTTGTTGCTGAAAGTGACTAAATGCAGCATGCAGTGCTTTTTCTTTGATCGGTTTGACGATCACATACTCAGCGCCAGCCTTAAGAAACGCTTCACTGGTTGACGGCATGCCATCGGCAGTACAAGCATAAACTGGCGTATCTAACCCCAATTCATACTTAATCAATTGTGTAGTCTCCACACCGCCTAAGTATGGAAGTTGGTTATCCATGAGAATAAGGTCTACCCTATGCTCCTTCAAATAATCAATTGCTTGTAGACCATCTTCAACCCAAATCACTTCCATTTTATATTTCTTGCAAAAAGCTTGGGCAATAAAAGCGTTGGTATGGTTATCTTCAACAAGTAAAACTTTGATCGTACTTTCAAACATGTTGCTTGGCAGTACGCCTTCAGCAGTAAACGCATCATGGGAGGCATGACCTAAGGTAAGTGGCAACTCAATATAAAACCGCGTCCCCACACCAAATTGACTTTCAACGCTAATGCAACCACCTAACATCTCAACCAAACTCTTCACTATCGCAAGCCCTAAACCACTTCCTCCATATTCACGAGTTGTATTCGATTCTGCTTGCATAAAGGGCTCAAAAATTGATTCAAGATCTTGTTCTTTAATGCCAATGCCAGTATCAGACAAAGCAATGTGCAGATAATCTAAATCGTTGACTTGCTTGTGAAGAAATTCGACGCAAATAGAACCTTGATGGGTGAACTTGGTTGCATTATTTAACAAGTTAAAAAGAATTTGGTTTAAACGCACCTGGTCACTATGGATAACCATATCTGATGCAATATTTCCTTCGATCTTGAAGTCGATCTTTTTCGCTGCACAAAGTGGACGGTAGATACTCTCAACCGCAGAAATCACTTCAACCAATTTAAAATTAGCCTCTTGAATCCTAAATTGACCTTGTTCAATTTTAGAAAAATCGAGGATATCATTGAGTACCGCCAGTAAATGCTCGCCACTATTGCATAGCACATCCACTTGCTCACGCTGCTCTTGGCTATGAACGGTTCGCTTGAGTAATTGGGATACCCCTAAAATACCATTTAATGGCGTTCGCAGTTCATGACTCATTTTTGCTAAGAATTCGGCACGAATTCTGGCCGTTTCTTCCGCCTCTTGCCTTGCAAGGCGACTCTGTTTGGCTGCTTCAGCAATGGTCGTAATGTCCTGTCCTTGGGTAATGATCGATTCAATTTCTTGTTCAAACACTATTGGCGACAAATTCCAGCGGAAAACTTTATTCCCCACCTCTACATTCACTTCACGGAAAGTTTCTTCTTTCGCCGCTTGGCGTATTTTAGGTTGTAGTTCCAATTGTAAAGCGTCAAATAGACACTCCTGATTCTCATTCAGGTGCATAAAATGCTTTTGCGCAGACGGATTCATTTTGATCGGTTGACCGTCGATGTCCCATACAATAATGGGGGAAAGTGAGAAATTGAACAGATCTTCAAACTGTTTTTCTTGCTCAGACAGGAGCTTAAAAGTGTGCTCTAGCGTTCGTCCAAAATGATCAAATTCATAAATTTTAGAACCTGAAAATAGCTCATAACTACCGATTTCTGCCGCCTTATGGGTGTAAATCATCAAACTACTGATTTCGTTCTTAACTCGTCGGTGTAGCCACCAGCGAGTTAACACCGATATACACGCCATTGCAATTAAGGCGAAAACCATCCAAAAATAGAAATTATCGCGTAATTTGAGTACATTCTCATTACTTTGAACACTGAGCACATCAATATAAATAGGCACACCTTCAATCGTCAAATTAGTGCGACTAACGATAAGCTCTTCAAAATCATCTTGGTTGATGCTATCAGCTAACACATCATTTTCAGAGTAGATTTCATTGCCGTTGAGCGTTGAAGCTAAGATATTTTCACCAGCCGTAATGAGTAAGTTTTCTGAGTTACTGCCATCTCGTAATGTTTCAGCTAATATGAAATTATTATTCAATACAGTAGCAATATGCAGTAAACCAACCACTTCACCAGACACCAAATCAATAATTGGTGAACGCCTAGCCATCAAATAAATCGACCCAGACTTAATCATATGCCAGTTGCTACTGAGCGCAATCTTACGGGCCATTTTCGCTAAATCTAGTCGTGCTATACCATAAAATTGAGCGTTACCATCTTCCCATATCAACTCATCAACATTCGAAATAAAGCGAATATCTGGAGTATTGATAGGTTCAAGCTGATCTACTCCCAGAAAGTAGAGATCCAATAATTGATTACTGTCTTGGCGGATGGCTTTCACTAAATTAGCATTCTTTGCACTGCTATCTTGATTAATTTGTAACAATGAAAGTCGAAAATTAAACAGATTTTGAATCAAACGAGAAGTTTGTACCGCTGTTCGCTGCACTTCTTGAGCAATGATATTGCTACTGATCTGATAGCTTTGAAATAACACACTCAACGTCAATATACCGATCACAGCGATAACCGACTTGGTAATCAGAGTGGCTATTTTCTGCTTTTTTTTAACGCTGCTAGATCTTAAACTCATCGTCAGATCAACCGTTAACGGTCTGAGTAACGAAATGCACGTTGTTTGAGCATTTCAATGTGCTGAGGCGGAACATCTTGGGTGACCACTTCAAAACCTCCCGAATACACTGTCGGAACGGGCTTACCTTCTAGATCCCACTTGATGGCTTCAGCCATCGCAATACCTGTATCATCATTGATACGCATCACAGTGACATCAAGCGTTCCATTTTGTATCGCTTCTAGTTCAGCCGATCCCCCACCCCAACCGTTTAATTTAATATCTTCTCTATGGTGAAGTTTCAAAGCATCCATAGCTCCTAATGCTACATCAGTAGCACAAGCGTATATAAAGTCTATGTGTGGTGTTTTTTCAAGAAGAGCTATGGTGGCATCAAACGCACTCTCGCGAGTTGCCTTGGTATAAAAGGAAGAGACTAACTGATAGTTATCATCGTGGGTCATTTCTTGAATAAACGTATCACCGCGAGCATCACTTACATACCCTTCAGAAAAATAAAGCACAGCATAAGAACCTTGAGCCGGTATTGTTTTCTTATAGTAATCCGCTAGCTGCATTGCACCCGTTTTATGATCAAAACCCACATACATAAAAGGTTGCCTATCAGCCCAGCTTTTCAAGGGTGTGGTGATGTTTTGTAATATGATTTTAGTTTTTTTAGCACTTTGAATTTGCTCAATAAACTTACGGTGGCGAGTGGTGTCGAGGGTGAAAATCAAATAATCGGACTTATTTTTAATCGCTTCTATCAAAGAAAGGCTTTGTTGGCGAATATCAACATTAGGGCGAGTAAATACCTGATTAATTTGATAATTAATACCTAATTCATCTAATCGCATTTCAAATGCTTTGATATTACGGATCCAATAATCAGAAACTTGCTGTCCAGGGTACACGACCGAAATATTAACTGGCTTGGTTTGCTTTTTAGAAAGTGGGATCGGAGCATGACTGACCGTTTCAGTCATCTTGTTAGTTAAAATTTTTTGCTCTGGATTCAGATCCAAAAACTCTTGATACTGCCAGTAACCATTTAAGAGTTGAGCAGAAGCCTGAGCCGTCATCAGTAATGCAAAACTTAAGACTAAAAAATTGAGCAAAATTTTTTTCATGGAATTCTCTATACCAGATTCAGAATTTAAACAAATAATGATCGACTTAACCCTGATAAAATATACAAACGCTGCTGTTTTATATTTCACAAAACAAAATGCAGCATATCGTATTGATTATCAAACATGTGTTATACAAATGATAGTGCAAGCCTTCAAAAAAACTGGCTTGCACTGATAACTGCTCAATTACCAAGCACCATTTATCCGATCGATTTAAAAGGTAAAAGCTAAATTACCTGAAACACCAAATTGGTTGTCTCCCGCGTAGTTACCTGCAAGATCAAAGCTCACTAAATCCCCCGGACTGATGCCAATACCAAAAGTAAACGCATCATCTAATGTATCTTCAAGATCCATTTCATAACCGGCTCGTAATTGCACCCAACCCCAAGCATTCCCTTCTACCCCAAAACGTAGATATTGTGTGTCATCTTTTAGATTTTTGAATCGCTCTTGTTTAGTCGCATCGATGTCGATAGCAGCCGAAAATAATTCTGTGACGTATCCACCAGAGAAGGTAACCTGCGTATCAAGTTGATAGGCGCTGATGCCATCAATAGTTTTCAACTCCTGAGCAAAAAGGTCCTTAACGGCGACACCAATACGAAAGTTATCTATGAGCCAAATAGCACCAAAATCGAGATTAAAAGCGTTATCGTTGGTTTCACTCTTATCATAATCTGACAAGTCAAAATCTTTGACCGAAACCGTTTGCTTGTAGGTCCTAAGCTGTTGAATTTTAGGGGTAATACCAAATGACAATTGCTGACCAGCCAAGATATACATTTTAGCCATGGCCACACCAAATTCAGAATAACCAAACGCAATTAAGTCAACCGTTGAGTTTTGGTAGCGGTTTTCAACAGCAGCGATACTGTCGCCACCATTGGCAGCAATGTCTGACCGAGAAATAACTTCAGCGTAGCCACGTGCAAAAATATTCAGCGACAAAACATCGAGTGGAACAGCGACCGCCATGCCAACACCAGCAGAAACCGCCAAAGGTTTATCATCAGCTAATTGATCTAGGTAACTGTTCAGTTGTGTAACATTACTCTGATTTGGGTTACTGGTGTTTTCGAAAGTCTTGATGCTGTCTTGTAAGTCGTCAATTGTCTCAAGGCTTTTGTCAGGATCTCTTGCAGTTGCACCAATTGCAGGGAAAAGCACACCAAAAGTATCGCGGTCACGGTAGACTGCAACCAGTGCTGGGTTATAAAACGGAGCAATTAAGTAGTCCGCGGTTGTGACGCCAGTATTCCCCATGCCATTACCGCGCGCATCGGCTACTGTATTCGCCGATTGTACAGATGCCGAAGACAATATAAGCAATGCTACCACAGACCATTTTTTGTATGTATCCATCATTATCAACCTTGTTTTAGTCGTCCTATGAACAAGGTTAATACAGTTTTACAATTCAGACACAAAATTAGAGGATGCAGCTCTCATTTTGACTTAGGAAGGGAGATCTGTCGGAAAATAAAACGGTTCTTGGGTTATGACCAACTGTTCTTTTTGTCGTTTGTTGAGCTTTTTTATCGCTAGCTCAATTTTGAGAGCGTGGCTTTTACTGCCCCCTAAACTCTGTGACCACACCAATTGCAACGGCCCCTTGCCACGTAATGCCTTAGCACCTTTACCCGCTTGGTGCTGGGCGAAACGTCTTTTAATATCAGTCGTAATACCGCAGTACAACGACTGATGACGAGTCCTAATCAAATACACCCACCAATTAGAACTCATATCGTACGATTCAGGCATTGCTTAGATTAAACTTTCAACTAGCGTTCTTAAATCTTCCAATTCAGTTTTTAATGCATTAACTTCTTGCTCTAATTCATCAATGCGAGACGTATCAGCGTCAGTCGATACAACGCTATTGGCTTGTGAAAAAGCGTCTAAGTCAACTTCACCCGAAAACAAATGTTGGTAGCGTGACTCACGCTTACCAGCTTCACGAGGTAATTTTACGACCAAAGCTCCAGACTCACGACTAGCTAGGCTATCCAATACCGCTTCGACTTCTTTTACATCCGTAAAATGACATAAACGAGCAGTACGAGTGCGTAATTCCCCTGGTGTTTGTGCTCCACGCAACAACATACAACAGACTAATCCAAGTTCTTGCTCCGTCAGTTTTAGGTCACCAAATTCGGTGTTACAAAAACGGTGCTGAAATTTACTTACCCGGCTATTGAATGCACTTTCATCGCTAACTAAACGACGAGCAACCAAGCCTTCAACGGCATCTTGTACCTCTGCATCGCTTAAAGATAATACTGGTTCACGGTTACTTTTTTGGTTACAAGCAGTAGTTAAACTATTGAGGGTTAATGGGTAATAATCCGGAGTTGTGACTTCTTTTTCGATCAAACAACCAATGATCCTTGCTTCAAGGGGAGAAAGCTCAATATTCATTATCATTTCCTTCTTCTAAGGGGGATTCCCTTATTATCACCACGCTCAATGCTCTAGCAACAGTGAAATACGGGTCACATTCCCATTTTCATCAATCATCACTATTTTAGCGCGGCTTAGCTCTAATTCAGTCATTTCTAGTTTTTCACGCTCACTAACATAAGCTTCGCGCAATTTGACATTATGATGTGACTCTTCTGGTGCGTACTCAATTTGTGGTACTACAATTTCTGAAAGTTGCATCTTTATATAATTACATTGTCATCTGAAGCGCACATCATATAGCGCAAAACCTTATCAGTACAATCACTAGTCGTTAGTGTGGCTATTTATTGGTCAAGTTAACGCTAGGATTGATCTAAAGACTGTTACGAGGCCGCCCAATATGATTTAATCATTGGCAGTCTACATTTAAGCTAGGAAGAGAACTTATGAGTATTGTATTTGAAATCGTTAGCCAAGCTCGCCGTAAAAACAAGCTAAAGCGTGAACTGCTAGACAACGAAAAAAAAGTTCGCGACAACCGTAAAAGAGTAGAACTTTTAGAGAACCTGCTTGATTACATCAAACCTAACATGACTTATCAGGAAATCATGGAAATCGTCACTAACATGAAAGCCGATTATGAAGATCGCGTTGATGATCACATCATTAAAAGTGCAGAGATTTCAAAAGAACGCCGTGACATCAGTCGTCGTATTAGCGAACTGACTAATCAAGATAAACAGATGACACAAGGTAAGAAATAAAGCGAACGCTTTTCTATCTTTTAAAACCCGCTTTAATGCGGGTTTTTCTTTTTTGAATAATTCACAAAATCAATCAATAATTATATCAACAAAAGCTGTGATTATTTTTATGTGAGAGGCATTAAACGTTTGCGTAATCGCTAACCTTCACCGAACCTGATTTTGAGCCTTTCATCACAGATTAGCTATTGCTATATTTATACACAGTTAAACAATTATGACCATTCGAGGCAGGGAGCTTCCTCAATTATCTCACGACGAGAAGATTGGTACCGACACTGACACTGTTCGGCATATTAAAAAGGGTCAAATTATGGAAATGAACGTGATTGAAATTTTAGGTTATGCTGCTTCGATCATGGTAGCCATATCTCTCACTATGAAAGATATCGTTAAGCTACGTATTCTTAACTTCGTGGGTTGTGCGCTGTTTACCGCTTACGGCTTGATGATTGATGCATGGCCAGTCGTCTTAACTAATAGCTTTATCGCTTGTGTTAATGTCTACTTCCTGGTCAAAATGCAACAGGAAAAAAAAACAGCTGAAGCGAAAAATGCCGCGTAAATAAGCAATAGAACGCATTTAAAATCGACGTGTGAAAAATGCTCTGCCTTAACAGGCAGAGCATTTTTATTTTAGTACCATTTAAAAAAGCCTCTAGCGGGGGACACATAGAGGCAATTAGGGGGTTATTCTTCGTCGTGTTCAGTTGCCCAGGCTTGTGCACAGTTCACTGCACGCTTCCAACCTCTATAACGACGTGCTCTTTTCTCTTCATCTTGATGAGGTATGAATGTCTGATCAATCACCGCTTTATTAGCTAACTCATCGAGACTTCCCCAGAAGCCAACCGCCAAACCGGCAAGATATGCAGCGCCCAACGCTGTAACTTCGGTCACTTTAGGACGATGAACCTCTGTATCAAGCACATCCGCTTGGAACTGCATCAAGAAGTTATTAGCTACAGCACCACCATCAACACGCAGAGCCGACAGTTTAATTCCCGAGTCAGCTTGCATTGCATCAAGTACATCACGAGTTTGATAAGCAACACTCTCTAGTGTGGCTCGGATGATATGATTCGAGTTAACACCACGCGTTAAACCAACAATCGTACCGCGGGCATAAGCATCCCAATATGGTGCGCCAAGACCAGTAAAGGCTGGTACCACGTATACACCATTAGAAGTGTCAACTTTGGTTGCGAAGTATTCAGAGTCATGGGCATCAGAAATCAGCTTCAGTTCATCACGTAGCCATTGAATCGAAGCCCCCCCCATGAACACCGCGCCTTCAAGCGCATATGCAGGCTCACCGGATGGCCCACAAGCTAACGTGGTTAACAAACCATTATGAGAAGTCACCTTCTCTTTACCAGTGTTCATCAATAAGAAACAGCCCGTTCCATAGGTATTCTTCGCCTGACCTGCTTCAACACACATTTGGCCATAAAGCGCTGCTTGTTGGTCACCAGCAATACCTGCAATTGGAATACGCGTACCGCCAATACCACCAATATTCGTTTGACCATAAACTTCTGAAGATTTTTTCACTTCAGGCATCATTGCGAGTGGAATATTAAACTCTTTTAAAATTTTCTCATCCCAATGCAAGTTATTGATATTGAAAAGCATGGTACGTGATGCGTTGGTGTAGTCTGTGACATGGACACGCCCTTGAGTCATTTTCCATACTAGCCAGGTATCAATCGTGCCGAACAATAATTTGCCAGCTTCTGCGTCTTCTCTTGCTCCTTCGACGTTATCCAAAATCCACTTCACTTTCGTGCCTGAGAAATATGGGTCTAACACAAGGCCTGTATTGTCACGAATGTACGCTTCCAAACCATCACGTTTTTTCAATTCTTCACAGATCGAAGCCGTGCGACGGCATTGCCAAACAATCGCGTTATAAACGGGTTTACCCGTTTCTTTGTTCCATACTACGGTAGTTTCACGTTGGTTGGTGATGCCAATACCTGCGATTTCATCGCTGCGAATACCAGCCTTACCAAGAGCTTCAACAAGCGTAGAACTTTGAGTTGCATAAATTTCTAGAGGATCGTGCTCAACCCACCCAGCTTGAGGGTAGATCTGAGTGAATTCACGCTGAGAAACACTCACAATGTTGGCATCGTGGTCCAACACAACAGCGCGTGAGCTGGTTGTACCTTGGTCTAGGGCAACAATGTATTTCTGCTCAGTCATGGTCGTTTCCTTATTTATTTCACGTTAATCGTCATATCGATTGTTATAGTTATTTTAATGTTAGATGTGTGCTTGTTCGCTTTCTTCTACATCATCACATTGATTTGGAATGGTACAACCTACACCAACAACGGGTAGATAAGCACCAATGAATTTAGGATATGCCCAAGCGCCAAAACAGGCACCAGCGATTGGCGCTACAATAGGAACAATAAAGTATGGGATATCTTTAGCACCTGTCAGGGCGTAATCCCAACCGGCTAAGTAAGCAAATAATTTAGGGCCAAAGTCACGAGCAGGGTTCATCGCGAAACCAGTTAGTGGGCCTAATGAACCGCCAATAACCGCAATCAAAATGCCAATAAATAGTGGGTTCATCGCATTACGATGCGCACCGTTGTTTTCATCACCCAACGCCAAAATTGCAAACATTAATACAGCGGTTATGACAAATTCAACAGCGAGCGCACCAGTAAAGGAAAGAGATGCATTTGGATAAGTAGAGAAAATACCCGCAGTGGCTAGCGCTTCTTGGCTGCTACGTACAAAATTGTGTGCGATTTCGTAATCGGTAAAAAGGTTACTGTACAAGCTATAAATCAGTGCGGCAGAACAAAATGCACCAAGCATTTGCGCGATAATGTAAGGAATAACTTTCGCTTTATCAAAGCCATGAAATGCAGCTAATGCGATAGTAACAGCCGGGTTAATGTGTGCGCCAGAAACCCCTGCAGTACAGTAGATAGCAATGGCGACGCCTAAGCCCCACATGATACTGATTTCCCATTGACCAAATTGCGCACCAGTTAGTACCAGCGCCGCAACACAGCCTACACCGAAAAAGATCAGCAATCCGGTGCCGATAAACTCCGCGATACACTCTCCTAGAAGAGTATGTTGTTTTGTTCGAGTCATAGTAAGTGTCCTTGTTTATTTTTATGTACACGATTTCTGTGTGAGACACATTTTGCACACTTTTCGTATCGCGAAAATAAAAAATCAACATTTATGAGCGTTCGAGCACAATTTTGTTACTTCAAATATCCAATTTTGTTAATTAACTCATTATTTTGATCTTATCACCCATACGGATGAACAGTACAAACCTCCATAAACTTAAGCAAATACTAATTAACATCACGGATAATACGTAGAATAAAGCATGAAGTAGATAATTCATCATTTTCAATAGCAAGTTAACCGTCAGTAATTTGAGCTGCTCATAAGCGCATATCACGTTCAAAACAGACCAAGTTGTTAAATCATTAACAGTAAAAATGTTAATTAATTTTCCATTTTGACATCCATCACCAAACTTTCATTAATCCCATCGATTAAACATACAACTTATAGTTCGTTCGAACTTTTGTGAGCAACATATCGAACATTTATGACAAAAAATGCCACACTGAATGTAAGTTTTTCATCGAATAAGGTTTCACCATGACCACAGCAACCCGATTTGAAACCGATGTCGTCATCATTGGTGGCGGAGCAACCGGTACTGGAATTATGCGCGACTGTGCGCTGCGTGGTATTAATTGTATTTTGCTAGAAAAAGATGATATTGCATCGGGCACGACTGGACGCAATCATGGTTTGCTGCATTCTGGAGCACGCTACGCAGTAACAGACCCAGAGTCAGCCAAAGAATGTATCCAAGAAAATCAAATTTTAAAAAATATCGCTAGGCATTGTGTTGAAAATACCGATGGCTTGTTCATTACGTTGCCTGAAGACGACCTGAATTTTCAAAGTACTTTTATTCAAAAATGCAGTGAGGCGGGTATCGCCACGGAGCAACTTTCAGCCAAAAAGGCGCTGAAACTCGAGCCGCACGTAAACCCCAACCTGATTAGTGCGGTAAAAGTGCCCGATGGTACGCTTGACCCTTTTCGTTTGTGTGCTTCCAACGTTTTAGACGCCAAAGAACATGGCGCCCGAATTTTCAACAAAACAATTGTCACTTCGCTCATTCGCCAAGGTGATACAATTTTGGGTGTGCGTTGCTTACAGCTTAACACTCACCAACAATACGAGATCTTCGCTAAAGAAGTCATTAACGCCGCGGGAATATGGGGTCAAAACATCTGCGAATATGCCGATCTCAACATTAAAATGTTTCCCGCCAAAGGTTCGTTACTCATTTTAGATTACCGCATCAATAACTTAGTGATTAACCGTTGCCGCAAGCCGTCAGATGCCGACATTCTTGTTCCTGGTGATACCATTTCACTTATCGGCACCACGTCTGAACATATTGATTACGACCAAATCGACAATTTGCATGTCACAGAGAAAGAGGTTGATGTCCTCCTTGCTGAAGGCGCTAAACTTGCACCAATCATGGCGAACACCCGGGTATTGCGTGCTTATGCTGGCGTACGTCCACTCGTATCAGTAGATGATGATGGCAGCGGTCGTAATATCAGCCGTGGTATCGTGCTACTTGATCACCAACAACGTGATGGTTTGAAAGGGCTGACTACAATTACTGGCGGTAAATTAATGACTTACCGTTTAATGGCTGAATGGGCAACCGATTTAGTTGCCAAAAAACTGGGCAATACGACGGCTTGTGAAACCCACACTCGCCCACTGCCTGGTTCAAATGAAACGCCAAAGCAAGTGAAAAAAACCGCCAGCATTGCCAAACCTATCTATGAGTCAGCCATCTACCGACACGGTGAGCGTGCTAAAAACTTCCTGACAGATGATGTAAAAAGCCAAGCCATCATTTGTGAATGTGAAATGGTGACCGCTGGTGAAATTGAATACGCCATTAAGCAGCTCGACGTGAACAATTTGGTCGACTTGCGTCGTCGTACACGTTTAGGAATGGGCCCTTGCCAAGGTGAATTATGCAGCTATCGAGCGGCCAGCTTATTTAATGAATATGGCAATGTATCTGGTCAGCAATCCAGTCAGTTGTTGGTTGAATTTTTAGAAGAACGTTGGAAAGGTATTAAACCCATTTTTTGGGGAGATGCTCTGCGTGAGGCAGAATTCAGTTATTGGATTTACGAAGGTTTGTTCGGGGCTAATGATATCCCAGAGCAGCAATACAAGAATGAAAATGAGGAGACGTTATGATTAAGTACGACGTCACAGTTATTGGTGGAGGCATCGCAGGCTATAGTGCTGGAATTCGTTGCCTTCAAGCAGGCCTTAAGACAGCGTTAATTAGCCAAGGCCAGAGTGCGTTGCATTTTTCTTCAGGCTCGATTGATGTTCTGGGTAAATTACCTTCAGGCCAGCCGGTAGACGCACCTTTTTTAGCCATGAAAGAGCTAGCAAAACAAGCACCTAGTCATCCTTACAGTAAAATTGGCGCTGAGATAACACAAAATAGCTTATTGTGGTTCCAAAAAACGCTGCAACAACGAGGAATGCCATTAACTCATCAGGCCGACAGCAGTAACCATTACCGTATCACGCCAATGGGCACGCTGAAAGCCACTTGGCTATCGCAACCTTATGTATATCAACACAAAACCATAGCACCGTTTAAGCGTATTATTTTGCTTGCGATTGAAGGTTACCGGGACTTTCAACCACAGATGTTGCAAGGTAACTTAAGTCATCTACCTGAATTTAAAGAGATACCAAGCGAAATCATTCAAGTGACCATTCCTGGTTTTGAAACTCTTCGCCATAACCCGAACGAATTACGTTCAATCGATATTGCGCGTCTATTAAAACAGCCTCAAGCATGGACCAGTTTCTGTGACCAGTTAATGCGCTACGCCAACACGCAAGATCTTGTCATTTTACCCGCCATTATGGGTAACGGTGACGGGCTAACCTTATTAAACAAACTCAAATTAGCAACCAATCTACAACTGCATGAAGTACCCACTATGCCGCCATCATTAATGGGGATTCGCATTGAAGAATCGCTAAGTCGGGCCTTTTTAACAATGGGCGGTATTCATCTTAAAGGTGACAAAGTCGTGAATGGGGAGTTTGAAGGTGACAAGCTCACCGCGATTCATACACAAAACCTCACCGATATGCCTATTCAAGCGGATCACTTTGTAATGGCGACAGGCAGTTATTTCAGTCAAGGTTTATCCGCTTCGCATAATGGCGTTTCTGAACCGATTTTCCAGTTGCAAGTAAACAGCGTCAGTGATCGTACTCAGTGGCGAAATAACGCATTCTTTGCCCAGCAATCACATCCATTTATGACCTTTGGTGTAGAAACTAACCACCATTTAAATCCGATACATCAAGGGACTGTGATCAAAAACTTATACTGCTGTGGCTCAATGCTTGGTGGCTATGACCCTGTTTTTGAAGGCAGTGGCGGAGGGGTTGCCATTGCGAGTGCTTATCACGCCACATCGCAGATTATCGCCCAATCACAGACAAAAAACTCCATTGAGGAGGCTTTAGCATGACAACCTCTTTTATCGAAGCTGCACCTAAAAACACCTCATTTGATCAGTGCATCAAATGCACCGTATGCACTGTGTATTGCCCCGTAGCGAAAGCGAACCCTCTTTATCCAGGGCCAAAACAGTGCGGACCGGACGGTGAACGCCTACGGATAAAAAGTGCAGAATATTACGATGACTTACTGAAGCTGTGTACTAACTGCAAACGTTGCGAAACCGCTTGTCCATCAGGTGTTAAGATCGGCGATATCATTGCCGTTGCTCGTGGTAAGCACGGCAAGAAATCATTCAGTCCAAAATTGGTGCGCGATTACGTGCTCAGCCACACCGATTTATTCGGGACATTGGCTACACCATTTGCGCCAATTGTTAACGTCGCTACCTCTATGCCACTAGTTAAAAAAGTGATGCATAAAACCATTGGCGTTCACGACCATAAATCACTACCTAAATATTCGCATGGTACATTTCGTCGTTGGTTCAAACAAAACTGCACTCGTCAGCCTCTTTATACACGCCAAGTTAGTTATTTCCACGGCTGCTATGTGAATTACAACCATCCTCAACTAGGCAAAGATTTCGTTGCCGTGATGAATGCGATGAATATTGGTGTACGTTTGTTGGATAATGAGAAGTGTTGCGGCGTGCCACTAATTGCCAACGGTTTTCACGATAAGGCTCGCAAAAACGCATTATTGAATGTGAAGAATATTGAAACCGCGGTGTTAGATCGTCAAACCTCGGTACTGTCGACTTCTTCGACTTGCTCATTCACTTTACAACAAGAATACCCACATGTTTTAGGCGTTGATAATAGTAAGGTGGTCAATAAAATTGAATATGTCACCCGCTTTTTACTCAAAGAATTCATGAGTGGCAATGCGCCCAGAATGAAACCGGTAAACTTAAAAGTGGTCTATCACACCCCTTGCCACCTAGAGCGTAGCGGCAATGTTATGTTTACCATTGAACTGTTAAAGATGATCCCTGGGTTAGAACTGATCGTGCTTGACAGTGAGTGCTGTGGCTTAGCCGGAACCTACGGTTTTAAAGAAGAAAACTATGATGTATCAATGAAAATTGGATCGCATTTATTTGATTCGATCAAAGCCTCTCAAGCAGACTATGCCATTACTGATTGCGAAACGTGCAAATGGCAAATCGAGGAGAATACCGCTCTAGAGACTATCCACCCCATCAGCTTATTAGCGATGGCGATTGCTTAAACGCAGTAACAAAAAAGCCAGACTGCAATCGCGTCTGGCCTTTTCAATGACTTTTTAGTTTTATTTACTTGCTAAAGGGCGTAATTGGCAATGCTCTATGGCATTGGCTAACAGCTCTAACGCCGTTGACTCACACTCAGTTAAAACAGCATTACTTTGAGCAATTGGTGTCACGCGTTGCCCCCATTTGATATACCCAGCCCCCCACGTCAACCCTGCGCCAAAGGCAGCAACAAGCAAGTTATCATTCGCTTTGATCTTGCCTTGCTCAACCGCTTCGCACAGTGCAATCGGCACCGTCGCGGCAGAGGTGTTACCATAGTGTTGAATATTAACGAAAGCTTTATCTTGGCTAATGCCCGACAAATCACAAAGCGTTTGAATAATACGCACATTGGCTTGGTGAGGGATCACAACATCAATATCATCGGTTGAAAGATCAGAACGTGACAATACCGTTTGCGCTGCCGCCCCCATTCCTCTTACCGCTCGTTTGAAGATTTCTTTACCTACAAAGTCAAAATCCCAGTAACCGTTGTCAGCAGCAAAACGGTCCATTGATGAACCAAATTTAGGCACAGCGAGAATGTCTCGCCCTTCCGCATCACAACCAATTTGAGCCTCTTGCAAACCTAGTTCTTGCTCTGTTTTGCTCAGCACAACCGCCCCAGCACCATCACCAAACAACACAGCGGTATCACGCTTGGTCCAATCGATATAAAAAGACAAACGCTCTGCACCCACCACTAAAGCATGGCGGTAGTGACTCGATTGAATTAAGCGGGTGGCGGTTTCTAAACCATACACAAACCCAGTGCACGCGGCGTTCAAATCAAAAGCAGCCGCGCTTTTAATACCAAGATTTTGCTGCACTTTCGAGGCGATATTGGGAATGAGCGAATCAGGTGAACACGTCGCGATGATGATAAGATCAATCTCCGAAGCATCAATGCCCGCACAGGCAATAGCGTGTTGAGCGGCAACGGTGGCCATATCAGAAGTATTGACATGACTAATGCGGCGATTTTCAATACCAGTACGCGTTCGGATCCACTCATCTGAAGTTTCTAGAAACGTACTAAGATCTTGGTTGGAGAGCTCTGCAGGCGGAAGACATTTTCCCCAACCTGTAATTTCGGCATAAAATTTTGTCATTATTAACCTGTTTTTGTTGTATTTTCTAAGGCGATCAAAAGACTTTCAATTAAATAAGCACTCGCCCTATGAAAGGTAGCTGAGCGAAAAAAGGCCTTTGCAATATTAATTAGTATACGTGCTTTTGCTCAAGCGTTAAATTTATGGTCAGCAATATACAATTAGAAAAAGGAAAGAGAGGTCATCATGTCTACATTTAATACTCGTTGCCCTGCGTGTCACGGTGTTAATCGCGTCCCGTTAGAACGTGTATCTGACAGCCCTAACTGCGGCAAATGCCAAGCGTCATTGCTTGACGGTGCGCCCATCGAAGGCACTGAAGCAAATTTTGCGGCCCTATTGAAAAGCAACCAACCTGTGGTAGTCGATTTTTGGGCTCCGTGGTGTAATCCATGCGTTGGATTTACTCCTGTATTTTCTGATGTTGCTACAGAGCATAAAGGTAATGTGCGTTTTGTAAAAGTTGACACAGAAAGTCAACAAAATCTCGCGGCAAAATATCAAATCCGCAGCATTCCAACTGTTATGCTCTTCAAAAATGGTCAAAAAGTAGAGGTTATTAATGGCGCCCTACCAAAAAGTCAATTTAATCAATGGCTAAACCAAGCTTTGACTAAGTAAAAAGCTTCTAAAAACACAAATAAAGTTGGCATTATTTGATTATTTATGCCAACTTTATGCTCGTTTTCTTCCCTTACGACAACGATTAATAAAATTAATCGTTAAGAACACAATTTTTCGTTTTACCTTTTTCACTATCAACTCCATATTCGCCCGAAATCACCTCCTTTTATTTTTTGATTTTGAGGCAAAGTCATTGGACAACATCACTGCTAACGTGTCTTCTCCACGCATCTCTGTACCTGTTATTGCGCTGTCGCTCTATGCGATAGCATCAGGTTATCTAATGAGTATGATCCCGTTGATGTTGCCTCATTACGGGCTAGAAAGCTCGCTTGCCAGTTGGTTGGCTAGCGCCTTTTATGCGGGACTACTGCTTGGCGCATTAGTGGTGGAACCTTTCGTTAACCGCGTTGGACATCGCATCGCATTTGTTTGGTGTCTTGTTGCCCTGATGCTCACCATCATCGCTTTACCTGCTATGCACATCGCAGAAGTGTGGTTAGTAGCACGCTTTATTGCTGGCGCTGCAGTTGCTGGCGTTTTTGTTGTGGTTGAATCTTGGCTAATGCACGGTGATGAAAAAGGCCGAGCTAAACGCTTAGGTATTTATATGGCGGCACTTTATGGTGGCACAGCACTTGGTCAACTAGGCATTGGCTACCTTGGAGTATCCGGCGGCGTACCGTTCATTGCCATCATTACTTTATTACTTATTGCGAGCACAGTATTAATCTACGGTGATTCTGATCAACCTTCGACTCAACACTCATCAAGTTTGTCACTAAAACAGGTTTTCAAACTTAACCATGCCGCCTTGCTTGGCTGTGCTGTTTCTGGCTTAACGCTTGGTGCAATATATGGCTTAATGCCAATCGAACTTGAATTACGTGGCATCAATCATACTGACTTAGGCAGCCTCATGGCTTTGGTGGTATTAGGTGGCATGGCCGTTCAACCTATGGTTCCTTGGCTATCTAAATTTATGGGCCGCACACTCCTGATGGCAATGTTTTGCTTGCTTGGGTCGGCAGCAATTGCCATGACTCTATTGCAATCGGGCATCATGATGTTGGCAGCCAGTCTGTTTGTGTTGGGAATGGCGACTTTCGCTCTTTACCCTATCGCCATTAATTTAGGCTGCGACAAACTGGATGAAAATTACATTGTATCAGCCACACAAGTCATGCTTTTTAGCTACAGTATTGGGTCTGTTTCTGGGCCACTGATTGCTGATTGGTTTATGCAACGTTCGCAAGGTCTGATGGGCTATCTACTGGTTGCTTTACTGACAACCTGTCTTTATATGTTAATGGCAAGTATGAAGACCAAACGTCAATGGGTTGCAGGCGAATAATCCTACTCTTATTCAACTGATGGCTTACTGGACGGCGCATTTTTCAATCGTTGATGACGATTTGAAAGGTGCGCTTTTGGTTTTGCAGGGATGGCCTTTTTTTCATGTAACAGATGCCGAATAGCTAATATAGGGTGTGGTAATAGCATTCTTGGTCCTGAGTAACGCATCACCAATCTCATCTGTTCTTTTGGCTCAGGTTTATAGCAATGAATTGGGCATTGGTTACAAGTGGGTTTGTGTTGACCGTATGGACAGCGATCCAATCGAATTTCAGCGTAATCAAGCAGCGCTTTGCAAGTATCACACAAACCTTGTTGCACATCATGATGACGCTGGCAGTATATCTCTAACATTGATTTCACCGTGCGAAACTCTGTAAGTAGCTTGCCCGTTAAAAGATCACTTATCGGCTTTTTCATTCCCTATCCCTCCATTGAGTTCACACCAAAAAACAAGTATCCTGCGCCACCTTGTTCCTTGTGAACCAATGATTCACCGTTAAAGAGCACACATTATGAACCGTAAAAAGAAAATCAACCAAGCGCTGAAGAAACACCTTAAAAAGAAAAATGCTAAGCTGCACCCTAGCAACAAACCACGTTACATTTCTAAAGCTGAACGAGCAAAATTAGAAGCAGAGCAAGCTACAGCATCAGAAACAACGCACACCGAACAGCACACTAATGCCGTCACTGCTGAAAGCGAATCACAACAGTAAGTCTTGCTCTATTGGAACAAATCGGCTGGCGACATCAATCAAACTTTGAGCCGTCAGCCTTGGCACACCATATACTTCCACTCGTTTGTTAAAACGCTGTTTAATGCGTTCAACCAATAGCTCAAAATCTCCATCACCCGACACCAAGACAATCACGTCAGCTTGCTCTGCTAATTCAACCGCATCAAGTGTAATGCCAACATCCCAATCCCCTTTTGCACTACCATCACGACGCTGGATAAATGGTTTGAGTTGCACATCAAAACCAATCCCACGCAAAATATGGTGAAACTGACGTTGCTTTGGATCTTGGCTAGCAATCGCATAGGCGTTAGCTTTGATCACTTCACGACCATGAGTAGCTACGTACCAAAACTGGTTGTAATCAAAGTTCTGGCGGTACTTTTCTTTGCAGGTGTAGTAGACGTTTTGTACGTCGACCAAAATAGCGACTTTTTCCATCTGTTTTCTCTCAAGCAGAAACGAAAACAGCGGCCTATCATCGCCGCTGTTTTGCAAATTGAGTGCATTATACGCTAAACCATTTCAATTTGTCGTGCAAACTGGTCACACTCCCGACCACGATCAATGCAGGGCTTTCGGCTTGTTGTGCTAAATCTGGCAATTGGTTGAGAGACCCGCTAAAAACGCGCTGTAAAGGGGTTGTGCCTCGTTCAATAATGGCGCAAGAGGTCTCTGCACTCAGACCAGCATCCAACAAGTTACGTGTGATATTAGGGCACTGTTTTAACCCCATATAAAAAACCAAGGTTTGATTGTCTTGCGCTAAACATCGCCAGTTGATCTCTGAGCCATCTTTTTGCAAATGACCCGTAATGAACTGAACACTTTGAGCATGGTCACGATGCGTCAGTGGAATCCCAGCGTAAGAAGTGCACCCCATAGCGGCGGTAATTCCAGGCACCACTTCATAGGCAATATCATTTTCAGCTAGCGTTTCGAGCTCTTCACCACCTCGACCAAAAATAAACGAATCACCGCCTTTTAGGCGGACGACCTTTTTACCTTCCCTAGCTTTATCGACCAGAACTTGGTTAATCTGATCTTGCGGTACACAATGAAAATCGAGCTGCTTACCGACATAAATCATCTCTGCATTTTTAGGAGCGAGATCCAAAATCTGTTGTGAGACTAATCGATCATATACCACGACTTGTGCTTGGCTTATCACTCGCAAACCTTTTACCGTCAATAGATCAGGATCGCCTGGACCTGCGCCAACTAAAGAAACAAAACCACAAGAGGTCACGATGTTTGTCATGAATGATACCTTTACTTAGCGGTAAGAAGAATGAATACGATGCACAAGAGAGGACGAACCTCTCTTGTAATATGTCGTTACGCCGCGTTGCGCTGAGGAAGCGTCTTACCGTGGGTAATATAAAGGCTTAAACCTGTAAATAGTAAACCACCAACTAAGTTACCTAACGTAGCTGGAATTTGGTTCCACACCAACCAATCACCAATGGTAAATTCAGCCCCGAGCATCATACCAAGTGGGAACAGATACATGTTCACTACCGCATGCTCAAAAACCAAACCGAAGAAGATAAAAATAGGTAACCACATTGCAACCACTTTACCGCTCACTGTGGTTGATGTCATAGCGCCAACAACACCTAAACACACCATCCAGTTACACAAAATACCTTTCACAAATACCGTAATCCAACCATTAAGACCATGCTCTGCAAAACCCAAAGTGCGCGAGGTAGAAGCTTTAATAAACGCTTGGCCAACCGCACCAGGCTCCATACTAAAATTCATAGTGAAGGTGAGAGCCACAAGAAAAGCAACCGATACTGCGCCAATTAAGTTACCAAGACCAACTAATCCCCAGTTACGTAAAATGCCGGCTTTGGTTACACCAGGACGTTTTTCAAATAAAGCCAAAGGTGCTAAAGCAAATACACCGGTTAAAAGATCAAAACCCATTAAGTTTAAGATACAAAAACCAACAGGAAAGACCAAAGCACCCACAATTGGCACTCCGGTTTGTACAGCAGCGGTTATTGCAACCGCAACAGCGATGGCCAAAATCGCCCCCGCCATGATGCCACGGATAATAGTGTCGCGCGTTGACATAAATACTTTGCTTTCGCCAGCATTAATCATAGTTTGTACAAAGTCAGCAGGTTTTACGTAAGACATAATGGTCCTTATTGTCACAAAAGTTAAAATTAAAAAATGAAATTGAATAGACAAAGGCTTCCTGCTCTTTGAACATCACCGTAAATGGATGGTGAGCAAGAAGCCTTCTCGCTATTAAATCTCGCTGACCTTAAGATTACGCTGCAACTTCAACAACGCCTTTCATGACCCGTACGGTGTAAGTTTTTACGCTAAAGCGTTCATCTTCCATGCACAGCCCCGTCACTAGATTAAAACGCTGCTTTTTAAGTGGGCTTGCTACCCACAACTGATCTTGATGCTGACAAATGAGCCCGCGTGACAACACATTAGAGTGCGCAAATGGATCCATGTTGCTGATAGCCAGAACTTCTTCAGTTTGCGCCGGACGAAAGATAGCGACTTGTTCACCATTAACTAATGCACACACACCAGTACCAGGGGTGATATCAGTAATGTCACACACTGCTTGGAATACTTTATTGCTCACCATGTTTATTTCTCCCCAACGGTTGATGTCGCTTGATTGCCAATAGCAACATGCAGGATATCGCCTTTCGCTTGTGGGTATTTTTCGCTATGACTGGCCGGACGATGCTGTTCACGTGCGGCAACAAAAACCACATTGTCATCACGCAAATCAGAGTTAATAAAGTGCGAAAAACGCTTCAACTGTTGTGGGCTGTTGATGGTATCAGCCCACTCGCAGCGGTAGTTGGCAATAAGTTCTGCAACGTCCGCTTCTAACTGGTCGTTAATGCCAAGTTTGTCTTCAACGATCACTTCGCGAAGATAATCGACACCACCGTCTAAGTTGTCTAACCAAACCGAGGTGCGTTGTAATTTATCGGCGGTGCGAATGTAGAACATCATGAAGCGGTCAATGTATTTCAGCAAAGTGGCTTCATCTAAATCAGAAGCCAGAAGATCAGCATGACGAGGCTTCATACCACCGTTACCACATACATACATATTCCAACCAGCATCGGTGGCAATGATACCCAAATCTTTACCTTGCGCTTCCGCACACTCACGGGTACAACCTGAAACACCAAATTTCATTTTGTGTGGGGTGCGAATACCTTTGTAACGATTTTCAATCAGAACACCTAAACCAACACTGTCTTGCACACCAAAACGACACCATGTGCTACCTACACACGTTTTCGCCATGCGCAGTGCTTTCGCATACGCTTGGCCTGTCTCGTATCCTGCATCAATCAGCTTGCGCCAAATCTCTGGTAAATCGTCTTTCTGAGCACCAAATAAACCGATACGCTGCGCGCCAGTAACCTTGGTGTAAAGGTTGTATTCTTGAGCGACATTCGCCAACACCGCAAGTGCTTGCGGTGTGACTTCACCACCAGCCATACGTGGGATCACCGAATAAGTGCCGTCTTTTTGCATGTTGCCAAGAAAGTTGTCGTTCGTATCTTGCAAACTGACGAGTGAAGGCTCAAGAACGTGATCACCCCAGCAAGAAGCTAAGATCGAGCCAATCGTTGGCTTACACACTTCACAACCATAACCTTTACCGTGCTTGTACAGCATGTCATCAAAGCTCTTGATGCCTTCGATACGAATCAAATGGAATAACTCTTGGCGTGAATACGCAAAATGCTCACAAATGTCGTTTTTTACTTCCACGCCAGATTTAGCAAGCTCGGCATTCAGAACCGAAGTCACCAATGGCACACAACCACCGCAACCCGTTCCTGCCCCGGTGACCGCTTTAATGGCACCCAAAGTATGGTGACCATCCGCTACCGCTTGGGCTATTTTCGCTTTAGTAACATCAAAACAAGAGCAGATCACCGCGGAATCAGGTAACGCATCCGCACCTAATGCTGGTTTTTCAGCCCCTGCATGAGCCGGTAAAATAAGCGTATCGGGGTGTTTTGGTAGCTCAATTTCATTGAGTTTGAGTTGCAGTAAATCACCGTAGTCTGACGTATCGCCAACTAAAACTGCACCGAGCAGTTTTCTGCCGTCCTCCGAGACAGTAATGCGTTTATAAACTTCGTCTTCTTCATTTTGATAAACGTAGCTCTTACAACCCGGAGTTCGGCCATTCGCATCACCAATTGAGCCAACTTTCACTCCCAATAATTTGAGTTTGGCGCTCATGTCTGCACCTTCGAATTGGCTGTCGTTACCAACAAGATGATCAACCGCAACGGTGGCCATTTTGTAACCAGGAGCAACAAGACCAAAAAAGGTTTGATTCCAAGAAGCACATTCGCCAATCGCGTAAATATCAGGATCAGAAGTTTGACAGTGATCGTTGATAGCTACACCACCACGCGGAGCAATGTCTAGGCCCATTTGACGAGCCAATTTGTCTTGAGGACGTATCCCTGCTGAAAATACGATGAAGTCGACTTCTAAATCTGAGCCATCTGCAAACTTCATGGTATTACGAGCGTTTTCACCTTGCGCCACAATCTCTAACGTATTTTTACTGGTGTGAACTTGCACTCCCATACGCTCAATTTTATTGCGCAGTTGCAAACCACCTTGTAGATCAAGTTGCTCTGCCATTAGCACCGGAGCAAATTCGACAACGTGTGTTTGCACACCTAGCGCTTTTAACGCGCCAGCGGCTTCAAGGCCAAGCAAACCACCACCTATCACAGCACCGCTTTTACTTTTCTTCGAACACGCTTCTATCGCTTTAAGATCTTCAATCGTGCGGTATACAAAGCAATCTTTACTTTCATTACCTTTAATCGGCGGGACAAATGGGAAAGAGCCCGTAGCAAGAACGAGTTTGTCATAAGACACTTCGCGCCCAGTGCTCGAGTAAACCACGCGTTTATCGCGGTTAATGTTAATCGCACGTTCGCCAATCAATACATTGATGGCATGCTTTTGGTAGAAACCTTGTTTAACAAGAGAAAGCTCTTCAGCGGTATGGTGTGAGAAATAGGAGGAAAGATGTACTCGGTCGTAAGCGACACGAGGTTCTTCACAAAAGACCGTCACATCAAGCATTGATGCGTCCATTTTTTCCACCAAATCTTCGATATAGCGATGACCAACCATGCCATTACCGATGATGACTAGCTTCATCTTGCTCATATGGGTTCCTAATTTATATAACCATTTATTGAGCGAGATTCTCAGTTATGAAGAAAAATGAATTAATGATGTAAATCAATTACAAATTCAAACTACCCTAAAGAGGTAGACAAAATCAGCCATTCTTCAGTAAAAACAGTGATTAACCATATTTATTGTATGGATTAATGACTTTTTAGATATCTGAGTATCATTGTAAACATTTCATAACATTACCAAAATGTAACCAACATTCACTTCAAGCATTTTTGTGTTTCACTTAACCAAGCCTTTCATTAAGCCTTCACATTCATTGGTTAAGTTAGCGTGACAACAACGAGGTCGAATGTGAAACCACTCAAACGCTATCAGTACGAACGTTACGCCGTACTGTGTAACCTTACGTACCAACGTACTTTTAAACAGACACGTTATGGTTTTGATCCTAATGGGCAACGCATCATTCGTAATCAATTTGGCAAAATCATGGTACGAGTCCTGTGGAGCCAAAATCACGAAGAAGTGATTGTCGTGATAAAAGGATCGCATAGCGTAAGTGATTGGCTTTTGAACTTTGCAATGTGGACCCGAAGCTGTCAGCACCTTGGCTTACCTTATCGCATTCATGCAGGTTTTTATCATCTGCTTCACCAAGAAAGCCAGCCTACACGCAATGAAGATAAGTTGGGTTTGTCTGTTATTGAGCGTTTAGAAAACTTTGTTACACCACTTATCCAAAATGGCAAGCGCATTACCATTACCGGCCACTCTTCAGGCGGAGCGATTGGTTGTGTATTTGCTGATTATTTAGAAAAAAAACACCCAAAATCTATCAAACGAATTGTGACTTTTGGTCAACCAGCCATCGGGGATTGGAACTTTCGCAAACACTATGCTTTAGGTCACAAAACTTACCGCATTTGCTGTGATCTCGACATTGTGACATTTATGCCACCAATTCCATTGCTCTATTGGCATGTAGGGAAATTACTATGGCTGTATAACGGTAAAATTTATGAAAACACACCAACATGGATACGAATGGCACGTTCGTTATTCAGTTGGCTTGTCCGCCCATTTTCCTATCACCTCATGAGTAAATACATCCGCAATAAGGATTTTTTCGATGAACGATAAAACCAGCATCCAAACCAAAAACAAAAGCGACTTCAAATGTTTTTTACACTAAACAAATAACAAAAATAAATAATAATGACGGCCTTGTTAAACCCGTGATTCGTGCACTCAATGCCGTCAATATTTCTCAAGGTTTTGAAGCTGGTTTAGCCATCGTTTTAGTCGCCATCATTCTCGATCGCTTATGCAAAACCCCAAATCAAAATAATAAGGAAGCATAATCATGGATGCTATTACCATTAAAAATCTCGATGTTGTGTTTGGCCACAATCCAAATGAAGCGCTGCAACGCCTTGATGCAGGTGAATCTCGCCAAGAGATTATCGATGCCTGCGGTCAAGTCGTAGGGGTAGACAATGTTAGCCTTACTGTTAAAGAAGGGGAAATTTGCGTCTTGATGGGGCTGTCTGGTTCAGGGAAATCGAGCTTGCTGCGCGCGGTGAATGGCTTAAATACCATCAGCCGAGGATCACTAGAATTAAAAGATGGCAAACGCTTTGTTGACCTTGCCAGCTGTGATAAAGCAACGCTTCAGAATTTAAGGACGAATCGTGTCTCGATGGTGTTTCAAAAGTTTGCCCTTATGCCTTGGTTATCAGTTTTAGATAACGTGGCGTTTGGCTTAGAAATGCAAGGAATGAGTAAGAAAAAACGCCACCAACGTGCTCGTGAACAGCTAACAATGGTTGGCCTTGCTGAATGGGAAGATAAATTCCCCCATGAACTTTCTGGCGGCATGCAGCAACGTGTCGGTTTAGCGCGTGCTTTTGCAATGGACAGTGACATCCTGTTAATGGACGAACCATTCTCGGCACTTGATCCACTCATTCGCGCGCAACTACAAGATGAGTTATTAGAGCTACAAAGCAAATTAAACAAGACGATCTTATTTGTTAGCCACGATTTAGATGAAGCGCTAAAAATAGGTAATAACATCGCTATTATGGAGTCAGGTAAGCTGATTCAACACGGTAAGCCTGAAGAAATAGTCCTTACTCCAAAAACTGACTACGTCAAAGAGTTCGTGGCACACACTAACCCCATTAACGTATTAAAAGGACGTTCATTAATGCAGCCTATCGAACAGTTAAAACAACAAGATGATCGTTGGCAGATCTGCAACAAACAAGATGTTTGGGTAGCCCAAAACGATACAGAATTGACATTATATGGAGCCACATCAACTACACTACTCCATTGGGATACTCAGGCTAGCGATATGTCGAACATCGACTCATCAACGATTATTGTCACTACCCCTGACATTGACATGCGCAGCGCGATTGAATTGAAACACCGAACTCAAAACCCAATTCTTCTGATGGAAAATAATCAGCTCGTCGGTGTTTTAAGCGATCAAGAAATTTATAGTGCCCTACTGGGAAATTATCAAACTGAAGAGGCCGCTTGACGGTGACCTCTTCACTACACTGAAATAAACTTCATGTTAACGCCATCATTTTGATGGCGTTATTTATTGGCGAAGAAATTGCCATTGCTGATTTACCCAGTTAGGGTCCACAGCTACACCAGGGGCAAATGATGAATCAGATACATCGATGGGTTCTGGTCCGAATTAAATTTCACAATTATTGACTGATAATCAACTCCTACATTCGCATATTCAACATTTTTTCCGTGGCAAATACTGAGCAGGAAAACATGGTTACTAAAAAAAAACTGATAATTTCATCATCACACCCTTATGAAGGTCCATTAGAAAGCTCCATAACGTAAACCCTTATATCACGTTATAGAATGGATTATTAATCTGATAAGCGCCGTGTTATGAGCATACTATTCAGCACATCATTCCTATTAATATAACGATGTTTAACAACTGCAATAATGTGTATTACTACCATAAGCAAAAGTAAAACACATGATACTCGATGAACTGAAAAGAAGAATGCATTAACCTCAGCATTTTTTACTGGATTCGGTATTTCAAACAGCCAAAAAAACGAGTAGTTCTCTTTCAACATTAAGAACCCGCTGACAAACACGACTAGCATTAAAAGATAAATCACGCTATGCGCTAATTTAGCGATGTGTCTTTGCAATTTTGGAATTGAAGATGGCAATTCTGGTTCGACACGGAAAAATCGCCATATCCAACGTAAAACCAAGAGAAATGCTCCGATCGTCGCCCATGACATATTAAGAACCGATAGAATATGAAATAGCTTGGGTTTGTTCATAACGAGATGCATGGCATATCCCGCTATTAATGCGTAAATGATAATTATAGCCATACACCAATGGAGTAATTTACTGAGTACGTCATACTGACCAGAATTAGCTTTTACTAATTTTGAAACTAAATTTTTTATATAAAGCATCATGTTGATGAAAAATTTTTATCATTTGAATTAATAGAAAAATTATCACATCGAGTAGCATTAATAACACATGAAACTTCAGGAATATTTCAATCCAGAGATTAAGATTCCCAATCATAAGTCATAATCTATTAAATTTGACTTTAGTTTTCGCATTAAAACATGAAATATCATAAATTAATTAAGACTACTGCACTTATAACTGTTCGAGTAAGGCACAAGAGCAAAATCAAAAAAAACAAAATTTAACAAATGAAATAAAATGATAAAAAAACCCAATATAACATTAGTTCCAATATTATCATCCTACATTCGAAGTGAAATCATCTCTGTGTTAAATATCATATGAATCTTAACACATTCCCATCTTGGGTTTTGGTTTTGTAATGCTGAATAATTGCTCAACACGAATACCGGCATTATAAATGGCACCCCAGTTGCGTAATAATTTTTGTCAACCTTCATTTGGAATATTTATGAATACATTTCCCCAAAAAACATTACTTGCTTTAGCGCTAGCCAGTATCAGTTCAATAGCCATAAGCCATGGTTATGTTTCAGAGTCAGGTTCAGGTGTAGTAAGTAGTCGTGTCGCATTATGTAAAAACCCAGCACCTGATACTAATGAGAAAAACATCGAATGTGGATCTATTGAATACGAGCCTCAAAGTGTTGAAGGACCAGATGGTTTTCCTAACTCAGGTCCTGCGGATGGGCATATAGCTAGTGCTGGAGTTCACCTGGCAGCTGCGCTTGATGAACAAACGAGTGATCGTTGGGTTAAACGTCCAATTCAATCTGGTCTTCAAACATTTGCGTGGACTTTTACTGCAGTTCACGTCACCAAAGATTGGAAATACTACATTACTAAGCCTAATTGGAACCCTAATCAAACTTTAAGCCGTAGTTCTTTTGACCTTAATCCATTTTGTGTCGTTGATGGCCATATGCAGCGACCACCTTCCAGTGTTCAACATCAATGCGATGTTCCAACTCGTGAAGGGTATCACGTGATTTTAGCGGTATGGGATGTAGGTGATACTGCCGCTTCTTTCTACAATGTTATAGATGTTCAGTTTAATGGTGATAATCCTGGCACCCCAAATCCTGACTGGATAAATGCAGGACATATTACTCCCGCGCAAAATCTCAGAGTAGGCGATCGTGTTTTCACGCGTGTATTTGACCATTCTGGTGAAAACGCCACACTATCAACGGTATTTAAAATTGATGAACAGCATACGCAAGCAAATGATTGGTCCTATGCATTAGCAAGAAAAATCAACAGAAAGCAAAGCAAGATGAAAGCGGGTCAGTTAAATGAAGATACTGGTGACTTCTCTCCGCTCTATGGCATAAACCCTATTTATCGAAGCAAAAATAGTAATATTGAGCGTGTTGAAATTGGCTATGATATCGCTGAAGGTCCTGAATATGACCTTCAGGTAACCGGGCTAAAAGAAGAATATGTGGTAGGCAACCAACCGACAGAACTAGATTTAGCTCTAGAAGCGAAGGGGGATATTAAAGCAAGGTTAAGCGTATTCAATCATGACCGTGAAAGACTAGCCTCTTTCCGCACAAGAATTAAAGATGGTCAGGTGAAAAATGCCACATTATTGTTATCAAAATCTGAGACAGGGCACCATACGTTGGTGACTAAAATTCTCGATATGGATGGTAACTTCATCAGTCAACACACACAAAACTTTTTCCTAGTCGATGAACAAACTACTCCACCTCCAACAGGCAATTATGAGTTTGTCTTCCCTAACGAGTTTACTAACTATAAAGCGGGTACCAAAGTCTTGGCAAAAGATGGCGCTATATACCAATGTAAGGCTTTCCCTTATAGTGGATACTGTTCACAGTGGTCTCCAACTGACACTCACTTCGAACCAGGTACGGGCTCTGACTGGCAATCAGCGTGGGATAAATTAGATCACTAATTAGTAACCACTAACAGCAAAGCGCTTTATGTTCGTAAAGCGCTTTTGAGTTTGACTTAACCTTAATTAACGCATAAAAAAAGACGCTAAAAAGCGTCTTTTTATTTTTTGGAGGCGCGACCCGGAGTCGAACCGAGGTACACGGATTTGCAATCCGCTGCATAGCCACTCTGCCATCGCGCCATTATTTGTGTTTTGTTCTTATGAACAAAGAAGAGATGGTGCCCCGGGCCGGACTTGAACCGGCACGACTCGAAAGTCGAGGGATTTTAAATCCCTTGTGTCTACCAATTTCACCACCAGGGCACGCAATTCTGAATTGCGATGCCGTAAACGGAAACGTTACACACCATCGTAAAATCTGGAGCGACACACGAGGTTCGAACTCGTGACCTCAACCTTGGCAAGGTTGCGCTCTACCAACTGAGCTAGTGTCGCACTGTGGTTCTTGTGGGCTTCCCCGTGAGAACGAGGTGTACTTTAACGGATTGAGAAAATGAGTCAACAATAAATTTTATTTCTTTGAATCAAGTGGTTAAAAAGCAAACTTACGATTATTTGGCAACCAGTTTTTGATCAAGAATAATACAGCCTCAGTAACTAAAATACTTAAGATCACCATTTTTTCATTAACCGTCCCACTAAGTTGGGGTGATATGACCAGCAATGATCAAACATTGCCATCAATTCGGGGTTACCATATTTCGATAAACTCACTGCATGAAAGCGATTTTTTTGTACTTTCAACTGCGCCACTTTTTCGAGCAATTCTTTGGGTTGCTTAGGAGCAATAAAATCTGACAATACCACTAAGTCAGCATTTTTATATTTATCCCCTTGCATCAATTCTATCGACTGAATTAATACTGGCTCTAGATCTGTGCCGCCATGGAATGAGTAGCTCAAAAAATCACTCGCTTCTCGCAAACCATCTTGTTTGGTTAATTCATAGGTGATCTGCTGGGTTGAAAATAGCATTACATAGCACTCACGGTCTTCCGCTAGTGCTATCTGCATCAAAGCATAAGCCATCGCTTTAGCGCATTGCTCAGGAAAACCGCTCATTGAGCCCGATGCATCAACACAAACAATAAATGGTCCCTTATCGACATCATGCTGTTTATTTTCAGGGCGATGGGCTTTTACTTTTCTGAGCGTACGTGACTTTCCTTGCATGCGGTAATTCATCAACCGCTTATCGACTAGGTGTTTGTAAAAGACAACCTCAAGTTCAGGATAAGCCAAAAACATAGTTTCATTTGGCAGAAGTTTGTTGAGATCATCGCTTTCATGAATCCCCACAATGTCATCCGTTGCTTCATCAGACTTTTCTTCCACCATTTGTAGCTCTTCAACCGGGGCTCGGTTTAGGTCTGGATCATCCACTTCTCCAGCCATTCGCCCTAATTGCTCCGCAATATCTTGTAGGCCTTTATTTTTTATTAAGAACTCAGCATGGCGTTTCATGACAGAAATATCCGTCTTACTCAGTTTGGCTGAAGCCATATCCCACAAACGGCCAACGCTCGACTCATCGCCAGATTCTGTCACTTTATCCATGTTTTTCATGGTTTCCATGCGCTGGTATAAATCGGCTAATACCTTTTCTTTGTTACTTTCTAGCTCATTGACTTGCGCCTGCTTAATCGCATCAGAAAGGCTTTGATACCATTGGTCGCAAAAAAAATGCGGGAACATGGGGTTAGTTAACCCCTTATTTTTTTCCATTAAACGACGAGCTTGAAGATAAAATGCTGAGTGCCATTCTAATTTCTTGATAACATCATTGATCTGATTAAAGAAAGTCGCTTCATCCCAATGGATAACTTCTTGGTATAACGCAAGCTCTTGCTGAAAGCGTTCCGTTTCACACACCCGCGTAATACGTTTTTTAACACTACCCCGCCACTTAGAGAGATGGTTTTTAACCGTGCTTGAAACACCACGATTCTCAGCCATCATCATCACCTGAGAGCGAGCCAGCAAGTCATTCACCGCGGTATCAATAATGCCAGAATCAGCAATCATTAACGCCAAATTTAAGCCATCTGCACCAAGCATCTCAGCCCCCTATTCAAAAAACTGATTGAAGTTTTTAAAGCGCTGAACCGTTTTCTCACATTCCCTTTGAGTCGATTCGAGTAACTGCTGTAGATGTTGCAACGTTGCTTCCATCGCAGTTGGTAATTCAGGATCAATAAAATTATGCGGCAATGCTCCATGGAACGTGGAACGCACTTTACGCAAATGATGCTCTGCATGCTGTAATTGCATTACGGCTTGATCGGCTTTCGAGACCCATTGCTGATAGAGTTCATCGTTTAAACCTTGTTCTGTCACTAAACTGACCAACACCGAACGGTTTGCAATGTCTTTGATCACTATGTGGTTGTCGGCACTCAGATCAAACTTCAAACGACACAAATTGGTGTTTTGGTTTACGTAGCCGTAAACATCACCATGGCCGTCTTTGATCACTCGCTCAAGCTCATTTTTAGGTACATACACCCAACGACTATCACCTTTTTCTGATTCCGATACCGACATGTTACTTTGCAGCAATACTAGTTTGACTAAATCAAATGCTGAACCAACTTTGTAGGTTTTCGCCGCTGTGGTGTCACATTGGTATACTTGCTTTTTAATCAAGCCCGTTGAGGTTTCAAGCGAAACAGGCATAGCAAATTGAGACTCTAGTTCTTGTTGAATGTCGGCAAGTTCTTCGCGGCACAATTCAATTTGCTGTTCAACGTCTTGTTGGTCAAAAGCATGTTTTAGCGCAAATTCACGGATCACATCACGCACAATATCGCGAGATTCAGGGCTGTTCCACAGACAATCTTGCAGCAAAAGTAAGTCCAATGGATTGATCGAATCTCGTCCATTAAAAAAGGCACTTGCTTTAAGTAGCTTCACCGCTTTCTTCCAGCGCCGATCTGACACATACATATCGCTGCTTGATGCCGAGGGAAGGCTGGCTATCGATTGTTCCAACATGTTTTTGAGTTCAAACAGTTTCTCAAATACGTCATCAGTCAATAGTAAGCTATCAAGCTGCTGTTGCCATGAATGGTATTCTTCATCAGTAATGGCTAACCCGTCTGGAATTCGTGCTTCTTGTGGAGTACCAACGGTCAGCATTGATTTGAAGTTCTGCTTATTTTGAATACGGTTAACAAATACTCGTACCAACATTCGGTCATACAGTGCGTCTAAGCCACTATCTTCATCAGGTAGTTCATTGGAAGCGGAGACTAAGAGGCGCATTGGTACACGTTCAATATCACTGCCATTCTTGAATGTTTTTTCATTTACCACGGTTAGTAATGTATTCAAAATAGCCGGGCCTGCTTTCCAAATTTCATCAAGAAAAACCACTTGAGCAGTAGGAAGATAGCCTTGCGTTAAACGAACATAGCGGCCATTGTCTTTCAATTCTTGGATACTGAGAGGACCAAAAACTTCCTCTGGTGTTGAGAAACGGGTCATTAAATATTCAAAATAGCTACTATTATCGAATGCTTGGATCAAGCGTTTAGCGATCAAACTCTTTGCAATACCGGGTGGACCAAGTAAAAAAACGCTTTCACCCGCTAATGCCGCAAGCAAACAAAGCTTAATAGTATCTTCACGCTCATAAACACCATCAGATAAGGCTTTCGCAAGCTTATTAATACGCTCAGAAAGCAGTGCTTTTTGTGCATGAGATGCAGGATTAGGGTTTATCACGTCAATGCTCCAAAGGGCTCAGAATAGTATCTTTATAAATAATTTTATACATTTGTTGTCATTTTGTTGCAAATGAGATTTTTTATTTTAAACCCTCCTTATAGCAGATCTCTTTTACATGAAATTTCATGGAATCATTGTTTGCAAATATGAGAGACACATCACTAATTGCAGCAATAAAATGCTCATCATCAGACTATTTTTCATTTGTCTTGGCAGAAGAAATCAGTAAGGTGGGAAGTCGAATCAAATTCCCGGCGTTGGCTACATAAATAGAAGAGTTGCATGAGCAAAACCATACATACATGGAAAAACATTTCACTGGTCGAAGAAAGCGTTTGTCTTCCGACAGGCAAAACCGTTCAACACACCACCATTGTTCACCCAGGCGCCGCCGTTATTCTGCCTATTACCGAGCAAGGTGAAGTGATTTTAATCAATCAATACCGTCCATCTCTTAAGAAATGGCTTTTGGAACTCCCTGCAGGCACCATCGAACAAGGTGAACAACCTCATGAGTGTGCTCACAGAGAATTAGAAGAAGAAACTGGTTACTCAGCCAACCAACTGATTAATTTAGGCCAAGCAACACCGCTTGCCGGATTCTGCGATGAGATTCAATATCTATTCGTGGCAAAACAACTAACAAATACTGCTCGTTTGGGATGTGATGATGATGAAGTCATTGAAGTTGTTTTTCTTTCTATTGAGGAATTAGAACAGCGTATCATCAATGATCAAATCACTGATTCCAAAACAATTACCTGCTTAAGCAAAGCAAAACTTTGCGGCTATTTATAGGAGATATCATGGATTTTCGATCCGATACAGTAACTCAACCCACTCAAGCAATGCGTGATGCGATGGCAAAAGCAGATGTTGGGGATGATGTGTATGGCGATGACCCAACCGTTAATGCATTGGAGCAATGGGCAGCAGAGCGCCACGGTTTCGAAGCAGCCTTATTCACTACATCAGGTACTCAGGCAAATTTGCTTGGCTTAATGTCACACTGTGAACGTGGTGATGAATATTTGTGTGGGCAACAAGCGCATAACTATAAATATGAGGCTGGCGGAGCCGCCGTTTTAGGCTCGATCCAACCCCAGCCTATCGAAAACAATCCAGATGGCACATTGGACTTCAACAAACTAAAAGCGGCGATTAAGCCTGATGATCTCCACTTTGCGCGTACACGTTTACTCAGCTTAGAAAACACCATCAATGGCAAAGTACTCCCGTTATCTTATTTAGTGCAGGCTAGAGAGTTTGTAAATACACACAACCTTGCCATGCATTTGGATGGCGCGCGCGTCTATAATGCTGCGGTCGCCTTAGAGGTAGATGTGAAAGAGATTGCTCAATACTTTGACTCGATGACGGTTTGTTTATCCAAAGGATTAGCCGCGCCAATCGGCTCGTTGTTATTAGGGTCTAAACAATACATAGCTAAAGCTCGACGCTTGAGGAAAATGCTCGGTGGCGGTATGCGCCAGGCAGGAATTTTAGCTGCGGCGGGTAAACTGGCGTTGACCGAACAAGTCGCACAACTCAAAACGGATCACGACAATGCGCAATACTTAGCTTGTGGGCTTGCTAAGCTAAAGGGCTTCTCCGTTAACCCAGATTTTGTACAAACGAACATAGTATTCGCTAAATTAGATCAATCGATAGATATCGACGCAATTGCGCGAAAACTGGCGCAAGATGGTATTACAATCTCACCAAGTAATCCTATCCGTTTTGTTACTCATAAAGATGTATCACGCTGCGATATCGATTTGCTGCTGGAAAAGCTTGCGGCTTATCTCTGAACAACTCACCGTTGTTGATGTGGTAGAAATATTCAATAAGACATGAGCTTCTTTCGAGGAGCTCATACTCTCATAAACACAGATGCTCACACTTAGCAACTAGCCCTCCCAGAGCAGAGATCGTCTATTATTAAAACACACGCCATCTATACCCTTCCGACTTGAAGTTGTTTGGGTATAAATACGTCATTTCGTGCCATTATTGCGTATTTATGCGACTCGTTATGTGCTTTTCCGTGAATCTGATGCGTAAATCTGGTACAACTCCCTCGTAAAAAATAGTAATGAGCAGGTGAGATGACAAAAAAACAAGGCCGAAGAAGCGCCCAAGATGCCAAACAGACCAAAAGAGATATCTTAATGGTCGCAGCTGAGCTGTTTTGTCAATTTGGCTATGCTCGTGTTTCGCTACGAAATATCAGCGATAAAGCAGGTGTATCACATAGCCTTCTTCGTCATCACTTCGGCAGTAAAGAGCAAATCTGGCGAAGTATTAGTGATGGCCTACATCAATATACCGAGCACTACTTGCGCAGAGTAATCGCAGAAATTCCAGAAAATACACCGGTTAACCAACAGCTGTATCTGTTTACCATCCGCTTACTTGCACACATGCTTATCGTCAAGCAACCCATCCAATTTATTGCTGATGCAGTGAGACAAGAAGACGCTCTATTTGATTATTTCATTGATAGTGCAGGTGAAATTCAACATATTATTGAACAACTCGCCGAACGATATAACCATGAGTTTCCAGCAACACCGATTAAGGTCTGGGAAATAAAATGGCAAATCATCATGTACGCGCATGGCGCGGCAAGCTTAACACCATTTTTAAAAGAGACTTGGTCAGATGAAACTCAAGACATCGATCAATGCTTACTTAGGCATTGGCAACTGTTTAATGACTTAATGGTGACAAAATTCCACATCGATGAAACGCAGAAACTGTCACCCAAAAACGTCAGCGACCTAGTTTACAATATTGGTTATGATTGGACCCAATAAGGGATGACACCTTATCGTTTACCACGACCAGCGTGAATTTTTAATTTTGCTTTCATTTTACGCTTTTCCGATGAACGACTCTTTTTGGGAGAATGGTGCTCTGAAGCTACTTCTTCCAATAAGCTAGGTTCGAAACCTTGTAACCATTCTTGGGGCAAACGCTGATCTAATAATGTTTCTACCGCTTGAAGTAGATACTCTTCATCGCGGCTCATTAACGAAACCGCTAAGCCCTGCTGCCCAGCCCGACCTGTTCGGCCAATTCGATGTACATAATCTTCCGCTTTGTATGGCATATCATAGTTGACCACTTGCTCGAGTTGGTGGATATCAATGCCTCGCGCTGCCACATCAGTCGCAATCAACGCCCGTACCTTGCCAGATTTAAAATCATCCAACGCTTTTTGGCGCGCACCTTGGCTTTTGTCACCATTAATAGAAGCGGCTTTAATGCCATCTAACTTGAGTTCTTTCGCTAACGCATCACTACCTTGTTTGGTTTTAGTGAACACGAGCACTTGCTGCCAGTTGCGAGATCCGATCAGATAAGCCAAAAGCTCACTCTTACGTTTCTTATCAACGGGGTAGATCATTTGCTTCACGGTGTCAGCAGTCGCGTTAGCAGGTGTTATCTGCAGTGCCACAGGATCTCGCATCATTTTGTGTGCAAGTGCCTTGATTTTATTATCAAACGTTGCAGAGAAAAATAGAGTCTGACGATCTTCATTCATACGCTTCAAAATGCGCTGAATATCAGGCATAAACCCCATGTCTAACATGCGGTCTGCTTCATCTAGCACCAATACTTCGGTTTGTGTCAGAATGATATTTTTGACAAACAGGTGATCGATCAATCGTCCCGGCGTAGCGATCAAAATATCCGCACCACCTCTGAGATTACGCGTTTGAACATGCATGCTGGTGCCACCATAAGCCGTGACGACTTTCAAAACCGTACCGGCTGCATACGCGGTTAAGTTGTCAAACACTTGCTGTGCAAGTTCTCGAGTTGGAACCAAGACTAACGCGCGGATGACTTTACTGTTTGCTTCTCGCGGGCTGTGATCATCTAAAAAGCGTTGCAAAATAGGCAAACCAAATGCGGCTGTTTTACCGGTTCCCGTTTGCGCTCCTGCCATCACATCCTTTTTCTCCAAAACATGAGGAATAGCTTGAGATTGGATCTCTGTTGGGGCTTCAAAGCCTAAATGGTCTAGAGCGTTAACTAAAGGTAGAGAGAGCCCCAAGCGTTGGAACGGGTTTAAATTATCAGACATGAGCGCTTACCTATTGGAAATAAGGGCGCGGATTGTAACAGAGAGGGTGGTGTTTAGCCTATTCAAAATCAATGCTCAAATTAAACACTTAACGAGCAGCAGAGCCAGCAAAACTGCTGGCCCAGGTTATTCATTGTTGACGTGCTGTGCACATTCATCGGTAGCCGTATCATAATCGGATAAATCGAAGCCGATTTCCATCGCATCTAGCCATTCTAGACACTCATCATTTTTGTATTGGTCACTCATTGTCGACCTCCTTTTTATTTAACTTGAGCAAAATTATTACGCCACAAGGTCCTTTTTAGATGTTTTATATGACAAATTTTTGAAAGCGGACCGTCAAAATGGTCACTTATATGAGGTTTATCATAGGTAAACGATGACTACTAGCTTTATTTGCATCAAACCTCTAGGTGTAAACAAAAAAATACACTTGTGGATTTTAATTTGTACAAATAGATTGAAAACAAATTGAAAGTTCTACAAAATAACCACAAATCGATAGGTTCATAGGTTATTGATGCTTTTACAGCGATTTACCACTACCTAACACACCACAAACCGTATAAAGATATTTACACCATGACTCAATCAAAGATTTTCGGCAGTACTTTGATCATCGCAGGAACCACTATTGGCGCAGGCATGCTTGCTCTGCCCCTAGCTTCAGCGGGTATCGGCTTCACAACTTCACTTTTCATTATGATTTCTCTGTGGGGATTAATGGCATTTACTGCTCTACTTATGGTCGAGATCCATCAATATGCTGATAAAGATGCAACGCTACACTCTCTTGCTAAGCAAATACTTGGAGATAAAGGTAAGTGGGTGGCGAGCTTTGCGATGCTGTTTCTGTTCTACTCATTGTGCGCTGCATATATCGCTGGCGGAGGCGCCCAGTTCACACATAGACTTACCGATCTTGCAGGTTTAGACATCAGTAATTCATTAGGCACACTCATCTTTACGTTAGTGGTTGCGGTCATTGTTACTGTGGGTACAAGTACCGTTGATAGGGTCAACCGCTTACTCTTTGCGGGAAAGATGATCGCGATGATCGCAGTTCTCACCTTTCTTGCACCCAATGTGTCTCAGTCATACCTACTAAGCATGCCGCTTGGGCAAGGTTTAGTCGTTGCTGCTATCCCTGTAATTTTCACCTCTTTTGGCTTTCACGGAAGTATTCCTGCCATCGTCAAATACTTAGATGGTGATACACCATCACTGCGCAAAGCAATATTATGCGGTTCTGCAATACCATTGGTTATTTATATCTTTTGGCAATTGGTGACTCTGGGTGTTGTAAGTCAGCCAGAACTGGTTGAAAACTCTGGTCTAAGTGCTCTGATTGTGACCCTTGGACAAACGGTGCACCAGTCAAACTTAAGTAGCACTATTGGTATTTTCGCAGATCTTGCCCTACTGACGTCCTTTTTAGGGGTAAGCCTCGGTTTATTTGAATTCATGGGGGACACCATAAAGAAAAAGAAAATCGGAGCCAACCGCACAGTAGCAGCTATTATTACGTTTGTTCCACCTTTGGTATTCGCTCTTTTTTACCCACAAGGTTTTATTATGGCGCTTGGTTATGCAGCGATAGCATTGACGATTCTTGCCATCTTTTTACCTGTTGTCATGGTGATTAAAGTGCGCAACCAAGAACAATACAATGGCGAAAACCAATATCAAGTTAAAGGTGGTAAAGTCGCTTTAACTATGACGGCAGCCATCGGTTTGATGATCATAACATCACAAGTGTTCATCAGTTTAGGAATTCTACCCTCACTTGGTTAAGCTGGTTTTAGGTGGGAAGATTCCCACCTTCACCGTTCCCGCTTAAAAACAAGATCAAAATCTCACTATTGATATTTACTCCAACATTCATTTCATAAAGTTATGCCGTACGGCACACATTAGGGATTACTATATTTATAATATTGTCTATTCATCTCTTGCATACTGGAGTAACAATGAAAGAAGTTCAATTCAGGACGATTGACCGCGTATTTATTAAAATGTCGATAAACGACAAAATGTGGGTGATCTTCGCTTTATTCCTTACCGCCTTAAGTTTTATGGCAGGTAATCGTTATTTTGATACGCTTACACATATCGAAGCGCAATCTAAGCTAGCTATCGAATACAAACTGCAAGGCTTATTGGCGGGCACAACAGATGTAAAATCGATACCTGGTATCGAATCACGCACTTCAGCAGCCATAACCAGTTATAAAAACGGGGTTGTGACTGCAACGGCAAGACACAGTGACGGCAAATTTTATGCACTAACAGAAAATATGTCTCGCCTTGAAAACGAAACTCGCCATCAAGCCCTCAATAGTTTCTTACTCTCTTATTTGTGGGCCGTACCATTTGCGATCTTTGTTTATTGGGTTGCTACGTTTCTTGGTGGTGCCCTGTGGGTGCTTTACACCACCACACAGAAAATTGCAGAGGGTGATTTAACTTCTCGTTTAGGTTTTCACCCAGGTCGTGATGAATTCGGTACCATTGGCTGCGCTCTAGATAATGCGATGGATACATTGACCGAGTTGGTTGTTTCGGTAAAAGAAAATGCGAGCACGCTAGGACAAACTTCGGACTCTTTCGCTAATGAAATGAAAGAGAGTGAAAAACAGATTAATAACCAATATGCATCGCTTGATTCTGTCGCGACTGCGATGGAAGAGATGACCGCCTCAGCACACGAAGTATCAACCATCTCTCAGCAAGCGAACCAACAATCTGAGCACGATACCAAGCAAGTTGAACAAAGCTACCAATTGGTTCAACAAGCGATCAATGAAATTTCACAACTTTCGCAATTCATTGCTCAAGCGTCAAACTCAGTTTCGACCTTGAATGAAAACACGATTCAGATCAACGAAGTGATCACCACCATCAACGCTATTTCAGAACAAACCAACTTATTGGCATTAAACGCAGCGATTGAAGCCGCGCGTGCTGGTGAGCAAGGTCGAGGCTTTGCAGTGGTTGCCGATGAAGTTCGCACACTTGCTAGCCGCACTCAGGCAGCAACCGTTGAAATTCAAGCGATGATCGAGAAACTACAAACTGAAAGTAAAGGCATTGCACGCATTACCGAACAAACTGTTAGCCAAGCTCAAACTAGCAGTGATTTAGTATCTGATATCGGTGATAACGTTAACTTGATTGCTGAGTCCGCGAAAATGATCAATGACATGAGCGTGCAAATTTCAACCTCTGCAGAGGAACAAAGCTCTGTCGCCAATGATATTGCTGCAGAACTTAGCGATATTCGAACGCAATCAAATGCCATCCGCAGTGTTGCACAACAATCATCTCAAGGTGTTGCAAGCTTAGCTAAGGCCTCTCGCAACTTGGGTGAAATTTTGAGCCGCTACCGTACTAACTAACTTGAAATTTCAGCCCATACCGCTGCGGCTTCAAGTTATACAACTGCTTAATTTTTTATAAAAAAGACCAGACATAAATGAAGGGAATATTTATGTCTGGTCAGGTGTTGAACTGTATCGGCTATTAGCTAGTCGACTAACGCGTCACATTTGGCAGCGCAGATGAAATCGTTTTGATGTAAACCTTTAATGGAATGGCTCCACCATGTCACCGTCACTTTACCCCATTCCAATAAAAGACTAGGGTGATGAAATTCATCTTCCGCTAATTGTGCTATTTGGTTGGTAAACGCCCAAGCCAGTTTAAAGTTTTTAAACAGGTACACTTTTTCAAGCTGTGGGATTTCTCCGCGATGCACTAAAGTCCATCCGTCTAGCTCTTTGAGTAGGTTTTGTTGCTCTTCTGCAGTCAAAGCAACCGCATCAATACTGCACGCTTCACAACGCAATTCTTCAAGCATGTGTTTCTTCCTTGGGTTGAAATAATGGAGTAAGCAGCTCTGTTTTCATGGCCTTCTCGACTTGATACATTAAATTTTGTTGACTTAAATGATATAAATCACTGAGATCATGGAGCACATAATACATCGGCTGCATAATATCGATGCGATAAGGCGTTCTCAGCACCTGCTGAATATCAAATATCTCTCTTTTTGGTACATCGCTATCTAGGCTATAAACCGTTTCCCCTGGAGAAGAGAGGATCCCGCCGCCATAAATCTTCGTCTCGCCACGCTCTTGCACTAGACCAAATTCAACGCTAAACCAATAGAGACGAGCGAGATAGACGCGCTGTTTGTGATCTGCCCTCGCCCCTAACTGGCCGTATTTATGGGTAAATGCTGCAAAATCAGGGTGGGTTAACATGGCACAATGCCCAAAGATTTCATGGAAAAAATCGGGTTCTTGTAAGTAGTCAAACTCTTCTCGTGTACGAAGAAATGTTGCCACTGGGAATTTTTTGTCGGCCAATAATGCAAAGAAACGGTCAAAGTTGATCAGAGCGGGGACCGGTTCAACTTGCCATCCCGTCTCACGCTGCAAGATGCGGTTAATGTCGGTCAATTGCGGGACATAATCATTCGGAAGCTGTAGCAGCTCTAATCCATCCAAGTAAGCTTGGCAAGCTCGCTGTTGAATTACCGCTTTTTGACGAGAAACCAAATCATGCCAAATAGCATCTTCAGCGCCGCTCCAATCGATCAAGCCTCTACTATTTGATGGTTTAGAATGATACTGAGTCATCACTGAACCTCATAACAAGTTAGTTACATTAAGCCTATCGCCTCCCTTTAACTCTGCCAATTCCTGCACAGCATATTAACCCCACATGAAATGTAACATATTTTTTACATTTTCATTTTTTTACTTAAATATCATAAGTATGAATATGAGGGAGATATTTGACTTTGTCAGGTTGAGCAACAACACTTGAATGAATTACCACTCCATCAGCCACAGCCTTTGCAAAGGATAGCTATCATGCATAAGGAAAATCCACCCGCTTGCAATCCACTTTGGATCCCTAGTGAAGAGCGCGTTTCCTCATCTAACTTAATGCAATTTATTCAACACATTAATATGCAAGGAGAAGCGATAGAGCATTACTCACAGCTTCATCAGTGGTCAATTGCAGATAAGAAACAATTCTGGCTTGAGGTGTGGCAGTTTTGTGATGTCATTGGCTTTCGCGGTAACTGTATTTATGGTGAAGGTATATCACGATGGGAAGAATTTACCCCGGCACGTGACACGATCTGGTTTCCACAGGCACAACTCAACTACGCGGAAAATTTGCTCTCTTACGCTTTCCAGCAACCAGATGGCATTGCGGTGTGGTTTAAAAATGAGAATGGGAAAAGTCAGAAAATCACGTGGCAGCAACTCAATGATCAAGTCTCAATCCTTCAGCAATGGCTAACGCAAAATGGCGTAGAAAAAGGCGACGTAGTCGCTGGTTACTTACCCCATATTCCAGAAACCTTAGTTGCTATGCTTGCAGCCACCAGCTTAGGTGCTATTTGGACAGCCACCTCACCAGATTTTGGGGTAGACAGCGTGGTCGAGCGCTTTGGGCAAGTTAATCCCAAAATTCTTTTTTGCTGTAACGGCTATACTTTTAATGGCAAAACCCATTCAATGGAGGAGAAAAATACACACATTGTCGACGCAATTTCTAGCATCCAAAATACCTGCCAAATCGAATACTTACAGCAACGCTCGGTAAACATAACGATTAATGACGGATTTTCTGACTGGCATTCCATTTTCGCTAGTTACTTACCACGAGGTTTGCACTACAACCGAGTTGGATTTAATGACCCACTGTTTATCCTTTATTCTTCTGGCACAACAGGTAAACCAAAATGTATCGCTCATTCGGTTGGCGGGACAGTGCTGAACCACCTCAAAGAGCATCAACTACATTGTGACATTCAACCTAAAGACCGCGTCTTTTATTACACCACCTGCGGTTGGATGATGTGGAACTGGCATGTTTCTGCGCTCGCCAGTGGTGCGACATTAGTGATCTACGATGGCCACCCCATGTATCCACAACCTAGTGTGCTGTGGGAACTGGCCGAGGAGGCCGAGGTCACCTTGTTTGGAACGTCAGCGAAATACTTAGAAGCACTGCAAAAGACAGCCTTTTCACCAAGCGATTACTACCCGCTTTCTCATCTAAAGACACTTTGCTCTACTGGTTCGGTGTTGTATCCAGAGCAATTTGATTATGTCTATTCTAATATCAAAGCTGACTTACATCTCGCTTCTATCTCCGGCGGCACTGATATTTGCGGCTGCTTTGTACTAGGCAACCCTATATCCCCCGTTTATCGAGGAGAGTGCCAAGGCGCAGCGCTCGGATTAGATGTAGCAGTGTTCAATCAAGATGGTGAACCAACGACTGAACAGCGTGGAGAGTTGGTCTGTCGCAACAGTTTTCCTAACCAACCGATAGGTTTTTGGCACGATGATGGTGAACGCTACCATCACGCCTATTGGAATAAATATGCGGGTATTTGGCACCACGGCGATGAAGTAGCATGGACTGAAAATAAAGGCATGCGTTTTTATGGGCGCAGTGATACGACGTTAAACCCTGGAGGAGTGCGCATCGGTACTGCGGAGATTTATCAACAAGTCAACGCACTTACGTCAGTTATTGACTCTATCGCTGTCGGTCAAAAAGTAGATAACGATGAACACATCATTCTTTTTGTACAGCTTGCCGCTGGCTCAGAACTGGATGACAACTTAATCAATGAAATCAAACAACGACTTCGCACCCACTGCTCTCCACGCCATGTACCCGCTCAAATTTATGCTATTAGTGATATTCCCAGAACAAAATCGGGGAAACTGGTTGAACGGGCTGTTAAACAAACCATCCACAATGAAACCGTTAACAACCTTGGCGCTATCGCTAATACTCAAGTGCTAAGTGAAATTCACCAGCTCTTTTTCAACAAATAACTAGTGCAATAGCAACAAAAACTCTTCTTCCTACTATCATAAGCATCACATAAAGCAGAATAAACAACCAATAATAGAAATAACCGGAGGAAAGTTGTGACACCATACATCATGGCCAGTATATTAAAATGTCATTACCATATTACTCAGTGATATGCTCCACCAAAATAGAGGGGGACATCGTCTTTACTTATGGATTACATTCATCTTTCGAGAATCAGTTTAAAGCACCTGACAGCGCTGCACATCATGTTAAGCACGCGTAGCGTTACACAGACAGCAACTCAGCTTTGTGTCAGCCCATCAAGTATCAGTAAGTGTTTGTCACAATTGCGCATTCTCATGGAAGATGAGCTATTTTACCGAGACGGCACCCACTTAATTCCGACCCAGTTTGCACTGCAAATGGGGCCGACCGTTCACTCCATTTTGTCGAGTATGAATGGCTTACTACACCATGCTGATTTTGAGCCCATTGCCCACCAAGGTCAGTATCACCTTGCAATGAGAGAAAGCACTTTCGAAGTGTTTGCTTCGAAACTTGCCAATGTTGTATCCAACCAGGCACCCAACGCTTCCTTTACGATTTACTCAAAAGAACACTATGGATTTGATGCTCTACAAAGCGGTTTAGTCGACTTTATTTTACTACCACACGATATTAGCCAACCCCCCACTCGCGATAAAGAATTGGTATGGGAAGTACTTGAATATGATGAAATGGTCTGCTTAATGGGAAAGAACCACCCTCTGGCTAATGAAATATTAACCACCGAGCAGTATTTAGATTATTCACATATTGGTATTTTAGATAAAGAGCTCTCTGAGCCTTTCTTTGAAAAGAACCTAGCGCAGTACCATCATGCGCGTCGAGTTCCTATTATCGTTGCCGATTTCGGTTCGGCGGCGGTACTTTGCCAACATACTGACTATCTCTTTACATGTTCTAAGAAATGGGCAGAACAGGCTTTGCAAGCACAGCAGTTAGTCACCAAACCACTTCCGTTTAATTACGGTACAGTCGCTTACAGTTTAGTTTGGAATAAGCCCAGCATGAACGACCAAGCCATTAGGTGGTTGTGTGAACAGCTCAGGCAACCTAGTTAGTTGAGTAATTGATTACTAGAATGAGATAAGCATTGAAAACAATAAGGGTCAGCAATACGCTGACCCTTATTGTTTGTTCTAATTTGCTTTTATTTTTGAGCAACCCTAGCCATGAGTTATTAGTCAACAAATAGAATCCTTTGACAAACATCACGTAGCTTTTAACCAGCTATTACGATCTCTATCACTAGATGAAGAATACGTAATTTGAGAATGACCGAACAGTGAAATAATGTAAATAAGCAATTCTCAATATGGAAAACCATAAAAGACTTAGGACGTTAATCTAAATTACGAAAAATAAAGGCTATGGCAACTACCATTTTCATCTATTAAAATAACATTCAATACCAGTTACTTTAGCAACCGAACCAAAAATACATTTTGTTTGTGTTCTCTAGGGAGTAACTCCACTCGACCTTGATGTGACTTGGCAATATCTTGTGTGATAGACATACCAAGCCCCGCACCATCACCTTTTTCGGTGTTCGCACGGTAAAAATTATCAAACAATTTCTCTCGTGTTTCTATATCAATTTCGGGGCCGTTATCAGCGACTCGCACTTCGATATAATCACCACTATCGCTAATTACCACATGAATTTCACTGCCTTCACCGGAGTAACGAATCGCATTGTCGATTAAATTACTAAACAGCACCGTCAATAAGGTTTCATCTCCACGGATTTGAACATCAATAGCTTGTAGCGAAATCTCTTGCTTTTGCTTTAGCGTAATAGGCACAAGTTGAGCAATCACATTTTGTAACAGTTTGCGGAGATCTAGCGATGAGAATTGTGGATTCTGACTTTCGACTTTAGCTAACATCAAAAGTTGTTGGATCAGTCTGTCAGTCCTTTCTATCCCTCGCAAAATATTATTAAGATCGTTCTTTAATTGTTCTTCATTTTGGCTGTTAAGTGCATTTTCCGCATTAAGCCTCAATACGGTTAATGGTGTTTTTAGTTCATGAGCAGCCATACGGGTAAAGCGTTTTTCTCGCTGCCACGCTTGATCAAGCTGACTTAATAGTTCATTCAGTGCCGTCACTAACGGCGACAATTCAACCGTTGGGTTGGCCACATAAATACTATCGAGTTTATTCACACTACGCTGTGTAATTGCTCGTTTTAACTCTGAAATAGGCTCAAAGTGTATACCAATTAAGATCACCATAATGCCAGCTAAGCAAGGAATTAAGATCAATTGCGGCAACGCTGTCGACAACGCTAATTCGTGACTCATTTCTTGTCTGATGACTTGTTTTTCCGCGACAATCACATATTCAGGAGTAGTATGATAATTCTCAGGTAATGGTAATTGAAAAAAGCGCCACGATTCACCATTGAGCGTGACATCGCCAAAACCAACATATGCGGGGTTATGAGGTATTTTGCCAACCTCAGGGTTAGATCCCCATATCAGTAGTCCATTACGGTAAAACTGAAAAAGGATTTTCTTTTCGTATGGGTGACCAAAAGTGGTTGGATCATCATGTCCCTTGGCTTGAGATTGCCGAGAAATTCGTTGCATCCAAGTGTCAAATACTTGCTGAGACTCTGCCATAGAGCGCTCACCATCATCAACTGGCATACCTAATAAAAGCAGTTTGGCTGATTGCCCAAGACGTGCATCATAAACCTCATTGATTTCATATTGTGCGGCGCTATAGCTGAAATACAGGGAAATGAGGATTAGTAACGAGGAGAGCATTACTACCGAAACAGTCAATCTCTTTTTAATCGAATAGCCATTTTTATTTTTCAATGATATACCCCACGCCACGGATGTTTTTTATCATGTTATTTGGAACTTTCTTTCGTAGGTTATGAATGTGCACTTCTATCGCATTATCGCTCGTGCCTTCATCCCACCCATGTAGAGATTGTAGCAGTTGGTCTTTACTTACGACTCGGCCAGCTTGCGTCATCAATACGGCTAGCAATTTAAACTCGTTATTCGTAAGTTTAAGTCGTACTCCTTGATATTCAACCGCTTGTTCAGCTAACAACAAGGTTAAATCACCAATTTCCATACGTGTATCACAGAAACCGGATTGACGTCTGATCAACACCCGTAACCTTGCCATCAATTCTTCCAATGCAAAAGGCTTGACTAGATAGTCATCAGCTCCACCATCTAAGCCTTTGACTCTGTCTTCAACATCATAACGCGCGGTTAAGATCAAAACAGGTAATGTATAACCCGCCCGACGCACATTTTTAAGCACAACTAAACCGTCAATATCAGGAAGGGTTAAATCTAAGATGATGGCAATAAACTGTTCGGTTTTTAAAGCCAAATCAACACCACCACCTCTTTCTACCCAATCAACGGTATAGCCTTGGCGGCTTAATGAAGCCACCATAGACTGGCCGAGTAATACATCATCTTCAACCAACAACAAGCGCATGATTAATTAAGCTCTCCTATTCGCTTTTCTATTTCCTTTTGACGTCCCATATCAGCCAAAGGTCTATCGGGTCTTGCTTTGGCCTGTTGAGCTCGTTTCAAATAAGTCAGAGCATCCACTTTTCGGCCATCTTCAGCTAAAAAATCACCATAAAAATAATTAGAGTCGATACCATCGGGGTTAATTTCTAGCGCTTTTTTGAGCATTTTTTCCGCCATTTCATCGTCACCGAAGCCAATAGGCCACCCCGGTACTTGATAGTATAACGAACCTAAACTGGTATAAGCGGATCCATCTAACGTTTCTGGTGCTTGTTCAATCACTTGCTCAAGCAATACTTTTGCTTCTTTCACTAAAGAAAGCGCGCCCAGCCCACCATTAACGCCAGCTAAAGAGCCTTTATTGATAGCAAGCCAAACTTTTAACTCTGGGCGTTCAGGTTGATCATCGAGTGCTTTTTGATTACGTTCAATAAGCTTTTCTAAACAGTAAACCTGATGTTCTTTATCTTGCGATTGATATTGGCACACCGCCCATTTTTTTTGAATAGTGTTCAACGGATCTGCACTCGATGCAACCGCAGGCTGGATACTGCCCATCGTTAATAGTGAAAGAAGTCCTATACAATATGTTTTCATCTTAAATTCCTCTTACTACTTTCCATGAACTCGATTGATGTAATGATGAATAGTGTCTTGCTGCTTGCGGATAGATTGAGAAACCAATGATGGAAACAATTGATTTAGCTTGGCAAACAGTTTTTCAGGCCACCCTATCCAATGTGATGCCTGCTCTTTTTCCAATATTTTAATAGCATGCTGCGCAACGACTTGGGGTGAGTCACTGGCATTACCCAATTGTTTGTTCATTTGCTCGACTAACGGATCATTAAGACTGGTGTTAGTTGCGCGAGGCGCAAGATAAAGCACACGAAGACCGGAACCATCCAGTTCACGATCTAACGCTTCGCTAAAGCGCTGTACTCCTGATTTTGCGGCACAATAACTGCTGTAACCTGGAAAGCCAATCGACCCAAAAGTCGACCCAATATTTAAAATAATTCCGGGGCGATTTAACCAACTTAGTGCAGCTTGGCTAAGTAAAATTGGCATCGTAAGGTTTAGGTGAATCTCTTGTTCTATCGACGCACTGCTCCGCTGAGCTAAAAAGCTGAACTGGTTAATCCCTGCATTATTAATCACCACATCAATGCGTTTGAGGTTATCTAGCTGGCGACACATCTGTTTCAGTTTGTCTAACCCATCGGCGGTTGATAGATCCACGCTTAAACAGTGATGGGCATCAGGGTTACTCAGTGATTGGCGAAGCGCTTGTAATTTTTCGATATTGCGAGCAACCAGCAACAACGTTGCCCCCTTTTCTTCCAATGCCAGCGCTAACTCATGGCCTATACCACCAGAGGCTCCAGTTAATAGAACGTGTTTTCCTTGCAGATCCATTTGATGCTCCTTAAGCAACGTTTTGCAAACTACTGGGCATTAAGTCATGCAACATTTTTCCGTAGAGATGAAAAACCATATTGGCAGAGTCAATGATCGCTTGCTGATCTTCAGGGTCAGTGATCTTATTCATCAAATCTTCAAACAATTTGATATGGTCTTGATCGAGCACACTGTGAGAGGTGAGATACGTCATCGCGCTATCCGGTAGTTGCAAAGTATGCTTCACCAACTGCGCCACTTGTCCCCCCACACCAACACTCGTCCCTTCTAATACCCAAACCATACCGAAAAAAGCGATAGGATTAGCGCGGTCAATTTGATGATACAAATACGACACCATCAGCTCGATAGGCATACCAACACGGCCAGTTTCTTGGTTTGATCTAACAAGTTCAGCATCGGCACCACATGCTTGAATATCATTCAAAATCCACTCGTGATGACCTTTTTCTTCTTCGATATACTCTCCAATCGCTTGGCGTAACCATTCGTATTTTTCAGGCAATCGTCCTCCACATGCCATCAATAAAGGGACGGTATGCTTTACATGATGAAAAGCTTGAGTGAGAAAATTCACATAAGTCTCTTTATCTATATCCCCACGCTGACAGGCAGCAAAAATAGGGGCTTGGAGCATCGACATTTGCGCAGGTAAAGTTTGCTGTTTTAATGTTTGAAAAAATTGACTCATCATCGGTTCCTCAAGAATAAATTGACATAGGGGCAATAGAAATTCGCTGCACAGAGCTGGGGACGTTGGTGTCGCTTAACCAAGACTCAAAAGCTTGGCGAATCGGCCGCCCATTACTTGTAAATAAGTGATGGTATGAACGTAGATCGCTCACCGTAAGCACATCACCAATGTTGGCGTAATCTGGCAATTTCTGGTTAAGTTGCTCAATGGCAGATAACACCAGAGATTGATCGCCGCCATCAACAACGGCGGTTAGGTGCTGCTGACCTTCACCAACCACCACCATGGTGCGTAAAGGCGCAAAAATTTGCGCTTCAGATTCAACCCATTCTGGCGATACATTCCGGCCAAAACTGGTGATAATCTGGTTTTTCTTACGACCAGTAATAGAAAGGTAACCTTGCTCATCCAGCGAACCCAAATCGCCCGTGGCTAGCCATTGCTCATTAAAAGGTTGGTTGATATAACCCAGCGCAACATTATCTTTAACAAGCACTTCCCCATCCGGCGCAATCATCACTTTTGAATGCGGTAATACTCGTCCACATGTGCCTATTTTCAGTTGTGATGGCGTATTTAAACTCACCACAGAGCCGCATTCCGACAGGCCGTAACCCTCAAAAGCCGGAATGTGCATCGCGTGAGCATACTGCATCAACTGCGGGGCAACACGCGCGCCACCCACCGCGACAAAAACCAGCGAGGCGACAAGAGCAGCATCCTGTTTAGCAACGTGAATCAACGCCATTAACAACGCAGGGGTAAGCACTAGGCTATTGGGTTGATAACTAGCCAGTGCATGTGCGAAACGCTGTGCATCAAACTGGCTCGACCCCACTAAGCCCACGTCTTCACCTCGCAGTACCACAGAGCTAGCACCAAGCATGATTGGTACATAGATACCGGTAATATTTTCTAGCAAAGTGGACAGAGGCAGTAAAACCAAGTGAGTATCGCATTTCGCTTGCGTCGCAATCGCTTCCTTTAAAGTCATGCTCACAGTAGCAAGGTGTTGACTGCTTAAGCACACCCCTTTCGGCGTTCCTGTTGAGCCTGAAGTGAATGTGACTTTGGCACTATGGGGAAGTAACCGAGCAGGCTGCACATCACAGACTTTCCATACATCCAGCGACCCAATCGTCACGGCTAGCGGCTGTACTAATGATGCTGATAAGGTATCAGGCCAATCTCCCAACAGTAAATCGACACCCGCAGAGTCTAAAGTGTGGCGGATTTGCTCCGCTGTAAAAAACATCGGGATCGGTACAATCGGCAACTTAATATACATAGCCGCAAGGTCTGCTATCACCCAATCCAAACTGTTTTCAGCGCGCAGAGCAATACAGTGAGGCTGTAAAGATTCAAGTATTGACGCGTAGCCTTTCACTTTTTCTAGCAGTTGAGCATAACTCACTCTCATCACTTGGTCAGAGCTATGCGAACAGCCGATAAAGGCAATACGGTCAGGCGTTAGTTCCGCACGCTGCATTAAGGTTTCAATAATGGCAGACATCACTACTCTCCTATAACCGTACGGCTGTGGTTTACAAATAAGCTCTGCAAATGCGCCAACCCTTGCTTTAAGTTACCGGCAACAATACGCGGTTGATGCTGATAGTAATTTCCCCATATTTGGGTAGCATCAGCAATTCGATTTGGATCCGCTTCTGCTAATATCGTAGGGGTTAAGCCTAAACGGCACATCATGGCATAAAGGGGATCGGTCGCTGTAAAAATGCACCACTCAAAACCCGATGCCACCAATTTCTCAGTCATGAGTAGGAAATGGACTGGTGACATTCCTCTAGAAAATGATGCCAGTTGACCAAATTCAATTAAGCTTTCACGGCCAATGTCTTGGCTAAAAACGTTAGATAGAATGGCTTCCGCTGGCTCATCTAAATATTGTTCAAGAAACAAGGCTTCATTGCTGGCAATGCGAAAACCGCATAAAGACTGGATATGGTCGTGATCGAGCAGAGCAAGAAACGTTGGCATGAAACTATTGAGTTTCGCGTCAAACGCTAGGGCGTACCGTTCACCAATATACGCTTCGACTTCTTTACGTTTTGGGTGGTCTTTTTCAACCATCTCTAACACTAGTGTGTTTGCTCGTAAGAGATCTTTCATTTGTTCACCCTCTAACTTTGATTTCATAGTGAGAATAAGAAATGAAACTTAAGGGAAACTTAAGAAAGTAAATTTTTTGCTACACGCATAAAAAAACCGCGCTTTACAGCACGGTTTCTAAGGGGAAATACCGAGATAAAATCGTGAACTAGGATGAAAGGATTACTTACGACCCACGCCCATCACAACTGGCGCTAGGCCATTTTTTGTTTGCATCTCAAAAGCCACTGAGGTTTCAACCTGACTAAAACCTGCATCTTTAAGTAGTGTTTCGATCTGACGTTGGCTAAGACCGTATTCAGGATCATCCTCTGCGACTAACCAGTCCCAGTGCACAAATAAGCCATTGTCATCCAGTAAAGAATGGATGATTGTGAGCACTTCACTCAAATTAGGCACAAAACCACAAACAGAAGAAGCAACGACAAGGTCAAATTGCTTACGAAAGGCAGGGTGCTGCGCGACTAAACCACGGGTCAAGAAGTCAACCACAGGTTCAACATTAGACAGTTCTTTTTTGTCTAACTCTTCAATCATCGCTTCCGAGCTGTCTAATGCGACAATATCCTTTACTTGTGGTGACATCAATTGACTCAATAAACCCGTACCACAGCCAAAATCAAAAACATGTTTGCCATTGAGTGACGCTAACTTCTGAAGCTGCTGAAAAACGTTCTGTGCAAAAATAGTTGTGGACTCATCCTGTTCCCACTCAGCTGCGTACTCATCCCATTCGTTCGCCATCATGGCCTCCGTATTACTTCTTGTATTGGGGTAATATTGCCAAGAGTAAACCAAAACTATGTGACGTTCATAGCGTTACAACCCAATCTTATTCAAGAAATGGGGCGCTTATTTCATTTGGCGAGAAAACAGACAGATAGGCATCCAACTGAAAATTGTTTATGATGCGCTGACTATCATCACTTGTGATTACTATATCTTCGAGTCTTTATGAATCTCTCGCAAATTGAAGCATTTTGTTCCGTCGCAGAAACTGGTTCTGTTTCTGAAGCGGCACGGCAGCTAGAATGTAACCGCACTAAACTGAGCATGGCGATAAAAGCATTAGAGAAAGAGCTCGATACAGCCCTGTTTGTGCGAACCGGTAATAACCTCACGCTTTCGGAAGCAGGTAAAGCGATTTACAAAGATTGTGAAAGCGTGTTGGTGACGATTGCGCGGATAAAGCACACCTGCACTCAAGTCTCACGTGGGTTTAACGCTGAAATGTGGATAGCCCGTGATGACTCACTACCCGATGCACTATGGCAAGACTTTGCGCATCAGCTCAATAATCGTTTTCCAGCCACGTCATTCAACTTAGTACTCGCATCGAGCGGTGACTTAGCCAACTTAATTGCCACTCACCAAGTTGACTTCGCGTTTGGCGTTGATTATGAGCGTATCAATGACCCCAGAATTACCTACCAACCTTTGGGCAAAATCCGCATGATGTCAGTGTGCAAAAGTGACCATCCACTGACCAAGATTAAACGTGTAACTGATGAAGAACTCCGCAAAGCAATGCAAGCGGTGATGGTTTACCTTAATGAGAAGGATAATCCAGAGCTACAACCTTTTTCACGTCGATATATCGGTTTCTCTAGTTTTGATTACATGCTCAACACCATTTTGACAGAAAATGCATGGGGAGTTTTGCCCGAGCCACTTATTCGCCGTTATTTGCGTGAACAGAAACTAACGGTAATCAAGCATACTTATGGTTTAACCCAAGAAGATTATTGCATGTTCACCGCAACAGGTATGGCAGAACATCCTGGAATGAATTGGTTAGCGGATAAACTCAGCGATTACTTGTTTGATTTTTAATCAAATCGAGACTCAATCAGTCAGCGTCAAAAAAATTGACAGGAAAATAATTAATAACCATTTGTTTTTAAAAGAAATAATAATGTTAAATTGATTCCACTATCAATTACGCTCACTTAACGATTGTCAAAAATGGGTTTTCAGCCAAAATAACACTATGTTTTCAACAGGTATTATTTTATGTGCGCTCGAACAAGAAATAACGAAAATCGCGTATTAACGATTTCTGCCCTTTTGGCTTCTGGCTTTGCTGGAGGTGGTTTAGTGGTAGGTATGCTTGTCGGCTCATTAGTTATCGTGTTTGATGGTGTCTATTCACTGGTCAGCTTGCTGTTAACATTATTGTCGCTGGTGGCTTCACGTTATATCCGTAAACCTTCAGATTCTCAATTTCCATTGGGTAGAGCCGTTTTTGAACCAGCGGTAATTGCAATTAAAGCCAGCGTGATTTTATTAGTAGTGAGTTATTCGCTCTACTCAGCTGTCGTTGCATTATTTACTGGTGGGCGTGAAGTGGATGCTTCTATCGCAACACTCTTTGGCGCAATCAACGTTATTGGCTGTGGCTTTGCCTGGTGGTTTATTGCTCAAAAAAGTAAGCGTTACTCTTCTGGCTTAATCGAAGCAGAAACGAAACAGTGGCAAATGGACACGCTATTAAGTGTCGTGGTAACCGTAGGTTTCTTAGTGGCTTTTTTAGTGACAATGTCACCTTATGCGGAGTATGCCGTATATGTAGATCCAATGATGATGCTACTAATGTCGTTTTATTTTATTAAAGTGCCTTACGACATGCTCAAATCCGCGATGCGTGAATTACTGATGATGTCGGCGAGCAAAGAAATTTGTAACACAGTTGACCAAGGCGTAATAGCCGCAGGTGAAGAATCAGACCAAGAGATTGAATTGACTTCCGTGACTAAAGTAGGCCACGAGTTATGGGTAAACGTAGATATTCGCCCAGAAGAGAATGAAATGATTGCCATCGAAGATATTGAAAGTACACGTCGTTCGTTGCATAAGCGTCTATCGAAACTGCCTTTTGAATTGCAATTAAACATGAACATTGCACGATAGTCACAAACCTTCATAAAAAGACCTCAACCATTAGGGTGAGGTCTTTTTGTTTCTAATAGCCGATTCGCCTAGCTTGCTTGTGTTGTTAACAGATGACGATCTATCTTTTGTCGCCCACCAGCACATTAATGAACCAATGGTGACCATCACGACACCTTGCCAAAAACTGACACCGAGCACCACTCCCAATATAACCGAAGAAAATAACGTCGAAATGACAGGAGTGAAATAGGAAAGCGTAGCCAGTAACAGCATATTTCCTCGAATAATCGCGACATTCCACAACGCATAGCCACTGCCCATAACCACACCAGTGATCACTAAATTTAAAGTGGCAGGGAGTGTAAATACTAACGCTCGTTCATCACTGAAGAAATATTGAATCCAAAGTGCGCTGGCTGTGGCGATAAAAAAGACGATAATTGCATTTTGTCCATTCGCTAACTGTTTGGTGATATTGCAATACACAGCCCAAATAATCGCTCCCGCAAACGCCATGCTATAAGTCGCAGGATTAGTGGCGATGTTGCGAGAAAACTGTTCGATAGAAAAGCCATCATCACCAGCGATCGTCCACGCAACCCCCACAAAAGCTAATACAACGCTCGGGTAAACGAATAAATTAATTGGCTTACGAGTAACAATAACAGCCAACAACACCGTCAGTGCTGGCCATAAATAATTGATAACTGCCATTTCTAACGCTTGATGACGATCATTTGCCATGCCAAGTGCTAGCGCTAAGCAAATTTCATAGCTGACAAAAAGCGCGCCACCAATCATCAAGTAACGTAAAGAAAATTGCTTTAGCTTAGGAAAACCCATCACTAGCACGAGAAATATAGAACTCACTGTGTAGATCAAAGCCGCCCCCCCAATTGGGCCAAATTGCTCAGCCACTGTTCGGGTGAGCCCCATAAGACAGCTCCATAGCAAAATGGCAGCCACACCAAACAAGGTGTGCTTATGTTGTTTCAATGATGACCTTCCTCGCTGTTATTTAACTGGTTGAGAGACTGTTGACTTCTTTTAATGAGCGAATCACTCGGGCTGGTGTACCACCAACCAGTGTATCGGGTGGCACATCTTGATTAACCACAGAATTGGCCGCCACAACCGAACGCGCACCAATGGTGACACCTTGGTTAACAATAACGTTACCGCCAATCCAAACATCATCTTCCACTACGATGGGTTTACAAAACGTCTCCCATAAACGGCGACTGCGATAATCTAAAGAGTGAGAAGGTGTATAAAATTGAGTATTAGGGCCAATAAGAACATGATTGCCGATGGTAATACAAGCACCGTCTAACATAGTGACATTCATATTGATGAAGGTTTCGTCACCAATGTGAATCGTTTCACCAAACTCACAGTGAAAAGGAGGTTGAACAACGCTGTGACCAATGGCACCGAACAGTTGCTGCTGTAATGAATAACGCTGCGACGCATCACAACATTGGTTAATTTGAATTTGCAATTGAGCCGCTTTGCAACGAATTCTATCTATTTCAGGATCGGCACCATCAAAGATTTGTCCATCCATCATTTTTTCCATTTCAGTCATCTTTTCACTCCTCATCGCAATAAAAAGCCAGAGTACGCTGAAATAAAAAAGAAAAAAGAGAAAATGTCGCTCGTACATTTTCCCCCTTTTTACATCGCTCATGGCGAATTAAATGATTTCCCAACTATGGGTCATCACCACACCTTTACCTAACATCAAACAGACTGAGCAGTATTTCTCTAATGAATCTTGAGCTACCTTTGCCACCACGGTGGGGTCAAGATTTTCTCCAGAAACTTCAAAATGAATGTTTACCGCGGTAAAAATACGCGGTGCTGTGTCGCGGCGCTCTGTGGTTAATTTAGCAACACACGATGTCACATTTTGCTTGGCCGATTTCAAACCATCAACTACATCGACAGAGCTACAACCACCAGCGGCCATCAGAACCATTTCCATTGGGCTTGGTGCACTCGCACCGCCACTACCATCCATCACAATGGAGTGACCCGATTGTGATTGCCCTAAAAATTTAAAATCTTCAACCCACTTAACTTCTGCTTGCATCACTTGATCTCTTATTCATTGGCTGTGAATTATACCAATCACCGTAAGTCAGTGTTCCGAAATAGCGTAGAAAAAATGCTTGATAGCAAGGCGGAATTTTTCGATAAGTAGCTATTCTACAATCAAAAATTCTAACGCTGTTATCGAGTATTTTAACAAGCTAGGATGACCAGTTATTTACTACGATTGGTATTACTGTTTATCGGAAGGGAAAACCACTCCGGTTTGACGGCGTATTTCCGTTAATAATTTGGACACCAGTAGTGAACGTTGTTTACATTGCTCATCAATACTGTTTCGCTGGATTTGCGCGGCAAATTTCTGAGCTTCATAAAACATGCGATTCGTTTGTTGATCAACACTTAAATCTTCACGACAGCCACTGCGACTAATTTTTGTGACACGATTGCAGATAGAAATCATCTCAACTTGCAACGCAGCCTCTTCACCTTGGATCTCACTTGGCAAGTAAGAATCGCTAGTTTTGGAGTGCATTAACACCACATCAAAACCTTTGTATCCTAAAATGACACTGCCATTGCCATCCACCCCCGTATCCAACAAATGAGCTTGGGCTTGAACTGAGTCTGGCTCACCAAACAGTTCAACCGCAGAACCTAGACAGTAGTAACCAATATCCATGATGGAACCATTAGAAAATTCAGCTAGGAAAGTGTTTGGTCTTTGACCATTTAAATATTTAGGGTAACGAGATGAGTATTGGCAGTAGCTAATCATCGCTTTACGAATAGCACCAATTTGCGATAACTGCTGTTTAATAACAGCAAAATTTGGTAAATGCGGCGTCATAAATGCTTCAAATAAAATGACATTTTGCTGTTCTGCCACTTTATACATCTGCTGCGCTAGTGGGTAATTTGATGCCAAAGGCTTTTCACATATGACATGCTTACCTGCCTCCATCATTTGAATCGACTGCGGACCATGCAGTGCATTAGGACTTGCAATATAGACCGCGTCAACCTCATCGCACTCCCCTAACTGGACTAAATCGGTAAATAAAACCGGAGAATCGTATTTCGCTGCAAATTCTTTTGCTTTATCGAAACTGCGCGAGTAGACCGCCGTCAGCTTAAAAGCGCCTGTTTTTAATGCGCCTTCAATAAATTGATCGGTAATCCAGTTGGTTCCAATAACCGCTAAGCGAATCATAATGAGCTCCTTTGACAAATTTCACTCATTATCTGGAGTTACGGAGTAGGAAGCAATCTTACTTTACAAGAATAAAATAAAGAAAACCCCACTAAGCTTTCGCCTAGTGGGGTTCCAGTTCTTACTCGCAGCAATCCAGCTACTAATAGGTGCTCCCTGCATCTATTCCTTGATAGTTGGCTGACTCCTTCAGCGCAATCCTTTTCATCGCCTTCCTAGCGGTGTCCTTAATCTGTCTTCCTGACAGATTCGTGCAATTATCCTTTGCACCGTACATTAACCATCCTTGATAACCATCCTAGTTATTCAGCATCCAGCTAATGTCCTTCGCTTTCCTTGCCGATAATTCTTCCCGAATCATCGAATCTTCATCCTGAAGATGACCTATCCTTGGGCCTTTCCTGTTCCGTGTCCGCTTCCTGCTGACAACTTAAGATTACTTTTTTTACGTTAACGAACAATTACCGTTCTGAAAAAACTTTTCTACACTATAAATTGATTGCAATTATAATGATTTATTTTCAATGAGTTAAAAATACAACATCTCATTCTACGGCATCAATAAACGCTAAAATCTTACAGTCCGTGTAAGAGATCTCGCACAAAGAAAATCCTAAATATGTCCATTGAAGAAATTTTTGTGAAGAAAAAAACGAGATAGAGCTCTCACTCTAATTTAAGAAATATCTTCGCTAAAATAGATTTACTCTAGACTCAGTGCTCGAAAACTAGGATATTAATGCTGATCTTTATCACAAATCCCTATTTAGTCTGGGGAGCAAAGAAAAATCATTAGAGGAACAAAGCATGATTTCGAAATGGGCACAACGCTTTTACCAAATGGCAGAACTTGTTGGCTCTTGGAGTAAAGACCCGTCAACCCAAGTGGGTGCAGTCATTACCAAACAAAATCGCATCGTTTCCGTTGGCTTCAATGGCTATCCACACGGTATTTCAGACAGCGCAGGAACCGATGATCGAGATATGAAATATCTCAAAACCTTGCATGCTGAGGAAAACGCAATTCTTTTTGCTAAGCGTGATTTAGATGGCTGTGAGATTTACGTGACTCATTTCCCTTGCCCAAACTGTGCGGCAAAAATTATTCAAACCGGTATTTCTGCGGTTCACTGCCCTGAACAAACGGAAGACTTTTTGTCTCGCTGGGGTGATAAAATCAAAGTCAGCCAAGATATGTTTTTACAAGCCGGAGTAAAAGTAAACTGGCTACCACTAGATAGCTTAAAGTAAGTAGCAACATATTCAATACTAAACGCCCTCCGATATTGGAGGGCGCTTTACATTACAGTTGAATCTTTTTGACCATTCCAGCTTCAGCGTGGCCTGGAATGTTACAAGCGAACTCTATGTTTTTGTCGCCATGAAAGTGCCATAGCAACTGCTTCGCTTTACCCGGTTCGACCAACACAACATTCTCACTATGATGTGTTTTCCCGTCCATTTGGCGCATCATCTCTCGGTGTTTCAATTGTTCAGCGGCTGAACCAATTGAGAACTCGTGTTCAATTTTACCCGTATTCATCACCACAAATTGCACTACATCGTTGGGCTCAATTTTGACGGCTTTCTTAAACGTAATTGTCATATCATCAGATAGTAGAACATGCACAACTTTATCTGGTTTAGCACCTTTAGCGGGCATGCCTACCTCAGACATGCCGTCCATCATCATACCAGCGTGATCCATTTTGCTATGGTCCATCTTACTGTGATCCATTTCTGCAATAGCAGAGGTAGTCAACACAGTTAATGTGAGTGCAATCAGTGTTCTTTTCATTTTATATTCCTTCTTGAATTCGAGTGTTCTGTTTGTTCAATATTAAAGTCATTAATCTTTAGCGATTTCACGACTCTTCCATAATTTGAATACCGCAGGCAGTACCAGTAACGTCAGCAATAGCGCAGATGCCATACCACCGATCATCGGTGCTGCAATACGCTGCATCACTTCCGAGCCCGTGCCTGAACCATACATAATTGGGATAAGACCAATGATCACGGTGAGCACCGTCATCATCACTGGACGCACACGCTGACCAGCCCCTTCTCGAATGGCTTCAATTAAGTCACTGCTACCGATAGCTGTATGGCTTTGCTGCGCATCAATCTTTTTGTAATGCCATGCCTGGTTAAGATAGACGAGCATAATCACACCTATTTCTACCGCAACACCAGCCAACGCAATAAAGCCAACGCCCACTGCAATCGAGAAGTTGTAACCAAGATAGTGCATTAACCACAGGCCACCGACCAATGCTAATGGCAAGGTCGCCATAATGATCAACACTTCTCCGACACGGCGAAAACTGAAATAAAGTAGCAGCATGATGATCGCCAAAGTGATCGGTGTGACCACGCTTAAACGTGCTTTCGCTCGCTCCATGTATTCATATTGACCAGACCATGCTAGTGAATAGCCAGCAGGCAGCATCAATTGTTCGGTGACCGCTTTTTGCGCATCCAATACGTATGAACCCAGATCTCGTCCCTCAATATCAACAAATACCCAGCCATTTGGGCGAGCGTTCTCGGTTTTGATCATTGGGGGGCCATCTTCATAGCGAATATCGGCCACATCGGCTAAGGCAATACGAGCCCCGTTAGGCGTCACCAGCGGAAGGTTTTGCAATTTCACAACCGAATCGCGATAGTCCTGCGGATAACGCACGTTGATAGGGTAGCGCTCGAGTCCTTCAATGGTTTCACCCACATTCATACCACCAACCGCTGTTGAGACCACTTGCTGCACATCTTTGATACTGAGACCATAACGCGCCGCTTGTAGGCGGTTGATATCAATGGTCACGTAACGACCACCCGCCACACGCTCAGCATAGACCGAGGCCGTTCCTTGGACACGGTTAAGAATCGGTTCTAACTGCGCGCCGATTTGTTCTATCTCTTTTAGATCTGGACCGGCGATTTTGATCCCTATTGGAGTTTTAATGCCCGTCGCCAACATATCGATGCGCGTTTTGATTGGCATTACCCATGCGTTAGTCAACCCCGGAAATTGCACTAAATTATCAAATTCTTTGCGCAAAGATTCCGTCGTTACCCCTTCACGCCATTGATCTTGAGGTTTCAGTTGAATAACCGTTTCTATCATCGTCAGCGGAGCCGGATCGGTCGCGGTTTCTGCTCGACCAATTTTCCCCCACACGGTTTCTACCTCTGGAACCGTTTTGATGAGTTTGTTGGTTTGCTGTAATAACTCACGAGCCTTACCGATAGAAATGCCCGGATAAGTGGTCGGCATGTACATTAAATCCCCTTCATCTAAAGGAGGAATGAACTCGCTGCCTAGTTTGCTCAGTGGATAATAAGCTGACGCCATCAAACCTAACGCTAATATGATCATACTTTTTGGATAACGTAAGCTCAGATTAAGCAGTGGTCGATATAACGCAACAAGCCCCCTGTTGACTGGATTTTTATGTTCTGGAAGAATGTTTCCGCGAATAAAATAACCCATTAATACCGGCACAAGGGTGATAGCTAAACCCGCCGCCGCTGCCATGGCGTAAGTTTTAGTAAACGCTAACGGCGAGAACATTTTGCCTTCTTGCCCTTCTAACGCGAAAACCGGCACAAAGCTTAATGTAATAATGAGCAAGGAGAAAAATAACGGTGCGCCCACTTCTTCCGCAGCCTTCGCAATGACCTGCCAGCGGTTTTTATCGGTCAACGGGGTCCGTTCAATATGCTTATGAACATTTTCGATCATCACGATCGCGCCATCGACCATCGCCCCAATGGCAATAGCAATCCCACCCAGTGACATGATGTTGGCGTTAATGCCTTGCCAGTGCATTACAATGAATGCCGACAAAATTCCCACAGGTAGACTAAGTGCAATAACCAATGACGAACGCATGTGGAACAAAAACAACGCGCACACAATTGCAACAACGATGAATTCTTCAGCTAATTTATGCCAAAGGTTTTCAACCGCATGATCAATTAAAGTGGAGCGATCATAAGTGGCGACAATCTCGACACCTTCTGGCAAACCACGTTGCAGTTCTGCCAATTTTATTTTTACATTATCAATAACTTGACTAGCATTCTCACCAAATCGCATTACGATCACACCGCCAACAGCTTCACCTTCACCGTTGAATTCAGATATCCCCCTGCGCATTTGCGGGCCAAGGTTAATGTCAGCCACATCACCTAAAAGTAGTGGTGTACCTTTATCCGTTACTTTTAATGGCAACGCTTTAATGTCTTCGATACTTGTTAAATAGCCGGTAGTGCGAACCATATGTTCCGCTTCCGCCACCTCAATTACCGACGCTCCGGTTTCTTGATTACCGTTTTGAATCGCCATATTTATTTGTTGCAAGGTTAGGTTGTATGCACGCAATTTTGCAGGATCAATTTGCACTTGGTACTGCTTAACCATACCGCCAACCGTGGCGACTTCTGACACACCATTAACGGTTTGCAATTCGTATTTCAAAAACCAATCTTGCAAACTACGTAGTTGCGAAAGATCATGCTTACCGGTTTTATCTTGCAATATATAGCTGTATATCCAACCGACACCCGTCGCATCGGGCCCTAAGGTAGGTTTGGCATTGGGCGGTAGTTTAGGTGCCACTTGACTTAAGTATTCCAATACCCTTGAGCGAGCCCAATACATATCGGTTTGATCATTAAAGATGATATAAACATAAGAATCACCAAAAAATGAATATCCACGTACCGTTTCAGCGCCAGGAACCGCAAGCATAGCCGTGGTTAATGGATAAGTAACTTGGTCCTCCACCACTTGTGGTGCTTGGCCTGGATAACTGGTTTTAATTATGACTTGCACATCAGAAAGATCTGGCAAGGCATCAACGGGAGTGTTCTTTACACTGTAAAGTCCACCTAAAGTAAGGAACAATGTGGCGACTAACACCAAAAAGCGGTTATTGATCGACCAACGAATAATCGCACCAATCATTGTTTACCCCCCTGCACCGCTTGCGAGTTAAGTTGAAGCGCTTTAAGCAGGTAGTCTCCATTTTGTTTCAATATAAGAAAGCGAACGCTTTGCCCTTCCGCAAAAACACTAAGATCAATCCCTTCGTCTACCGTAAAATTCATTTCTCCCGCTTGCCAAGCCCACTCTTTAACTGCTGAGTGTTCGAGTGTGATCATGCCAAAGTCTGCCAACAGGGTATTAATTGAACCATCAACCCAAACTTCATTTGCTACTTCTACCCCATTTATGCGAGAAAGATCCGCTGTTTGGCTAGATTCAGAATCCAACATAAAATGCGCAGAAGTCACAACGCTATCTTGCTCTGTCAACCCTTGCAGAACTTCGATGCGATCACCTGCTTCACGACCAATACTGATACGAGCCGAACGATATTTACCCTCTCCTTGCGCTAATACCACGCGTGTCATGCCACCAGAGCGAATCACGGCGGCTTTAGGAATAGTCAAGACAGCTTGCTGAGAAACAGGTTGTAAGGCGATATTAGCAAACATGTTTGGTTTAAGATCGCCATTGGGGTTAGCGAATTTTAAGCGCATACGTAAAGTGCGTGTATTCGGATCCAAAATGGGATAAACATAATCGACCAGACCTTGCCACTCTTTACCCGGAATCGAATCTAAGGTCATCGTGGCAAAACTGCCTGCATTGATCCAATGCGCTTGACGCTCAAAAACTTCGGCATCAACCCAAACTTCATTCAATGGTCCAGCACTAATTACCGCTTGTGCTGGTGATAAATAGCCACCTTCTCGAATATTTAAACTGGCAATCACACCATCAGCGACTGCTTTAATTTCAATAAATTGAGTCGCTTTTCCTTGCTTGACGATCCGTTGGATTTGCTCACGATCAACCCCCAAAGAAAGCAAACGCTCAGTAGCGCCTTTCACTAATCCACGACGATCGGTGCGATAAGCGTTGAGCAATTCTTCCTGCGCTTTAACCAAATCCGGAGAATAAAGGGTAAATAGTACATCACCTTTATTCACCTGCTCGCCAACCGCATTGATATGGAGTTTTTCGACCCAGCCACTAACACGGACGTTGGTTTGCCACAGTAAACTTTCATCAAAAGCGATGTAACCTACCGTTTCAATGCGCGGTGATAATTGAGTCAGAACCGCACGCTCGGTTTTAACGCCAAGGTTATTTTCAACTGCCGGATTGATTGTCACCGTACCAACTTGCTCATCAGTACCGCTTTCATCTTCAGAATAGACGGGAATAAGATCCATCCCCATCGGCGATTTACCCGGCTTATCACGCTTATAATTTGGATCCATTGGTGCAACCCAATACAAAGGCTCAGAGGGTGAACTTGAATCACTCATCGCTTGCATATCATGGTTCTCACCATCTTGATGAGGAAAATATTGGCTAGCGACAAACCCAAGTGCGCCACCGATAGCAAGCGAAAGGACTGCTACGTTGAATAATTTCATTGATATCTCCTACTTTTTCACTTGCTCAAGCGCTGGTGCCGCCACCTGAAAATCAAACCCGCTTAATAGATAAGCAAGGTTACTGTTGGTCAGATTCAAGTCTGTTGTTAAACGGGCTTGTTCTAATTGCAATGCCAATTCATCACTGGCCGCGCTGACTACATCATTAAATTGCGCGGTGCTGTTTTCATAACCTCGCTCAATAGCTTGAGTTCGTGCTTTTGCTTGGGTAAGCAACGTAGAGTGGTAGCGCTCTAAGCGCTGTTCTAAATTAGCTTTGTCGACCAATAATGCATTCACTTTGGCATTCATTTGAGCAAGCAAAACATCACGCTGAGACTTAGCAGCGCCGACTTGATATTGCGCTGCTGCATGATTTCTATCTTGACGATTTCCTGTAAATAACGGGATATCCATAGTGAGGTACGCACTGACCAAATCAGAAGCAGGCTGACCTTTCATATCATTGGCTTGGCGATAGGCGTACATCACTTCCACTCCGAACTGAGGCTGGTAAGCCGTTTGTGCGATTTCCACTTGTGTTTTACTGGTGTTGATCTCCGCTTCCGCCATCCCAATCATCGGGTGTTTCATCAGTTGAGTGAAATGCTGATTCTGCTCTGTCATTGAAGTTAATTGTTCGGTAAGTTGTGCCCACGGCAGCTGGTTATCGGCACTTAGTGTTGGTTGGTTCGCTAACCATGCCGAACCTAGCCATTCTGAAAGTTGTGACAAAATTCGACTTTGTATTTGGTGATTAGCCTGTAGTTTTTCATCCAATTTTGATACTTGTAATTGAGCTTGCAACAAATCTTGCGCTTCGCTTTTACCCAACGAGTAATTGGTTTCAATAAAACGCTCTAATTCACTCATCAAGCTCTGATTTTCACGCAAAATGCGTTGAGCATATTGTTGATATCCCAACTCTAACCAAAGTTGAGTCATGCTATTGGCAACCTCCAACTCGCGCTGGCGCACTTGCAAAGCCATACCATCGGCTTGTTGTTCAGCTTTCTTTGCTTGAAGCGTCAATGTTGAACCACGCTCAAATTGCTGCATTAAACCTACCGAAATATTGGTCATTGGGTCTTGGTCAAATTTAAAGCTATCGACAGGAAGGCCCCCAAATCCCACTTTTAGCTTTGGATCCATCAAGGTTGAACTGGCTACGCCAGTCTCACGAATCGCTTGAGATTGAGCAAAATACTGCTGACGACTGGCATCAATTGATAATGCCGTCTCTATCAATTGAGTTAATACATTGGCTTTACTGGTAGCGACTGGCTCTGTCGCGTTTACCGCTATCGGTATTAACAAAGTACTGATCGACAATGCGATCACAGAGAGTTTGAATTTCACAATCAAATTCCATCCACATATGCACTCAATGGAAAACATTGAGATGCAAAAAAAATTGCTAGCCTAAAATTCAGGCAGCATGAATACGCGTTTTCTGCAGGGAAAAAGCGTCAATAAGATGAAATTACGCGATGGGAGGGCGATAAAGTGAACGGGAAACGGTAATGGTGCTGGTAAACGGTTCTGAATGAATCAAAAGCAAATCAACATGGGGGACAAAAGGAGTACCACCTAATGAGAACAAAGCAAACGCAGCTGCGCACATGGCCGAACAGCAAGAATGAACGCCATCCATTGCCATATCGATACAGTTAACCACGGATGACGCTTCTACTATCTCAGAGGAGTCAGCATGGTGAAGCGTTGCTAGGTTGCCTTCCTGACAGGGAGACATTTTATGCATTCCAGAGGACGATACTTGTTCGGTAGATTGCATCTTTGCCATAGTGATCGCCATCAACGGTGCACTCGACACCATTGATGATGTGATCAAAACCACGACCATCAGCACTGAAAACCAAATTGTATGCGTTACTTGTTGCATAACAACATCACTCTAGTATTAAATAGCTTGAATAGACTAAAGTATCCCCTAGGGGCAAGGTCAATAGCTTATCGGTTATATATGATTCAAAAATGAGAATAGGCAAGATAATTTTAATTAAATGACTGCATCTCCAAAGCGTTACAGATACAGCAACTACACTCTAAACATAATGCTTTGAAGTGAGCTCTAAGTTTGCACTAGCACCATCGTTCTAACCCGTTCACCTTAAAATTAATCGTTAGTTTGGCTAGATAACGCGGAAGTTTATATGATAATGCTTAATAAAATTGATAAAAAAATAGCCTTCTCGTTGCTTATCACTGCGTTCTATTTTGCTTCTGTTAGCGCAATCAGCTTCACTTTACTCACCGAACATCGTGCAGCCATAAACATTTACCTCTTGTTTCCTACCGCCATGGTCATCGCTCGATTACACCCCTCAACATTGGTCAAACGTTTGACCAGCCTAATTGCAATCAGCACCATTTTGATCGGAAGTTATATTGAACCGCTTGATATCGATGCTATAGAAGAAACATTTATTCTCATTCCGCTATGCTACATCGTCATTTTCCCAGGCTCACTATTACCAATACTTTCTGCGGTATTACTGATATTCAGCTATCTGCACAACTTACCTGCAGAGCAATTTATTGAATTTAGGGAAGATGCCATTGAACTAATGACCATTGCGATTTTCGCTACCGTCATGGTTTACTACCAACAAAAGTGGCAACGTCAAATTACTCAGTATAAACAGGATAGTCTGACCGATTTCTTAACCGGATTAGCCAATAGAAAGGCATTTACCTTAGATCTTCAACAGATAGCTAAGGAAACACCATACAGCAACGGCTATGCACTCATTCAGCTTGACCTTGACGATTTTAAGAAAATTAATGACAACCTAGGTCACCACTTTGGCGACCTCGTGCTCATAGAGTTTGCTAACCGCTTAAAAGATCTACCTTTTCAGCGAATAAATATCTATCGCCTTAGCGGTGATGAATTTGCCATGATTATCAAAGATAGAACCAATATTCGTTACACCGCTGAGCATGCTGCTAACCAATTGAAAGATATATCAAATCAACAATTTTCGTTGGGAAATCGATCATACTCGATGACATTTAGTATTGGCATTGCATTATTAGAAGACGCACTTCATGCGGTCGATATTTGGTGTAGAAATGCAGATATTGCCGTATACCGCGCTAAATCGCGGGGGAAAAATACTATTCAGTGGTATGACGAGGCGTTAATTGACGAGACGATCCGCAATTATCAAATAGAACGAGAGCTTATTTCCGCCATAGAAAAAAACCAATTATTGTTGTACTACCAACCCAAAATCAACATCAAGAGCAATCGTATACAAGGTGCGGAGGCATTAATCCGTTGGCAACACCCTGAATTGGGAATGATTTCCCCAATTGAATTTATTGGTACCGCCGAAAAGAGCCAGCAAATCATTGCTATTGGACAGTGGATTATTCAAACCGCCTGTCAACAAGCCAAGCAATGGAGTGATCAAGGATACCCAATTTGTGTATCAGTCAATGTTTCTGCGGTTCAGTTTGTATTTGATGATATTTTTCATATCGTCACAGAAGCGTTAAAGGTCAATGAATTAGATCCAACTTTACTTCAATTAGAAATAACAGAAACGACTTTAATGGAGCATAAAGATAAGGTGGCGCAAACTTGTAATGCGCTGCGTAAATTGGGCGTTTCCGTTGCCATCGACGATTTTGGCGTTGCTTATTCTTCACTCAACTATCTAAAGCAACTTCCCGTAGACGTATTGAAAATTGATAAGTCGTTTGTTGACGACTGTGTAGATAACCACAATGATCACATGATTGTAAAAACCATTATTCAGCTTGGTCATAATATTGGTAAGCAAGTCACCGCAGAAGGCGTCGAAACGGAACAACAGCTCTCACTATTAAATACTGAAGGTTGTGACAACTACCAAGGATATTTGTTTTCCAAACCGATTCCTGCGAAACAATTTTCCAAACTACTTCTTCAGTATTCGGCAACATTCAACTCACTAAAGATATCAAATAGTTGCTTAGATTTATAAGGTTTAGGTAGATAGGCATCCATCCCTGCGTCAAAACAATTCTTAATATCTTCTTCAAGTACACTGGCGGTTAAAGCAATGATGGGCAGCTTATTCTTACCTTGTTCTTGTTCCCATTGGCGAATTTTTTTGGTCGCTGTTAGACCATCCATCACTGGCATTATACAGTCCATAAGCACGGCACAGAATTGACCACCTTGTGTGATCGCATCCAGTGCTTCTTGTCCATTATTCGCCACCATATAATCTAGTCCGGCTTTTTCAAGAAAGAAACTGGCTATTTTTTGATTCATTAAATTATCTTCCACGATCAAGATTCGCTTCCCGTTTTCAATGATTGAATCAGCCCTTGCCGATAACAAATCTTTCTCACTCTCCCATACCGAAGCCACTAATAGCTCACGCATTGCCCTTTCAAACCGCGAGCCTAAAAATGGTAAAGTCAGCATTGGCTGTGCGAATCTTACAAAATCTTGATTGATGAATAGATGATGCTGTAGCACAAGAACTTTGACTCTAGGAAATTGATCATGCAGATCAATAAGATCTGACTGGAGACTAGCGGTAAGCGTTTGACAGTATAAAACACATGAAACAGGTAACTTAACGTGCAACGCTTCTTCTGCATTTTTGACCTCACTGAATTCGACACCGATTCGCACACAATCACGTTTTATTGCCGCCGAATAGTTGGATGCATTGGTTACAAGTAAAACATGGGTTGCCAACAATTCAGTCTGTGGTTGCTCTAACGGAACTTCAACTGGCACGACAAACTCAAAACTGCTCCCTAGACTTTTGGTTGACTGAACACTAATACGGCCATTCATTAAATCGAGTAATTGACGACAAATAGCCAGACCAAGACCTGTCCCGCCAAAACGGCGCGTAATTGTATGGTCTTCTTGAGTAAATGGTTCAAAAATGGTTTCTAGCATCTCTTTATCAATGCCTTTACCAGTATCCGATACAACAAAACGTATTGATGGCTGTTCTCCAGCCTGGAAAGTCAGCTCAGTATTCACATAACCATCGTTAGTGAATTTAACCGCATTAGATAGTAAATTCATCAATATCTGCTTTATACGATATTCATCTGCAACGACAATACGTGGCAATGCTGGATCTAAATTTATATTCAATTCAACATGCTGGCTGAGCGCTTTCGCGTTGACTAAATGAACAGTGTCATAAACCATCTCAGCCAGCTCAAAACGGTGCGGAGCAAGTTCCAAATTGCCTGACTCAATTTTCGATAAGTCTAAAATATCATTGATCAGAATCAGCAAAGTTTGTGAAGAAGTGTCTATATCCGACAAAATTTCACGCTCTTTCACTTTGAGGTCACTACGTGAAAGCATCTCAGTCATACCGATAATGCCATTGAGTGGCGTTCGTATCTCGTGAGACATATTGGCAAGAAATGCACTTTTTGCACGGTTAGCCGCAATTGCCGCTTCTTTGGTTTCAAGCAACGCAATTTCGTACTGTTGTTGTTGTTGGATAATCTGGTTGAGATTTCTTGTAAAGTGAGCGAACTCATCATTACCTTCAACGGAGATTTGCTCTATTTTATCTTGCTGCTGAGATAATCGCCTCATCGTATTCAGAATATGGCTTAATTTCGATGTCACGCGATAATAAGTGCTAGCACCTAAAATATAGAGAAAAATCAGCACCAGAATAGCCACAGCATACATCACAAGCATTCGAATTTTTTCTTGCTTAACTTGTTGCGCAAGTAGCATGGAGAAATTCGCAGTCACCCCTTGCAGATGTGTCCTTACAGCAATATACCGACCTTCAGCATTTGCAACATACAACGGCCATTGCTGTGGGTTAATTTCATTACGAATAATGTTGTCTCGAATTAAAGCGCCTTGTCGAAATTTCGCTTGAGTAAACAAAATCGCGAATGGTTCAAGTTGATAACTACTTTCACCTGAATCCAACAGATTCTCTAAATATTGCTGCTGACGCTCAGCAACTTGCAAATATTCAATTTGTAAATTTCTAGCAAGAGAACCAACAACAGCAAATTGCTGAATTAGCCAAGCTTCCTTTTGCATCCAAAACGAAAACCAATGTAAATCACTATAAATTAGGTCTAATGAGTGAATATCAAAAGGTGCGGTCAAACTGTTGGTTTTTTGTAATTCAGCCATCAATTGGCCTATCAAAGTAAACCCACTATTGCCTATCTCGAACACTTCATTTTTTGTGGCATTCGGAATGGTGTCTACAACTTGACTCAACTGATTGATGATATTTTCTATCTTGACGCGATCACTTGTACCATGAGTCTGATGCTGATCAACACTAATATTTTTGCGCACCTCTGCTAAGGCTCGCTTGAACTCATCTAAGTCTTGATCATTGCTTTCCGAGCGCAGTTCTGCGCTCAACGCCTGGTAAAGTAAGTTAGCACTTTTGGTCGTTTGATTTAATGACTCAACTTTTTGATTAAGTACCTCATACGTATGCAGACGTGCATCAGACTGAATGAAGAGGCCTAAAGCAATGGCCGCTATGACCAGTGCCGGAATCAAGCACAGCATCATTAGTCGTGCCTTAATCGAAAGTTGAGATAACAATGCCATTATTATCATCCTTGAAAGCGATGGCTTGATGGATGATTAAATGATAGACGCCATTCTATGCAATTTCCTGCTTACTTATCCCTAAAAAGTAAAATGTCTTTGATAGCGACATTATTATTTAATTCAGAATTTTTAATTTCCACTGCATGTATGTGATAAGGAAAAAGTAAACGTTATTTGAAAATAACGTTTACTTTTTGCGGTGATAAATTGACCTTGAACTCATTTTATTGAAAGAGATTAAATCGGGCAGGCAAAAATATGCGACTTAATACGTTATCGTCACAAAATAAGGAGGCAACTTGAAAATTGTCAAGAGGCATAAAAACGGCCCAAATAGGGTTAGATACCCTGCTGTCTCGATGTTTTTTAGTAGTAAATGTCGCCATTATTTTTCCTAGCAGAATAACCAATGTGCATTTACAATTCCGCCACATAAAAACAACAATAGTTTTCCTCGTATCCAAACTCCGTTTAAATGGTGTGTGATACACGTTCACGGCCCTACACCGTGAACATTCAAGCTCAATATAACGTGAAAGGTCCCAACAAACATGAGTCCAGAGAAACACCTCCTCGACTGGCAAGTAAGTCAAACCATTGCAGAATCAATGTCACCTCTTATCGGCCAACTCTACCGCCAACAGGGAGTTGAAATTATCCTATTTGGTAAAACGCTCATCAACGCCACCACCATCGATATCATCAAGGCTCATCGAATCGCGCGTCGCTACACTGGTGAATTCCTATCTCCAGTTCAAACCATGCCGATTCTACAGCAATTAACGCAAATGACTTTATCACCATGTCGTATTGATATTGGCCAACTAGCTCATCAATTTTGGCAACACCATGACGATGAGCATGGACTGAATGATTACCTACTCACGGCACTTCATAGTGCGTTAACGGGTGAGAAGTTGGCAGCACCTAAAGACGTTGTACTGTATGGTTTTGGTCGTATTGGGCGCTTATTGACACGTTTGCTGATCGAAAAAAGTGGCCCAGGTTACCCATTACGACTTAGAGCGATTGTGGTTCGCGGTGGTAAAAAAGGGGACTTAGAGAAGCGAGCAAGCTTGTTACGACGTGACTCCGTTCATGGACAATTCAATGGCAGTATTGTGGTTGATGAAGAGCGTAAAGCCATTATTGCTAATGGGAACTATATTCAAATTATCTACGCCAACAAACCAGAAGAAATAGACTACACCGATTATGGCATTCATGAGGCGCTGATCGTCGATAATACGGGAGTCTGGCGCGACAGCGAAGGACTTAGTCAGCATGTCGCGTGCAATGGCGCAAGTAAAGTACTACTCACAGCGCCCGGCAAAGGGGACATTAAAAATATCGTGTTTGGCGTTAATCAGGCGATTATTCAGCCAGAAGATACCATTATCTCGGCTGCAAGCTGTACCACGAATGCCATTACACCGGTGCTCAAAGCCATTAATGATAAATTTGGAGTTATTTCCGGACACATTGAAACCGTTCACTCATTTACCAATGACCAAAACTTGATTGATAATTTCCATTCTGGTGAACGCCGTGGACGCAGCGCGTCACTGAATATGGTATTAACATCAACAGGTGCGGCTAAAGCGGTAGCGAAAGCCTTACCAGAATTAGCAGGAAAACTGACAGGGAACGCGATTCGGGTTCCGACTCCGAATGTTTCAATGGCAGTTGCGAACCTAAACTTAGAGAAAGGTACTGATAAAGAAGAACTCAATACTTATCTCAGAGAAATGGCTCTTAATTCTCCACTTTCCGCGCAAATCGATTACACCGATTCCACCGAAATTGTTTCAAGTGATTTGGTGGGTTCTCGTCATGCAGGAGTGGTTGATGGTGCGGCAACCATCGCACAAGATAATCGCTGTGTGCTCTACATTTGGTACGACAATGAATTCGGCTATAGCGGTCAAGTTGTCCATTGCATGGAACAAATGATGGGCGTGCGTTATAACACTTATCCCGCCACTTTTGCTTAACATCAGCTCAAACACTTGAACGTCATAACAACTCCACAACATAATAACCACTGCATAAGATCTCTAATTACCACCCGTAACCGGGTGGTTTTTTTTTGTTCATGTTTGATTCATCTTGACTAAGTTAACCTGATCACAACTAAGAAAGAGGTATACATTATGAACAGATTTCTCATCACAGCATTGACGCTAATTACTGGCTTTTTTGCTTTGATTTTCAGCCTAATATTGGCGATCCCTCTGACTATTGCAGCCATCATCACGGGTAAACGTTTAGAGAAACAATTGAAAGGTCACTCGTTCTATCAAAGACGCAGTAACGTCATAGACGGTGAATATGAAGACGTCACAACAAAGCATTCTCATCAAAGCCATTAACACGTAAAGTAGTTCCATAGGCCATATTAAAAAGGGAGCAATTTATTGCTCCCTTTTGCATGTCGATACTTTACACTGTCATAATGACCCGTATCGCTAACAGAATAAGTACAATCCCTGACAATCTATCAATCAGCACCGCACGTGCACGAAGCTTATCTAGAAGCCTTGGGCTGGAAAGAATAAAGGTAATAAATGTGTACCAAAGCCCATCCACCACAAAGGGCGTTAACACGATAATCACTTTGCTGGTTATCCCGTCTCCTACCGCAACAAACTGACTGAACAAGGCAATAAAAAACAAGGCAATTTTAGGGCTCAAAAGTGAAATAAGTAACCCTTCTTTCGCTGACTGCCACACGCTCACTGTTTCGCCTGACTCCAACTTAGCCGCCACACCACCTTTTGATCGCAGTGCGTTAAAACCTAAATATGCCAAATAAAGGGCACCCGCATAACTGATGGTTTTAAACACCAAGGGGGATTGATGCAGCACAACCGCAAGGCCAATCAGGGTAATAAAAGCATAAACTCCAATACCAAACGCGTGAGCCCATGCGGTAGCGAAACCATTTTTTCGCCCGCCAGCAAGACTGTGTTTAGCTACCATCGCTAAACTTGGGCCTGGAGACATAGCCCCTAAAATACAAATCGTAAAAAGTGATAACCACACAGTAATTGTCATGCTTGTCTCGCTATTTGATCCTATTAAAAATTCATTTTCTCCAAACAACTTGCAGTTACAGCTAGGCGGCCAGTGAATTCATCCCCTATCGCATAGATAACTATGTGATTGGGGTAAGCGAAGGTAGCTAGCACTGCTGTAACTTCAAGTAGGAAAGGTATATCGATAGAGAATGAGTAACCTCTCCGTCACTATCTCATTGATCGCATAGTAATTTGACACAACTGATTGAAATTAACCACCGCTTAACCTTAACTCCGGGGAAAAAAGTGGTGTTGTGGTCAAATGACGGCCTTAAGCACTCTGAGCGGCAATATTTCTCAATTTTGTTTAATGCATCCAACTTCGCTTCAGAGTATTCTGCAGTACATAACTTTATTCAGGAACGGAAGCCGTGAGCGAGTTAAAACAGGACATCACTTTATTGTCTGGGATAGGGCAACTCTCCACCACATTAATGGGCACAGGGTTATTTATGATCCCAGCGATTGCCGCTGGTATTGCAGGGCACTTATCGCTCTGGGCGTGGCTGCTGCTTTTTGTTGCTATCTGCCCTATTGCATTAACTTTCGCAGCACTCGGTAAACGCTACCCTAATGCCGGTGGTACTGCCTACTTTGTGCGCAAAGCCTTTAATGCAAAACTTGAACGCTCAGTCGCTTGGCTCTTTGTCAGCGTGATTCCGGTTGGCGTTCCTGCAGCAGTAGCATTAGCGGCAGGTTTTGCACAGCAATTACTTCCTGAACCACTCAACTCTTCAATGATTGCACAAACACTGACCGTATTGCTTTTGGTGGCGGTTAATCTTGCTGGCACAAAATCCTCGGGCAGTCTGCAAACCATTATCGCGTTGAGTATTTTTACCTTAGTCGGTGCTTTACTCTGGGTTGGAAATGTAGGCTATACGGATTTAACTATGCCGCCTCTTGATGCAGAAAGTATTTGGCCGATAGGTGCCGCTCTTGGCGTAATGTTTTGGTGCTTTGTTGGTATTGAAGCTTTTGCCCACATGGGCGAAGAGTTCAAAAATCCACAACGCGATTTCCCGATAGCAATTATTGTTGGTTGTTTTGTTGCCGGAGCCACTTATTGGGCTTGCTCAGTGGTGATTCTGAAGTTCGAGGCATTTGGCAGCCCTGAATTTGATAGTACATCTATCCCTTGGTTAAGTGACCACATCTTTGGTTCTGGTCTTGCCACCCTTATCAGTATTGTTGGTTTTTTTGCTTGCTTCGCCAGTATCAATTTATACACACAAAGTTTGTCTCGTATGGTTTGGGCTCAAGCAAGGGAATACCGACCTAAAAGTGCCATTGCAAGAATATCGATTCGAGGGGTACCAGCAAACGCAACGCTTGCCGTTGGCGGAGTATTATTGGCGTCATGCCTACTCGGAGAACTGTCAGGACTAGACTTAGAATTTTTTCTAAAACTCGCGAATGGCATTTTTGTACTGGTATATTTGTTGGCGATGTTTGCCGCGTATAAATTGTTAACGGGCATCCATAAAGTATTAGCAACAATCTCGCTTGTTCTGTGTAGCGCGGTTTTCATTTGCCTTGGTTGGTCAATGCTTTACGCGCTCAGTATTTTTATTCTGCTGTCATTGCCTTGGAGCAAGTTGGTGAAACGACAACAGCCTAAAACAGAGCTTTAGTGATTCTATTAAGATTGAAGATCGATCAGAATTTTTTTCCAATCGGCAACCTCATTCTGAAAATGTTGTATCTGGCGATCATTACTTAGCTGAATAATTTGCACTAAATACCGCTCTGATAAGGCATGATTGTATTCCACCTTACTAGCAAGTACTGGCGAGTAATAACTTTCAGGCTCAAACAATAGTCGATTTAAACGCGGAAGAAAGAGACTGAGTTCATCACGCTGATTGAGCAAAACTTCTACCTCGGTTCGAATTTGAGCTTGATAGTTGATCCAATCATAAGCGGTAATCTGCATGCTATCCGCCCATTGCTGCACTAATTGCTGTTGGGCTGGTTGTAAGTCACCTAACCAGTCTTCGACTCTTTCTTCAATACGACTTTTGTATTTCCCATGGATTTCAGTATCCGTTAATCCCTGGTAACGATCTGCATACTTATTATGTTTTTTTTCCAAACCTAGCATTAATGTTTTCACTTGCTGATCGCTAAGCTGCTGTGCAAGTGAGTAGATATCAGGCTCAATTTTTTGCAGCAAACGATGATAATGTGCTCTCATCTCTACCTCTTGTTCATGAAAGAGTTCTACAGTCATCGTGCGTGGGGTTATTTGTGATAATTTATCAAGCTGCTGGACATAAAGGGGGATCTCTTGCTGCTTATGCCATTGACTAATATTAACAATACGCTCACTCAATATTGTTTTTTGCTCCTTGGTCAAATCAACATAATCTTCAATATAATCAATCACAAACCAGTCAAGGTTATGGTAGACAAATTTAGTTCCACATCCAACGAGCAAAGCTAAACTTAAGCCCATCACTATCCATGTGCGCATTTAATCGTCCTTTAATCACTCGCCCTAATAGCCTGTACGTAAAAATATAGCATGAGGTTCAATATCCAACGAAAATGAATGCCACTATCAGCTAAGGACTGCTATTTTTAAGGTTAGATAACTAAATAAAATGCATACCCAAACAACTTGAAGTGCAGGTGAGCAACAAGTGTATTCATCCCCATGAGCATAGATAAACAATGTGATTGAAGTGAACGGGTGTAGTCAACATCGCAGTTGCTTCAATTAGACAAGAGATACCGCAAAAAGTGAAAATCATGAATATTACCTACCGCTCGGCAACAAGCGAAGATTATCAATTTACTTTTGAGCTGAAAAAAGTGGCTGAAATGGATGCCATTACCGCTGTTTTTGGCTGGGATGAAGAGCTACAACAAGAGCTACACCGTCAAGAGTGGAACTCTGGGCTTCCAACCATCATCTGTCTGGATGGCAAACCTATCGGGACTTATTTACTCGAAAGCAAACACGACACTTTATTTTTTTCACGCTTTTTTATTCTTCCTGTATTTCAAGGTATGGGAATTGGTAGTCAAATTCTACAAACCATCATCAAGGTTTCTCAGCAAACTCACTCCCCTTGTAAGCTCTGCTACCGACAAGGAAACCGTGTTGGAGAACTGTATAAACGGTTTGGATTTATAGATTATGAAACCGATGACGTGTTCGTACATATGCAATTTGCGCCATCATTCACGAATTAAATAGATGCACAAAGCAAATTAATGGGCTGCTATCACCTAAAGCTAGGCCTACCATTCACACCAAACACAATCTGATACAACAATATCACTACATTTATTCACACATATTGATTACTTAGTGAATAAAATGCGTGAGCATGCTCTGATTAATATCTTTTCATTTTTGCGGCTAAAGGTTGTGTGAACAAGGTTTGATCTTTTTCCTAGTGATCATTAGACAATCGTTCTATTCAATGTTTGTTATAGGGAATATTTATATGTTGTATGTGGAATTCCTGTTCCTCCTGTTAATGCTTTATATTGGTTCGCGCTACGGCGGCATCGGACTCGGTGTTATTTCTGGCATCGGTTTGGTTATTGAAGTTTTCATATTCAAAATGCCGCCCACTTCCCCACCTATCACCGTCATGCTGATTATTCTTGCGGTGGTGACTTGTGCTTCAATTTTAGAAGCCGCGGGAGGATTAAAATACATGCTGCAAGTTGCTGAACGCTTGCTACGTAAAAACCCTAAAAACGTCACGTTAATTGCACCATTTGTCACCTATGCAATGACCTTTATGTTGGGAACTGGTCATGCCGTTTATTCCATCATGCCAATCATTGGTGATGTAGCACTGAAAAACGGTATTCGTCCTGAACGCCCAATGGCAGCGGCCTCGGTTGCTTCGCAAATTGCGATCACGGCTTCTCCTATATCAGCCGCTGTTGTGTTTTACCTAGCTCAACTATCTGACATTCAGCACGACATTACCCTGTTCTCTATTCTGTTAGTCACTGTACCTGCAACTTTATTTGGTACTTTACTGATGTCACTCTACAGCCTACGTCGTGGCAAAGAGTTGGATGATGATCCTGAGTATCAACAACGCTTACAAGATCCTGTATGGAAAGAGAAAATTCAAAACACGACAGCCACTACGCTGAATGAGTCTCTACCGTCTGCGGCGCGTAATTCCGTGCTGATTTTTATCGGTGCTATTTTATCAATTGTTGTTCTCGCTATGGTGCCTGAGATCCGCACTGTCGTTGAAGGCAGCAAACCCATCAGTATGGCTGTGGTTATCCAAATGATGATGCTCTGTTTTGGCGGTATCATTCTTTTGGCGACTAAAACTGACCCACGCAATGTACCAAATGGTGTGGTGTTTAAATCTGGAATGGTTGCTGCGATTGCTATTTTTGGTATCGCATGGATGTCAGACACATACTTCCAATATGCCATGCCACAATTTAAATCAGGCATTGTTGAGATGGTCACCGATTATCACTGGACGTTTGCTCTTGCTCTGTTCATCGTTTCTGTTGTGGTGAACTCACAAGCTGCGGTTGCGGTTATGATGCTACCTGTCGGTTTAGGTTTGGGTCTAGAGCCAGCGTTATTGGTAGGTTTGATGCCTGCGCTCTACGGCTACTTCTTTATCCCTAACTACCCTTCAGATATCGCTACGGTAAACTTTGATAATACTGGCACCACTAAAATTGGTAAGTACTACTTCAACCACTCGTTTATGGCAGTAGGTCTCATTGGTGTTGTTAGTGCTTGTTGCTTAGGCTACGTTTTAGGCCAAATGATTATCGGCTAAAAAAATAAACCCCAGACTGATGAAGTTCTGGGGTTTATTCAAAGTAAAATCAAAGCGCAAACAACTAAGCCTGAAGATGTTGTTTGCGCTTTTTCTTTCTAATCATGCTTAATAATGTTGTTATCGAGCAATGTTCCAACGATATCAATAGACGTCATACCATCAAAGCTGAATTGATTAGCTAAATCTTCAACCACAATGGTTTGGTGTACGTTATTATCTGTGGTGATATCGAGTTCAACATCATCAGTATTGGCAATCACTTTGGCTTCAATTTGATTAGATGCAGCCAATGATGCGAGTAGCTGATCCATCGGCAATTGACTACCCAGGTCAGAAACAACGTCGGTTAAATCGATGACATCCCCTTCTGCTGTACTAAAATCCGTGATGGTGTCCGTTTTGTCATCGACACTGTCCAAGGTCCACTTGAATATGTCAGCCCCACCATCACCAGTTAAAATATCAGCACCTAATCCACCGACCAAGATGTCGTTACCTGCACCTCCGTGCAAAATATCATCACCTGCGCCACCTTCAATGTAATCATCACCGCTACCACCAGTCAGGCTTAAACCGCTATCGTCTGCAAGTAGTTGTGAATCGTCAGAATTAGAAGATTGATCGATAACCGTACCATCAGCTAACACATCAATCTGAATATCGAGTGGTGTAGATGATGCAAAGCTACCGTCGGTTTCAGTGGAAATAGCCGTCACTGATAAGGTATGGGCACCAAGGCTTAACCCCGAGACCTCTAAACTGTTAATAGCATCAGCAGAAACTACCCATACTCCGCTTTGTTCGACAACACTACCCGTTGCACTTGAAAGTGCAGCTCCCGATGGAAGATTATGAATTTCCAGTGACAGTACTTCGTGGCTATCGGTCAGAGTTGCAACTAAACCGACTAGCGCAATACCCTGGTTGCTGACACTTTGATTGACATAACTCTGTTTGATGTAGTTGAAACTTGGATCAACCGTCAATGTCGGTGCATTTGCTTTTGGCGTAACCGTAATGGTAAAGGTTTCAGTATCTTCTAATGCCATACCCGAAGCATTATCAGCGTATACACCAACATCATTCGCTTTAACTGTAAGAGCGACAGTATCACCAGCGATGGCCGTTGCATCGATGAACACCCCATTGATAGGATCGGTAGTATTCAATAGTGCATTAATATCAGTCAATGTACCTTGTAAGACAATGTCTCCGTTTAATGCTGGCGTTTGAGTAACACTACTTCCAGCAGGAATAACGACACTCAGTATCCCTTCGGTCACGCTTAAGGTGACACTCATGGTTTGGTTCGCTTGAGATCCGCTGTAATCTACATCACTGACTGTAATGCCTGTGACTTTTTGAGCAGCACTTTCATCAATGGTTGTGGTTATCGACACTCCATCGATAACAGGAGCATCATTAACCGCCAGCACATCTAAGACTGCTTGACCGGAAACAGATTGAGGATCACTAACACCGTTTGTTGTGCCATCATCAGTAATGTCATAGGTAAAATTCACCTGTCCATAAAAATCCAATGCTGGTTCAAAGGTCCATTCACCTACACTGGTTTGAATTAATGTGCCCATCGCAGGATCAACTAACGCCAGGTTAGACACTGTCAATGTATCAGATTCAGTATCGGAAGCATTAGCGAGCAACTGAGACGCGACAATCGTTATTGAACCGGCATCTTCGTCAATATCCGGCAGAGTAACTGATGCTGTCATTGGTGCGTCATTCACTTCTGTCACATTGATTGTGAACTGGTCTGAATTGCTATTTAAAGTGCCATCATCCGTCGCAATGACCAAGCCATTATTACCTTGGTCATCAATAGAGACATTTACGTTCACTGCGCCATTGAAGTCCGTTTCTGGAACAAATTTCGCAACCCCTGCCGCCAGTGCGCTATTAAGATCGGTAATGGTTCCTTTAAGTTCAACACTTGTCGTCCCATCACCCGTCACTATTAAATTCCCCAGCAATGCTGGATCAATCTGTAACACGCCATGCTCAACGTCAATCATTAGGACATATTCGGCATTTGGATTATCTATCGTACTATCAGCGTCAGAAACCATAAATCCATTTAAGGTTATCGGTGTATCTTCAGCTGTTTCTGTATTGGTTATTCCGGAAAACTCTGGACGATCATTGACCGCAGTGATATCAACCGCCACGTCAAATTCTTGTACTGGTCCTAAATGTTCAATGCCATCTAGCCCAGTGTCTACCGATTGCACTTTAAAATGCAGTGCATCAGTCCACGCGCTGTTATTCCAATCACCAGAATTGAAAATAAGCTTGTCCAAACTTTGGGCATCAACATTAAGCAACCATACCCCAGCGCCTAAATTCGTCCCTAATGTACCGTCAGCTAAAGCAATGCTTGCTCCATCTGGCACGCCCGAAATTTCCACTCGCAAGGTCTCTGGCGAGTTTTCAGTGTAATTCGCTCCAGCCGAAATAGAATCTATGTTGTCGATGATTTGTGCTTTAATGTCGATCGCAATGTCTTCACCTTCGTTTCCGGCAACGTTATCAACAGGTTCAACGTCAATAGCATCCCCGACAGGAACAACATCAAATTTAAAGCTGCCAGTATGCTCTACAGGAACACCAAGTAGTGATTCTTGAGTAAAGATTTTTACACCAATCTCAACTTCACCACTGAAATTTTTCGCAGGTTTAATCGCAATATTAGACAAATTGAGAGAAGTCTGGGTGAGATCTTTCAACTGGATACTCCACTCACCACCACCATTATTTTTGACGACATATTGATTGGAATCGAGAGAACTCACAATAAAGTCAGTCGGCACTCCGGTAAGCTTAATAGATACAAACTCTTCCGAACCGTCAGTATCGGTTAAGTCAATATTGAATTCAGATCCTGGCTTCGACAGGACAATCCACTCATCTTCTAAACCTTCAACTTCAGGGGTACTTGAACCGCTTCCAGAAATAGCAATGTCATCGACAACTGGTTTTACTTCAAAGCTAACATTCGTAGTGAATGTTTTATCCGCATCAGTATTGGCAATGCCAACAACGGAAGCTGGATTAACTTCATCAAATGTTGTGGTATCGGTCACTTTACCGGAAACACTAATATTAACAGTGTTATCATCATTGCCCGTTGGGTAGTTAGGTGCCGGTTTGAAATAAACGTTATCCAGAGCAGCAGGTAATTGGCTAGAGTTGAAGGTGATTTGGGTACCAAGTTCATTGCCATCAGCATCAACAAATGTCCCAATATTTGTCCCCTGCACCGTTAACGTTACTTCGGTTAAAGTTTCTTGCCCTTGCGTTAGGTCGTTACGAATGTCAGCAAGATCAAGATCAAGCGTTAAATGGATAATGCCATCTTCATAACCAATGCCATCATTAGTTGGAATATCGTTGGCTGTTGACGTGGGTTGATGATCTGCATCTAAACCTAATGTACCTTCAACAGTTAAAGTTACTCGTGGAGTAATATTGCTATCCGCAGGCTGATCGGATCCTGGAATATCAGCGATTGGAGAAACCGCCACTGGGATTTCCGTACTCGTGGTTTTTTCATCACCAGAAGCCGTATCTGTGGTTACAAAAGTCACCGGTAACTTGAAGTCGCCAGCGTAATCTTCCGGCAAGTTAAGTTGCAGGTTTTCTAGACCTGAAATAGATCCATCTACATTGACCACGCCCTTGTAAACGTATAAGCCATCAACGAAATCAAACTCGGCTCCCGATAAACTGGCTCCAGCCGGTAATAGGCTTTGAGCGATGACGATACTTAGCTCATCAGATACTCCATCAAAACCAGAAGCACTGATCATCAGCTTATCTTGGATCTGTTGTCCTAAATTCACTACATGATCTTCACTGCCTAAGACAATGTCATCAACATCACCAACAAGGTTGATATCTGCGGCCTCAGAATCATTACCCGTGACAAAGTCGGGGAACTTCAATGTAATATCCGAATGTACTTCTTTGATAGTTTTTACTTCAGAGCTATCTTCACCTTTATCGAAAACTTGGGCAAAAATGGTTAATGTTATTTCATTGTAACCATCGCCATCAGGATCATTATCAGCACCCAATATCAACCCATTTGGTGCTTTGATGCTGAAGTTATTTTCATCAACAATGGTCCAAGTACCATCACCATTATTAATGGCCCCAGTGATCAAAAGTTGGTCAAGAACTTCTGGTGTGACATTGTTGAAACGCACCACTAACTGATCAACGAGTTCTTGTGACTGATAGCCAGCCGTTGACTGGCTATCCACATTATCAAAACGGATAATATTGGCATCAGTCTCACCGCCTGCAGCATCATTAATCGTAAAATTAATCACTCCTGCGGCATCAGCTGTTACACTATTTTGTACACCACTGCCATTTTCAACACGTAACTCGCCGTCTGGCTCTACGATTGGCCGCACCGTCACGTTCACAGAACCTTGAATCACTTTAGACACAATCCCTTCTCCGGGATTTGCCGAATCGACATATTCATGATCCTGCTCTTTCACTACGAGTTCTGTATTTAAGGTAAAATCGGTACTGGAATGTTCTGGTGGTTGCACTTGAATATAACCAGCAGACAGCACTTGATTGGAAAAGTCTTGTTCACTTTGACCGACAGCAGGTGTGAGCACTAACTGGTTATTTGAATCTAGTGCTGTAAGGACACCATTAACATAAACGCTGCTTCCTGTAGGGAAACCGGACAAGGTGACTGCTGCAAAATACTCATCGGCATCTGGATTTTGAGCATTCTCAGGCTGCCAGCGAATATTAATCAGGGAATCTTCATTGCCTATCGAGCTTGATTGATAGTTGTCTGCAACATCAATAACAGGTCTAATATTAATGCGGATCTCAGACTCGACTTGGCGAGTATGACCATCATCTTCAGTAACGATAACGCTCGCCTTGATGTGAATATTTTCTGTCGACGATTGAACCGGCTCGACTTTAATGCCTGTAGAGACTTGAGCAGTGGTCAGGTTTGCCTGATAAATTGGATGATTTGAAGAATCGTACCCAACAAACACTAAGTCAATAACACTACCATCACTGTCATATAAATTCACACCATCAGGAATATTGGAAAGCAATACCGTCAAGGATTCAGAGTTGTCTGATGGATTATCTATCTTTTCTCCTGACAACACACTGAAGTCGATGTCCACTGCTTGATTTTCATCAACCGTTGTTTCCACCACTTGAATGCCATTTTCTTCAAACTCAGTCCATGTATTACTGCTACCGGCATTGAAATCGATAATAGGAAGGTCAGCGACACCTTTCACTGCCACATTGACCATTTTTGAACCTAATGATTGTTCATCAACAATCTCACCGCTTGAGATAATAACTCTATCTTTCACGATACCTTCAACGGAGAAGGTAAAGTCAGCATTACTGTGCTTCGGCGGTAATACTTCAACTTGATTAAGATACTGTTCTGGTACCTCAAAGTAAGTATGACCACTGCCATCATTCACCGTCGTAATTTGACTAGCTCCCGCACCTAACCACACCAAGGTTACTCCAGCCTCAGAGAAATCAGAAATACGCACATGCAATGACTCAGAGCTATCAGTATCAGCAGAAGCCGTCATGGTGATGACTTCACTGAGTAACAGAGGGTCATGATCTGTTTCGGGATCAACCGTATTTTGCGTTGCCGCGTTGTCTTCAAAAATATTGATTCGATTGACGGAAAAACTACCCATATCCGCATCGGGAGTTACATCAATGATGATTTCTTTAGTTTCTGAACGTGCGCTTTCTTTACCAATAAATACATTGGACTGTTCGGTTGTAATAGCGGTGATACCCAATCGAATCTGGCCACCAAAGTTGTCATTAGGGTCAACCTGGACTTGTGCTATTTTGCTGGCATCAACCAAATAGTAATTGCCATTGGCATCAGAGCTCACCTGGAGAGGAGTGCCATCAGCATAGACTAAACGCGCGTCCCCTTCCCCCTGAGTAAAGCGAATCTCATACACTATGACTTCTGGTGAACTTGTATCTTGTGTCTGTGCTGCAACATTAAGATTGACATTGCTGCTATCTTCCACCGTGTCATAGTGGAATTCACTACTTGTTGTCCACGTAGCAATATCGGCGACACTTTCCACTTCAATACGCATTTTGCCATTCACCGAATGATCCGCTGAATTGTCGTTCAGAATTTGTACCGTCAGATTTATAGTAAAACCACCATCGGCACTGGCATAGTTACGATCGGGTACAAAGTAGAGGTTATCGACAGAAGCAACCGTTCCATTTAAGCTCTGCTCGACCATATTAGCTGGTAAAACAACCTTACCACCCACTACATCCAGTTTTATGTAATTGCCGCTGCCATCTAGATAATAGAAATCACCATGCGCATTATTAATATTTTTAACCGTCACATCACCAATCGATTCATTACGATCGATATCATTCAGTTCCACTTGTAAGTCAACCTTAATTGGCGTCGTTACAAGCCCTGCTTGATTATCTTGAGCGTTGGTTAATTCATTGTTCGGCATGGAAATAACCGAGCCGTCGCGCCCTGCATCTTCAGTTCCTAATACACTGGCGACTTTGATCACGGCATTACGATCGGTAATGATCACGTTTAGTTGTTCCGTTGACGTATCACCATCTCTATCGGTAGCGGTTACATCAACCGTAAAAGGAATCTCTGGGCTATCACCATGGTCAAGACTAGTGGCAGGTTTGAATCTCGCACCACCGGTTGGGGTAATGAGTAAGGTTCCGAGATCTCGCTCAACATTATTAATAATTTCAACAACAGTTACCGTTTTGTTTGAACCATTTAAATCAACAGAATCAACCAAAGATGTTGAATTGTCGAGGCGGAACTGAATGTCTCGTCCCGTCTCATCTACGGCAGAAAATCGAGTGATAAGTCCATTATCTGCACCTTGAGTATCCGGAGTGTTATTGTTATCGACGCTGAATAAATTAACGGTTCTATTGCCGTTACCTTCCACCGTGGTAATCGTTTTATCATGCAGTGTTGGTACATCATCGATGATGGTGATCGGCAAGGCGATCGCATTAGACACATCACCATCTCGGTCGGTCGCTGTAACCGATAGATTTAAGATAAGATCGTTTTCTCCGGCTCCCGTCGCGTGATCAAGCGGTTTAAGTAACTCAAATTGATAGCTGTCTGCCGAGCCATTGAACGTTATTTTAAACACGGCCTCGTTGGAGCTTAGGGTCCTCGCTTCATACACGATAACACCGTTGCTATTAGAAACTTCAACTAGCTCTAAATTCTGGCCGCCAGATTGCAAACCGGCTACTGGCGTCACTAAGTCGGTCAATTGATAGCTAACAATGCCATCCGCCCCATCCACAACGTCAAAATTACCACTCAGCGTCGTACTGCCTGAGCCATCCGAGCCCATACCCGACAAATCATCTTCATCAACGGTTTGTTGGCTACCCGCTGTAATTTGGCTAATGGTTGGTACATCATCGATGATGGTGATCGGCAAGGCGATCGCATTAGACACATCACCATCTCGGTCGGTCGCTGTAACCGATAGATTTAAGATAAGATCGTTTTCTCCGGCTCCCGTCGCGTGATCAAGCGGTTTAAGTAACTCAAATTGATAGCTGTCTGCTGAGCCATTGAGCGTGATCCTAAAGACCGCCTCATTGCTGCCTTGGATCTGCGCTTCATATACTGTGATGCCATTGAGGTTAGACACTTCAACCATCACTAAATTCTGGCCGCCAGATTGCAAACCGGCTACTGGCGTCACTAAGTCGGTCAATTGATAGCTAACAATGCCATCCGCCCCATCCACAACGTCAAAATTACCACTCAGCGTCGTACTGCCTGAGCCATCCGAGCCCATACCCGATAAATCATCTTCATCAACGGTTTGTTGGCTACCTGCTGTAATTTGGCTAATGGTTGGTACATCATCGATGATGGTGATCGGCAAGGCGATCGCATTAGACACATCACCATCTCGGTCGGTCGCTGTAACCGATAGATTTAAGATAAGATCGTTTTCTCCGGCTCCCGTCGCGTGATCAAGCGGTTTAAGTAACTCAAATTGATAGCTGTCTGCCGAGCCATTGAACGTTATTTTAAACACGGCCTCGTTGGAGCTTAGGGTCCTCGCTTCATACACGATAACACCGTTGCTATTAGAAACTTCAACTAGCTCTAAATTCTGGCCGCCAGATTGCAAACCGGCTACTGGCGTCACTAAGTCGGTCAATTGATAGCTAACAATGCCATCCGCCCCATCCACAACGTCAAAATTACCACTCAGCGTCGTACTGCCTGAGCCATCCGAGCCCATACCCGACAAATCATCTTCATCAACGGTTTGTTGGCTACCCGCTGTAATTTGGCTAATGGTTGGTACATCATCGATGATGGTGATCGGCAAGGCGATCGCATTAGACACATCACCATCTCGGTCGGTCGCTGTAACCGATAGATTTAAGATAAGATCGTTTTCTCCGCCTCCCGTCGCGTGGTCAAGCGGTTTAAGTAACTCAAATTGATAGCTGTCTGCTGAGCCATTGAGCGTGATCCTAAAGACCGCCTCATTGCTGCCTTGGATCTGCGCTTCATATACTGTGATGCCATTGAGGTTAGGCACTTCAACCATCACTAAATTCTGGCCGCCAGATTGCAAACCGGCTACTGGCGTCACTAAGTCGGTCAATTGATAGCTAACAATGCCATCCGCCCCATCCACAACGTCAAAATTACCACTCAGCGTCGTACTGCCTGAGCCATCCGAGCCCATACCCGATAAATCATCTTCATCAACGGTTTGTTGGCTACCCGCTGTAATTTGGCTAATGGTTGGTACATCATCGATGATGGTGATCGGCAAGGCGATCGCATTAGACACATCACCATCTCGGTCGGTCGCTGTAACCGATAGATTTAAGATAAGATCGTTTTCTCCGCCTCCCGTCGCGTGGTCAAGCGGTTTAAGTAACTCAAATTGATAGCTGTCTGCTGAGCCATTGAGCGTGATCCTAAAGACCGCCTCATTGCTGCCTTGGATCTGCGCTTCATATACTGTGATGCCATTGAGGTTAGACACTTCAACCATCACTAAATTCTGGCCGCCAGATTGCAAACCGGCTACTGGCGTCACTAAGTCGGTCAATTGATAGCTAACAATGCCATCCGCCCCATCCACAACGTCAAAATTACCACTCAGCGTCGTACTGCCTGAGCCATCCGAGCCCATACCCGACAAATCATCTTCATCAACGGTTTGTTGGCTACCCGCTGTAATTTGGCTAATGGTTGGTACATCATCGATGATGGTGATCGGCAAGGCGATCGCATTAGACACATCACCATCTCGGTCGGTCGCTGTAACCGATAGATTTAAGATAAGATCGTTTTCTCCGGCTCCCGTCGCGTGATCAAGCGGTTTAAGTAACTCAAATTGATAGCTGTCTGCTGAGCCATTGAGCGTGATCCTAAAGACCGCCTCATTGCTGCCTTGGATCTGCGCTTCATATACTGTGATGCCATTGAGGTTAGACACTTCAACCATCACTAAATTCTGGCCGCCAGATTGCAAACCGGCTACTGGCGTCACTAAGTCGGTCAATTGATAGCTAACAATGCCATCCGCCCCATCCACAACGTCAAAATTACCACTCAGCGTCGTACTGCCTGAGCCATCGGAGCCCATACCCGACAAATCATCTTCATCAACGGTTTGTTGGCTACCCGCTGTAATTTGGCTAATGGTTGGTACATCATCGATGATGGTGATCGGCAAGGCGATCGCATTAGACACATCACCATCTCGGTCGGTCGCTGTAACCGATAGATTTAAGATAAGATCGTTTTCTCCGGCTCCCGTCGCGTGATCAAGCGGTTTAAGTAACTCAAATTGATAGCTGTCTGCTGAGCCATTGAGCGTGATCCTAAAGACCGCCTCATTGCTGCCTTGGATCTGCGCTTCATATACTGTGATGCCATTGAGGTTAGACACTTCAACCATCACTAAATTCTGGCCGCCAGATTGCAAACCGGCTACTGGCGTCACTAAGTCGGTCAATTGATAGCTAACAATGCCATCCGCCCCATCCACAACGTCAAAATTACCACTCAGCGTCGTACTGCCTGAGCCATCCGAGCCCATACCCAATAAATCATCTTCATCAACGGTTTGTTGGCTACCTGCTGTAATTTGGCTAATGGTTGGTACATCATCGATGATGGTGATCGGCAAGGCGATCGCATTAGACACATCACCATCTCGGTCGGTCGCTGTAACCGATAGATTTAAGATAAGATCGTTTTCTCCGGCTCCCGTCGCGTGATCAAGCGGTTTAAGTAACTCAAATTGATAGCTGTCTGCCGAGCCATTGAACGTTATTTTAAACACGGCCTCGTTGGAGCTTAGGGTCCTCGCTTCATACACGATAACACCGTTGCTATTAGAAACTTCAACTAGCTCTAAATTCTGGCCGCCAGATTGCAAACCGGCTACTGGCGTCACTAAGTCGGTCAATTGATAGCTAACAATGCCATCCGCCCCATCCACAACGTCAAAATTACCACTCAGCGTCGTACTGCCTGAGCCATCCGAGCCCATACCCGACAAATCATCTTCATCAACGGTTTGTTGGCTACCCGCTGTAATTTGGCTAATGGTTGGTACATCATCGATGATGGTGATCGGCAAGGCGATCGCATTAGACACATCACCATCTCGGTCGGTCGCTGTAACCGATAGATTTAAGATAAGATCGTTTTCTCCGCCTCCCGTCGCGTGGTCAAGCGGTTTAAGTAACTCAAATTGATAGCTGTCTGCTGAGCCATTGAGCGTGATCCTAAAGACCGCCTCATTGCTGCCTTGGATCTGCGCTTCATATACTGTGATGCCATTGAGGTTAGACACTTCAACCATCACTAAATTCTGGCCGCCAGATTGCAAACCGGCTACTGGCGTCACTAAGTCGGTCAATTGATAGCTAACAATGCCATCCGCCCCATCCACAACGTCAAAATTACCACTCAGCGTCGTACTGCCTGAGCCATCCGAGCCCATACCCGATAAATCATCTTCATCAACGGTTTGTTGGCTACCCGTGCGAATACCTTGAATGCTCGGCTTGTCATCATGGATGTTCACTGGCAAGGTAATGCTTGAACTATCACCATCGAAGTCGGTCGCCACCACGCTAAACTTCATCAATAACTCATCGGCACTGGCCGCATGGTCAATCGGTCCTTCGAGGGTAAAGCTGTAGCTGCCATCCGCATTGAGCACTAAGGTAAATACCGCCGCGCCACTGCTCGTGGTCGCTTGATAAGTGTACGCACCATTGGATAATGTTGGCGTGCCTAAGCTCACCGATTCCCCTTGCGAGGTTAAGCCCGCAATCGGGTTAGTCGAGCTATCCAACTGATAACTCACCACTCGGTCCGCCCCTTCAATGGTGGTGAAGGTGCCGCTGGCCGTCAGTGGCTCTTTGCTGCTGTCAGAGCCGGTGACCAGATCGTCTTCATGAATATCGAGTGGAACCGAATCAACAATCACAGGTTTATCATCGACGATGTTGATCGGTAAAAGTGCAACCTGAGAAGTATCACCATCATAATCAGTGGCAAAAATAGGTAACTCAAGCAATAGCTCATCGCTATCGACTGGATGATCGATTACCCCTTGCAAAGTAAACTGATAATTGCCATCAGGGTTCAGTATCAATTCAAAAATTGGAGTCCCATTCGCCGAAGCTTGATAAATGTATACACCATTAATAATGCTTGGATCCGCAAATTCGACAGCAACACCTTGCGAGGTTAAACCAGACAATGGATTTACACTTAAGTCGACTTGGTAAGTTTCGACAACATCAGAACCTAATTGAGTATCAAACAGCCCGGAGATCGTAACGTTAAGTGACCCACTGGAATCAGAACCAACATTGGCTAAATTATCTTCAAAAACCGACCCTATTGGCTCGTCAACCATGACTGGATTATCGCCATCACCAATAACTACTGACACTGAAATTGGTGACTGGATGGGGTTTTCTCCAGAATCTACACCTGTCATTTCAAACTGAATGGAAATTTGGTCATTAGCGAACGAGACTACCCCACCACCGACTTCAGGAGTGTGGTCTATTGGCAATGTGATGGTTGTAATTACCTCTAAATTGACATCTTTACCGACCGATGTAGCGATCATATTAATAGTGAGCACTTCATTACCATTCTGCTCACCGATAATGCTATTTGTTGCTGCATCATAACGGAAATCAACAGGTCGACCTGAAGAGGTAATGTCTGCGGCTAATTCGCTGAGAAGAGCATTCAGTGAAAGTGGCGTAGGAACAAAAGACGCGCTATCCAATGGCAGATCACCAGCGGCAATAAGTACGCTTGAAGTTACTGACTGTGGATAAGAACCTTGAGAGAGTGAGCCTTCAACCAAAGCTTCTGAAAGTAAATTACCACCAGCACTGAAACGCAATTGACCCAGTTCATCATCGGTAGATTGTTCTTCAACAGTAGAGCCTTGAGTTTCAAAAAATGTACGCGCCAAGACTTCCGTAAAATTGTAATCAATACTAATAAAGCCAGCATTCGCCGAGCCCTGACCGCCAGCACCAGCAGCCGTTGCTTCTAAGATTTGGGTTGGATCTTGCCCGTCTAAAATAGCTTGCTGAATCGCGGCAATATTGTCAGCATCAAAGTTAGTATTTTCAATTAATGAAAGATCAGCATTGATCGCACCTTCAATCGGAAATGAAGTTAATGCAGATGAAGGGTCAGCGCCTTGCGGTGGTTCTCCAAGACAGGCAACACAGTTTTGATCGATCACTTTAAGTTCGCCGAAAACCATAACAGCCACGGAGGAGTGGTTAATCGTAATTAAAATTTCGCCTTTGTTTAAATAATCTCCGTCATTTAACAGACGAGCATTACCTTTACTATCGACAGCGATAACCTCACCAACAACTTCCGTCACCGACACAGGTTGATTAATCACTTGAAAATCCATAAAACCCCCAGATACATCTCATCAAGCATGCGCAAACTGCACAATAAACCATCAATTGTTACTTTTATTTTAGTTGTTCTTCGTGTTTTAGGCTTAATTTGTCTCTAGAACTTTTGTAGTAAAAAATAACGATAGCCATCACAAACACAACGCAAAATACCTCAATTAGCAACATGTCGCCATAGCGGTATAGAGTATAGTATACGTCCGTAATACAGCGTTAGTTAAGGCTGGTAAGTGATTGTGCTTATTTTGGAGTACATAAATGCATGATCTTCCCACCAGATTTCTTAAAAATAAGACAAAGTAATAGGTTACGTTGATAGATTAATTACTTATAGTGCACAACAGAACAATCATCCGTTAATTGGCGAAATTTTATGAGTACTGTCTTTGTGTCTAGTTATGACAGTCCAATGAATTGCATTCGAGCTATCAAAGCAAAACTTTCTGCGCGCATAAACACCTTTATCCCGATCTTGTTGATTTTTTTCTTGGTGTTTATTTTTGCTGTTATTCAAAACTTCTACGACACAAACCATCAAGCGGCATATTTTGGAGAGCAAGCTATACAGCGGCTCGAAAATTATATCAATCAGACATCGAGTGAACTGAATCAGCTCGGAACTTCAGTTTCACCTCATTGCCATCGAGAAGACGTACTCGCCTTACGAAGTTATACGTTTCGTTCAAAATTGATAAAAGAAGTGGGCATGTACAGTGCACAAGGCACTATTTTTTGTACAAGCCAAGAAGGGTCTTCAACCATACATTTCTATAAAAACATTACAGACAGGCTCAAAGAGTCACCGAATAATACTACGATTTCTTTGGCTCAGTCGCGTAATAAAGAGCTCACTTTTTTCGTTTATGCCTCTCAACCAGATATGAGCGGTATCAATGCACTAATGCCTCCCGAACAGTTTATGGACTTAGTGGCCCCCGATTTGGCAGCGCAGCATTACGGCTATCAAGTTGAAGTGTTAAGCCAAAGTATACATAGCGAGCAAGGTTCGATGAATTCGGCTCTACGCATTTTCCTGTTTCAATCAGAATACTATCCTCTTTCCATTCAAATTCATCTTAACACTGGTTCATACTTATACCATTTCACCCAGCGTTTATGGCTTGTTTTACTCGTCTCGAGTGTGCTCTCTTTACTTTATCTTGGTTGGTACAATTATTACCTCAGTAGAAATACCTTGGCAGTCTCTCTGAAAGAGGCTATCTCCAACCATCAATTAGAGCTGTACCTGCAACCTATCGTAGATATATCTGAAAATAAAATTGTTGGCTGCGAGGCTTTAATGCGTTGGAATGAACCTTCACAAGGCTATATTTCACCAACCATTTTTATTCCTTTAGCTGAGCGTATCGGGGTCATCCATCAAATTACCTACCGTGTACTAGACTTGGTCACTGAGTTTGTTGAACAGCACTCAAGCTATCTTCATGCACAATATATTAGTATCAATATCAGTCGGCTATTGATAGTGGATATAGACTTCATTGAACACATGGTTGGATACGCAGAGAAACACGCAAATATTGTTCCTCAACTTTTGCTTGAGATAACAGAAGATAATAATTTCAGCGCAGAAGAATTAGAACAAGCGATCGATAATTTGGCCCTGTTAAAACAACTTGGTTTTAAAATCGCTGTTGATGACTTTGGTACTGGTTATTCTGGCTTAAACTTTATCCATCAACATGCTTTCGACACCATCAAAATTGATCAAGTTTTTATTAAAAGCCTGCACCAGAATTCAGCGATTACTCCCGTACTGGTGTCGATGATTAAGCTAGCAAAACATCTCAATATGCGCCTTATCGCCGAGGGCGTCGAAAATCAAAAGCAAGCGCTCGCACTCGAACAACTCGGTGTCCGTTATATCCAAGGCTTTCACTACTCAGAGCCTATTCCTGCGCAGTCCTTTGCCAAATTTCAACTTGCCCCTGCGATGATCCATGGTTATACCAATCGTAGTAAATAACTGTTCATCCTAGCTGGTTAAAATGCTCGATAACTGCGTTAGAATTTTTGATTGTAGAATAACTACTTATCGAAAAATCCTGCCTTGTTCTCAAGCCTTTTTCCTGCGCTATTTCTGATCACTTATTTACTGTGATTGGTATTAGGCCTTGCAAACACAGACAAAAATAAAAAAGAGCCAGTTTTAATGCTGGCTCTTCCATTTAGATATTTCTCTTTTTAGCAATAGAGCTTAGCCGCCGAACTATGGCACACCATGACCTTTTAAGGCTAGCAGACTCGATACCATCGATCGAATGCCGTTCATTGCAACTGATCCATTCTAATAAGTGACCATAACTGATAATAGATGTGTGCGTTTAATTATTTATGCTGTTTGCTATAAAGATTCGCTAAAGGCTGCGCGCTTAAGCCATGGGCAACGATACTCATTAACACGGTCACGGTGACCACTGCAAATATCGTTTCAAACCCTTCTATCCCACCAACTTCTTTCGCCACAATTAGCACATACAAAATAGAGGCGATACCACGCGGACCAAACCAAGCAATAAAAGACATAGTCGAAAAATCTATCTTTTTATTATCTAGTTGTGCACCAATTAAACAGAGGATTACGGGTAACATACGCAATATGGTTAAACTTAGCAGTGAGTAGATAATCACTTCAGTGTTGATAAAGGCAAAGGTCACTGGAACAAAAGCCAAACCAAATAAAAAGAAACTGATCAGCACTAACAGTTCACCTTCACTTTCGGCAAACTCTTCAATATGTTCGCGCATCTTATGGCTAGTATTACCCGCATATAACCCAGCAAAAAAGGCAGCAATAAAACCATTCCCATGCAAGGCCTCAGCAAGATAAAACGCAAGAATAGCCAGTGCGATAGGGATCAAATTCTGATAACTTTCTTGCATCCAATTATATTTGTTAGAAAGCGTCGTTAATTTCGCACCGATATAACCGACTACCCCTCCCACTATTGCACCAAACACCACCTGTTGGAACACATAGCCCATCCAACTATTTCCACTATCACCCGTTAAACCACTGACGATCATTGCTACAACCGTAATCAAGATAGGGAAAATAATGCCATCATTTAGGCCACTTTCTACATTAATAGAGGAACGAATTTTAGCGGGTACCGACGGGTCAGAGACCACGGCTTTACCCAGTGCTGCATCTGTTGGCGTTAATAATAACGCGAGCAATAGTAGATAAGTTGTCGGTTGGTCAGGGAAGATTAAGGTCGCGGCAAAGGTGCCTGCAACTATCGTCAAAGGCAAACCGATCAACAACAAGCGTGTGGGAATTTTCCATGACTGGCGAAGTAGCTTTAAATCTAATAATGCGGCATCACTAAACAGCACCAATACCAATGCTAGTTCAACAATAATAGTGACAAACTCTGCATCGACTTCAATGTGAGAAAGGTTTAAAAGTAGTGGCGAAATCAGTAACCCTAAGCCGGTATAAACCATAGGGCCAGAGATATTAAAGCGCGATAGTACTTGCGATACATAACCATAACCCAGCACTAGTAGCCCAATGGTTAAAATAACAACATGCTCAGACATTAAAGCATACTCTCCAATATGAAATGAAAAAAATAAGTGCTCCACGGTATCAATATCTTAATTGCACAGCAAGCAACTAGCAGTCAACAATACTCGGTTTGGCTTAACTGCTAGGGCGTATTCCTGCGTGCTCCTTTACCAAATTTCAACTTGCCCCTGCGATGATCCATGGCTAGGCCTTGCAAACACAGACATCAATAAAAAAAGAGCCAGTTTTCATGCTGGCTCTTCCATTTAGATATTTCTCTTTTTAGCAATAGAGATTAGACGCCACTCTATGGCACACCATGACCTTTTGAGGCTACCCAAACTCGATACCATTGCTCACGAGTTAATTCAAACTCCAGTGCTGCAATCGCCGCTTGTACGCGTTCTATTTTGCCTGAACCGATAATTGGTAACGGCTTTGAAGGTAAACGACGCACCCAAGCAAAAATCACTTGGTCGATACTTTGAGCGCCAATTTCTAGTCGAATCGCTTCTAATTCTTCGCGTACACGTTTTGCTTGTTCAGTATCACCACTAAATATACTACCACCGCCAAGGCATGACCACGCCATTGGTCGAGTGCGGTTCATTTGCAGTTGATCCAAAGTGCCATCATGCGCCACTTCAAAATTCAATGGGTTAATTTCCACTTGATTGGTCACCAGTGGTTTACCTAGGCGAGACTGAAGCAATTCAAACTGGCGAGGACTAAAGTTTGAGACACCAAAGTGTTTCACTTTACCCACTTTGTGCAGTTCAGAAAATGCTTCGGCGACTTCATCAGCCTCCATCAGAGCATCAGGACGATGAATCAGTAGCACGTCAATTTCACTGACACCTAAACGCTCAAGCGAGTTATTCACTGACTGATAGATATGCGCAGAGCTAGTATCGTAATGATTGATCTTACGTTGTGGAGTTCTGTCTCCACATAAGTTGATGTCACACTTGGTGACGATCTGCATCTGTTCACGCAATGAAGGCTCAAGAGCCAAGGCTTCACCAAACAATGTTTCACATTGGTAGCTACCATAAATATCCGCGTGGTCAACGGTGGTAATCCCTAGCTCTAAATGCTGTTTTAAGAACGTCAAACGCTGCTGTGGCGTCATGCCCCATTCACCTAAACGCCAATACCCTTGAACGAGCTCGGAAAAATCTGGCCCTTGAGGCGCAATTGTTACTTTAGCAACCATTGGTTGTCTCCTTTTCTCTCAACTGACGTCATCCTAAGCTTGTTTGTTGTATGGCTCAACGGATAGACTACAGAAGTTCGAACTGGAGTACGAAGTTGTGAGTTTTTCTACACGTTTACAAGAATTAATTGGCGAAGAAAGCATCAGTGGCTTTGCTCGCCGCGTTGAATTATCAGAAGGGTTAATTCGAAAATACCTTAAAGGCAGTGAACCAAGCTTATCCAAAGCGAATCAAATTGCGATGCGAGCCAACTGCTCACTTGAGTGGCTCGCCACCGGCTGCGGGTATTTATATCGTCAAGCTGAAGTCGTGGATATGGAGGCCTTTATCCTAGCGTATCAAACCATTACAGGAGATCAATTAAGCCAAGAAGAGCAAGAAAGACAACGTAAAATCATCTCGGGTTATCAATATTTACGTAGCCACAAAAAGGCAGATGGCTTTTTAGATCACGCTGCTATGGTGACATTTTTAAACCGCCAGCCTAAAGAGTTGACTCCGAATGAGTAAAAACAAGGCTGATGGCTTGCCCATCTGTCACCAATTGTGCAATGTTGTTTCCCTTCTGCCACTGCTGCTGTTGAGGAAAAATCGTCGGCGTTTGATTCAAAAATAAAACTAACGCTTTATCAACCTCTGGCACTGAATGTTTTGTTAACTGTTCTTGCACTGAAAAATATTGATCACCGATCATAACTTGCGTCAGTTGAAAACCATCGCGTCTTAAGTTCAGTTGTAAATCACTGTAGGCCATACGGCTAAAATCAATATGCATCCGCACCAAGCTAACTTCGCTGTTAGTGATCTCAAGCTCTGCCCACGCGGAAGTTTTGTAGTACTCAACTACATCACTGCAATAAATTGGCGCTCTATTCTCATCACCACATTCAATCATATCATTGCGCTGAGTCAGCTCTGACTGGGTCAATGGATGTGTATTTTGCTCAACAAAGAAGAGGATAAAATCAGGCACATTAGCCGATACCCAGCATGACCAGATCACGCACAGCAGCACGATAACGCGCATGTAAACTCTCCTTATCTTATTGATAGCCATCAGTTTCACTTGAGTTTAACGCAAAAGCAACAACCGAACGTCTACGCCCCCAATCAGTGAATTGTGATCGATAGCAAACTCTTGGGGCTTAGGCTGAAGAATGATGTCATCGCCATATCCAGGCTTTATCCTCAAGGTCGAAGTGGCCCCCTATTTTCGGACATGACTTTAACTGATCGATCTGTTTTGATAGTACTCAACAATACAAGGACTGATTATGACTAGAAAACACAGAAACCACTCTCCTGAATTTAAAGCTAACGTGGCACTCAATGCGGCTTAGGGCGATAAAACCGTCGCTGAGCTAGCTCAAAAATACAACCAGCATGCTAACCAGATCTCGACATGAAAAAAGGAGCTGCTTGAAAACGCAGCCATGATTTTTGCCTCCGAAAATCACTCAGGAAAAGAGAGTTCCGAAGAAGTGGACAAACTTCACGCCAAGATCGGCCAGTTGACCATGGAAAATGATTTTTAGCCAGAGTCGATAATCGTATCGGTGGACATTAAAGTTTGAAACTTTCTGCCATCGCAGCCCTTTTCTATCGTCGTCACTAGGTGCGCTGTTTTGCCATTTAAACTCTCCTTTAGGTTGGGGAGTTGTTCTTTATTATTCGTACTGGGTGATTAAAGTGCGGGTTTTATGATGCGTTTACTGACTATCGATGATTTGTACTCATATAAGAAAAAGGTCTAGCCTAAATTGGCTAGACCTTTGTGAAGGTTTAAGCAATCTGTGTTCACATGGCTTTTATAAAATTAGAATTGTATTTAACTAAATTGCGAACAATCCAACCACGTTCAAAACATTCAGCAAAATACCAGTGATGATTGCTGCCACCGCTGGCGCAGCTATCTTCAATATTGGCCTTCCCATAACTTCATTCAAGAAGAACAATATCGCAAAAATTGTTAAGCCCGTCGTGTCACCCATTTTCATCACAGCTAGAACACCACCAATCAACAGGGCAAACTCCATCAGAGTATTCATCGAATTTCGGATGTTATCTGAAGCATTGCGGATCGATGGGAACTGCTCTAACACCTTACCAATACGACGTAGTAAGTAGATTTCCGCACAAATTACTACAGCTCCCAACAATCCCGCTACAACGATGTTAGGTGAAAGGTAACCCACCACAAAAACGAACGTCATACCGACAACACCGTATACACCAGTGGCCAATGCTGTTGTCGCAATGAGCGGAATGAATCCCAACCCACGCATAAACTCAGAAAGAGCAACCTGTTGCATTGCTGCGTTATGGACTTCAGGGTCAGTAATTTTGTATGCGTCTGCTAGTGCGTAAATAGAAACTTCTGAACCAGCAAAAATTCCACCTTGAGACACCATCGCAATCAATGCACCAGTAACCGCCAAAAATGGCAAGTGTTTAAACAGACGCTTTGAGCGCTCCTCAAACAAACTGTGCATTCCTGACATATCAGGAGGCGTATTACCGGCCTTTCTATCAGACAAGTCTTTGCTAATTGCAAAGTAAACCAGCATCATCATACCAACAAAAATCTGAATGGATTCTGGGTAGATACCTGTAAACTTAATAACGAGTAATCGAGACACAATTACGACAACAGCTGCGACCGCACCAGATTTCCACCCAAATTGATAGAAAATTGCCAATAGTGGGAACAGAGCAAACGCCGTCATTACTGGCGTACCCAGTTCACCCAACGCACCGAGTGCGTCAATAGGTAGGCCAGTCAGTGCTGCGTTGACACCTGCTAGAGAAGTCATGACTAACACGCCCCATAGCCCCCCCGCAGCTGCGGCAAGCAGACGACTACCAATCATGACACCAAGAATATCAGTTGGTAAAAATAGCAACCAAGGGTTTAGTAAACCTGTTGATAACGTAAATGAGATACCTACCGATGCCACAAAGCCGATAGATAGGCCAAACGCAATAGAGCCGGCATCTCGACGAGTCATATTGCCTTCAACCAATTGCGGAAGAACTGGTCGGATACCATCATGGAAAACCGCCGCACTCATATTTGCAAGAACCGCAGTCATTGCACACAAAAGTGCCACTAAACCAATATTAAATAAGTCCATTTTTCGCTCCTACTGATTAGCAAGTTGACGAGCTAGTAGTGGAACGGCATGTTCAATATGCTCAATCGACAAACCGAATGCCACATACCCTTTTTCAATAAATGAAGCCACTTCATCCTCTTTTGCTTGAATTGATGGTTTAGCGATCGTACAACTTTTATTGAAACCAATTAATGCGATAGCCATAGCAAGCGCACCGCCAGCACCTGTATTGCAACTACCGATGAAATAGTCCATTTCTCCAGATTTAACCTTCATGGCTGCTTCCATGTCGGTTAGAATATGGCATTCAAAAACACCAGGGGCAGCAGCCTCAATTTGGTCTCGTACTTGTTCACGCTGTAGACCTGCAATTGCAATTTTTTTCATGTTGAATCCTTATTATGTGTTTATAACTGAGATGACATTGCCCTATAACAATATCTATATCTTCAATTATTTGATAATTTAAGTTAAGCCAATACAATATACATTTAGATGCTTACCTTAACTCAAATTCAAAGGTACAGTTCGTTAATTTTCAAAATATTGAATTTATAATAGCGATTATAACCTGTGTATACTAGCCTCAAAGTTAGATTATGTGATGCTATTCGATTTTATTCTGGACGCTAAATCGAACCATGCTGTCATGAGTTAAGTTGGCAGTAGAATGATAGTTTGAAGCACAAATAGTTCAGGAGTACATTAGGGGTTATGTAAATACTATTAGCGCAACAAACTATCGTTAATTTGGGAGTCTAAAGAGATTCAATTTCATTGAAATATTGAATACTTTTCACTTTTAACTCTTGTAATGCTGCATTATCAGAGACGATGATTGAGTTTCGGTCCCCCTGAAGCGCTGCTACTGTCCACATATGCGTTATTGACCCTTCTACAGCATTCTGCACAGTAAGTGCTTTTTGGTGACCTGTTGCTAATATCATGATTTCATTTGCCTCTAGTTATGTGCCCACACCAATACTGAGCGCTGAAGTAGGCACTTGAGCAATATCACCATTGAAAAATCGGGAATTAGCAACTTTCTTTGAGTGCGTCAGATTTACTTCCAGTGTTCTTGATGCTAATGAAGACCCAGCTTCATTGAAGGCGATGTGTCCGTCGACACCAACCCCTCCCATAAATAATTGAATACCATCTAAACTCTTAATCTTCTCTTCATATATTGCACACTCAGCGTCAAGATCAACTGCACGACCGTCGAGTAAGTTAATGTTCTCATGTGGGATATCTACATAGTCAAAAAAATTAGCATACATAAATGAGGAGTATGTGGTATAGCCAGAAGGTAATCCAACATACTCATCCATGTTGGATGTCACTACATTCTTGAAACTAACCTGACCTGCACGATGCAACTCTATCAGTGCTTGGTAAGTAGCAAGTGGTGTACCACCTGTAGGTAAGCCAAGAACAAAAGAGCTATCTAAAGGGATTAATCTCATTCTGTTATCCAATTTAATAAAGGTAAAAAAGACTCGCCAAACTCCGGTGCATCAGCATCAAAAAAGTCACAAACTGTCGCCCCTATATCTGCAAGAGACATTCGTTCTCCAATATCGCCAGCTTCGATTTGTTTCCCGTATACTAGAAGCGGTGTGTTCTCCCTTGTATGCTTTCCATGACCAATGTATGGATCGTTGCCATGGTCTGCAGTAACGACTAAAACATCGCCTTTATTCATCATTTTGAGAATTTCTTGCAAGCCTCGATCAGCCTTACTAAGGGTGGTCCAGTATGCCTCTGGATCCTGTTGATGACCTGCAAGGTCCGTCTCTTGCACATTAATGCAAAAGAAACCATCCTCAGACTTACTCAGTTCTTCAATACTAATGCGACATATCTCATCAGTATCGCTCAATTTTTTATGGCTAACACCGTAGGGATTATGAACGATATCTGCGACCTTACCTACCAAAACGGTACTGATCCCCCTTTCATTGAGCATTTCTGGAACTTGAACAACATGGTCAACACCATAACCTAAGTGAATGACCTTAAAACCTTTATCATATGCACCAGATTTAGGTGCATTAACACCAATACATTCCCCACGTACTTCTATAGCATCAATTAAATTTTGATTCGAAGGCAGCAATCCACCAAAGACGACATTTCTCGAAACGTCGTTATTATTTCGAATGATTTGACCGATTTTTTGAACTTCATCAAATGAAATTTTGCTTAAGTTAGCCGTCACATTATAGACTTGACCAAGTTCGGCTTCTAAGTTATCACCGACTGTAACGCAATCATTTATAAGTAGTATGGACTGGCCATCTTGTGTTACGCGTTGAGTGGAATACCCCTCACACACAAGAGCCATTTCAATATTGTCGATAGAGTAACAAAACGGTTTAACTAAAGGCTTCTTAGGTTTAGAACCCATTATTTCTTGATGCCCAGCAAAAGTATCACACCCTTCATGCTTTAGTTGACACTTTCCTACACAAGCTGACGAAGAAGGCCGCATAACACTTTCGCCACAATTCACTATGTTATTCAAACCGAGCTTTTCGAGAGTGGGAAGTCTTTTATCAGAAAATGCAGATAATAGTTTCAACGCAGTATTAGAGCCTATGTCTTGAGGGCGCTCACTTGCCACATCATGCATTTCACCTATACCAAACCCATCTAAAACAAATACGATGAATCTACTCATTGATTGGATCTCCTAGGGCGGTATAACGCCCTAAAACTTTCGGTTGTCCCGATTGGATACCGTCAACAATTACCACATCAGAACGAGTAACGAAAACTTGGGTACGGAACGCCATGATTAGTGGCGTGCCAACCTTATGAATGCCTTCGACTTTAAGGTGGTAATCTATCGAGTTTGTATCATCATTACTCACTTTGACGAATTCCGAGTCAATCAAAGCATTATCCAAATTACCTCTACGGTAATAGCCTCCAGCGAAACAATAAGAGTCACATTTATGATGGTGCGAGATTTCAGATAAATACAACATGGCAATTCTTTCAGGTTGACTACCATCTCTATTTTCTGGAAAGGTTCCTGTTAACGCATGTCCCGGCTCACCATGGGTACCTCCAAACTCATGTATCATTGGCAAAGTTGTACAGCAGGTCGCGGAAGGCATATTGACTTGATTCAGTGGCCTTGAAGATGAAATCCAGTGCTCTTTCGCTCTAACCAATGAATTCACGTTAAGTGTTGGTTTTGTACTTTCACCATCATGTAGGAAGCAAGGAAAATGTGTAAGTCCCTCAAGTTCAATACCCGGCATTTCGGTCAGTTCATTTAACACGTTATCTATTTCCGAGAGAGGAAAACCTGACTCCTGATTCACGTAAAGGATATCGCGATCATTGATAAATTTAACCAATACTTTTTGCTTAACACCGAGTGCAAATGCAATATCGGAAATTGACTGTGCCTTGGCTAATGAATAAACGGTAATAACTTCTGGTTGGATCTCTTGAATCACTTCCCGAAGTACAGATTCAGGAGGTTGAACTAAATGGCCTATGTGACTTATTTTTATCCCTTGACGATGGAGAATTCTCGCTTCCTTGTAATCAACCGCTACGATTCCTTCATATCCAATTTCCTGTAATACTTTCGCTAGTGTTGCATTACGACCAAATTGCTTTGTCATACCATACAGTCTTATCCCAAACTCATCTGCTTTATCCTTTATGAGTTTGGCATTGCACTTAAATTGTTCCAAATCAACAATATATGAGTCAGGTAAGAGCTTACCTTGCTTATGCAATGTTAACGTAGCATCTATCAGCTTTGAATTTTGACGTCTTAGTGCTTTTAAAAACATAACTAACTCTTTTAAACTATTTATTCAATATTTTGAATTATTACCGCAAATTAAGAACGTTCTAAGTGTATTGCATATAAGTTACTTAAAAAGAAACTATTCTCTGTTTCCGGGATGCTATCTATGTCCGTTAGAGCACATAATTTTTTGTTCATTGCTTCAATCAATGGATAGCATTCGTCCTCTTTGATCTCTGCTAAAATATCGTTATCTAAACCCTCGGAAATGTCGTTACCTAATTGAATACGATCAATAGCACGAGCAAAATGGGTCATCGCCATTTGAACCTGATCAGTTTGTATATCGATTAGCCACTCTTTTTCTAGCATATTTGTCGCCAACATTGTTACATTATATGCATACTGTGAAATCACATCTGCATTTAGCAACATTTCCATTCTTTCTTTCATAGCTTCTACCATTAATGAATTGTATTCAAAGGTTGTAATAAAATTTCAATATACTGAAGGTTTATTGCATGCAGAACTGTTTTTAGCAAAAAATTTCCGAGACCTTTCGAGATATTGTTTTTATAATTTTATAAATTTTACCAAAGGATAATTATAAACATATTAGTAATCTGATAACACAAAACCAAAAGAGTTATAGCTCAATTTTCAACCAAACAAACGAGCTGGATTACTCTTTAACATTGCATCTATTTGATGTTTATTGACTCCACTTCTTTCAAGCATTGGAATAAAATTGTCAATCAAATAACCAAACCCTAACCCCCCATTAGCTTTGAGGTGAGAACGGCGAGTAACATCCATTGACAACATTATTTGATTCGCATAGCCACGCTCACAAAGCTTACTTATAGTTTCGGCTCTCTTTTCGTCTGGATAATAGCTATTCTTACCAATCGTATCGAACTGTACGTAACAACCCTGATCTAACATCCATAAAATATGCTCAAAATTATCTTTTAAATCGCAGTGTCCTATTGTCACCTTTTCGAGGTTAGCACCACAGCTACGTAACAGCTCTATCTGTTCACGCCCCATAGTACTCATTGACTGATGTGTCGATATAGGTCGGCCAGTTTCTAGTTGAGCGCGTACTGCTGATCTAAAAACTTTCTTTTCAGTTTCCGTAAAGGTACCTTCACTACTACCAATTTCACCAATAAGCTCTGCTTTAATGGCCGAACCATCAATACCTTCGACTATTTCACGAATCATGCCTTTGGCAATTTCATGTTCTGTCATCTTATATAATTTCTCGGGGAAAAAGCCTTCAATATAAAACCCCGTTGACATCAAAACATTAATGCCTGTTTTTTTTGATATATCTTCAACAAAATGAGGATTTCTACCCATAAAAGTATTAGTGACTTCAATAATGTTACTTACTCCTCTAGCAATTAAACCATTCATCTCTTCACAGATTAGAGAAAACTGATTTAGCTGGCAGTCTATATCACTTTTTTGAGAAGAAAGATCAATATGCAAGTGTTCATGACAATATGTATAGCCTGATGGATCTATCATAAAGTTTCCTACTGGTTAAGCCGTATAAAAATAATCCGGCTACACATTTAATAACTGGGAATCAATTTTCCGTCGATGACATTTTTTTGATGAGATAAGAGCTTACTTTGATTCAAAAGCCTTCTCAGCAACACAATGATATGTGTATTCACCCCTTTCACAAGCATTACTGCTTCTGACGCATCACGACAAGCAGCTAGATGGCTTAAAGACTTTTCAGACAAACCATTTTTCTGCATATCAATGGCTTCAGGTAGCCATACTACTGCGTCAATCTGTCCATTAAGCAAATAGTTTAAGCTTTCTGCGTAGTGGATTTTCACTATCTCAATATTCTTATCCATAAATGCATGTTTTGTCAGAAGCTTTTGGTCTGGAGAATCAGGATCTACTCCAACCCTAAGAATTTTATCATATTCACCTTTTCGATATATCAACCGATGTTCGTGGGAATATGAACCCACTCCTAGATCTACAGCAGTAACCAAGCCATCGGCTAATTCTTCAGCAGCCAGTTTCGACATTATAGCAATGTCATATGTCCCATTTTGCAAACATTCAGCCCTAACACTAGCACCTCTCATATGAGCAAAATACAAAGGTAAGTCACCTAATTGCTCTTTTAAACCACTCGCCAATCCCTCGTAATGCCTAGTATATGGAAGAGGCATAGCGCAAACTAGGTATTGGGCACCCGAACAAATAGATAACTCTCTATAATCTAACTGACGAATGTAGGTTCCATTTCGACCCTGTCTAGTTAATGCAACTGCTCCACGCTTCTCAAGCGTTGTAAGTGCTTTCTGAATAAAACCGACCGATACAGAGAATTCTATAGAAAGAGAGTCTATCGTCCTAAGCCGCTCTCCTTCGTTAGTAGTCATCAAGTATTTAGCAACATTCATTATTGCCATACCTTCCTTACTTATATATTCCATATCTGGTACTTTTTATTTTCAATTTATTGAAGATACAATAGCTAGCAAATCACATCTAGGGTAGCTTATTAGTCAAATTTTGTGATTTATAACTCAATATCACATTTTCATGTCCTATAATAAACTTTTATATAGCGTGTGGAAGAATAAGGATAATCTTAACTTCGCTTATATCACGAGACGAGATATCTGCATAGACAGATTACTTTCCAGCTCATTTCCATTCGATATCCTTGCACTTGAGTCAGGTTTAATTCATCAGAATCTATAAACTTAAACATATACAAATACGGATGATAGATAATTATAATAAACCTATTACCAATGAATGTACCCATCATCAATGGGGTGTATTTTGCTCAACAAAGGGGAGGATAAAATCAGGCACATTAGCCGATACCCAGCATGACCAGATCACGCACAGCAGCACGATAACGCGCATGTAAACTCTCCTTATCTTATTGATAGCCATCAGTTTCACTTGAGTTTAAAGCAAAAGCAACAACCGAACGTCTACGCCCCCAATCAGTGAATTGTGATCGATAGCAAACTCTTGGGGCTTAGGCTGAAGAATGATGTCATCGCCATATCCAGGCTTTATCCTCAAGGTCGAGTAACCTCGCCCTACAGCGATTCAAAAAATAAAAGCAACTAAACATCATCAACGAGTACAAGACCAAGGATAGAGCATGAAACTCACCACTTTAGCCCTAGCGTTATGCGCAGCTGCGCCTGTCGTTTTTGCCTCACCCAATCTGACCATATCTACCACCACCAACAGCCGTGATTTTCCACTCGACGCCCAACAGCCATTAGTTATTCCACTGACCAAAGACAGTTACACACTCAAAATAACCGGCCTTGAGGGTAATTGCGTTGCGCCGAATGATCAAAAGATCAAATTCAATACTCCCGTTGCCTTAAATTGTGGCTCCCCCACTGAATTACCGCTAAAAATTCGCTTCACGGGGGATTACGCCTTTAACTACGACCAAGCACAACATACGCTGACTTTTGTTCGCCAAGCGAAAAAATCGACCAAAAAAGAGTTTAAAAGACCCATTCCGGCGGTAACTTGCGAGCAATACCAAGGTGGTGAAGTCACGCTAGAACTCGGAAAAACCTTCGCCGATGGTACTCAATTAAAAGAGAGCTTCACTAACCAAAAAGTTGTGGTTAAAGATGGCAAGGTGACACTTTTACCTTCACAAAACAGTGGTGGCTTGGTGCTACTAGAGCCAATCAATCGCTCTGATGAAGCGCAGCCGTTCACCTATCGCAACGCAAATATTTATTTCGTTATGGTAGATAGGTTCAACAATGCCGATACCAGCAACGACAATAGTTATGGGCGAAAAAAAGACGGTAACGATGAAGTAGGAACCTTTCACGGTGGCGATTTAAAAGGTGTCATTGAAAAACTCGACTACATAAAAAGCTTAGGAACCGATGCCATTTGGCTTTCGCCTATCGTCGAGCAAGTACACGGTTTTGTCGGTGGGGGCGATAGTGGCTCCTTTCCATTTTATGCCTACCACGGTTACTGGACTCGTGATTTCACCAAAATTGATCAGAACTTCGGCCAAGATGAAGATCTAAAAACACTCGTCACCGAAGCACATAAACGCGGCATAAAAATCTTACTCGATGCCGTCATCAACCATTCTGGTTACGCTACACTCGCCGACCTGCAATTCGATGGCATTGATGTCGTTAATAGCCAAGATTTACCAAAAAAATGGGCAGATTGGGCACCTCAATCTGGTCAAAACTGGCACAGTTATAATCAGTCTATCGACTATCAAAGCCAAAACTGGTCACAGTGGTGGGGAGCAGACTGGGTCCGTGCCGGCTTGCCTGGTTATTCAAAACCTGGCTCTAGTGATATTACTATGACGTTAGCTGGTTTACCTGATTTTAAAACCGAATCAACTACCGCAGTCACACCACCCCAATGGTTACTGCGTAACCCAGGAACGCGAGTTGTCGCACGCGATAACTACAGTGTGGCGGATTATTTAATTGAGTGGCAAACCGACTGGGTTAAGCGTTTTGGTATTGATGGCTATCGGGTGGATACGGTAAAGCATGTTGAAGGAGAGGTCTGGCAACGCTTAAAGAAAGAAGCATCGCGTAGCCTAGAGCAATGGCGAGAGGCTAATGGGAAATCAGGGCAACCTTTCTGGATGATGGGCGAAGTATGGGGGCATTCAGCCTACCGCAGCCCTTACTTTGACGATGGATTTGATGCACTAATCAACTTCGATATGCAGAAAAAGCTGGATAAAGGGGCTGCATGCTTTAGTCAAATGGAGATAGTATACCGCGACTACGCAAAAACACTGACTCTGCATCCGGACTTTAACCCCGTCAGTTACATGTCTTCCCATGATACTGAGCTATTTTTTGGTCGCTTCAAATCATTTGAAATGCAACGTAATGCCGCTAACGCATTGCTACTTTCACCCGGTGCAGTACAAATTTATTATGGTGATGAAATCGCCAGACAAGTTGGCCCTTACGCTGATGACTTTCATCAAGGAACACGTTCCGACATGATGTGGCAGTTGGATACTCAGCGACAATCGTTGTTAAACCATTGGCAAACAGTGGGCCAATTCCGCCAAGCCCACCCTGCTATTGGTGCCGGTTTGCATAAAGAAATTAAACAACCAGGCGCCTACGTGTTTTCAAGAACGTTAAATAACGACAAAGTCGTTGTCGCTTTTGTTGGTCGATAATCACTCAGTTAAGGTAGCCTAGGCAAGCTTCAGGCTACCTCCATTCCCGCTCTTTGCCTAACTCACTAAATCAAAACCACAACATCACCAAATTCAATGATTTCAATCAATTACTGACAAAATATTTATATTAGCCTCATCTAATCCCCTTGTTCAACCTACCCAACAAAACCATACTGGTCATACCATGAAAAGTTAAATTTATCTTGAATTACAATTAGTTAGAAACTAACATTCGATCCTTTTGGTATTTAAATTACTATTTTCTTTGACATTTATATAACACAAATTTAACATCGGATTGTGCAATATAAATACAACGAAATAATTATAAAAAGGCCTTAGGAGGTCGAGAATGATCATCAAACCCCGCTCTCTACTCGCGCTGTCAATCTTGACTGCGTTTAATGTACATTCGGCTGGATTCCAAGTTGCGGAACACTCAGCATCTGGCCTTGGCAGAGCTTTTTCTGGTGAAGCTGCTGTCGCTGACAATGCCTCTGTCATTGCGCGAAACCCTTCTGCTATGACCCTTTTTGATCGTGCGCAATTTTCAGGAGCAGTGACCCTTGTAGATCCAAACGTTGATGTCTGGGATACCACTAATGGTGAACAAGCCACTGACGTAGCACCGATGCAAGTTGTACCTGCGGCTTATTATCTCAGCCCGATCAACGATAAGTGGTCATGGGGAATTGGTATGTTTACAACGTATGGCGTCGCGACCGATTATCCAGATGATATTCAAGCTGGTGACTTAGCCGGGGATACCTCATTAGTGACAGTCAACTTGAACCCTGCGGTGGCATATCGCATTAACGATCAGTTTAGTGTTGGGGCGGGGTTGAACTTGGTCTATGCACAAGCGGAACTGACTCGTCATAAAGGTGCATTGGCTCCATTTTTAGGTGGGAGCATTACAGACAAATTAATTTCGTTAGAAGGTGATACCTTTGGTTTTGGTTGGAATATCGGCGCGATGTATGAAATAAATCAAGACCATCGATTGGGTTTTGGTTATCGATCAAAAGTTGACCTCGATTTCGACGATGGTGAATTTAAAAGTTACGACAGTGGAATAACCAGCAGCTCTATGGTCACTGGGCGTCTTGAAATCAGTTTACCTGCCATTTGGGAATTATCTGGTTTCCACCAAATCACCGAAGCCTTTGCATTACACTACAGCTACCAACGCACCGACTGGAGCACATTCACCGAACTGAAAGCGACTTCTCCCGATTGCAATGACGGAGTAGTAAACCAATGTTTTTATAAACAAGAACACTATGAAGACAATGGACGTTGGTCAATAGGCGGTACTTATCAGTTCTCTACCAGTTTAATTGGTCGCGTTGGTTTTGCTTACGACGAGCAGGCAGGTCAAGCGACACTGAGCATTCCAGATAGTGACCGTAACTGGTACTCCCTCGGTCTAACCTATCTCTTTAATCCCGACCTTTCTCTTGATGCTGGCTTTGCCTACGTACAAAGTAAAGATGGCTCCTTTGAAGAAACTAATGCTCTGAGCGAAACCTTGAAGTTCAATTCGAAAGGTAACGCCTACATTAGTTCTGTCCAAATCAACTACACCTTCTAAGCGCGGAGCACATTATGAAACACGGAATCGCTTTATCTGTCCTTTGCAGCGCCCTGCTACTTGCTGGTTGTGGTGATGATTCATCGAGCACGACCCATGAAACCCAATACGAATCATACATTCAAGATGCACTAGCACGTGATACAAAAATAAAATTCACCTTACAAGGCTCAAACGCCAGCGTACCAGTGCCTTCCTTTGCGTTAATGAACGCCAGTGACGGTACGCTTGAAATTCCAACTGGTGGTAATGATGCCTTAACCAACCCTATCGCTGCGATGGGTACTATGGATGGGTGGTCAACATCAATGCCACTGATTATGAATTTTGAGGGAACCGGTTTAGCCGATGGTATTGTCACGTCTGGAGTCTATCTCATTGAGCTATCCGACAGCATGACTGGCTCTCCAACACCAAAAACCATTTTAACTAATGGAACTCATTTTACGGTCTATTCGAGCGCTCAAACAGATACGTTGAGCATTGTAATGAAGAGTGACTTAAACCCAAGCTCGGAATACATTCTCGCGATTACGGAAGCGGTCAGCGATGAAAATGGAGACCCAGTCGGTACCTCAAGCAGTTATGCGGCGCTGAAATCATCGAAAAAAATCTATACCGAAGGCAGCTTAGCAACGGTTCAAAAAGTCACGCAAGGAGTTGAAGCCTTGTTCCAAGCTACCGGAGTCGACAGCACTAAAATTATCTACTCAACCTGGTTTACCACTCAATCAGTCGGGGACACCTTATTTGCGGTAAAAGGGGCAACAGCTTCTGCTTTACCTGCTGCAATAGCTAATCAGAACCTTGATATTGGGCAAGTATGGAAAGGCAGCGCCAACCCAAATAATATTGACCTGTCATCAGCTTATACTATGGTCATGAATAGCCCAAGCACCTACACCGATGCTTTGAACGCCGACACCAATTTCACCACTTATTTTGATTCTAGTGGCGTAATCAAAACACTACTAAACAGCAACTTCGGCGCGAGTGGAGTCTATGTTAGTAAAGGGACAGTACAGTTGCCTTATTATTTAGAAAAAGGGACTACCTGGAACAGTCAACCCTTTGAATCGGCAATGCCAAGCTTAGCTTTGATTTCACAAGCCCTGTCTAATGATACCGAAAAAACAACCATTGCCTCGCAATTAATTGCAGCTGGAATTGACACCAGTGTTTTAGCATCAAGCACAACAGAGCAATTGAAACTAGTAGGAATGGAGCTTACTAAGTCTGATGGTTCGGCATTAGATCCAAATCGATATATCACGCGTTACAATCCAATACCGAAAATTAAGTCGTTAGAATCGGTTAATATTCTGCTATTTACCCCATCGAATACGGCAGCTGATTGGCCAGTGGTTATTTACCAACATGGCATTACGTCAGCCAAAGAAAATGCCTATTTCTTTGCGGCCAATTTAGCAGCCAATGGCATCGCTGTTCTTGCGATTGATTTACCTTTGCACGGTTCACGCAGCCTAGACAGCACGCGCTCTGCCAATGTTGATGTCACCGCCTATCTCAACTTAAGTAACCTAGCCGTTGCGCGCGATAATGTTCGTCAAAGTGAACTCGACATTATGAGTCTGACTTTTGCGCTGAATTATTCGCGTGAAATTAAGGAATCATTAAAAAATAGCATGCTAGAAAGTACAGATGCCATAGCTAATCCACCGCGTTTTCTTGGCCATTCTTTGGGTGGTGTTGTGGGTCTACCAGCAGTCGCTGCCGCTAATAGGACGCTTGATGGTGGTATGGCTGATGCCGTTTACGCGTATTCTTCATTGAGCACGGCCAATTCTGGTGGTCAAATCGCCAACTTATTGCTGGGCTCAGAGGCGTTTGGTCCGTTGATCAAGCACAACATTGCCAGTTCTGCGAGCCTTGATTACCGTAATTTTGCTGCACTTCAATGCGCCTCTCTGTCTGATGAACAGTGCTATAACTTGTTTGACTCACTTGCGACCGCCGACCAAAAAGTCACTGTCAATGCTGGTTTCAGTCAATTTGCCTACGCAGCACAAACGCTGTTAGATACTGTCGATCCATTCACTAACGCAAGTTTTATTAACTCGAGTTTGCCTACCTACGCTTTGCAAGTGAATGGTGATTCAACCGTTCCAAACATGGTCGCAAATGCACCGTTTGCAGGAAGTGAACCACTGGCAACCAAGCTGGGTTTAACAACGATCAACAGTTCAAACTCTGGCAGCATCACGAATACAAAAGATTTCATCAACTTTTCATCGGTTGGGGTACATAGCACCTTTATTTTCCCGCAAGATACTGGAGGCTCAGATACCGCAATGCATACTGAGATGATAAGTGAGATTGTGGACTTTATGACTGACAATAGTTTAGCGGGCATTAGTAACACGGCTGTACTTGAGTAAACTGAAAATAGACCTTATGTAAGCTATACAAACTAAGCTCCCGCGAGGGAGCTTTTTCGTTTTCACTACACATCCATCTGAATCATCACTTAACTCTAAATATGACGATGTTCAATCAAGGTTCCAATGCGGTTTTAAAACGTTTGATAGCTATATTAGGCTTTTTAACCACTAAATATATAGCAATAGCCGCGAGGCAAAAACCAGCTACACCCAGCCAATCAAATGACTCTCCAAAAGCAAGCCACGCCTGAATGGCAGTTGTTGGCGGCACAAGATAAAAAACCGATGCCACGCTAGAAGCAGCACCGTGTTCAACCATATACAGCAATAATAAAATCGAGATACACGACAACACAACCACAAGCCAGGCAAGGGTCATGATGAAGGTTGGAGTCCATTGAACTTGCATAGTTTCAAAGCTCAATGCCCAAGGAAGAAACAAGAACAGAGCAGCCAAATATTGCACCGTAGCACTGCCAACCATATCAATGCCCTGGCAAAACTTTTTCTGGTACAAAGTGCCAAGTGTAATACCCAACAATGACAACAAACATAAACCAATCGCGAACCATTTATAGTGTTCTGACTGCCATTCTATATTACCCATCAAGACTAAACTGATACCTGTAAAACCCAAAGCCAGCCCTAGCCACTGAGCAATATTAAAACGCTCGGAGCTCATCACCACTAGTAATAAAGCAGTTAAAATTGGTTGTATTCCCACCAACAGCGAGCTTAAACCAGCAGGCATTCCCCAAAAAATAGCCTGATAAGTTCCACCGAGATAACAGCCATGAATCAACACGCCACTCACACACGAATGCCAAAAATGGCGACCTCGTGGAATACGACGCTTGAGCAGCACAACTAACCCAAAAAATAGCGCAACGTTTGCAACCATTCGCAAAGTAAGTAACGTGGCAGGCTCGGCATAAGCGAGACCAAATCGAGCCCCCACAAATCCAGATGCCCATAACACAACGAATAGAAACGGGATTAACCTTATTAACATGACAAATCTCCTAGCCATAAGCGACTCAATACTGCTACTTTATTTAGGTACAGGATGACAAGAAAGGCACAGACTTTGATGTTTTTATGGGTACAGAATGAAAGTTGAATACAAATACGATGGCGTAGAGCGATATCTCAGACAAGTCATTGAAGATGGGCTATTTCAAGCGCACGATAAATTACCGTCCATTCGGCAACTTTCGCAACAATTATCGGTCAGCAAAAATACGGTGATTCGAGCCTATCAAGCATTAGAGGCCATTGGTTTACTCTATTCACAGCCTCGTTCTGGATATCGTGTACAACAAACTAGCACCACTGTTGAAAGCAATCTATCGCAACCTAATAGTGTGGATTTGTTATCCATGTCAAAGTCAATTTTGGTACAACCAACGGTTAAACATAGAATGCCCGCAGGGTCCGCGCACCCTAATACCCAAGGAACAGCAATTCGCAGTCTGTATGCAGAAATTGGTCGCCATAGTCGCATGCAAACTCATATTCCTAGCCATTATCAACTCCCACCAGGTAACAGTGAGCTAATAAAGCAACTGCTAAAGATCTCGCAAGATTTAGGCATTAATGTCAAATCACAAGAAATTGCGGTTACTCATGGAGGACAGCAAGCGATCAGTCTTGCGTTTCGCGCTTTGACTCAATCTGGTGACATTGTCGCGGTAGAATCACCTTGCTACTTTGGCACCTTACTATTACTCGAGTCTTTAGGATTAAAGGTGATTGAAATTCCGAGCCATAATGCACTAGGTATAGATATCGATGCCCTTGAGCTGGCTTTATCTCAATGGCCAATAAAAGCAATTCTAGTCACCCCGAATTTTAATAATCCAACGGGTTCTTTAATGCCTATCGAAGCTCGTAAACAACTGCTAGCAGTGAGTGACGGCGTACCGATAATTGAAGATGATGTCTTTGGTAGCCTGTACTTTGGCGTCCCCCTGCCCAGCCTAAAAATGCTTGATGATCAAGATCGCGTTATTTATATCAACTCACTCTCAAAAACATTAGATTCTCGGCTAAGAATCGGTTGGATTATTGCGGGGAAATATCAGGTTCAAATAGAAAAATCACTGCTGAGCGAAAACATGGGCAGCTTGAACTTGATGCAATCGGCAGTTGCGGAGTTTCTGTCTAGTGGCAAATACCGTCAACACTTGAACAAAATGCGCAGAACTTATCAGCAAAACCAACAACGCTTTGCGAAATTACTGACAAACGAGTTAAATAAATACCCTTCTCTACAAGATCAGTTTCATTTAAGTCGCCCTGAAGGCTCATTTTTATGCTGGCTCACACTACCCAACTCTATCGACAGCTTTCAGCTTTATCAGCAGTGTATTAAACAAAAAATCAGCCTCCTGCCAGGCAATCTATTTGCGACACAGGGACAATATCAACACTGCGTACGCTTCAGTACCGCCAATTTTGAAGACACTGTAGAATGGCGGGAAAGTATAATAAAACTGGCTCAGCTCATCATAAAGTTACATTAGTTCAACGTTAAACCGAGGATGACTTTACTCACAAACTCCGCTTGATTACGCGTTGCTGTTTTTCCCAAACAGGCTTTGCACGCCGATGGTGGTTTAAGTGATATTGGTGGCAGTGCCAGCATGACAATATCTGACACAGAACTTTCCTTCTCCGACTCAAGTCAACCCCCATACATCTCATTCACCCCACCAATAATTAAATTAAAAATCATTAACTCAAATCAACACCACATCGCTAACTTATTTGTTAGAGTAATGACCGAATTTTTGAACAACACAACCATACGTACAATAATAAAAGCTCCTAATACAGGTAACCACATGATTAATCGCTACAAAAATAGCAGTGTCGGCTTTCAACTAAAGTTAGTTATCACGCTTTGCTTGCTTATCGCTTTCTCCAGTATCGCTGCATTGGTGTATCGCAATGCCTCCCAGTTACTGCTTGAATCGACATTAAAAGAGCACCAATCGAAAGTGGAAGCAATAGCAAAAACCATTGCCGGACAATTTGACGCTTACTTAGAAACCACCAAAATTCTTGAATCTACTTTTCAAAATGGTTACTTAGCTGGCCTTTACGTTGAAGACTACACCGTAGAATTTGCTGGTCGACAAATTCGTAACATCACTCAGTACGGTGACAGCCTAGTTAATGACACAAAATTGGTGGATAGCTTCACGCGTGATACCGGAGCTGTTGCCACCATATTTGCGCCAGCAGGTAATGAATGGGTACGTATTTCAACCTCTCTGAAAGATCCAAATGGTAACCGCACAGTTGGTACAATATTGGGCAGTAACCACCCCGGGTATCAAAAGTTAATGAGTGGCCAGCCTTATTACGATCAAGTTACTTTATTTGGCAAGAAATACATTACTTACTACGCGCCAGTTAAAGACAGAGCTGGCAAAACCAATGCTATCTCATTTATCGGCTTGCCGGTTGAAGATGCCACTCATGATCTGTTTGATAGCTTAAAGCAAGTGACATGGGGTGATAGCGGCTACACCATAGTGGTCGATAACCGAGAAGATAATCTAGGTAAGTATTTACTCCATCCAATCAATAACGAAAACAGCCCATCCATTATTGAAGTTCCGGACTATGAAGGGAACAAACCTTTTACGGCTATCTTTGAACAACAAAGTGGCTTGATTCGTTACCCATTCAAATATAATGATACTGTGGGTGAGAAATACCTCGTTTTTACTGAAGTACCAGGCTGGAACTGGAAATTACTTGGGGGCACGTTCATTAGCGAAGTGACCAAAGCCAGTAATGATCTGCTCCAATTGATTGTGATTATTTCACTCTTAGTCGGTGGTGCGACTTTCCTTATCATGACACTGTTCTTAAACAAAACCATCCAGCCACTAACAACATTAACAGGCTATATGGAGCGCTTAGGTAAAGGCGAAGTCAGCCTAAACATTGCCGCTGGAAATACTCAATCACGCAACGAGATCACACGCTTGACTAACGGTGTTGCGCATACGGCACAACAACTTAATCAACTGGTCGGAGAAATACGTTCAACCAGTGATAATGTCAGCATTCAATCCAATAATGTCTCTCAAGATGCTAACAATAACTTGGCACAAGCCGACGTTCAGCAACAGCAAGTTGAACAAGTCGTCACGGCGATCGAAGAGATGGCAACCTCTGCCAAAGCCGTTGCAGAACAGGTTGAATCGATTGCCGAAAATGTTCGCCATGCTAATCAAGACACTCAATCTGGTTTGAGTCTAGTGGAAACGGTTTGTATTGATGTCGCACAGCTTAATGACCAGCTAGATCGTTCAGCTCAAGCAATTGAACAGGTCAACAAAGACAGTGAGAGCATTCAAACCGTCACGCGGATGATTGATGAAATAGCAGAACAGACCAACTTATTAGCACTAAATGCAGCCATTGAAGCGGCGCGAGCAGGTGAACAAGGCCGTGGTTTTGCTGTAGTTGCAGACGAAGTGCGTACACTGGCACACCGTACTCAAACATCTGTTAAAGATGTCGTGGCTATTATTGAAAAACTAAAGAGTTCTACGGGTAATGCTGTGAACCTGATGAACCAAAGCCAAACCAATGCCAATAGTGTCTTAGATAGTGCGCAAGATGCTGGCACAGCATTGGAATCGATCGCCGATCAAGTCCGTGAAATTGCATCGCAGGCAGATACCATCGCTGCAACAGCTGAAGAACAAGCGCAAGTGTCACAAGAAGTCGCCGCAAGTGCGACAGAAATTAGTGATCTAAACGCCCAAAGTCGCAATACCAGCGCGCAAACCTCTCAAAGCGCAACGCAATTGCAACAACAAGCAGAAGCCTTAAAGCAGCAAGTCGACTTCTTCCATTAATCCATTTAGGCCAAGCATTCTTGCTTGGCCTTTTTCTTACACTCTTCTTTTCACATCAATGAAAAACAACAAGTTAAAAACGATAAGTGTTACAAAATTCTCTCACAATACTTGTATTGCAACACACTAGGAATAAGATGAAGGCCTTAGTGCAATGTAAGGTCTGTTATGAATAATCAATTATTTTTAAGAGCGTTGGAACGCGGTGACTTACGTTTTATCCATAATCTCAACAACAACCGCAATATCATGTCTTATTGGTTTGAAGAGCCGTATGAATCTTTTGATGAGCTCGAAGAGCTGTACAACAAACATATTCACGACAATGCCGAACGTCGATTTGTGGTTGAAAATGAAAGCCGAGAATTGATTGGTCTGGTCGAATTAATTGAAATTGATTACATTCATCGTAGCGGTGAGTTTCAGATCATCATCACCCCAGAGCACCAAGGCAAGGGGTTTGCTGAAACCTTAATTAACAAAGCACTCGACTACTCTTTCACTATTTTAAACCTGCATAAGATTTATCTGCATGTTGCCACTGAGAATGAAAAAGCAATTCATCTCTATGAAAAAGCAGGTTTTATTGAAGAAGGACATTTAGTACAAGAGTTCTTTATCAATGGTCAGTACCGAGATGTAAAACGCATGTACATTTTGCAAAATGAGTATCTCAACCGAACAGTGTAACACTTAGGAGTATACGATGATTGCTTGCAGTCAATACGACTATATTGAACTTGCGTGCTTGTTTCATTTGCCTGTAAAACTCACTCTAAAGAGTGGGGCAACGTATTCCGGCATCGCTGTGGATACGTTACATAATGAGCATAAACAAGAATGCATTCTACTGAAAAATGAAGAAAATGAATACCTAGTGGCAACGGATTGCTTGCTGATGATGGAAGCGCTGAGTGAGCATCCTCACTTTACGATTGTTGAATTTACCTGAACCAAATCCGCCTAAATTTTAGAGGTTGCCCGGTACTGCATAACTTCAATAAAGCCACGCAGTATCTGGCAATTCTAAATTGCAATATCTAACTTGTTATCGGTCACACCATTGACTCGAAACCACCCAGCAATACTGACACGTTCGGCTTTGGTTGGTAGCACTTCATGTGGAAAACGTTCCGATAAAAACACCAGTAAACGACCAGATAGCGGAGCAAGCGTTGCAAGGTGGGTATCGTTGAGATCATACATCGCCAACTCACCGGCATCTTCTTCGCTCCAATGCTCATTCATGTAAAACACGGTCGTCAATTTGCGGCTTTCATTACCTTGAAAGGCATCTAAATGCTTTTGGTAGAACGCCCCTTGCTCATATTTGGCAAAATGAGCTTCATACTCAAACAGACCGAGAAAAAAATGACGATTCACCTCTCGGCGAATTTGCTCCATACGCTCTAAATAATCTTGCACTGGTTGGCCCATACTCTCTTCCAGCCATTGAATTTTATCACTACGAATCTCTACTTCACGCTGTAAAGCTTCGTGTCGACCAATACGCGCCCCTTGCCATGACTGTGGCATACAACTACGCAGGTTTTGTACTTGCTCTGGGTTTAAAAAGTCATCCCATACATACCAACCTTGGTCAGCAATGGCGTCCATCAAATTATCTAACGACATGTTTTCTCTACACACAGCAAAAGTGCTGTGGTTATAACGGCCACCAGCCATAACGACAAATCTAGCTTTCGATGCTTAAGACAAAGCAAATTTGTGGAAGCCTCGTACCACAACCGATATTTACAAAATAAATATTAGATAGCGATATATCTATAATGATTTAATACCTAACTCTTCACTATGATGCTCTGCACCTACATTGTATTGAATCTAGACCATAGTGAGGCAACCATGAACCTACGACTCCTTCCCTTATCTTTCGCTGTCATCAGCACACTAGCCGTTGCGGGCACAAGCTCACATTCAGCCAGTACATTAGTGATACCGAGCCCTAGCGTGAAACCAGCCAGCGAATTTACCATCGAAAAAAATGATCAAGTGGCGAGTTATTTAGACTTTGCCAATACCAAGGATTTTAATGATGCGACTCGCGGTTTTATCGCCACATGGCCAGAAAGTACGATTAAAGACAAAAACGGCAATGTTGTATGGGATTTTACTAAGTTCGATTTTGTAAATACCGACCACAACATTGATACCATTAACCCTTCTTTACAACGCATGGCTAAACTCAATAATCAGCATGGTTTATTCAAGGTTAAAGAGGATATATACCAAATCCGTGGCTTCGATTTGTCTGTGATGACCTTTGTCCGCGGTGAGCACGGTTGGATAGTAATAGACCCTCTGCTGTCGGAAGAAACCGCTAAAGCGGGGATTGACCTGTTACGTCAACACGTTGAAGATGCACCAGTTTCAGCGGTAGTATTTACTCATTCTCATATAGACCACTTTGGCGGCATTTGGGGAGTCACGGATAAGAAAGATATTGAAAGCGGTAAGGTTCCCGTTATTGCTCCAAAAGATTTCTTTGAACATTCAATTTCAGAAAACGTACTAGCGGGTAATGCCATGAGTCGTCGTGCTAGCTATATGTATGGCAACATGGTCGACGCAGGTCCTACTGGTAAAGTGGATGGGGGTTTGGGTAAAACAACGTCGACTGGTAAACCAGGCATTGTAGAGCAGACTATGGAAGTTTTGGATACGGGTGAAATTCATCAAATTGATGGTGTTGAGGTCGAATTCCAAATGGCAAATGGTTCTGAAGCGCCTTCAGAGTTTATCTTCTACTTCCCTAAATACCGAGTCTTAATGGCATCGGAAGTGATGACTCATACCATTCATAACATCTCCACATTACGCGGTGCACGAACTCGTGATGCCAATGCATGGGCGGCTTATGTAGATGAATCACTGGAAATGTTTGCAGCTAAGTCTGATGTGATGATTGGTTCTCACCACTGGCCGACTTGGGGAACGAACAACATCACCGAGCAGCTTGAAAAAACACGTGATATGTACAAATTTGTTCACGACCAAACGCTACGTTTAGCCAACCAAGGTTACACACCTAACGAAATTTCAGCATCCATCACGCTGCCAGAATCACTTGATAAAGCTTGGTATAACCGTGGTTACTACGGCACAGTGTCGCACAACGCTCGTGCCACTTATGACTTTTATTTCGGCGCATGGTGGGACGGCAACCCAGCCAACTTAAACCCACTCACACCATCGGAGCAAGGAGCAAAATACGTTGAAGCCATTGGTGGTGAAGATAAGGTTATCGAAATCGCCAAACAAGCGATTAAAAATGGCGAGTACCGCTGGGCTGCCACCTTGCTGAACAACGTAACATTTTCAAACCCAGAGAATATGGACGCTCGCTACTTAGAAGCTGATGCTATGGAACAACTGGGTTACCAAGCCGAATCTGGCCCTTGGCGTAATTACTACCTGATCGGCGCTAAAGAGCTACGCCACGGCTTCACACCAGCGGCGACCCCAGATACAACAGCGATTGTTGCCAATATGCCAGTATATTCTGTATTAGAATCATTAGCGGTGAGGGTAAAACCAGACCTTGCTAGTGACATGAATATGACGGTTAACATCAAAGTGAAAGGTGATGATCAAACGACAAATAGTCAATATGCATTGAAGCTATCAAACGCGGTATTAAAAACTTATCAAAATCGTCAATTTGACCAAGCTGATATTACGTTAAGCTTCTCACGTGAGACCTTTGTGCAGCTTCTGACAGGCAAAATGTCGTTACCAGACGCGGTAAAAGGCGGTAAATTCACCATATCAGACCAGACGAAATTTGACCGATTTATTGGGATTTTTGACACGTTCGACAGCAATTTCGGTATTGTAACGCCTTAATCCAAATATATTGACTATGATAAAGCAGCCGTATCTCGGCTGCTTTTTTATTGCGATAGTGCGGAAATTAAATGCCTCAACCACTGGTTAGCTGGGTTCAAATTCATCTTACTCAACCAAACCATATGTGAATGAAGAAGTTGGTCTTCAAACGGAAACGGAAGAATATTTAATTGAAAAACGTGTTGGTACTGCTGTGCAAACGTCACCGGCACAACCGCAACTGCATCACTATAAGAGACAGCCGCTAACATACCAATTAATGACGAATGTTGACTGTACACCTGCCGCACAGGCACCACTTCTTTCACAAACCAATCAATAAAAGGAAGTTGTGAGCGGCGCATTTTCAGCAGCACATGTTCTTCTTGTAAGTATTCCGCTTTACTTAGGCCTTGGTTCGATAACCTAGGATGAGCCTGACGCACCACGCAGCATAAGTTGTCTTCTTTTAGAAGTTTAGAACGAAAAACTTTGCTTTGCGGCGCTTCCACATCAATTACTAAATCGACTTTTTCTAACTGTAATTCTTCATACAGGCGGTCTTCATTAGACGGTGGCTCCATCAACACCACATCAATGTTTAAATCAGCCAATGCTTGATCTAACCCTTGCCGCAATGCATGGATCTGCGCTTCATGGCAATACACTAAAAATCGGCGAGTCGATATTTTAGGATCAAACTGATTGACCCCTTCCAGCATCGATTCAATATCCATCAACGGAGATTGGATACTTTGATACAGATCTTGAGCAAAACGCGTCGGCTTGATTCCACGCCCTGTTCGCACAAAGAGATCGCTCCCAACGTGCTCTTTTAGACGCGCCAAAGCATTACTCACCGCTGATTGAGTTAAATCTAATTGCTCTGCAGCTTTGGTTACCGATTCGGTCTGATAGGCCGAAATAAAGACCCTTAATAAGTTAAGATCAAACTTTCGTTGCGCTTTCATCACACCAACATTGTGTTATGAATGTAGCCGTTAATAGTAATCTCTGAATTTTAGATTGGAAATAGTCAATCATTCATGGTGTGATATCAGCAGCCACACCCCTACAAGGATTTCCCATGAACATCACGACAACTCCAACCATTGAAGGCAAACGCATTGTCCGCTACTGCGGTGTGATTGCAGGAGAAGCAATTCTCGGTGCTAACATCTTTAAAGACCTTTTCGCAGGCATTCGCGATATTGTCGGTGGTCGCTCAGCCACATACGAACAAGAGCTGCAAAAAGCGCGGATGATTGCCCTAGAAGAATTAAAACAAAGAGCAAAAGAGCTAGGAGCCAATGCCGTAGTCGGCGTGGATCTTGATTACGAAACGTTTGGTAAAACCAATGGCATGTTAATGGTTTCAGTGAGTGGTACAGCTGTAGTTGTTGAGTAGCAGGGGCTTTCCTGTCGATCTGTTGAGACAAAAATAGAGGGGCACAATTGATGCCCCTATTTATGTATGGCCAAGAACGATCAATCTAATCTTAACGTTACGCCACTATAGCTGCTGTAACCTTTAAGCATCACGTGATATGTGATACCTGGCTCAGCAGAGATAGTACACTGCTCATTATTACCCGCTTTATATGGACGACAATCCCATGACGATGTTGTTGGCTTACTACCAATTTTTACATAGAGATCGGCATCACCTGTACCAGAACTGGTAGAGACTTTCACATTAGATGAACTTACCACTGTAAAGTTGTAGTAAACTTCAGAGCCTTTGGCCCCTTGCAAAGCCGACACTGGCTGACCTTTTTCCAACACATTATCGGTTGGAGGCAAAGCACCGCAGTTTGCATTCACACCAACTTGATTAAATGCATCAACCACGTCAACTACGGTATAGCCTAAGTCTTGCGCGGCTTTTGCCACACCACAGCCACCTTGGTCAAAGGTGCTGTTAGCTGTCCAATACAATTGGTTAGCAACCGTAAATACTTCAAAACCTTTGCGTACCGACCAATTGGCTTTATTGGCTAACAGATAATATGCCCGGTTAAACACACCGCTTGAATTATGCACATTTAGACCGTTGTAGTATCGAGAAGCATGATCAATAGAACGACCATCTTTCGATGGTTGGTCGAAATAACGCAGACCTCCAGAGGACTTAAAAATGTCACTGCCTACTACCCAATCGACACTGCCTTTCATATAGAATTCTGCGGCTTCACCAGCGATATCAGAGAACGCTTCATTGATACCACCAGACATATTCGCATAAACCAGGCCAGAATTTTGCTCGGTAAAACCGTGACTGACTTCGTGAGCACTAACGTTAATATCAACCAGTGGATAAAACGTATTCTGGCCATCACCAAACGTCATCGATGAACCATTCCAAAACGCATTTTCATAGTTACTATCGTAATGCACACGCATGGTTAGCTGGAAAGTCAGTGGTGAAGTGTTCATCCAATCTTTATACATATCAAACACCACTTTACCAAAGTAGTGCGCATCATTCAGTGGAGAATAAGCCCCATTGATCGACTTGTGATCGTTGTAATTGCTCGCGTCTGTACATGAATAGCTGAACGTTGAACCGCCCGATGTGGCGTTTTTCATATCGACCGTTTTCACCGCACTATTCACCATGCTACAAGTGCTACCGACCTTATCGACGATAAAATTTGGATAATCCATCCCGTACTGATACAAACCCGTTTTTTGATTCCCACCAGGGCCAGAAGCGGCCGCTTCAACGTGATTCAAGCCTTCCCAAGTTTGCAATACTTCACCGCTCATCGCATCAATAAAGAAAAATGGGCGTGACGGTTCACTGGTCGCCACGAAGAAATCAACCAGATACACCACATGAGCGATTTGATTTTCATCTAAGCGAACCATGAGTTTAGCGTTTTCATTTTCTGTCTTAAGATCTTGCGTAACCAACGATGGGGCTTGCTGCTGATAATAGGCCAACGCGATATTGATAGCTTGTTGCTGTTCAACTTGTGGCGAGGTACTAGCAACATCAGCATCAATTTGTTGAGCCATCACGCCATAAACTTGCCCGATTCCTTTGCCTGTTTGTGTTGCCACGACGGAAGTATTAAAAACAGGCAAACCTTTATATATCTGCTGATAACGCACTTTAACTTTACCATTTGGTAATGTGACACTTTTCACAGGTTGAAAGCCATGTTGTGTAGCAACAATACTACGAGCCTGAAGTGATAGTGCTTGCTCAAGCACATTAGGGTCATCAACTGACACCATTTGTGCTGCAGATACTGGGAGTGCCGCAGCTATTGAACTAGCAAGGAATAACCACTTTATTTGACGTTGTTTGTTTTTCATTTCTCAATCCTAGAGAGTTGTTATAAGCATCCGTTTACGATTTACTTCCTATCAACCATAAACAGTGTGACTGCGAATAATTCGCACATTCAAATTGGATCAAGAAAATCAGCTTCGCCAGCAATACGCAAAAAAAGGAAAAATCTTACGTAAAATAATATGGTCACAAAAAAAACAATAGCAAAAGTAAAGCTACGAATTATTGATAATTTATGTTTATATATTAGATTGATAGCAATTAATGATAATTTAATGTTCATTAATTGGTACATAAAACTATCAGCTTATATTTACTTGAAATTAAACAATCGCTTTCACTTTTTTTATAAGTGATGCTCATAGTCATCACTTTGAAGATTTATTTGCTATTCAATGGGTAAAATCTGACACAATTGGCCAAAACCTGTAATAACAACTCTTTGTCAGAAAACCACACCAGAAATTATCACCACCTTTACATTGCCTGACGGACTCTTTACACCGAAATTGTTACTATTTCTCCATCAAATCATTAATACCGTTTCACAATGAAAGGAGCAATCCGATGAAAAAAGTAATGATTCTTGCTGCAGCATTAACTATAAGTACAACCGCTTTTGCCGGTGTTAGAACTTCAAACTCTGAAACATCGTTTAAAACTGAAGCTTTTGCTACCGAACAACAAGCTTATAACGCAGGGTTTGATTTGGTCGAGCAATTCCAGAACATGTCACCGAACCAATTAGCGCATAAACTGCCAATATCTGAGGTATCACTCAATGGTCAAAGCGTAAAAGTAAATGATATGGAAGTGCATGTAGAACCATTTGCCAAAAATCCTGGCCAAATTCAGTACCGCGCTATCGTTGATGTCGACTATCAATTCCAATATCGGGAAAACAAAAGAAGCTAATTATTCCAGCCCTTATCTCATTGATGATAAGGGCTCTTTCATTTTAAACCTTATAAAATATAAATGCTTTTAGAGGTACAACCCTACTGACGATAAAAGGCATTGAACTTAGGTTATCTCCTCTTATCTTCATTTCATTAACCTATATATTAATTTCATCTATTCATTTGAAATTATACGGTTCCATACACATAAAAGTAGACATTTGCCCTGCGAATATCCAAACACATAACTTTTACAAAAATAAAATACATTCTTGACATAAATCATGACTATTTATCTCATCCATCATTCACTCCGAAAAACAATGACACAGACAGACCATACTTGAAAATATCACATTCAACTTTTCACCACTCTTTTCACTTACCTTTATTTTTCAAATCATTAGCATAATTCTCATCAACAGTTCTCTAAATCTTCTGTTGATAAATAATCTCTTGATTCTATTTAATTAAGGTATAACAAATGAAAAAAACATTACTTTGTCTATCTATGCTTATAGCAAGCTCATCAGCAATGGCATCAGCATATAATACTGCAGGTTTCGCAGGTTTCGATCACCAACTCTACAATTTTCCAGACCATAAGTTTGCACTCTCGTTCGATGAAACAAAAATGCAAAGTGGAGCTGAAATTCAAAGTTATAATTGGGAATTAACCAAAGTAACTGGCAACGCAAATATGTCAGACGTAGCCATTAGAAATGAAAATAAGGCCGATACAACATTTACTTTTAACGGAGTTGTCGATGAGCCTGTCGTTCTAACGTTTAAATTAACTGTTACACAAGACAACGGCACAACAACCTCAGATGAGGCAAACTACTATCTTTACAAAGCGCCAGAGCAGGTAAAATTCGGCAATGGGAAAAAAGCCTATACCTTTGGTAAGTACTATAAAGTCGGCGATATAGTTATATATAAAAAGAAGAAGTTTCAATGTGTTCGTGGCCTAAGTGCTGGACCAGCTAGCGACAATGGACTAGGCGAGCCTTCACACTTTGTCATGGGTGAACCTTGTACTTTCGGTACTTATTTGTCTAATGGTGATCTTAATGGCTGGCAACCTGATGGTGTCAGCAGTAGTTCATACTCTGTTTGGAGACCTATCGGTGTCACGAAGGCATATAAGGTTAAACCCTATGAAGTTCAAGACATATCTGATATCAGAGCGGGCCTTATAACACCATATCGATTAGGTGATCGCGTGACATATGAGGGTAAAACTTACCAATGCGGCGGCCATCATTGGGGCAGTGGATCGGCTCCGTACTGCAGCCTAGAGATACACCATCCAAATTCATACTATGCAAATAAGTTTAAAAGTTGGGTAGATGTAGAGGTTCTAGGTGATAACCGGATTTAGCATATAAACCACCCTTTATCGCACATATCGAACAATTTAGTGAGCGATGAGACATTAATTATACCCTTAAGTATTTATGTTTAAGGGTATTTACATATTGAACTGATGATTTTGTCCGCATTATTGATTGTTCTAACTTCGGCAATGCGCTATTTCACCGCCCACAACTCAGTATCAATAGTATGGTGCATGTTCGTCACCACATGTCTATTTTAGAACATTATGCTTGTCTAACTCCTTCCGCTTCCGGCTCCCCATTTATCGGAACACTCTGCACCGATAAAAATCGAGCATTAAACAAACAATAACAAATAACATCCGAAACAAAATGCAATCGATTTCATTAATATACCTGGCATTAATCCCTTAAAAATAGAAACTAATCATTTGTTTTTAGCGGTAAATTAATTCACATGCAACATTTATCACAGAAATGCATTCGTTTGCGCATGACAATGCCACCCTCTTTCGAACGAAGTTAAATTTTAGCGTTCGAACTTTAAAACCATCGCAAAATAATAATGAGGTTAACTATGTTTGGTATCTTCAAACCCCAAGCACATATAGATCGGCTCGCCTCCGAGCGGGTTGACGGTGCGTACAGCCGTTTACGCTGGCAGCTATTTCTCAGCATCTTTGTTGGTTATGCTGGCTATTACCTTGTTCGTAAGAACTTTAGCTTAGCCATGCCCTACCTCATTGAACAAGGCTTTAGCCGTGGTGACTTAGGGGTAGCCCTTGCTGCTGTTTCTATCGCTTATGGTCTCTCTAAATTCTTAATGGGCAGCGTGTCAGACCGTTCTAATCCCCGCTATTTCTTAAGTGCAGGTTTGTTGATGTCGGCAGCGGTCATGTTCTGTTTTGGCTTTATGCCATGGGCGACAAGCAGTATTACCGCAATGTTCATTTTGCTATTTTTAAATGGTTGGTTCCAAGGTATGGGGTGGCCGGCATGTGGACGTACAATGGTGCACTGGTGGTCACGCAAAGAACGTGGGGAAATTGTTTCAGTTTGGAACGTGGCTCATAACGTTGGTGGTGGCTTAATTGGACCTCTTTTCTTATTCGGCCTTTGGGCGTTCAACGATGACTGGCGTGCTGCTTTTTATGTTCCAGCCTTTTTCGCCACTTTAGTTGCTATTTTCATTTGGATGACGCTTCGTGATACTCCTCAATCTTGTGGTCTACCACCAATTGAAGAATACAAAAACGATTATCCAGACGACTACGATAAATCTCACGAAAACGAGATGACTGCGAAAGAAATCTTCTTCAAATATGTCTTCTCTAACAAATTGTTATGGTCTATCGCAATTGCAAACGCATTCGTCTATTTGATTCGCTACGGTGTGCTTGATTGGGCTCCTGTGTATTTAAAAGAAGCCAAAGACTTTACTGTAGACAAATCGTCTTGGGCTTACTTCTTCTACGAATGGGCCGGTATTCCAGGTACATTATTGTGTGGTTGGGTATCGGATAAAGTGTTCAAAGGCCGCCGTGCACCTGCTGGCATCTTGTTTATGGTACTGGTTACCGTTGCGGTATTGGTTTACTGGTTCAACCCTGCCGGTAACCCAGTGGTCGATATGGCTGCCTTGGTTGCGATCGGTTTCTTGATTTACGGCCCGGTAATGTTGATTGGTCTCTATGCTCTTGAACTCGCACCGAAAAAAGCAGCGGGTACAGCGGCAGGCTTAACCGGTTTGTTTGGTTATCTCGGTGGCGCTGTGGCCGCTAATGCAATTCTCGGTTACACCGTTGACCACTTCGGTTGGGATGGTGGTTTTATGATCCTCGTTGCCTCATGTGGTATTTCTATTCTTTGCCTACTGTATGCATTCATTGGTGAGCGTGCGCATCATAAAGAAAAAGACAGACTCGAGGCCGCCAAAGCATCGACGTTGTAATCGAACTGACTCCGAGATGTGTTTGATTGTATGACATCACACTTCTCTTCACCTAGAACACAGCACTCCCCCTGCATCGACAGGGGGCGTTTTTAAGGATAGAAACATGAAATTGAAACCACTCGCACTTTCACTACTTGCTTTAGCCTGTTCAACGTGGGGTCACGCCGACCCACTAGTGATTGCTCACCGCGGCGCTTCTGGATACTTACCAGAACACACATTAGAAGCCAAAGCGCTCGCTTATGGCATGAAGCCTGATTATATCGAGCAAGATGTGGTGATGACCAAAGACAATCAACTGGTTGTGTTACACGACCATTACCTTGATCGCGTCACAGATGTTGCCGAACGCTTTCCTGATCGCGCTCGTAGCGATGGCCGCTACTATGCGATTGATTTTACCTTATCCGAAATCAAAAGCTTGCGCGTGACCGAAGGCTTTAATATCGATGACAAAGGCAATAAAGTAGCGGGGTTCCCCGACCGCTTTCCGCTGTGGAAATCCAACTTTACTGTCCCAACTTTCGCTGAAGAAATCGAGCTAATCCAAGGGCTCAATAAAACACTGGGGTATGACATTGGCATTTACCCTGAAATCAAAGCCCCTTGGTTCCACAAACACCAAGGCAAAGACATCAGTAAAGCCGTATTAACGACCTTAAAAGAATACGGTTATACGAATAAAGAAGACAAAGTCTACCTACAATGCTTTGATCCAATAGAACTCAAGCGCATTAATGACGAACTGCTACCCGCCATGAAAATGGATTTAAAACTGGTTCAGCTCATGGCGTATACCGACTGGAATGAAACCATGGTTTATGACGGCAACCAAGCCCAACCATACAGCTATGACTGGATGTTCGAAGCCAATGGAATGAAGCAAGTCGCGACCTACGCCGATGGTATTGGTCCATGGAAACCAATGTTAGTTGATGACGCATCGACCAAGGACAACATCATCATTAAGCCTTTGATGAAAGAAGCAAAAACACAAGGCCTAGTGGTTCACCCCTACACATTCCGCGCAGAAAAAGATCGCATCGCTCCGTATGCAGACAGCTTTGAAGATATGCTTGATGTGTTCTACAACAAAGTAAAAGTCGATGGCTTGTTTACCGATTTTCCTGATAAAGCGGCAACTTTCTTGCACCAGAAATAAATGTTGCTTTACTCCTGATTAAAAGACGCCATTACTTCCCCCCTCCCAAGTAATAAGTAATGGCGTCAATTTGTTGGTGGCGATAATCTATCCAAAACGGCACAAAAAACTGTCCCAGTTCTGTATGCCATCGAATCAATTACGCAATCATTAGGATCATAGCCACACATCCTAAATTCCTGAGCTATATATCTATTGAGTTCTCGCTCCGTTCGATTTTTTACTCAGTAATGCGCTATCTTTAGGATCATAGCCATACCGACTAAATTCCTCATCTATATATTGATAGAGTTTTGGCTCCGTTCGATCTTCTTGCTTTGCCCACTTTGCAATTGCACTAGCTAGAATGTAAGATCTAGTACGACCATGGCTGCTGTCAAGTGTTCCACCAACAGAAACAATGCTAGAAAACTCAGAGTAAGACACGCCTGGTGTTAAAGATTTCATACCCATAGGTGTATGGTCGATTAATGCTTCTTTTATAGTACGATTATCGTTGAGCTGCGCCACTATTTCACGAGCTTTATCGATATCAGCACCTTGTAAATAGAATATAAAACTATCTGTCCTAATACCTTGACAATCTGGACTCAATATTTTGCTATTTTCGATATATGAATTATCTCTAACCATCTTAGCTAAGAAAGGGAGCACGTCTTTTACTTTAGAACTCTGCAACGCTAAAGTAATTCGTGAATTTATCTCCGACCCCTCGCGATAAGATAGCGGACTGACAAAATAATTAAAACGACGTGCCAGTATATAGCTATTCAATAACTCGAAGCGAGGATAATGTGGGTTTTGTGGGATAATCCCAACTTTCTTTTTTTGATGTATACCGGATAAAACATTGACTAACTGCTCTTTCTGAGTCGAGTCAAGAGCCTTCATATCTGGATGCGTGTCAGCTGTATACATTTTATACAGCTGATTGGACAACAACTCTAGGTCGTTTCGAGAAAGAATATCAGGATACTCATGAACGAACCTACTCGCTTGCTCGTATATTGAGGTACTACTCAATCGAACGCTTAGGGGACTGCGTTCTTCCATTTTTGATATTATGCGATGTAGCGCAGAGTTATTATCAGGGTATATTGAGGCACTACTTGTTCCCTTTGAGCTACGATCAGAAAATTCTTTTTCTGAAAAAGACGAGCTTTTAATGCTCGACAGCTGAGTTTCCGAGGCGGTAGGATTTGTATTGCTTATTGAGATAACGCTTAGGGTACCTTTTGGTATTACGTCCTCATGTGGTACAGAGCTGTCACTAGGTATTTTAGGTGAGTTTAAGTTCACAGGCATAAATAAGCATCCATTCAAATTGAGTAAGGCTGATTATTTATAATAAAAAATTATATTCAACAGACTGTTTATGGAATATACCGAAAAAACAAGACCTAACGATTAATCCTATAAAAACCGCAGAGAAATACCACATGTTTATTTGATGAAAAAGCGTTATGAAATCAATATATTGTCTTTATCGTTGAGCTTTCCGATGATGAATATCAACTTCCACTCAATACGTTACACACAGCGGTCGACTTCAGCGCTAATGCCTATATAACGCAGCAACTTTTCCCATACGGATATCTCACATTAACCGATCATTTCGATAATAGCGGTGTTGGCTACATTCGCTCACCCCAATCACATAGTTTATCTATGCTCATGGGGATAAACTCACTTGCCGCCTACCTGCAACTTCAAGTTGTTTGGGTATAGATTTGCTCATTATTCTTGACATTTCGTTTCCAGATTTTCGTGTCACACACTCAAAAATAAAGCGGCGACTTTCTTGCATCACAAATAAATATTGCTTTACTCCTGATTAAAAGACGCCATTACTTCCCCCCTCCCAAGTAATAAGTAATGGCGTCAATTTGTTGGTGGCGATAATCTATCCAAAACGGCACAAAAAACGGCACCAGTTCTATATCATCGAATCGATTACGCAATAATGCGCGATCGTTAGGATCATAGCCACACATCCTAAATTCCTGAGCTATATATCTATTGAGTTCTCGCTCCGTTCGATTTTTTACTCAGTAATGCGCTATCTTTAGGATCATAGCCACACATCCTAAATTCCTGAGCTATATATTGATAGAGTTTTGGATCCGTTCGATCTTCTTGCTTTGCCCACTTTGCAATTGCACTAGCTACAATGTAAGACATAGAACGGCCATGGCTGCTTCCACCTATTACACATATACCAGGTAGACCAGGAGGAAATATGTTAGAAAACTCAGAGTAAGACACGCCTGGTGCTAAAGATTTCATACCCATCGGGGTATGGTCGATTAATGCTGCTTTTAAAGTAGGATCATCGTTGAGCTGCGCCGCTAGTTCACGAGCTTTATCGATATCAGTATCTTGTAAATAGAGTATAACACTCTCTGTCCTAAAGCCTTGAGAATCTGGACTCAACATTTTGCCCACTATGATAGATGGATTATCTCTAACCATCCCAGCTAAGAAACAGAGCACGTCTTTTACTTTAGAACTCTGCAACGTTAAAGTAAGTCGTGAATGTATCTTCGGCTCCCCGCGATCAGCGCGATCAGATAGCGGACTGATAAAATAATTATGACCAAATTTATTAGGCAAGAACTCAGAAAACCCTGGGCTTTGTTCAGAAATATGAACCTCACCTTTTTGACGAATCTCGGATAATCTATCGCATAACTCTTCTTTCTGAATCTTGTTAAGACCCTTCATATCTGGATGCGTGTCATCTGCATACATTTTATACAGCAGAGCGGAGAACCCCAATCCCAATGGGTCGGCTTTAGAAAGAATACCAGGATACTCATGAACGAACCTACTCGCTTGCTCGTATATTGAGGCACTACTCAATCGAACGCTTAGGGGACTGCGTTCTTCCATTTTTGATATTATGCGATGTAGCGCAGAGTTATTATCAGGGTATATTGAGGCACTACTTGTTCCCTCTGAGCTATGATCAAAAGATTCTTCTTCTCCTGAAAAGGACAAGCGTTTAATGCTCAGCGGCAGAGTTTCCGAGGCGGTAGGACTTGTATTGCTTATTGAGATAACACTTAGGGTACCTTTTGGTATTATGCCCTCATGTGGTACAGAGCTGTCACTAGGTATTTTAGGTGAGTTTAAGTTCACACGCATAAATAAACATCCATTCAAATTGAGTAAAGCTGATTATTTATAATAAAAAATTATATTCAACAGACTATTTATGGAATATACCGAAAAAACAAGACCTAACGATTAATCCTATAAAAACCGCAGAGAAATACCACATATTCATTTGATGAAAAAGCGTTATGAAATCAAGATATTGTCTTACTTGCCGCCTACCTGCAACTTCAAGTTGTTTGGGTATAGATTTGCTAATTATGCTTGCAATTTCGTTTCCAAGATTTTCGTGTCACACACTCAAAAATAATGAGAAATGGTCAGATAACGCGCACGAATATGTTCAATCAATAACCTGACTTTATTCGGGGGCTGGCGCGTAAACGGATAGACCGCGTAAATGCCTAGTTTTTTGCCAACCTGTTCAGGGAAAATATCAACCAACTGGCCGTTGCGAAAATCGTGATAGACCAAACAACGCGGGACATAAGCGATACCGTGACCACCTAAGGCGGCTTTTCTTAGTGCGGTCGCGTTATCGGTTGAAAAGCTCCCGGCTACTCTGACGATATAATTCCCTTTATGACCTTTAAACTCCCATTCGCTTGCGCCCGTGGTTTGATAAGCGTATTGCAAACAATTGTGGCTCGTTAAGTCTTCCGGTTTTAATGGTTTACCATTTTTAGCGATGTAAGACGGAGAGGCACAAACGACCCATTGTGAGTCTAAAATATGGCGCGCTATCAGGCTTGAATCTTCCAAGTAACCTGTGCGGATCACTAAGTCAAAACCGCCTTCAACCAAATCGACAAAACGGTTGTCGAGCGACATATCGACCGTCAACCCAGGGTGAGAATTACAAAATTCCGCCACCGCATCAGCCAAAATCAGATCACCTGATATCGTAGGTACTGACATTTTTATATGGCCACTGACGTTTTCACCAAATCCGGCCACCGCATCCATTGCTTCTTGAGTGGCGAGCTTCACATTTTTCGCACCATGTAATAGTGCTTTGCCCGCTTCGGTCAGAGTTAATTTACGCGTCGTTCGATATAATAACTGTACGCCTAACTCTTCTTCCAAACGAGCAATTCTTTTACTAACCACTGAATTTGTAAGACTATTTTGTTCTGCAACCTTACTAAAACTCCCTAGTTCCATCACTTGTGAAAATAAGATTAAGTCATCTGCTCGCATTCTATTATGCCAATTTTGGAATTAATTATTTTCATTATTTCCCTATATCCAAAAAAAAGAAAGGAGTAAATTCACGCCAAATTAACAAAAAAATCACAAATATAATAATTCAGCTACCCGTCATTGATGGATAAGTAGCACCAAACCCTACAGGACACCTGCTCTTCTATTAGCACATAACACTAAGAGCAAACTTTACGAGGAAGTATCCATGAGTGAAACAGTACTAGCCTTAATTGCCTTTTCCCCCATTGTGGTGGCGGCAATTCTATTAGTTGGCCTTAACTGGCCAGCTAAAAAAGCCATGCCGGTGGCCTTTGGCTTAACCGTTGTTATTGCCCTAACAAGTTGGGATATGTCAGCCAACCGAGTTCTGGCATCGATTTTTCAAGGGTTCGGTATCACCGTTTCCGTGCTCTGGATTGTGTTTGGCGCGATCTTCTTACTCAACACTTTGAAACACACCGGAGCCATCACCACCATTCGTAACGGTTTTACCGATGTCTCGGCGGATCGCCGTGTGCAAGCTATTATTATTGCCTGGTGTTTCGGCTCTTTCATTGAGGGCGCATCCGGTTTTGGTACACCAGCAGCAATTGCTGCGCCACTTTTAGTTGCGATTGGCTTTCCTGCCCTGGCAGCAGTTTTGATGGGTATGATGATCCAATCCACTCCCGTTTCTTTTGGTGCGGTTGGAACACCGATTATCGTCGGAGTAAACAAAGGGTTAGATACGCACAATATCAGCGAAGCATTACTCGCTAACGGTTCGAACTGGGATGCCTATTTGCAACAGATAACCTCCAGTGTGGCGTTAATACACGCAGGCGTCGGCACACTGATGCCAGTGTTAATGGCGATGATGTTGACGCGCTTTTTCGGCAAAAACAAAAGCTGGACTGAGGGGTTAGATATTCTGCCATTTGCCATTTTCTCTGGTTTGGCTTTTACCGTTCCTTACGCACTCACGGGTGTATTTCTTGGTCCAGAATTCCCATCGCTCATTGGTGGGTTAGTCGGCCTGTCTTTGGTCGTCACCGCAGCCAAAAAAGGCTTCCTCGTGCCTAAGTCACAGTGGGATTTTCCTGAAGAAAAATCATGGCCAGCAGAATGGTTAGGCTCTCTTAAAATCGATGTAGAAGAGATAAAAAACAAACCGATGAGCTTAGCACTGGCGTGGGCACCGTATGTATTACTGGCTGTCGTGTTGGTTGCCAGCCGAGTCAGTACTGAATTTAAATCGTTCCTCACTGGCATTAGCCTTTCCTTTGCGAACATTTTGGGTGAAACAGGTATCAGCACTGCAATTCAACCACTGTATTTACCTGGTGGGATATTAGTCTTTGTCGCACTGCTGGCGGTTATTTTGCAATCTCGCAACGCGATGCCTTTAGTCAAAGCTTTCGGTGAATCAAGTAAAACCTTAATTGGCGCAGGCTTTGTATTGGTGTTCACTATCCCTATGGTGCGTATTTTTATTAACTCTGGCGTCAATGGTTCCGACCTCGCAAGTATGCCTGTCACCACGGCTAATTTTGCGGCAGGCTTGGTGGGCGAAGCTTTCCCTGCATTGAGTGCGACTGTTGGTGCACTTGGTGCATTTATCGCAGGTTCAAATACGGTTTCCAATATGATGTTCAGCCAATTCCAATTTGAAGTAGCACAAACGCTCTCTATATCTAGTGTTGTGGTTGTCGCGTTACAAGCGGTTGGAGCTGCGGCAGGTAACATGATTGCGATCCACAACGTAGTCGCCGCTTCTGCCACCGTCGGTTTGCTTGGGCGTGAAGGTGCAACACTGCGCAAAACCATTATCCCAACTTTCTACTATCTTGTGATGACGGGCGTGATCGGTTTAGTGGTGATTTACGGCTTTAACATGACCGATGTGTTAATGACCAAGTAAGTATCAACTTCATCACTTATAAAAAATAATGCAGAGCAGACCTCAATGTCTGCCCTGCTTAAATTAGGATTCGATTTATGATCATTTCAGCCTCTACTGATTATCGCGCCGCCGCCCAAGCAAAGCTGCCTCCTTTTCTATTTCACTATATCGATGGTGGTTCTTACGGTGAGCACACACTAACACGCAACACCGCCGATTTAGCGGAGATCGCTCTTCGTCAGCGTGTACTCAATGATATGTCGGAGCTCAGTTTAGACACCGAGCTATTTGGTGAACCACTAGCGATGCCGATCGCCCTTGCTCCTGTTGGCTTAACCGGCATGTATGCTCGCCGTGGTGAAGTGCAAGCAGCGCGTGCAGCGGAAAATAAAGGTATCCCATTTACCCTTTCTACGGTTTCTGTTTGTCCGATAGAAGAAGTCTCTGATGCTCTTGCACGCCCTATTTGGTTTCAGTTATATGTACTCAAAGATCGCGGTTTTATGAAGAACGTCCTAGAACGCGCCAAAGCTGCTGGGGTTAAAAACTTGGTATTTACCGTTGATATGCCAGTTCCCGGTGCGCGTTACCGTGATATGCATTCAGGCATGAGTGGCCCAAATGCGGCAATGCGCCGTATGTTTCAAGCGATGAAGCACCCAAGCTGGGCGTGGGATGTTGGTCTGATGGGGAAACCGCACGATTTAGGTAACATCTCGACTTATCGCGGTACGCCAACTAAATTGGAAGACTATATTGGTTGGCTAGGGGACAATTTTGACCCATCAATTTCATGGAAAGATTTAGAATGGATCCGTGATTTCTGGGAGGGTCCAATGATCATCAAAGGTATTTTAGATACAGAAGATGCCAAAGATGCGGTGCGCTTTGGCGCAGACGGCATCATCGTCTCGAACCATGGCGGACGTCAGTTAGATGGCGTACTTTCCACCGCCAAAGCCCTGCCTTCTATCGCTGATGCCGTAAAGGGAGACCTTAAAATTCTCGTTGATTCTGGCATTCGTTCTGGGCTTGATGTGGTGCGTATGCTCGCCCTCGGCGCGGACTGCACGCTACTTGGTCGCTCGTTCGTTTACGCATTAGCGGCGCAAGGCCAGCAAGGGGTAGAGAACTTACTTGATTTGTATGAGAAAGAGATGCGCGTTGCGATGACCTTAACTGGGGCAAAAACCATCGCTGATTTATCACGTGACTCCCTCGTTAAGCTTTAGGCTCATTCATCGAATACCACAAAAAAGGAAGCAGTTATGGCGCAATCGTATTCCAACTATCAGCAACTCGAAAAGAGGCTCGCGACTATGATCGAGCCAGAGCGTATCATCACTCAGCAGGCTAAGCGCCTTGCTTATGGCACTGACGCCAGTTTCTATCGTCTGATACCGAAGATTGTGTTGCGTTTAAAAAATCTCGATGAGGTCATTTTTGCCATTAAAAACTGCCGAGAATTGGCCATCCACTGCACCTTTCGCGCTGCGGGTACTAGTTTATCTGGCCAAGCAGTATCGGATTCAGTATTGATTACTCTCACTGACGATTGGCGCGGTCATCGTATCCATGACGATGGAAAAAAAATCACGCTACAACCTGGAGTCATTGGCGCTGATGCCAACAAATATCTCGCCCCTTTTCAGCGTAAAATAGGCCCTGATCCCGCCTCCATCAACACCTGTAAAATCGGCGGTATTGCTGCCAATAACGCCAGTGGCATGTGCTGCGGCACCGCGCAAAATTCTTACCGCACCGTCGATAGCATGAAAATCGTATTCGCGGATGGTGTAGTGCTCGATACAGCAAGCCCTGAGAGCATAGCTGCATTTAAAACAGCCAAACCCGAATTAATTGAAGGCATTGCACAACTTCATGCTCAAACGGCACAAAACCCTGAACTATCACAGCGTATTCGGCACAAATACCGTCTTAAGAACACCACGGGCTACGCACTCAATGCCTTAGTGGATTACTCAGACCCCATTGAAGTAATTGAACATTTGATGATTGGTTCTGAAGGAACTCTCGGCTTTATTGCCGAAATCACCTACCACACCGTGGTTGAACACGCACATAAAGCTTCGGCTTTGTTGGTGTTTTCCGACATTGAACAGGCCAGTCAAGCGGTCACCACCCTTTCTAAAACACCTGTGGCAGCAGTGGAAATGATGGATGGCCGTGCCATGCGCTCAGTGGCCGACAAAGCTGGCATGCCTGCATTCATTGCAACATTAGATGTGGAAGCTGCCTCACTGTTAATTGAATCTCACGCCAGCGATGAAACCACACTTCACAGGCAATGTGACGCAGTAATGGCGGCGCTGAGTGACTATAAAATCATCGAATCGGTGCCTTTTACCTCCGAAGCAAAAACCGTTGCCACCCTGTGGGGAATTCGCAAAGGCATGTTCCCAGCCGTTGGCGCTGTCCGTGAAGTAGGTACGACAGTGATCATTGAAGATGTTGCCTTTCCCGTTGAAAACCTAGCCAATGGTGTGCGTGATTTACAAGCCTTGTTTGATCAATACCACTACAAAGAAGCGATCATTTTTGGCCATGCATTAGAAGGCAATTTGCATTTTGTTTTCACGCAAGGTTTCGATAGCCAAAGTGAAATCGACCGTTATGGCGCATTTATGGATGATGTTGCCGAATTAGTCGCGGTGAAATATCAGGGCTCGCTCAAAGCAGAACACGGGACTGGTCGTAATATGGCACCTTATGTGGAATTAGAATGGGGCAAAGATGGTTATGCTCTGATGCAACAAATTAAAACACTGTTTGACCCACAAGGGTTACTCAACCCTGGCGTGATCATTAACGACGACCCGCATTCTCATTTATCTAACCTCAAACCGATGCCAGCAGCGGATGAGCTCATTGATCGCTGTATAGAGTGTGGATTTTGTGAACCAGTGTGCCCTTCGCGCACGCTGACCCTTTCACCTCGTCAACGCATTGTCTTATATCGAGAACTACAGCGCCGCCACGCACAAGGTGAAACAGTGGAAGCGTCTGAGCTTGAGAAAACCTTTGAATACCAAGGGCTTGATACATGCGCCGCAACCGGTTTATGTGCAGAGCGCTGTCCAGTAGGCATCAACACAGGTGACTTGGTGAAAAAGCTGCGCAGTGCAAAATATCAAAAATTTGTCCCAATCGCCAAATGGACAGCGGAACATTTTTCCACCACCACAGCGCTCACAAAAGCGGGTTTGAAGGCCAACCAAGTGGCGACAAAAATGCTGGGGAAAAACATTGTTGGTGGCGCGACCAATGGCTTACGCACATTGACCAAAGGAAAAACTCCGATTTGGTATCCAGAGCTACCACAAGCGAACGCACAACAGCTTGATATTGCGGTCGAAAACCTGCCACGCCGCGAGAAAAAAGTGGTCTACATGCCTTCATGCGCTAGCCGAAATATGGGCCAACAAACCAGTGCTGGCGATCAACGACCACTAACCGAAGTCACGTTATCGTTGCTCAACAAAGCGGGTTATGAGGTCATTCTACCAAGCGAGCTCAGTAGCCAATGTTGTGGCATGCCCTATGACAGTAAAGGGATGAATGAACTCGCACAATCAAAAGCAGAGCAATTAGAAGCAGTATTGTGGCAAGCCAGTCAGCAAGGACAATACCCAATATTGATGGACACGAGCCCGTGTGCAAAACGCAGTATTGAACACTTTACTAAGCCACTTGAGGTATTAGAACCAACTGGATTCGCTAGTAAATATCTGTTGCAACACCTCGCCATTACGCCAAGAGAAGAGACAGTTATGCTGCATGTTACTTGCAGCTCGCGGCGTATGGGCTTAGAGGCCGCGATGCTGACACTAACCAAGGCGTGCGTCAGTGAGGTTCTTGTGCCAGAACATATTCAGTGCTGCGGCTGGGCGGGCGATAAAGGCTTTACCACACCAGAGCTTAACGCCGCTGCCGTTCACCCATTGAAAGAACAAGTTCCCCCTCATTGCCAACGTGGATTTAGCAACAGTCGAACCTGCGAAATTGGGCTTTCCCACCATAGCGGCATTCCGTATCAATCTATTTTATATTTGGTGGATGAGGTATCAAAACCACGCTGAATATGGAATGTAATGATATTAAAATAACAGACAACAATCACATTTATATACCAAAACAACTTGAAGTTGCAGTCAGGAAGCAAGTTCACCCTCATGAGCATATGATCAATAATGTGATCGGAGTGAACGAACTTAGCCAACACTTCTGCAGCTTCAAGTCGTAAAGATATAGGCCAGTCAATAAAAAATATTTCTATTACTGAATAGATAAAAATTCATTGTTTTTCTTACTAAAATAATGAAATTTATCTAAAATACCATTATTGTATTGCAAACAAATAAAATCGGTTTTAACAATTGGAGCATATTTTTCAACATCACCAAACCAAGCCCTATAACTAATTTGTGGCCTTATTGTTAAAATATTATCAGTAGCAGGAACTGTAGTAGTATCCACAATTCCGGAGATAGTGAACTCCTCTCCAGGCTGCACAACACTTGGTGTCATGTTAAGCGATGAATACGGAAAATGTACTTCACTTTGAGGATTGTCTTCGTTAGTCCAAACCTGTGGATAAGTAAGAGCCAAAGTATCTAATGACAAATTTTGGAATGTAATTGACATAAACAATATTGGACTTGATGAAAAATCAAATTTATCTGTTGAATATGCAGTGTACTTATCTGCCCAAGGATATGAATAGACCATTTTTGTTGGGCAATCTTGTAACTCTTGACTTAATACCGATGCGTAAACACCACCTGAAAAAAACACTAGTAAAACCATGCTCAATAAATTTTTATTAATCATTAGCTACCTATTTTTATATTATCAAAGTAATTTTTAATATAGAGGTATCTGTTAGAAAAGAGACCAAGTGATAAAGTCAGAATTTTCTAATAATTCAAACCTACCAGCATGGTCTCATTTCTTACTTATGCAATCTCTCTAAACTCAACTATTTTCGCTTTTCTTAATCCTTCTATAAACAAATAAATTCATATCCAACTACGGGGGCGTACGTTTCCACGTCACCAAACCACATACCACCATGAACTTGTGGTCTGATTGTAATAATATTGTCATTTATTACCACAGTATTCATATTTACGACCCCTTTAACAGTAAATTCTTGCCCTGGGTTAACAACAGGAGGCTCGTAAGTGAAATTAGACGATGGCCAATGCAACTCATTTTGATCATTATCTTGGTGGGTCCAAACTTGTGGTTGGGAGTCGAGCTCTAAAGTATTGGGCGAATCATTTCGATAGGTTACTGACAAAACAAGTGTATCAACAGAAGAGAAATCAAACTGATCGGTCGAATAGGCTGTATATCGATCAGCCAACGAATATGAATAAACAATTTGCGTTGGGCAAGCTTGTAACAGCTGGTTTGAGTCCGAAGCCATAACACTATTTGAAAAAATAATTAACGCAGGTAGGGACAATAGCACTTTTTTAATCATTAGGTACTCCTTTGTATATTGTGTGTGTATTGCAAATTATTTTGCAAACAACCACAGTAAATATCAAATCAGTACCATATGCAACTGTGTTGATTTGTTGATGTGTACTTTAAATCTGATTTTGTGACCGCCTGACTTATTAAAAATTTAAAGAATGAAATTTTTATACAAAACACATTTATATCAGTAAATAATATTAAAAATCAGTAATGTTAATGTAATAAAAAATGTGATACTGACCAGTAAGGTTTATTCATAGATAATCACTAGAGTCATTGTAGTAATAACCAAGGGGAAAGGGTTCAACATTAATGGTAGTCACTCGATCACACTCGGAAATGTGATCCCCTCGGTGTACTTACACCACAGGAATTTTACTGTCGAGTAATCAGAAAAAAGCCCCCTTCGGGACTTTCTAATAATGGCTTATTGAGTAAAGGCTTTTAACACACAGCCTAATGTAAATCATCTTAATTGATTATTAATGGAATCCAATTCAACCAATCTCTGGATATATACAGGCGTCGATAATTTATATTTGTTTAGTGCCTCCTCATTGGTTTGACCACGCTTCACATCTTTCTTAAGCATCCGAAGCTCGTGCTCCATATACCCAAACTATTTATAGTTGCAGGTAGGAAGGGTATAGAAAAATTAACCCTCAGAGGGAGTAAGTATAGAAATAAAATATTTATATCGGCTGCTTATGCTCAATGATGAAAAGAGCGCTGAGTAAGTCAATTTTAGTGAATGAAAAACGGAATAATAATATTTCACATAAATTCTAGTGACATACCTTTCGATTTCAAACGATGATGATCAGATTAATGTTGAACATGGGTGATATTTATGTGTCCATCTACTATTTCTTCAATAAGCAATATCTCAATAAGCAATATCAATTCAGTTAATGAGCATCCCAGACCTCCAACTGGCGGTGAAAATCACTTGCCAAAAAAGATACGGCATATAAAAACTGTTCAGAAAAAATCTGAAATCAATGCCAACGAAATTATAACTAAAATACTGACCAAAGCAAAAGAGGAACAATTAGATCCTGACCTTTATATAGAAACAAAACCAAAATTAAATCCAGAAATTGAACAATTATTACAACGACTATATACAGAACTGGATAAGCAAGATAAATATCAATCACAATTGCTCACACAGAATTTAAAAAGAGAGATGCCATCAGAACTTGGTATGGGTCCCGATTCCAAACGGGCTAAAATGGCTCCTAGTGCTCCCTGTCAAAAACCTGAGTTATCAATGACTGAAATTCAGGTTGCTGGTGATGGACTCTGTTTTTTTAGGGCCATTCTTGTTGATAAAACTCAATGTACGGATTATGCCTCTGAGCAAAAAATAAATGCTCAGGAGATAGAAGGCTTAGTCAAAGACAAATTTAATACTGAGCTAGAATTTGCGCTAAAATCAGCATTGTCTAGTTTAAGAACATTGAATATAAGACAATCACTTATACAGTCTAAGAGTGATGAAGACGTCATCACTTTATTAAATAATAATCTGGCAAAATGGTATTCAGGAACTGAACTCGCCAAGTTATTTAGTCACTCAGCCAATGACCACGATTTTGCAAAGTTTAATGTTTTTTCAGACGTCATCTTTGAGCATTTACATACTCAATTCGACACCAGCAACTTAGTTTATGATGGTCGGAATCACTATGATGTAAAGATTCGTAGGCCTATTGAAAACGCAGCACTGCAGTTGTATTAAGCAGGAGATAAATGGTGTACGTGTAGCGTTTTTTGCTTATACCCAAACCACTTGAAGTGGTATACACGTACACCAATGGTTTACCACATCAAATCATCAGGAACGACGAAATCAGCATATGGGTCATCTTCTTCAGGAAGGGATTCATCCGCGGTTTTATTTTCGATGATACTGTCTTCATCTCGCATAAAGATTTTGTCTGCCACCACTCCAGGAATAACTGCGTAACTCTCTTCATAGCGTGCAATAGCCAGAATGCCTTTACTTAGTTGGTCACGAACCAATGAGTCAACATACAGTGACTTAACCAACTTACCATCAACAAAGTTGTATTTGATCTCACCATTTTTAAGATCCAACTTGTTCATTTCAATCAGCTGTTTTACTTGTGCTTGAATTTCTTTGCTCAATAGCTGTTCTTTCTGCTGTTTGTTGAGCACTTTGTCGCGCTGTTGCTGTTCAATTTTTTTCGCTTCAACCGCTGCTTTCACTTCACGTGCTTGCACGCGAGATTTTTTAGAGCTCTTTTTTGCCTTACTGAGTTTTTTGGCGTTTACCAAACCCGCTTTTAGCATTTGCTCTTGTAGAGATAAAGTTGCCATGATCAATCCAAGTCAATTATTTACCCGTCAGTTTAACGTTTCATGCGTTGCGAATAAAGCAGTCGATGTATCTAAGTCTGTGGCTTCATAGTCCAACTGATAATAACGACAAACAATGCGCAAACCACCAGTGTTGCTCCTAGATGCTGAGCAGCACCTACCAGCGCCAAGCCTAAACCGATAAGAAGGTAATACAACAGACCAAACCACGCACCAGCCGAACCTACTTGCGCTTTGTAGTTCTTTAAAGCTTGGCTAAGTATATTAGGAATACCAATACCAAACCCCATTACGATCAACATCATAGGCAATAAAAACAGAAGGCTGTCGTCCAGCAGGTAAACACCTATCGCCCCACACAACGACATGCTTGCCGCTATTTGTAGCAATATTGGTTGAGAGGCATCCATATCAAGTAGTTTCTTATTGAGTAGGCTACCTAATAATGTCCCTAATGCTAATATCGCACCACTGTAACCAAATATTTGTGGCCCAAAGCCTAACTTTTCAAACAGAAAAGGCCCCTGCAGATAGTATGAGAACAAGAGGATATTAAAACCAGCAACCAGCAGCGCATTACGCCAAATCTTAGTATCAAAAAACATGACTGTTACTAATGCTAAAACTTTGGGTTTGCGAGTATTCTTTGGTTGAGTTTCAGCTAAAGCCACTAAACACGTTAACCATAAAATAACAGCCAACATACTAAGCACCATAAAAACGGCTTGGTAGCCACCCCACTCAGCTAATAAACCACCAGCAGCCATACCCAAAACTGGACTAATCGATAACCCAATACCCATATAGGAAAAGACTTTTGCCAGTGATGCCCCTTCGAAACAGTCACGCAGCATAGTTTGTGTCACCACAGAGCCAACTGCGATGCCAAAAGCACTGATGGCGCGCAGTACCATTAGGTACTCAAACTGTTGCGTTTGCATCGCGCCAAAAGCTGCCAGAGCATAAATCGCAATACCTAACATCATCGTTGTTCGACGGCCAAGATGATCCGATACGATTCCCCAAGTCACTACCCCTAGCGCAAAAGCAGTAAAGTAGACGGATAAGGTTTGGCTGGCGACTGCAATCGGCACACTAAAGCCACGAGCAATATCAGGAAGCGCAGGGCTATAGATTGTTTCAACAATCTGCGGGAACATCATTAGAATGACCATCAGGCCAATGGAAGGCAACGTTTTCATTTTTGTTTTTCTCGTTTTAATCAAAGTTGGGCAGAGTTTACGCAGCTTTGCTATAGTCCCAATAACATAACTAAGACAAAAAACAATAGGATTCAGACATGGCACTGATTAATGAGTCGACTCATTTCGATGCCGACTCCTTAGCGACGGATGTGGTTGGTATCGCAGCACGCATTGGTAAACACGATTCTGGTATGCATAAACACCAAAAGGCGCAATTACTTTATGCACCAATAGGGTGTATGAACATTGTACTGGATGGACAGCTTTGTGTGTTGCCTCCCACACGCGCCGCGTGGATCCCTTCAGGTGTGATGCATTGTGCAAAAATGAATAATGTGGTCGAGTATCGGTCACTCTATTTTGATGAATTAAAAACTCCACGACTGAGCGACAGAGTAAAAATCATTGCCGTCACACCACTGTTGCAAGCACTGATTGAGCGCATGTCAATGTGGCCATGGGATAAACCGAGCGGTGAAATGAAAAACACATGTGCTCTATTTTTTGAAGAGTTAGCAGCGGCACAAGAAGAGCATTTATCGCTGCCAACGCCACTTGACAGCAGGTTAAGCCGCTGGCTAAACATTTTTGTTAAAGGTGAGAGCGTTGCGCCAAGCTTGAATGAACTCAGCCAGCATATCGGTGCCAGCAGTAAAACCATAACACGAATTTTCCTTAAAGATACCGGTATGCCATATCAAGACTGGCGTCAGCAATGGCGACTATTGAAAGCCATTGAGCTACTTGCTCAAGGCCTTCAAGTTAATGATGTCGCCCACCAATTGGAGTTTTCTAGCGATAGCGCGTTTATTGCCTTTTTCAAAAAACAAACCGGCCGCACTCCGCTAAAATACTTAACTGCCAGTACTTGTTGCTAACCTTATTGATCACCGTTTCGCTATTGGCAATATTTAGCGATTAGCAAAAAAGCTTTGTCTGAATTCATAGCGCTTCTGAGCAACATGCTGCGACCATTGCTCTGCTGTAAGAGAGGAAAATTGCGTTTTTCTTTGTTCTGACAATGTGTCATTTAACTGCACCAAAGCTTGCTGGTAGCTTTCTATCTGCTGCGCCTGCACCTTTTCTTCAACTTGACGTTGTACGATTTCACCTCTTTCTTGTTCATTTAAATAAAACTCGGCAAGGCGCTGTTGCAGCTCCCCACGTTGCTCTAACGAAAAATGCTCAGGGATCAGTCGCAGCGCTTGTTCATAACGAGCATTGTTAGTGGAAAGTGAGAAACTATCCCACTGATTTTCATACTGCGTCAGTCGCTGAGTGATATGCTGTGATGCTTCTTCAACAGAAGAATACCCTACGCTTTCATCTTGCAGTTGAGCTAAGTCGTAATAGGCGTATTGATCGGCAAACAGAATGTCAGCTTGTTGTCCCCACACTTGTTGATCAATCGCTTTCACATTAGCAATTTTTTCACCTAACTCTTTATTTTGACTAATAAAGCCCTCGCCAAAAAGAGCATCACGTTGCGTTTGTTTTTGCCAATAGGTTGCAACTAATTCAAACCGTTCTGGCGATAAATTTCCCTGAAGTTGATTCAATTGCAACTCGCAGTTTTGCTGATGACGACATCGCTGCCAAAACTGCTCTATATTCTGCCTCAGCACCCTTCCCTGCGCGGTTTTCAGGTATTCCTCTAGCTGACTCACAGGGTCAGAAGCGTCATTGCCACCTTTGGACAATAGTAATGCTTCATCTTGGTTTTGTGAGGATAGAGCCTTCGTCAAAGACGCTTTGGTTTCACTTAACTGCACTTGAGAAACCACTGCTCGAACTGGCACAACCACAGACTGATCCGGCTTTATCCACCAGTAACTTGCGCTACCCACTAGGGCAACGCAAGTCAATAACCATGCATGACGCATTTAACGAATCTCCGCTTGCACAGGGAAGTGATCCGACAAGTTATAGTGCTGCCACAAACGTTTATCTGTCGTTCTTGGCACTAAGACTGTATTGAGGTTCTGCTCACTCGGTTGGGCAAATTCTTTACTAACAACAACATAATCGAGATATTCCACATTACCATCACCTGATGATGGCTTGCCTGCAAAATCATTAATGCGAGGATCAAAGGTTGATTCAGTGTACCCTGCATAGCTTGGCTCGGTAACCGCAAGATTAGTCAGCATACTTTGGTAGTCATCTGCAAATTTTCGTTTGTTGACATTGAAGTCACCACCATAAATAACCGTATCGCTAGGCGGAATAGCAAGAGATTGGGCAAAACTTCGCATCTGCTTAAATTGACGCTGACGATAATGACGAGCGGTATCCGTATCAAAAGCGGCAGTATGAGTGGCAAATAAGTGATAAGCCTTACCATTTTTTATGATCTCAGCATAGTTAATACCTTTGTCGGCAAAGCAATCGGTTCCTGAGCAATCTGGAAACGCATATTGCCCTTGATTGACGATCGGGTAACGGCTGACGATGGTCACACCACCGTCATAAATATTCAAACCGGGTTTATTCAGCATTTTAGTTTGGTATGGATACTCTTTCGCAAGGTCACGTAAAAATGCGTCTCGCCCTGAGGCAAAGACCTCTTGTAACATTATCGCATCATACCCTTTGACATACTCAGGAATAACGGAAAAACGGTCAGAGATGTGCGATGCAACAACGGGTAACGCCCATACGTTGTAAGTCATCACTTTGAGTGCATTAGCATCTGCATCAGGTTTTGCCTCAATTTTAGTCGGCGTAATGGTGTAATGAATATCATCATATCTCGCTGTACGAGCTGATTTAAAGGCAAGCTCCGCTGGCTGGGTAGTCAATTCCTCAGTTTGGTAACGGTGAATATTTCGGTCATCTTGCCAATGCAGCGAAACATCTTGTGCTTGCACACCATATTCCATTGACGAGTTATACCAATGGCCTTTGACCTTCTGCTGTAATGAAAAGACTTGACCTTGTGGTAAAGTCACTTTGGTCTCAAATTGATAGGTTTTTCCAGAACGGACTCCTTTCCAGCGGTTAAAACTGAGCACCATTTTCGTTTCCCACGGCGCAAGAGTTTCAATGTGCTGCTGCCATTCGCGGCCGAGTTGTAACTTGTCTGTCCCTGTATGGTTAACTTTGATTGACATTGGCATATCAGAGTTATTGGTTAAATAGACATCTGTATCTGCGAAAGAAACTTGAGAGGCAAGAGCTAACCCAACCAACAGGGTACTATTTATTATTTTCATGCGACCATCCTTCATTTGCTGAAAATATAAATGTAACCATCCACATATTAAATATTCATTGAATTAATGCGACATTTTATGTAATTGGATGGATATCACCTAAAAAGTCGAAAATACTGATATGTCACAAATACAGCTACACCGCCATTATTTGATAAAGAGGGACTGATTAGTTTTAAAATACGATCGGAGTGAGCAATGAATCGGAGAAGAGGTAGAGCAGCTCACCTGATATCGATATGGCTAACCTTCTGTGTTCATCATCTTTAATCAACAAAACGAGTTTCTCCCTTATCAATTCTCATTTTCTCGGTATACTGCCCATCCAAAATATTTAAGGGATCAGTTTGTGGTGAGTGATATGTCTGTGATCATTGGTTTATGTAACCCGAAAAGCCCAACCAATGTGGGTGGAGTAATGCGAGCAGCAGGGTGTTACCAAGCTTGCGCGGTACGTTATAGCGGTGAACGCTATGATCGCGCGGTGAAGTTTCAAACCGATACTAAAAATGTCAAAAACAGATTACCACTCACGGCAATGGAAGACATCACGCTAGATTTACCCAGTGACATGAAAATCGTGTGTGTCGAGCTGGCCGAAGGAGCAACGCCCTTACCTGAATTCATTCATCCTGACAAAGCGATTTATGTCTTCGGCCCAGAAGACGGTTCTATTCCGCAAGCCATCGTCAACAAAGCCAGTGATGTGGTTTATGTGCCAACGATCGGTTGCATGAATTTAGCCGCAAGCGTTAACGTATTGCTTTATGACCGATTAGCCAAAGCCAATCTCGATATTGACCATAGCGAACGTATCATTAAGAGCAGAGATGTGAAGAACCGTTTGAAATTTCAACGCGATTAATCTCTCGCCCATTCGTGACGAACCCCATTGTTTTGTTTATCGAAATAGTGGGGGTTAAGTTGCATAAATTGGTCTTTTATTAGCATTGCCGTATCCCAACTGGCGATATCAGCATGCAGCTCAAAGTTATCAACCGTTAAGGTGAATGTCGGCGGTTTTTTCCATACCTGCCTATACAGTTGCGTTTTGCCATCGCCACTGCACACAAATGCGATAGAGTGAGTCGGCCCATTTTTCTCGGTTAAGTGGGCGGGTTGTGATGCATTTGGCTGGCATTCTTGCTCGCGAATAACCACGACTTCAAATTTGTTATCGATCGTCGTATGAGCAAACACGGCGACTTTTTGGCTGATATCTACTCGACGTAAAAGCAATTGGTTGGTGTCATGCGTACGAGCAATTTGTGCACCAAAACCTGCGGGGCTAAAGTGATACCAACTCCAATCGATGTCCATATTCAAATAATGGAGATCACGATATGCTGAGTACCCAATATAAGCGGCACTCGTAAATACCAATGTCACCATCACCGCTAGCAGCTTGTTCATACAGCGTCTTATTACTGAAAACCAAATTGGTGCTATTCTACTCCATATGATTGCTCAGCCAATCTAAAATCTCGGTCAATTTTTCATCTGGCATATCCAGTAGATGGTCACCAACATACCACTCAATCATACTTTGCTGTGGCAACGCGGTGATTTGTGGGTTGCCAATCCATACACCTTGTTCGCTCGCCAGTTTATCACGCATCGCGACTGCGTTTTCATAACTAACCGGTAGATAAATATGGAACATATTGGCTTGCGGTTGCATGGGATTAAGCACAAATTGAGGGTAGCGGCTTAAGATTTGATAAACTTGTTGGGTTCGCTCAAACAACTGCGGCATAGCTGCTATTCGCCGTTCAAACTGCATTGCCGCAGAAACAATATACGGGGTGCGATGATAAACATTACCACCTTGCCGTTTCATCCACATACTGGCGCAATCAAGCAATGGTTTATTTCCTAGCAGCATAGAGCCACCTAACCCATTGATCCCTTTATATAAAGAGACATAGACAGAATCAAAGCCTTGCGCTATTTCTTGGTAAGATTTTTGGTAATAAGCAGCGGCTTCCCACAAACGCGCGCCATCCATATGCAAATGTATTTTCTGCTCGTGGCAGTACTCTTTGATTTCCTGTAATTGCTGCCAAGTCGGTAATTGTCCACCAATTTCACGCATGGGCAACTCGTATAGCACGGCGGCAATATCATCTGGCCACTGTTTAAGATCTTTTAAGGTCCATGGACGAAACATGTCGCCAATCGTCAAAATATTAAAACGATTTTGCAGTTGGTAACCCTGTCTTTCATGACGAAAGATATGACTAGACTCATGCATAGCAACCAGAGAATTATTTTTCTGGTCGCACACTAACTGCAACACAGTGGGCTGAGTCATGGTACCGGAGATAACAAACAGCCCCGCTTCAAAACCCAATAATTGGGCAAGTTGCTGTTCGAACTGCTGAATCAATAAGCCTTCACCATACACATCATGCTCAATGTCATTTTCCAAGCACCAAGTCGACATATTTGCAAACAGCTCTGCTGGGCTGGGCTCTCGGTTGCCAGCAATGAAAGTGTGACACTGTTGACGTAATTCTTGGGCCATCTTATTTCCTTATTCTTTTGACATAAATACGGTTAACCACAATAACATCGACGATAGTGAACGCAACCTACACCGCAACCAGTCCCAGTGCGGAGTATTTTATCGATAAAAATTTTTCATTATCGATAGATAGACTTTGTTGATTCTCGAACAATTAAATCAATCGGCGGCAGCCGCGCATCATGCTTTTCCCCACTGAGTAAATTGAGTATTGAGTGCGCGCAAACAGCACCGATTTCTTCTATAGGTTGGCGTAACGTCGTTAATGCAGGGGTAAAGTATTGCGATACCGGTAAATCGTCAAACCCTATCACCGAAACATCTTCAGGCACTCTCAAACCGTGATCAGTTAAGGCTTTAATGGCTCCATAAGCCGTTTGATCGTTGGCGGCAAAAATGGCGGAAAAATGTATTTTCGATTGCAGTAATTCAGCGGTTTTTTCATAGCCAGTTTCTGAACTAAAATCACCTTGCTTAACCAGCTTGGGCATCGGTTTAATACCCGCTTCTCGCAGTGCTTTTTTATACCCGTCGAAGCGAGCGGTCGAGTCAGGTTGATTCGACAACCCTTTAATATGCGCAATATTGACGTGCCCTTGCTGCAATAAGTGCAACGTTGCTATATAGCCACCGAGCACATTGTCGACATTGATACAGCGAACGTTATTACCAACAATATGGTGCCCAACCGCAATAATAGGAATGGATTCTGAATATTTTAGTATTTGCTCACTTTTCAAACTGCCAGTGACAATGATCATGCCATCAACATGGCTTCGAGTGAGGTATTCAATTGCATGAACTTCTAATTTTTTTTGCCACTGTCCCGTTGCTATCAACATTGAGTAACCCTTCGCCATCAACACTTTTTCCATATCGTTCAAAATACGGCTGGTATGGGGGCTTTCTGCATGCTGCACTAAAACACCGATGGTCATCGAACGTTTATTTTCTTGTCGCTGAATAGAGTAATTGGGTTTATACCCCAGCGCCTTTATCGCCTGCTCAATATTCTGACTTTTCTCGTCTGATACATAAGTGGTGCGATTTAAATAGCGAGAAACGGAGCTGGCAGACACACTGGCAAGTTTAGCAACATCATAAACGGTCGGTGCTTTTTTAGATTTGGTCATGATAATAAGCTCTAAAGGGTAATTCCTTCTCGTCAACGAGAAGGAATTAATAGTTCTATCTATAGCGTATCCCAACAGATGTTGGCGAGCACGAACTTACACTCTCCATGTGTGAATAATGAGAAGGGCGTGTCGAGATGGCTAAAACTTAGCCCTTGTTGTGAAAAATGCGTACATGGAATACGGACATGAACAAAGGTTTCACTTTCGACTGTGAAATATTCACTGACATCCACTTTTAGCAGATTGTCAATGTCACCCATACGCCCTGGAACAGCCGAACGTTGCACAGCCAGATACATAGGCTCAGTCGCCGCGTTCAGCACCTTAATTTCAAAACTGATCACGCCTTGCTCATTATCATAATGGCTGAAATCTTCGGCATGCCCTAATCCAGTTTGCGCGTAGACCATAGATCCACCACCCATCATGTCTATCTCAACCGCATCTTGCTGCTGTTGGTAGTTGTATGGTCTGGTATTTAATGTGCTGAGTTTCATCACATTATTGCGCGAAACATCGGTACCCATCCAATGATCGGCATCTGAAACCTTAAGCTGATAATCACCAATGGTTGCCATGATGCCATAGAGATGCTCGGCATGCGTTGCTCGCGTTTTAGCTTCGGTTGGGTCGATATCCAGATCAAGGTTATCCAGATCGCGAGTCTGCTTTTTGTCACTGTAGTCAAGCCCATAGCCATATTCAAATAACGGAGCGTGTTCTCCCAATGGTGACTGTTCGCACTCTGGCACTACATAATTGGGAATATGTCGAGGAATGCGGTTTACGCACGCACTGCGCTTTTTATTTGGCCAACTGAACGATAACGTACCGGTAAAATCATAGTTCGCTTCACCGTCAGCATTCGCGATCAATACATCAGTAATACCCCGCCCTTCACTACCGGGGAGAAACGCAGCGACAAACGCTTCAGACAAAGCAATTTCTTCATTAACAAACAGCGGGCGACCACTAAAGAATATCGAGACGACTTTCACACCACGTTGATGCAGCGCTTTAATTTTTTCACTGTCAGCGCGGTAACTGCGTTTTAATGTCGAAAACTCTAACGATTGCCACGCTTTAATGTCACCCATCATTTCAGAATAGGGGTCCTCACCAAACACCACTAGCGCGATATCTCCAGCTTGGTATTCACTGGTCAGTTCTGGATCGTAGCATACATTTTGCTGACCCAATTCCGCCTCTAACGCCATTTTCACCGTGGTTGCACCAGGAAAATCCGCTAAGCAGTTTTCATCACCCTGCCAAGTTAAATTCCATCCACCAGACTGTTTTTGTAAGTCATTAGCACCACTGCCCGTCAATAATATTTTGCGGCCACGTTTTAGTGGCAAAATGGATCCCTTATTTTTCAAAAGCACCATAGATTGACGTACTGCTTGACGCGCAATAGCGCGATGTTCTGCACTGCCAATGAGTGATTGATTTCCAGCTAAAGCACGCACAGAGGGATGAGGTTTATGCCATAATCCAGCACGCATTTTTACCCGCAAAATGCGAGTAACAGCATCATCAATGCGGCTCATGCTAATCACACCGCTTTTAGCATCGCTTACCGCTTGATGATAAACCGACTGCCAGTGTTCGCGGATCGGAATCATCAAAATATCATTGCCCGCGTTGATCGCGTAAGTCGCATTGCCGTCAGTGCATTTGCTGATTTCAGAATGACCATGCCAGTCGGTCACTACCAATCCATCAAAACCCATTTTTTCTTTAAGAACGTCTGTCAGTAAGTACTTACTACCGTGGATCTTAAAATTGTAATCACTTTGTGTTTGCGGCGAGTGGTCGTAGTTCGCCGCATTATCCCAAGTATTAAAAGAAGACATCACCACTTGCGCGCCCGCATTTAAGCCACTGAAGTAGCCCATAGCGTGAATATTACACAATAAATCTTCACTGTAGATATTAGTCCCACGATCAACACCGTTGATTGTGCCGCCGTCACCAACCCAATGTTTCACATTCGAGATCACATGATGCTCACCTTGCAGATCAGTTGCATCACCTTGTAAACCGACCACCATTTCACTGGCGTAAGCATAGGTAACTTCAGGGTCTTCCGAATACCCTTCATATACGCGGCCCCAACGTAAATCACGTGGCGTTGCAACCGTTGGAGCGAACGTCCAATCAATGCCCGTTGCTGCAATTTCTATCGCGGTAATACGACCGATTTTACGAATAAGAGCGGTATCGCGCGCGCAGCCAAGGCCGATATTATGCGGAAATACAGTGGCACCATACACGTTATTATGACCGTGAACCGCGTCCGTTCCCCACATAAAGGGAATATTGAATGGGCGTCCTGCAAACGCTTTTTGCGCAGCAAACCAATATTCATCGGCTTTAGCAACCCACTCACTAACAGGTGCATGTTTGTTATTGTTCGGCCATGAGCCACCGCCATTCAATACCGTGCCTATTTTGTATTGAATGATCTCTTGAGCAGTAATATCGCGAATTTCTGGCTGAATCATTTGGCCGATTTTTTCTTCCAGGGTCATTAAGCTGACAATTCTTGCGACTTCTTGCTCGATGGCAGGGTTGCTTTTAATCGCCGATTCAATTTTTGGCCAAGTATCAAAATAAGGAGCTTTGCTGATTGTTGTCATCGCCTTTACCTCTATTAAAAACTAGCCAATGAGTTTTCACTCAAGGCATCAAAGAGGTGAATTGCATCCAAATCGAGGTAAAGCGTAACATCACTCACATCCAGTTCCGCCGCCTGAGTTTCAACCATCAAAGGTTGGTCTGCAATTTGTGTTTTTAGCAAAATGCTCGCACCCAGTAGCTCTTTATCTTTAATTTTGACCGGAATTGGCAACACGCGATCGTGATTCACTTGCTCGGCTCGTAGATGAATATCAGTTGGACGAACGCCAAAATGCAGTGCAAGGTTTTTTGATGCATGCGCTTTGAAACGCTCTGGCAATGGGATCAGCGTTTCGCCAAGTTTGATCAACCACTCGCCATTTTGTTGAACTAATTGCGCATCCAACATGTTCATTGAAGGGTTGCCGATAAACTGCGCAACAAATTTATTCGCAGGGCGTTGAAATACTTCGGTCGGTGTACCAACTTGCGCGACATAGCCATCTTTAAGAATGACGATACGATCAGCTAATGTCATCGCTTCAATTTGGTCATGGGTGACATAAATAGTGGTGGTTTTGAGTTCGCGGTGCAATTGTTTGATCTCCTCACGCATCACCCCACGTAATTTCGCATCAAGGTTAGAAAGCGGCTCGTCAAACAGGAAGACTTTCGGTGTGCGGACCATGGCACGCCCCATCGCCACACGCTGACGCTGCCCACCAGAGAGCTCTTTTGGCTTACGATCAAGTAGTGGATCTAATTCCAACATTTTTGTCGCTTTACGCACTTCAGTATCAATATCTGCTTTTGACATGCCTTTTAGCTTCAGCGCGAACGCAATATTCTCATATACGCTCATGTGCGGGTATAGCGCGTAACTTTGAAACACCATTGCCAGGTCACGGTCTTTGGCATCTATTTTATTCATCAGCTTGTCGCCAACGTAAATATCACCCGATGTGATCGACTCTAAACCCGCCAACATACGTAGTGTGGTCGATTTACCACAACCAGATGGACCAAGAAACACCACAAATTCGCCATCCTTAACCGTAAAATCAAAGTGCTTCACAACATCCACATTGCCAAATGATTTCTTAATATTCTTAAATTCTACTTTTGCCATGATTTGTTCTCCTTCGTGTGCTGCTCGTTCAGCGAGACTGCTCCAGCACACGCAATTAAATTGTCTATTAAAAGCCGATTAACCTTTTACTGCGCCGGATGTCAGACCGCTGATCATCTGTTTGGAAGCAAACAGATAAATGGTCACCAGTGGCAATATGGAAATAGTGGTGCCGAGCATTACAGCGCCCCATGGCGTATTCGGAATACCTTGCACACTGCGTAGTGCTTGAGTAATGACGTAATTTTCTGGCGACGTCAGTACCACTAACGGGTTCATAAAACTGTTCCAAAAGAAAACAAATTGCACGATAGCCAAAGTGGCAAGTGCTGGTTTCATCAAGGGTAAAACCACACTCCAGTAAGTACGAAACTCTCCCGCGCCATCAAGTTTTGCCGCTTCCAACAACTCTTTAGGAATGGATGCCATCACGTGTTGACGCATTAAGAAAATCCCAAACGGAGTGGTCGTAAACGGAAGCCAAACCGCCATGTGGTTATCCATCAAACCCAAGAATTTGACGATCATAAAGTAAGGGATCAAGCTCAATACTGGTGGGATCATCATTGAAGCCACCAACATACCGAACAGGGCGTTTTTACCTTTGAATTTGAATACCGCGAACGCGTATCCTCCCATGCTACAAAACAGTAATGAGATGGTGGTCCCTAAAAATGCAATGTAGATAGAGTTAAACATCGCCTGCCAAAATGGCATGATCTCCAAAAGCTTCGCATAATTGATCGCTAAGCTATCCCCAATAGCAAAACTAATACCCGAACCAAAAATTTCGGTACGGTCGCGGGTAGAAAGCAGTGCCGACCATAGAAATGGGAAGACCGTAATTAACGCTGACACAATCAACACCACGGCCAGCATAGCCATCGCAATTTTGGTGATAATTTCGATACTGCGATCGCTTGGTTTTAAAGCGTGAATCGACATGGTATTACTCCCCTAACCCTTTCTTACCAAAGAAGAAAAATTGAACAGCGGTACACATAGCAATCAATGCAAATAACAACCATGAAATCGCTGAAGCTGTACCCATTTCTAACCATTCCCAACCCACTTTGTAGAGATACATTGAAATCGTTAAACCAGCTTGACCCACACCACCCGTACCACGGGTTAATACAAACGGTTCTTCAAACAGCTGTAAGTTACCGATAATGGTCATGGTGACGGCAAAGAATACAAATGGGCGAATCATAGGCAGGGAGATGTTCCAGAAACGGCGGAAGGCGTTGGCACCATCCATACGTGCCGCTTCTAAGATATCTTTAGGAATTGTCATCAAACCGGTAGTGTAAAGTACGATGTTGAAACCGGTATATTTCCAGAACACCATGATAGCAATAGAAGGTTTTATCATGGTTGCATCATCTAACCAGCGAATGGGTTGATAGTCATTGACCCATGAAAAGGCCCAACCAAGTAGCGAGCTATCGGCTAGTGCCACCAGGCTTTGGTTGATGATGCCAGAATTAGGCGAATACATATTGAAGAAAATGAGTGAAGCCGCCACCGTTGAGGTAATGAACGGTAAGAAATAGGCTGACGTTAACCAATGACGCAGACGATCACCTAATGACACCAAAATATACGCCACAGGAATAGCCACTAAATGCTGCGCTACACCTGAGGTGATCGCAAGCCATAATGTATTGCTTAGTGAGCGCCATAACCAGGGGTCGGTTAATGCAATTTCATAGTTCTCAAACCCAACGTAACTCATGGCAGCAACCCCTTCGACAGGGTTCCATTCATGAAAAGACAAATACACCGAAAATAGGAGTGGAAACACTCCAAAAACAGAAAAAATAATCAAAAACGGCAATAGGAATCCATACGGTGTAAGCGCTTTCAAACTCAGGCGAGAAAAAAAACTGTGCGCAGATGATGTTTCCATGGCGTTGCTCGTAGCTTGATTCATAGTAACGACCTCTTACCTAGAGACATGAAATCATGTCTCTATTAACTTGCTTTGATGAACCACCAGTTTTGCTGGTGGTTCTTTTAACTCACAATGAGTAATTACATATTACGTGTGCGACGCTTAATAAGACGTTCTGCATCTTTAAGCGCTGTTTTAATGTCTTTGCCTTCATCCAACACTTCCATCAGTGCGTTTTCTAAGATGATAGAACGAGCCACATGGTCACCTTTTGCGGGCGAAACAGGTTTGATGTTTTTCGCTACATCAGCAAACAATAGACGTGCTTTTTGCCCACCAAGAAATTCAATATCTTGGTTGAACATTGGGTCATCATAAGTCGTAATGTTTGATGGGAAAGCTGCAATAGTTTCAAACGCTTTTAGTTGAACATCACGCTGAGTTGTCATGTATTCAATCAACTTCCATGCTTCGTCTTGGTGCTTCGACTGAGTAGGAATAGAAAGAAATGAACCGCCCCAACTGCCGTAAATACCATCAGGTAAGTGTGAAACTGCCCATTTGCCCGATGTATCTGGAGCAATCCAATTTTTCAAATGACCAAGTAACCATGCACCGGAAAGTTGAGTCGCAAAAGTGCCGTTGCGGAAACCCTCATACCATTCGTTTGACCATGCCAAAATGCGCCCATCTAACCCTTTGTCACGAATCTCCTTGGCCACTTCAAAGGCATGAACGAAACGATCAGATGTGACTACAGAGTTACCGTCTTTATCAAAGTACAACCCCTCACCTTCTGGCACTGTGGTAAAGATGATTGCTTGTGCCACGTCAGCGGCTGATGCAATCAACTGAACATTTTGCTTTTTCAGCGCTTCACCAGCCTTGATATAAGAATCCCAATCTTTGATCGCTTCATTAATATCAACACCTGCTTTTTCAAACACATCGGTGCGGTAATACATAACACCAGGGCCAAGGTCGACCGGAATACCGTACATATTGCCATCTGCACCTTTACCTTGTGTCCACGCGTAAGGTGCAAAACTTTCTTGGAACTTGTCTGCCCCATATTTTTCAGACAAGTTAACCAAGCCACCAGAAGCAACGAAAGGACCGATTTTTTCGACATCCACAACGATGACATCACCGGCTCCTGACCCTGTTGCTAAGTTAGTGGTTAATTTGGTGTGATGGTCACCGTGGTTATTCATTAAATAATCCACTTTGATGCCAGTCTTCTGCTCAAAATCGGGGAGCAGCACTTTCAAACTACTATCAAAGTCTGGAAAACCGTCAAAACGAATATTGGTATCGGCAGCGTGTGCAAGTGAAGCAAGTCCTAGAGCCACGGCGCTGGACAGCGCTAAGGTCTTAAATTTCATGATTCATCCTTAATATCTTTATTGTTAGGTTTATAGGGTACTAATTACATTTTTGACTGACTCTCGCACCACCAATGAAGGTGATAACTTGAAGTCTACGTCACGTTTGCTCTTGTGCAGTTTTTGAATAACGAGCTGAACCGCTTCTAAGCTCATTTGTTCAAGGGGAAAATTAACGGTGGTTAAAGCCGGTGTCAGATAGCGAGCAAACAAAATATTGTCAAAGCCGACCAATGAAATATCATTGGGAATTTGCATTCCAACGCGACGCAACTCTTCAAAGGCACCGAATGCCATATGATCATTGGATGCAAACACGGCGCTAAATTCACACTGACGCATCAGCAATTTACGCATAGCTTTCACACCTGACTCTTCGGTAAAACCAGCCTCAGAAACCAGCGCTTCATCATACTCAAGCCCGGCCTCCTCTAATGCTTTACGATAGCCTTGCAAACGGCCACGGGCATCCGATTTCTCTAATGGTCCTGTAATGCAAGCAATGCGTTTATGACCTTGATTGAGCAAATGTTGTGTCGCTAAAAAACCGCCCAACTCGTTATCAATATCAATACAACTGCACGCTATTTCAGGAATAAAGCGATTGACCAACACCAGATTGATGCCCTGTTGATCCAATTCAATCAAGTAATCATCGGTCAGGTTCTGCGTATGAAGAATAAGGGCATCGACACGGCGACCTATTAAAAATTGTACCGATTCTTTCTGACCTTGCTCGGTGTTGGAACCAGCAGTAACCACAACGTGATAACCAAACTTACGCAGTTGCTCTTCAATATTATGCAAAATACTGGAATAAAACGGGCCACCTAGCTCTGGCACAATCACACCGATACTTCCTGTGCGGCTAGAAGCTAAAGCTTGAGCAATAGAATTCGGGCGATAGCCGAGATCTTTAATTGCTTTTTCAACTTTGAGTTTTTTGTCGTGGCTGACGCGGCTCGTACCATTGATGACTCGCGACACCGTTGCTTGCGACACACCCGCATGTTCAGACACATCTTTTATCGTCGCCACATTTGCTCCAGTTCATTATTGATAGAAAAAACACGAAACCGCTTTCATGGAGCAATTATTAGAGATCCCACCTTGCTTTAGCGTGAGTAAAGTCACAGCAAAACAGGCATAAAAATGACAATTATCTAAATATTGAAAGTGACAGCAGTTTCACGATGAGCCATGAAACTGTTTCATGGTACAAATACTTTTGCATCAACCAATCATTAAGCTCAGATATCACTTTGATTTATTTTATAATGTGGCAATAAAAAACAAAAACCTCATCATCACGCCGCATAAAGACTAAAAAACATGTTCAAACAAAAAAACTAACAATCTGTTTTAAAAGACAAAAAATAACAAAAATAAATAGAAAACGTTTTCATTAAAAAATCAACATTGACAGCTTGTTTTATCTCTATATGATGCGCGACGTTTGCCTAAAATTCGGCATGCGGTGGAATCTAACTAAACGATAAATATGGAGGTAAAAATGGCGGCAGACAATAACTACAGTCTTGGCCCAGTGCCATTAACGGCAAGAAAAGGGGTTATTTCGCTCACGATGGTGATGCTAGGACTGACCTTCTTCTCCGCTAGTATGTGGACTGGTGGTTCGCTCGGGACTGGCCTCTCCTATCACGATTTTTTCCTCGCTGTTCTGATTGGTAATCTTCTTCTCGGTATCTATACTTCTCTTCTTGGTTACATTGGCGCTTCAACTGGTCTCTCTACTCATCTTCTTGCTCGATTTTCTTTTGGATCAAAAGGCTCTTGGCTTCCTTCTCTATTGCTTGGTGGCACACAAGTCGGTTGGTTTGGCGTTGGTGTGGCAATGTTTGCCATTCCGGTACAAAAGGCGACGGGGATAGATACCAACATACTCATCATCATTTCTGGTTTATTAATGACGGTTACCGTCTACTTTGGCATTTCAGCACTGATGGTATTATCAGCCATCGCTGTACCTGCTATTGCTATTCTTGGCGGCTATTCCGTATTTACCGCTGTCGATAGCATAGGAGGAATAACAGAACTGCAAAAAATACAACCAGAACAACCTCTGGATTTTTCAATTGCCCTCGCAATGGTTGTGGGGTCATTTATTAGTGCGGGAACCCTAACGGCCGATTTCGTCCGTTTTGGGAAAAAGCCAATCGGCGCGGTACTCATCACCATGACAGCTTTCTTTATTGGCAACTCTTTGATGTTTATTTTTGGTGCTGCGGGCGCTTCCGTTACCGGGCAATCTGATATTTCAGAAGTCATGATGGCACAAGGATTACTGCTACCCGCTATTATTGTTCTTGGTTTGAATATTTGGACAACCAATGACAACGCACTCTACGCCTCTGGTCTTGGATTCTCTAATATTACCGGCCTACCAAGTAAATACATTTCGATGGCAAATGGGGTCATTGGTACATTATGTGCTCTATGGCTATATAATAACTTCGTTGGTTGGTTAACTTTCTTATCTTTAGCAATACCTCCGGTTGGTGGCGTTATTATTGCTGATTACTTTTCGAATCGTAAACGTTACCAAAAATTTGCAAGTATCAAATTCCAAACCGTCAACTGGGCAGGCATTATAGCAGTGATCATTGGTGTAGCGGCTGGTCACTATATTGCTGGCGTTGTACCACTTAATGCTGTCCTAGGTGGTGCTATTAGCTACCTTATTCTTAATCCAATCATTAATAAAAAAGTACTTGTCGAACAGGCTGCTTAAGGATTTTTCATGAATACGTTATTAATCAAAAACGTTGCATTACAGCACACGCAAGGGGTACATCAGATCCTGATTGAAGATGGTCTGTTTAACACCATTACTGCCAATGATGTCGATTTAGCATTTGAAGGTACAGTGCTAGATGCCGAAGGTGGTTTAGCAGTGGCACCATTTTGTGAACCACACATTCATTTAGATACCACCCAAACCGCTGGTGAACCACACTGGAATATTTCAGGCACTTTATTTGAAGGTATTGAACGTTGGGCTGAACGTAAAGAGTTGCTTTCAGTTGAAGACGTGAAAGTACGTGCAAAACAGACATTGAAATGGCAAATTGCCAATGGTGTACAACATGTACGCACCCATGTTGATGTTTCTGACCCAACATTAGTGGCACTGAAAGCAATGCTTGAAGTGCGTGAAGAAATGAAACCTTGGGTAGACATACAAATCGTTGCTTTTCCACAAGAAGGGATTCTTTCTTACCCCAATGGTAAAGCGCTGCTAGAAGAAGCTGTAAAACTCGGCGCTGACGTCATTGGTGCGATCCCACACTTTGAATTTACCCGTGAGTACGGCGTGGAATCACTACACTACGTCTTTGAACTGGCACAAAAATATGATCGTCTGATTGATGTGCATTGCGATGAAATTGATGATGAACAGTCACGTTTTGTCGAAACGGTTGCGGCACTGGCGCACAAATTTCAAATGGGCGAGAAAGTCACCGCAAGCCATACCACAGCAATGCACTCTTATAATGGTGCATATGCTTCGCGCTTATTCCGTTTGTTGAAAATGTCTGGTATTAACTTTGTTGCTAATCCATTGGTTAATATTCACTTACAAGGCCGCTTTGATGACTATCCAAAACGTCGTGGTATTACGCGCGTTAAAGAGATGTTGGCAGCAGATATCAATGTTTGTTTTGGTCATGACGATGTATTTGATCCTTGGTACCCGCTTGGTACTGCAAACATGTTGCAAGTACTGCACATGGGGTTACATGTCTGTCAAATCATGGGGTATGAGCAAATTAATAATAGTTTGGATTTGATTAGTACCAAATCAGCACGAACTTTAAATATCCAAGATAATTATGGCATTCAGCTCGGTAAGGCAGGTAGTTTGCTGATCCTTCCTGCCGAAAATGGCTTCGATGCTTTGCGCCGCCAAGTTGCCGTTCGCTATTCAATTCGTCATGGTAAAGTGATTGCCGAAACGCAACCAGCTAGCACACGTATTCACCTAGAAAAAACTGAAGCAGTAACGTTTCAGCGTTAGCCCCTATTTCTGAAAAAAAAACGGGCCACCGAGGTGGCCCAAAAGCATAAGTGTATTGCTGAGGTTAAGGTTCGCCTTTCATATTGCAAAAAAGCGGTTAAATAAAATGGACAGTAAATTATTTACAACAGGTTTACCACCATGCCTCCCACATTGCACCAATCGTGACAGTATCTGGGTTAGTTGCCGTTTTAAATAAGCCATCTTTGTCAATAACGGCTTCGTTATCTGCATCACCGACGGTTGCGTAGAAACGCAACATAGGTCGAGCACCAGCGCCTTTACCAAAGGAAATATTTTGCGATAGCGTCACCTTCCAAGAAGAGTTCGTAGCATCGATGTTGTCAAAATCGACCACATCGTAACCCGCTTCTAACCATGTTGAATTGACATCATCCCAGAAATACATCGGGCGAACCACCACGTTGTAGTTAGTGCGATCATACTGTTTGTATTCACCATCTTCATACGCTTGATAGGCGGCTAGGTATTCAATTGCAGCATTGTCTCCCATCGCTTTATTACCATCAAAGCTAACCAACAACGCTGATTGATCTGCGGTTTTCCAAAATACACTGTCTTTTGCGTTGTCAGAGTAGCGAACAATGAAACGATCGCTGCCAAAATTTAATTCTCCCGCAACTTGAAAAGCGTTCAGCTTTTTCGCATCTGGGTCAGAGTTATCATCAAAACCGTAGTTGGCATAAAGGCTTAAATTGGTTGAATCTGAGAAGTTAATACCATGCCATTTGGTGGTCAGTGCATAATTACCGTCTTGATGATCATTAGGTCCTGCGCCTGTTGCGCTCACTACGCTGGCGTCTAGCTTGACGCTTCCTAAATCAAGGTTATAAAAACCACCGCCTTGACCATCGTGCATCATCCAGAAATAGTCATTCAACCCCGTAGCTGGGCGTTGATGAAAATCACGACCTGCCCATACGTAAAGCTCTGGCTGGCTTTCAAAAATGTTGGTCCCACCCGCGTAAGCTTTTGGTACACCAACATCATCGCCCCAGTGGTTAAACATCACTACGACGTCCCAAATCGCGCCGCTATCACTGACAAATCCTTTACCAAATTGGAACTCACCACCATTACCCTCGTTACCTAAACGACCGGTTGAGTTACCATTTAAACGGCCATTAGTTTCAACCAATTTGGCGTCTCCATTTTGGTAAGCAGCACCGTAGCGAGCATAACCAGAGAACACGATACCAGCAGGTACTTTAATGTCTGGTGTCAAAACAAGCGGTTGCTGATCTTGCTCCAACACTTCGGGATTAGGCATTGGATCATTAGCCAATGATGGAGCAGAAGAGAGTACGGCAGCCACTGCGAGGGACAGAGGTAGAAGCTTATAATTTTTCATGTTAAATCCTATTAATCACTGTGTTTGTTTTTGTTCTGCAACCAGTTTAAAAAATGAAACAAGTGAAAATTAAGATTCGCTTCACAGCGCCAGTTTACGCGACAGGTTATGAAATTTAGCCGGGGTCGAATTTAAAAAATTAGTTATAAATATCATAAAGATATATTGACAATATAAGTTCAAACCATTTTGAAAACGGTTTCATTTCATGGGAATAGCTGACTTTTATCACGATAATTCGTCCACTGACGTATCAATTCTTGTTACTGGTAATGAATATTTTCATATTGATGATATTTTTCATCATCAATAGTAATAACCATGCTTCAAAGCGGATAAGCAATTAAGGACAAAACAATGGCGGCACTAACAAACTCGCTCCTTACGCGCTTTTAAGGTACTGTTTATCTTTAAAAGTACGGTTTATTTTGCAGGCATAGTTGCAATGCAAGGAGCAATAATGGCTACACAAAAAGTTCTCGTTTTATATGCGCATCCTTCTCAGAGCCGCTCCGAGGTCAATCTTCCCATGTTCAAAGCGGCGCAAAATATAGCAGGCGTCACCGCTGTCGACCTCTATTTTGAATACCCAACTTTTGATATTAATATTAATAAAGAGCAACAACGTTTATTGGATCATGATGTCATCATTTTCCAATTCCCGTTGTACTGGTATTCAACACCGGCATTGCTGAAAGAGTGGCAAGACTTAGTGCTAGAATATGGTTTTGCTTATGGGCAAGAAGGCACTGCACTAAACGGTAAGGTTTTTATGTGCGCTCTCTCTGCTGGGGGGAAGGAGTCAGCCTATAACGCGGATGGCTATAACCATTTTACGATTCGCGAGTTGTTACAACCGTTAGAACAAATGGCAAACTTAACAGGTATGGTTTACTTACCGCCATTTTCACTGTTTGGTGCACGAACCGCAGAAGAAGATCATCGTGTCCAACAACATCTCAATGAGTGGACAATACTGCTTCATGCATTGGTCGATAACCGTATTAACCTTAAGAAAGTTCGCCATCTGGCCAATATGAACCTTTATTTAACTTCTCTCAATAATGGAGATACTGCATGACCAGTTACTTCCTCCAAGCGTTTATTTATCTCGCTGCCGCTGTTATTGCAGTTCCTCTGGCGAAACGTTTTGGATTAGGTTCGGTACTCGGCTATTTAATCGCTGGGGTAGTGATTGGACCGATTATCGGCTTAGTGGGTGAAGAAACAACAACCATTCAACACTTTGCTGAATTCGGAGTGGTGATGATGCTGTTTTTAGTCGGTTTAGAACTTGAGCCCAAAATGCTGTGGAATATGCGCCATCGCCTGCTTGGACTTGGTGGGTTACAAGTGGCTATAACCACTCTAGCGGTTGCCGCGATTAGCTTACAATTCCAGCTCTCTTGGGAATTATCACTCACGATAGGTCTTATTTTCTCCCTCTCTTCCACCGCTATCGTTTTACAAACCTTTAATGAAAAAAACCTTGGAAAAACAGAAGGTGGCAGTAGCGCTTTTTCAGTACTGTTGATGCAAGACATTGCTGTTATCCCAATGCTCGCGTTTATTCCCTTATTGGCGATGCCTGAATTAGTCGAAAAAGCGCAACAAGCAGCCGCACATATGGCTGAAACACATCAAGAATTGAGTTTAGTCGCAGGACTTCCTGGCTGGGGTTATGGCATTGTCATCACCTTATCAATTGCTATTCTCGTGATCGGTGGTCACTACTTGAGTCGCCCACTGTTTCGCTTCGTCGCCAGTTCCGGTTTAAGAGAAATATTTACCGCTGCTGCACTGATGCTCGTAATTGGGATTGCCGCTTTAATGAGTTTGATCGGTTTGTCGCCAGCTTTAGGCACCTTTCTGGCGGGTGTGGTATTAGCCAACAGTGAGTTTCGTCACGAGTTAGAGTCGAACATTGACCCATTCAAAGGATTATTACTTGGTCTATTCTTTATTACCGTAGGGGCAGGAATTAATTTTCATATTCTGTTTGGTGACTTCTCCTTGGTCATTGGCCTCACTCTGGCCACTATGATATTAAAAGCCGCCATTTTATTTAGCCTTGGTTTTGTTTTTCGTATCAAAGGGGTCAATCGCTGGTTGTTTGCCCTCAGTTTGGCTCAAGCGGGAGAGTTTGGTTTCGTGCTATTAAGCTTTTCGGTACAGAGCCATGTGATCGCCCCTGAAATGGCGCAAATACTATCCTTAGTGGTGGCCTTATCGATGTTCCTGACACCAGGGCTATTTATCTTATTCGATAAAGTGATCATCCCTCGTTATCAGCATGTGCTTAATGATCGCGAAGCCGATGTGATTGAAGAAAAAGGAACGGTAATCATTGCGGGCATCGGCCGCTTTGGACAAATTGTTAACCGCATACTGGTGGCCAATGGGGTACGCACCGTGGCGCTAGACCACCAAGCTGACCAAGTTGAAACCATGCGGAAAATTGAAACTCAAGCTTTCTTTGGTGACGCAACAAGACCCGATCTCTTGCATACCGCCGGCATTGAAGAGGCCTCTTTATTAGTTGTGGCGATAGATAACCGAGAAAGCAGCATTGAATTAGTCAAATATGTTAAACACACTTATCCTCAAGTGACGATTTTGGCACGCGCATTTGATAGAGGCCATGGCTACCTGCTTAGGCAAGCAGGCGCGGATCATATTGAATCAGAAACCTATCATTCAGCTCTTGAAGTGGGCGCACAAGCGTTGCGTAGCTTAGGTTTACACCCTTTTACCGTTGAGCAACAAAAATCAGCCTATAAACGCATTGAACGAGAACAATCTGACGAACTATATAATGCTTGGAGTTCAGAATCGGGCGAGGATCGGTTCGATAATAATTATCGTAAACTCTTTATGCAATTAGAAAAAAGACTAGCCAATGCCATGAATTCTGACCGCAGTGATCAGCATTCCTTATCCGAACGAGGGTGGACTCCACCACCTAAAGACTATGCCTCTGAATTAGAAGAGCCGAAAAACCAGTGAGCAAACTACAAAAAAATTCGATGACAAACAACAGCCAATCCAACGCCTTGGCGCGCCAGTTATTTCAAATGACGTGGCCAATGCTGTTTGGGGTATTATCCTTAATGAGTTTTCAACTTATTGACAGTGCCTTTATCGGCCAATTGGGGGTACTACCACTGGCAGCGCAAGGCTTTACCTTACCGATTCAAATGATCATCATCGGTATCCAGGTTGGTCTCGGCATTGCAACTACCGCAGTGATTGCGCGCGCCATCGGCGCTAACCAGATCCGCTATGCTAAGCAATTGGGCGGGCTCGTGATGGTGATGGGCAGTGTCGGCGTAGCTCTGTTTGGCATGATTATCTATCTGCTCCGTCATCCAATTTTAGCTCTGCTCAGCGCTCCAGAATCGGTATACCCTATCATTGACAGCTACTGGATTTACTGGATTGTTAGTGCTTGGGTTGGCGCGGTGCTCTATTTCTTATACAGCTTGTGCCGTGCCAATGGTAATACCATGCTGCCAGGCAGCATGATGATGGTTACGAGCGTCCTTAACCTCATTTTAGATCCACTCTTTATTTTTACCTTCGATTTGGGGATTCAAGGGGCAGCGCTGGCAACAATTGTTGCGTTTGGAGTTGGCGTTTTGGTCGTTGCACCTAAAGTATCAAAGAAACAGTGGATGCTCTTTGATTGGCAAGATCTCAATGTAGCAAGCAGTATTCGTTCTATCAGCCATATCATGGGCCCAGCAATGATAAGCCAGTTACTTCCTCCCTTATCTTCAATGCTAGCAACAAAATTGTTAGCCAGTTTTGGTACAGCGGCAGTGGCTGCATGGGCTCTAGGCTCTCGTTTTGAGTTCTTCTCCATGGTTTCCGTTTTAGCCTTAACCATGTCAATGCCGCCGATGGTTGGACGTTTACTGGGCGCTAATCAACTGCAAGACATCAGAAAGCTAGTCACTATCGCTTGCCAATTTATTCTCGGCTTCCAATTAATTATCGCCGTACTCACCTACTTATCTTCCAGTTTCTTAGCTGCATTAATGACCAGTGAAGAGAACGTCGAATCAATCCTACATTGGCATTTGATGGTTATCCCCATTAGTTTGGGTCCGTTGGGGGTATGTATGCTGATGGTGTCTGTTTCCAATGCATTGGCTAAATCTTATGTCGCTTTGACCATTTCCGCCTTACGTTTATTCGCCTTTTTCTTACCTTGTTTATGGGTAGGAGCACAAATGGCAGCTATTCATGGCTTATTTGTCGGGGCATTAATCGGTAATATTCTCGCCGGTTTTTCAGCATGGTTTTTATATCGTCACGCACTACGTCAAATCGAAAGAAAGATACTGTCTATTTAAAATATACCCAAACAACTTGAAGTTGCAGGTAGGCGGCAAGTGAAAGAATCCCCATGAGCATAGATAAACTATGTGATTGATGTGATCGAACGTAACCAACACCGCTGCAACTTCAAATAGGAAGGGTATAGCACTATTCTTCATTAAATTAACCACAAGACACAGAATCACATAAATAAAAACATAAAATGAAAATCAAGGAAAAAAAATGAATTAATCTGTTTTATTAATCCTAATGCTGGAAATTTAAAAAATAAATTGAAACAATAACTACAATTAAACAAGTGGCATATAAATTACACCCATTAGGTAAAGAACATGTTTCCACCACCATCCACATCCGCTGCCATTCAATCAAGAACCGCAGAAACAGCAACAAATACTCTTCCCGACCTCATGGTACACAGTGTGCGACAAAAAACTAAACATGAACAAGTTTTTCCTGCGGTACGCTCGAAATCAGAAAGTACGAATCATTTAGGAGCATCTGTTGCTACAACATCCAAAACTGCGAGTAAGCCAATTAAACCCTTTGTAGTACAGGAAACCGAAGAGACTAAACTGGCATACATCTACATTCCTGAGGACTTTATAGCAACTTTCAACGCATATGCAGCGCTATCAACTCGTGTACCAGCTGACCATAATCCTCACTGTAAGGGACTGGAAAAAATGGTTGATAAAAGTGGTGTTACCCCCATTGACTGTGATGCTTTGATAAGGAGTCATGCGAAATCACTCTATGTAGTACAACCAGGGGAACAACACACAGTATATTACTCAGAGATTAACAGAGAGACTCCTAGGGAAGTCCACGTATCTGAGATGAGGGAAATAAGTGAAATTGCTGAACAAGAGGTCCGAAGAAAAGAATTCACTACATCATCGGCGGTCACAAAGATAGAAAAATGTATTAAAAAAATACGCATGAGCGCAGGTCAAGATACAGAATTTCCTGTTATTACCGATTATAAAAAAGAAACAGAAATAACAAAATGGAACCCAAAAAATGCCAGAGAATGGTTATCAAAATATGCTGATACACAGCTCGCTAAGATAGGTGATAACATCGACAATGTAATTCAACGACAACAGACACTTAATAAAACTATTACTGCACAAGAGAATGAGATAAAAAGGTTAGAGAATCGTAGGTCGAAATATTCATTTAATACTGGAAGAAGAGAGGATGAACATCAATTAGCGAAATATTCTAGGAAAATCGATGAAGCTGAGAAGGAGTTATCATCATCAAGGAATCGATTGGAACACTTAAAAAGTGAATACCGCACATTATCCAACTACAAACATTATCAACAACTTTTGAACAAAGCACTCAAACTAACGGAAGGTAATACAGAGAAGAAAATAAGTCTATACATAGAGAATAAAGCAGAACTCAAGGATGATAAAGCAGAACTCAAGGATGATAAAGCAGAACTCAAGGATGATAAAGCAGAACTCAAGGGTACTGCAGCTGATTTAACTCAGCAAACAAAGACGACTACGGCCAAATCCAGCAGTCATCAGCACGATAAGCTTAAAGATCTTCGTATGAGGGTGGAAGCAACATCACGAGAAAAGGTAACATCACAAGAAGAGAAAGCTAAACTATCAGAAGAGGGAGCTAAACTTGAAGAGGAGTTGGATGCATCATTACAAAACTCAGCCACTCGACACCAACCACCAGTAATGATGCTAGAAACACTTAAATGCTTTACGTTAAAGACGCAAAAGCCATTAGTTAAGATAAATATGGTGAAATCACCAATGAGTAAGCATTTCATAACAGCAAATCCTAAAGAAGGCACGTTTCAAGAGTCAGTTATATATGATAATCGTCTTTATGTAGCCAAAATTAAGGTAGAAGAATTTGCTCCTCCAGCTACAACGAATTTCCCCGAGCCCATAGAGACTGCAAATACTGAAGATCAGATGGTATTATTAGAATCATTACCAAACGTACCACCAGATGGTTTCGGAGAAACCTCCAAGAACTTTCCTAACTGTGTGATAGCTAATTTATTTAAATTTTTACCAGATGAAAAGATAAGCGATTTAAAATATGAGATGGAATATGAAGATGATCCTCATCAAGAAATACTCAGGTATTACCGTGAAAAAGTAACCATAAAAAATAAGGGGGAAATAACGTTCACATTGACTACCGAACCACAAGCTTAGCAGTGAACTATACCCAAACAACTTGAAGTTGCAGGTAGGCGGCAAGTGAGTTCACCCCCATGAGCATAGATAAACTATGTGATTGGGGTGACCAAACGTAACCAACACTGCTGCAACTTCAAATAGGAAGGGTATATCGACTTATTTTCCTTCTATAAAAATAACAGATGAACCCACTGTTAATAAGGCTGGTCTCATACAATATAAAAGGCTCCCAATAATGGGAGCCTCATTAATATAGAATGGTTAGTAATTATCGTGAGCGACGTGCTCGAACTGCATCAGCTAACTGACGAAGAACGGCTTCTGTATCATCCCAACCAATACACGCATCAGTAATCGATTGCCCGTACGTTGCAGCGCAACCATCGACTAAATCTTGACGACCTTCCACAAGATGAGATTCAATCATCACCCCAAAAATAGCGTGTTCACCATTAGCAAGCTGTTCACTCACATCTTGTGCCACCACCATTTGACGATTGTAGTCTTTCGAGCTGTTTGCGTGGCTGAAATCGATCATCACTTTTTGTGGTAAACCCGACGCTTCAAGCTCTTGCTTAATCACACCTACGTGTTGTGCACTATAATTTGGCTCTTTACCACCACGCAAAATAATGTGGCAATCTGGATTACCCGCAGTTTGAATAATGGCAGAGTGGCCAAACTTCGTCACTGACAAAAAATGGTGTGAAGCACTGGCAGAGCGGATCGCATCGGAAGCGATTTTTATATTGCCATCCGTACCATTTTTAAAGCCAACTGGGCAAGAAAGTCCAGAAGCTAGCTCTCGGTGAACCTGAGATTCTGTTGTACGAGCACCAATAGCGCCCCAGCTGATAAGGTCGGCCACATATTGAGGGGTAATCATATCCAAAAATTCACTGGCTGTTGGCATGCCCATATCCGTTAAATCAAGCAACAATTTACGCCCCATGCGTAAACCATCATTGATTTTATAGGTATCATTTAGGTAAGGGTCGTTAATTAAACCTTTCCAACCCACCGTGGTACGTGGCTTTTCAAAATATACGCGCATCACGATTTCAAGGCGATCACCCAACTCGTCACGCAATACTTTCAGTCGCTTACCATATTCAACCGCCGCCTCAGGGTCATGAATTGAACATGGACCAATAATAACCAATAGGCGATCATCTTTATCTTGCAGAATGTTATGGATCGCTTCACGTGCTTGAAATGTGGTTGAAGAAGCAATTTCTGTCGCTGGAAACTTTTCTAAAACGGCAACAGGGGGTAATAACTCTTTAACTCTTTTAATTTTTACATCATCGGTCTGGAACATTGCTTACTTCTTCCTTTCTATTCTTTCTACTGCCTGCCATATGAACAGCGATGGCGAATCTAATTTGCAGCCTTGCTTTCGGCCTTCCCTTGTAACTTATCCACTAAAAACCTCAACTTCAATCATTATTTTCATCAAAAGGCAATATTATTGTATTTTTTACAAAACAAGCATCATGTAAAAAATTCGTTACATGGAATACTGTTGTCAGATTTTTTGCTTTATGCTGTCTCAAGAGTGCAATATCTTGTTGATATTGCTAAGGTAGATGAATAACAAATAAAAATAGAAGTTCAACAATGAACGTGATCGAATTTAGTAACGTCAATAAATGGTATAACGATTTTCACGCTTTAAAAGATATTACGCTGCAAGTCCAACGTGGTGAAATATTAGTCGTTTGTGGTCCCTCCGGCTCTGGAAAATCAACGTTAATCCGGACTGTAAACCGGCTAGAAGCCATTACTGAGGGCAGTATTACACTGCGCTCAGCTCAATCAAACGCTTCATTATCAGCAGGGAAAATCGGTATGGTTTTTCAACATTTCAATCTGTTTCCGCATTTAACTGTTATCGAAAACTTGACACTTGCTCCTATTCGCACCTTGAAACTCTCAAAATCCGCAGCAAGGGAACGCGCACTGCATTTTCTAGAGCGCGTCAATATTGTTGAGCAAGCCGATAAGTACCCGGTGCAACTGTCTGGCGGCCAACAACAACGCGTCGCTATTGCTCGCTCACTGTGCATGCAGCCAGAGATTTTACTGTTTGACGAACCCACTTCTGCGCTTGATCCTGAAACCATTCAAGAAGTGTTGGATGTCATGGTCGATCTCGCTCAAGATGGTATCACCATGATGTGCGTGACTCATGAAATGGGCTTTGCGCGCAAAGTGGCAGATCGCGTTATCTTTATGGATGAAGGAGAAATCTTGGAAATTGCGACACCAGAGGTGCTGTTTAGCCAACCTAAACACCCTAGAACACAACAGTTTCTCAAACAAATCCTCAGTCACTGATGATAAAAGTCATGATCAAACCTGTGCTGTCTGCTGCTGCACAAATGGTACTACTGTTGTTAGGTATGATGTGGTTACTCAACTCTGGGGCTCAAGCGATGGGCTACCAATGGCAGTGGGAGCGTGTTCCTGACTACATTGCATTTTATGAAGATGGTGAATGGTGGCCTGCAGAGCTTATCGAGGGCTTAGTGGTTACCTTACAAATCTCTGCCATCAGTCTGTTTTTAACACTGGTGATTGGGCTTACGACAGCACTATTAAAGCTCTCAAACTCTATCGTTGGACGGCTATTAGCGAATGGTTATATCGAGCTTATCCGTAACACACCTTTGCTGGTTCAAATTTATCTGCTTTACTTTGTGTTTGGTCCCGTTATTGGGCTGGATCGCTTTTCCACTGCTGTTGTTGCTTTGTCCTTGTTTCAAGGCGCGTACACCGCTGAAGTGTTTCGTGGTGGATTAAACAGTATTGCCAAAGGTCAGTTTGAGGCGTCTCAATCACTCGGGTTATCGCGCTTTTATACTTACTACGATGTGATCCTCCCGCAACTACTTCAACGTACATTACCTCCGTTGACCAATGAAGTAGTGTCGTTAATTAAAAACTCTTCAATAGTCAGTGTAATGGCGATTTTCGACCTCACCACACAAGGTAGAAACATCGTGTCTGAAACCGCTATGCCATTTGAAATTTGGTTTACCGTCGCGGGTATTTATTTGCTGTTAACGCTTTCTTTATCGGGGCTTTCAGCTTGGCTAGAACATAAACTGGGCGCTCAGTGGCGCTCTCAAAAATGAACCAGAAGAAGGGAAATAGCATGCAACCATATGGAAAAATAAGCTGGCGAAAACGAGGCTTTTTGAGTATTGCATTCAGTGCACTATTGGGATTGGCCGTCTCACTACCAGCGACCGCAAGTGACACGCCTAACCTAGATAAAATCAACGAACGAGGCACGCTACGTGTAGGCATGTCGACGTTTGTACCTTGGGCAATGCGCGATAAGCAAGGTGAATTGATCGGTTTTGAAATTGATGTCGCTAAACGCTTAGCTGCGGACTCAGGTTGGAAAGTTGAATTTGTACCGACAGCGTGGGATGGAATTATCCCCGCACTTTTGGCCAAAAAATTTGATGTAATCATTGGTGGTATGTCTGTCACACCTGAACGTTCAAAAAGCGTACTATTTAGCGCCCCTTATTCTCACTCAGGGGTACAACTTGCGGCAAGCAAAGCACTCGCGACTGGCTTTTCAACTTTTGATGACTTTAACTCTCGCAAAGTGAAAATTGCGGCTCGCCGCGGCGCGTTTACAGTGCAAGTCGCACGTGAAACCTTTCCCAAAGCAAAAGTTCTGCAATTCGATGACGATGCGCAAGCGTTCCAAGAAGTGCTCAATGGTAATGCTCACGCAGTGATTGCCTCTAGCCCTAAACCAGAACATGAAACGGTCAAACACAGTGATAAACTGTTTATTCCTTTTAGCGAACGTTTATCAAAAGGCAATGAAGCTTTTGCTGTTCGTCTGGGTGAAAACGATAAAAGAGTCTTTTTTGATCAATGGATTGAAGCTCGCACTGCCGATGGTTGGCTCAGTGAGCGTTATGAATATTGGTTCTCAACGCTAGATTGGCAAAAGCAAATTGCTTCAGGGCAATGATGCTAGGGAACAAATGTGAATACAACGACAGCATTGACCACTAAAACGATGAGCCCACCCAAGGTGTCACGCCTATCGCTCAATAAGCTAGATTACTTATTACTGGTGTTATTTACCTGCTTCGCGCTGTGGTTGACCTACCGCGCAGATGTTGGTGTGAACTACCACTGGCGCTGGAACGATGCTTTTGCTCTGATATTCACACCAAAAGCAGACGGCAGTACGCCCTATTTCTTTCAAGGGCTTGCTGCTACTTTACGCTTGAGCATTTGGGGCATGTTGCTTGCCCTAGTACTTGGCACGCTACTCGGTGTGGCTCGTCACGCAAATAATCCTTTGTTTAAACTGCCCGCTAATGCCTTTGTGCAGTTGGTGCGTAATATCCCGCCATTAGTATTTGTCTTTATCTTCTACTTTTTCATCTCCAACCAGTTGATCCCTTTGCTTGGGTTAGACACTTTACTGCGTGATCACCATGGGCAAATTAATACCATTCAACAACTACTGTTTGGCCCTGCTCATTTATGGGAAAACTTACTTTCTGGCATTTTATGTATTGGCCTACTCTCTTCGGCTTACATTGCTGAAGTAGTCCGTTCCGGACTGGCAGGTATTGCGCAAGGTCAATGGGAAGCATCGCATTCTCTCGGACTTTCTCCTTGGGTCAAATATCGCTATATCATTGCTCCGCAAGTGCTCAGTGCCATTACGCCAGCATTAGCAGGACAAGCTATTTCGCTGGTGAAAGATTCTTCTATTGTCTCGCTTATTTCTATCCAAGAAATGACGTTTGTTGGCACTGAAATGGCCAATTCATCAGGGTTGATTTTTGAAATTTGGTTGCTGGTGGGTAGCTTTTACCTAGCCATATGCCTAACCCTGTCATTGCTATTTAAGCGCCTTGAGAGACACAGTTTGCGCCACCTTTGATGCGTTTAAGATCGGCAACTGACATTTAATTCTTGAATATTTAGCGATTGCGACCCCATAATTGAGAATGAATATCAGTTAAAATCTATATCAATCGACATTAAGCAGGTAAGAATCATGATGGAATACGTTGCCGAGTGGTTAGAAAAAGATCCCGATCCTAAAACGCGTAAAGAGCTTCAATCATTAATTGATGAGCAGCAACTTGATGCCATTAAAGAGCGCTTTCAATCACGCCTTGAATTTGGTACCGCAGGTTTACGTGGCAAAGTGGGATGTGGGCCTAATCGCATGAACCGCCTTGTCATTCAAGAAACCGCAACGGGCTTAGGGCACTACTTAATTCAAAAAATAGCTGATGCGAAAAGCCGCGGGGTAGTGATCGGTTATGATGGACGACCAGATTCACAACAATTTGCGCATGATACCGCTTCTGTACTGACCGCATTGGGCATTAAGGTTTACCTTACTTATAAAGTCGCCCCTACCCCCGTAGTAGCATTTGGCGTTAAACATTTTAACGCAGCCGCTGCCGTGGTGGTGACTGCCAGCCACAACCCGCCAGAATACAATGGGTTCAAAGTGTATTGGGAAAATGGCGCGCAAATTATTCCACCTCATGATGGCGGTATTGCCTCGGAAATTGACCTAGCAGCAACGCGAGCGGTTTCTCTAATGCCCCTAGAAGAAGCTCATAAAAAAGGGCGACTGGAATGGCTGACTGACGATTATTACCAAACGTATCGCCAGACAATCAACAAAAATCCACTGCTTAACCATCATTCTGATCCCAAAAGCATCGCCATCACTTACACAGCGATGCATGGGGTCGGAGCTGAAATGGCAGAAACGTTACTCCATGATGCAGGTTTCACTCGCGTCAGTAGTGTAAAAGAACAGCGCGAACCTAATGGCCGATTCCCGACCGTCAACTTCCCTAACCCTGAAGAATTAGGGGCAATGGATATGGTTACCGCGCTTGCTCATGCGCAATGTGCCGAGCTCGCTTGTGCTAACGACCCTGATGCTGACCGATTTGCCGTTAGCGTAAGAAAAGCCGATGGCACTTATCAAATGTTGACTGGTGACCAAGTTGGCATCTTATTTGGGCACTACTTATTATCGAAAAGTGAAGCTAAAAAACAATTAGTCGGTAACACCATTGTTTCATCCAGTTTACTTGGAGAAATCGCTCAATCAATGGGGGCGAAATACTTCCAAACGCTGACGGGTTTTAAATGGTTAACCAATGTGGCCATGCAAGAACAAAATGATGATCATCAATTCTTATTCGCTTATGAGGAAGCCTTAGGCTACACCATCGGTAGTACTGTTTGGGATAAAGATGGCCTGTCGGCATTGGTCGCTTTTGCTCAATTAGCCGCAGAGCTCTACAGCCAAGGCGAGACCATTTGGGATCAATTAGAAGCGATCTATCGCCAACATGGTTTGTACGTCAATGCACAGCGCAGCATCAAATTAGATCCAAATTCGCCGCCGGTGGGGGATAAACTTCGCGCACAACCTCCGACAGAAATTGCAGGGCGCAAAGTGTTGGTAATTGAAGATCTAAAATCATCGATTCGCTATATCAGCAGCGGAGTAAACGAAGTGATCAACTTACCCGCTAGCGATGTGCTCACCTATCATCTAGAAGGTGGGGCGCGAGTGATCGTTCGCCCTTCTGGAACTGAGCCGAAACTAAAATGTTACTACGAAGTGGTCGGCACTTTTGAAGGAGATGAAGATTTCGCCTCTGCTCAGCGAAAGGCAGATGAACAAATGGCAATGTTGATTGCCGAGCATCAACGCAGTTTGTAAAAAACCATTGATATTGCGCAGTAGTGAAAGCGGTTATGCCGCTTTCACTGGCAATTTGACTACTTAGCGATAAAAGAGCTGAGCATCCAACAAGCAAGTAACACAAAAACAACGCCCATGAACTTGTGCTGATTAGTTCGAAACTTCTCATTTTCTAGCAAGGAACGTCCAAACGTTCCGGCCAATGCGACCAATAAAAAATTAAACGTCAAGCCAAGAATATTCAGTAACAGTCCTAACGCGAACATTTGTTCACCCGAGGTTGCACCAATATTGCTTGAGACAAACTGCGGTAAAAACATGACAAAGAATACCAGTGCCTTGGGGTTGAGTAAGTTACTAACCAAAGCACGTTGGTAGAACTGAGCCGCCATTTTATGGTCGTTATCAAGATCAGGCATATCTTCCGGGGTTGCACGCAAGCAATCCCAGCCCATTTTTAGCAGGTACGCACCACCTAAAAAATGCAATACGTTTAACGCTAAAGGACTCATGGCGATTAACGCAGATACCCCCAACGCGGCAAGTAGCGTCAGAATGATGCCCGAAGTAGCATTACCTAAACTTGCAAAAATGCCTACACGTCGCCCGTAGCTCATACTTGAACTGGCGATCAGCAACATATCTGGTCCAGGAAGCAGCAATAGGGCAATCACTGCCGTAAGATAAACAGGCAAGATGGAAATATCGATCATGATGAGATTTTATTAAAAACAAGAAGCGGCGGATTTTATAGCAACAATTTCATTATTACCACCACCAAAAACCACTTTAAACGACATTGTTAGATTATTATTTCACACAAACTGAACGAAGAGTAACACTACAGCGCTGTTTTCTATCCTCGTAGATTCATCATGTAATACAATCACTTGATCAAATTTCGTAGCTTGATATGTTCACTAGTATGAATAAGGATTTTTGATGAGTACCGTGATTTTGGATAATCAACACCCAACCTCTAAGGGATATTGTTTCTGGCAAGGGACACTTGCCATGCTGCCACTAAGTATTGCCGTCTTACCATGGGGATTACTTGCCGGCTCATTTGCTATAGAAACTGGCTTATCTCCATTTGAAAGCCAAGCCTTGTCTGCGATTTTGTTTGCAGGCTCTGCGCAGTTAGTGGCTACCGGCATGTTCAAAGCGAGGGCTGGGTTGTTCACCATGCTAATCACCACATTTTTCATAACGTCTCGCCATTTTTTGTACAGCGTATCGATGCGCAGCAAAATTAGCCTACTCCCTATGCGCTGGCGCATAATTTTAGGTTTTTTGCTTACTGATGAACTGTTCGCGATTTGCGGGCAGCATGACGAAAAGCAGTTTAACCGCTGGTACGCATTAGGAGCAGGACTTAGCTTTTACCTCATTTGGAACCTAGCCACCCTAGCCGGTATTATTGCAGGCAGCTATATTCCCTCCTTAAACGAACTTGGATTAGAATTTGCGGTTGCTGCAACCTTCATTGCCATTGTGATCCCCAACGTGAAAACCTTACCAGTGTTCATGGCAGTGCTAACCGCTTTGATACTTTCTGTTGCATTAAAAATGTGCAACGTGAACGGCAGCCTTATGTTTGCCAGTATTGGAGCTATGTGCGCGGGTTATGTAACTGAACTTGCGCTTGAACCTCGCAGAGGGAAATCATCATGATTATGCTTTCTATTCTTGCGATGACCGCGCTTGTATTTACCAGTCGCTACCTGTTTTTAGAGCCCAAGCTGCCACTGCTACTCAGTCCTGCTATTCAACGTTTACTTAGCTATTCAAGCCTTGCGGTATTGACTGCCATATGGGCGCCCATCGTATTTATGCCAGAGACCGATTTATGGATTAATGCGCACAATCCTTATTTATGGGCAGCAGCACTCGCGGGATTGATTGCTTGGAAAACCAAGAATGTGCTTCTAACCACGGTCGCTAGCATGGTGGTATTTCTGGTACTTAATTTGATAATTTTCACTCATTAATAGTCGTGGTTAACGCCTAAATAAGACTTGGTTGGAATCTCCACTCGCACCATTATTCAGCTAACCATTCAATTTCTATAAGAGTTTCTTGAGCGGATTTTAAACGTCCTAAAAATACATCACCACGGTGTACTTCCCCTACACCTTGAGGAGTGCCGGTCATGATCACATCGCCATCACGCAACGAAGTATAGGATTTGAGCTCTTCTAAAATAGTGGTCGGTGAATAAAGCATCTGATTGACACCACCGCACTGAACTCGAACGCAGTTGATGAATAGCTCTAACTGCAAACTATTGATGTCGATACCATCAAGCGGAACAAATCGACTGAATACTGCTGAGCCATCAAACGCTTTTGCTCTCTCCCATGGCAATCCTTTCGCTTTAAGCTTTGATTGCAATTCGCGCTTTGTGAGATCCAAACCCAAACCAACCGCTGAATACTTTCCGTTTTCAACTAAAAAACAAATTTCCGTTTCATAATGCAATGATTCTTGATGGAAAGAAGTCAAGGTGGTGGTAATGCTGGTATTCGGCTTGTTAAATACTACCATTTGCTCTGGTATAGCGTTGTTGAGCTCTCTAATGTGCTCAACATAATTACGACCAATACACAGTACTTTTGAAGGGGAGATTCGTTGGTCACCCAAACGGACTGAATACATACAATCTTCCTTGATATGAATGAGATGAGCGCAGAGTTTAACCGATATTCCTAACTAGGAAATAAATTTGATGATTCAAATATCAAAAGTAAGATCTTCAACTCAAAGCGAGCCAATCGCGACTATCCATTCTTGCACCACAATAACACATATCGCACTACCTTAGTTCACTCTTCGAGACGGATAAAAAAATATTATTATTTTTCAAACAGTTAAAAACTGGCACGCCATCTGCTATCTATAAAATACAAATGCACGGCAGCGTTTGTGCTTCTTTTCAGTGTTAGGCAGAACACTGGCAAATTCATGTTCTTTGACCTCCCTATGGGAGGTTTTTTTTGATACAAACACCTCTCCCATTTATAAACCAGATCATTCAATTTCTAAGCAACTAACGCTATAGCCTCAAGTAACAAAGAGAAATCCTTGATTGGTTTAATCATGATAAATCAGTATGATTCAACCACTTTTCATGTCTGTACGATTTATATGAGCCTAAAACACCATCACCCACTCCAAGGAGCAAGCTGGATGCTGCTTGCCGGACTCGCTTTTGCGATAGTTAATAGCCTCGCTCAAGTCGCCAGTATCAATTATGGTCTGTCATCCACCACTGTTGCACTCATCCAATACGCTATTGCACTGGTAGTGATCTTGCCTTATTTATCAACACTCGGCATTCGTCGCTCACTCCGTACCCAACATTTGGGGTTACATATTTTCCGTGTGTTTTTATCCGTTATCGGTATTCAGCTTTGGTTATGGGCCCTCGCCTATCCTGTACCTATTTGGCAAGGTATTGCCCTATTAATGACATCGCCGCTCTTCGCCACCATTGGCTCTGGGCTCTTTTTAAAAGAAAAAGTGGGGATGGCTCGTTGGGGAGCAACACTAACTGGCTTTATTGGCGCGATGATCATTCTAGAGCCTTGGGCTGATAATTTTAATTGGGCTTCACTACTCCCTGTGGGGGCTGCTTTTTTCTGGGCTTGTTACTCATTAATGGTAAAAAAACTCTCTTCTGAAGATTCACCTTCAACCATGGTCGTTTACTTGTTAGTGCTTATAACACCCTTTAACCTTTTATTAGCACTACCGGAATGGCAAACTCCAGAAGGCAATACATTATGGCTAATATTACTTTTCGCCGGTGCAATGACAGCATTAGCTCAATGGGCTATTGTCAAAGCCTATGCCGTTGCCGATGCTTCTTTTGTTCAACCGTTTGATCACGCAAAATTGCCATTAAATGTGCTGGCTGGTTGGGTTGTATTTGGTTGGGCACCACCAGGACGTTTATGGCTAGGCGCAGCTATCATCATTGCTTCGGTTGCCTTTATTACTCGCTGGGAAACAAAAAAATCATCACGCTGAAATAAAAGGTGTGATAAGCCTTTCCTATTCTTTAAGCGAAGATTGTTGAGGAAAATACAATGGCGGAACCCATTAAAATCACGTTATACCGTTGGGCTGGCAGTTGGGGACCATTTAAAGTCAATATCCCTTGTGGAGAGTGCACGCTAACCAAAGATATTCTAACTGACACCTTTAACAACGAATTGGTGGATGTTGCTGTTGAACTTGAAGTGAAGGATTGGCTTTCTCACTGGTGGGAGCCGCTCAAATTAGGGGCATGGCATGCACCGATTCTAGTGATAGAGGGAAAAGTTGTTAGCCAGGGTGAAGCTTTGAACCGTGGAGTCTTAGTTCAAGCTGTGATCAACGAGTGGGCTCAGCGTGATAATTTAAAAGGCAATATTGTTTATGGTAAAGCAACATGCCCATACTGTATTAAAGCGAAAAAGTTGCTCGATGAGGCTGGTATTGAATATACCTACCATGATGTCGTTAAAGAAAGTGCCGCTTTGTATCGAATGATCCCTGAAGTCAAAGCAATTATTGGTCCTAAAACGCCTGTGACTGTCCCACAGATCTGGTTGGATGATCGTTATATTGGTGGGTGCGATAAGTTGGAAAGTTGGCTGAAAGAAAAAAAATTGGATACCGTGCCTGATAATGTGCTCGACCTTGGAAAGGTAACCGCTAATCGATAACACTACCCTAGACAATCATTAGTATCTCAACAGTCTCAGTTTACATTGAATAGATAAAGTAAAGCCCCAGCCTAGTGATAGGCTGGGGCTTTTAATTCGTCATCGTTTATTTGTGGCTAAACTTCTTAACCAACGCCTTAATGAAAGACTTTTTCTTTGCTTGTGGCTTACCATTCATTGAGTCATACATTGCTTTTTTAGCAATGATTTGTCCAACGTAAGCTCCACCTAATTCATAACCCATGAATCACCTCAAATGTAATTTAATTACTTAACTGAGGCAGATTGTAGCTATAAAAACCAATAAAACAAGACAAATATCACACTTTTAAGTAATTAAATTTCAATCAACTACGTTTGGGTTGCTTGTAAGTCTTGCCAGCCGACAAATAAGTCTCTTTTTGTTTGACCTCAAACATCGCATCAAAAAACCACGCAATAAATTTGATCACATCGTCACCTTCATTCATGATGTGCTCAACAAACTCTTCCTCTTCACCTTGCTCATTTTCTTGAATGATCACATGGTAAATTCGTTGTTCACCATCAACTTCCGCCAAAGCAAATTGCCCAGTTAATGACTGCGCAGCCTCAGCAATCTCTTGATCTTCATTGGTTTTTAGTACTTCTAATGCTTGAGGTAACGTTTTCTGTTCACACAGTTCTTTGACTAGTGCCTGAAATTCTTCTTGATGCATTCTCATTTCCATCGGTTAACGTATTGGAGATTATATATCTAAACCAGATCAATATGGATGAGTAAGCCTAGAAAAATTAGGCGAACTCGGTTTGCAAGTGACGCTGGGATGACAATAGAACCAGTAACATCAACGACCCCGTGGCCAAATAGAAGATGCCTAAAGCTGGCTGATTAGTCACCCAAACTTTAACAAGATGCCCACCGAGTAACCCAGCCAAACACATTTGAACTGAGCCCGACAAAGCAGAAACCGAGCCTGCTTGCGTTTTATGTGGAGCAAGCAGCATGCTGGTTGATAAAGGAAAAGAAATACCTTGGGCAATGGTCAACCAAGTAAACGCCCAAACTAAATTAAATACACTCAACGGTGTGGCTAACAACCACGCTCCAGCAAATGACATCAGTATTATCGCTAACATCAGTAATTGCCGAGAAGAAAAACGACCATTAAGTAAATTAACCAAAACACTGCCGATCATCAACCCAGCCGAGGGAACAATCATCACAGTGCCATACTCAGCAGCCGTTAAGCCAAGTTGATTCTGTAACAAGAAAGGTAAAACAGATAACGTTACTAAGCTCGATAAATAACTAATCCAGTTGTAGCTGGCACTACTCAATACCTGTGGGTTTTTAATCAATAGCAAATAATTATGGCAAATTTTGCTCGGTTCAAATCTACGCTTAGAATACGGTAATGTTTCAGGTAGTACCCACAACCCTAAAATAAAAATAGCGCAAATATAAGCCAACACGAAGACAAAAACGGCATGCCAACTTAAGTGAAATGCTATCCATCCGCCCATCACTGGGGCGATGATCGGCATCACTGAAGCGGTGATCGCGATATAAGACAACGCCTTGGTCAGTTGTGAGCCGTCGTAACTATCTCGTAATACGCTACGCCCAAGAACTGAAGCACTACCAGCCCCAAGACCTTGTAATAAACGTCCGGCTTCTAACATAGTGAAGTTATCAGAAAAGCAAACACAGAGCACAGTGCCAACTAGGTAAATACCTTGCCCTAAAATGAAAGTAGGCCGCCTTCCTACTGCATCAGATAACGGTCCGTAAAAGAGTTGAGAGGCACCAAACCCAAGCAAAAACAAGGTCACCAATAGTTGCACTGCAGCTTGATCTACCATCAAATCTCGACTGATGAGTGGCAATGAAGGCAAATAAATACTCACCCCGACTTGTCCCGTCGCAATGATCATCATCGCAAGTAACATGGGGGTTTTCTTAAATGATGTGCTACCAGCGCTATTCATAGGTAAGTGAGTTGGCCTTTATCAGTGGCAAAAGTGGTATTACGAAAGGTTTTCAGTATATATTGGCAACTCATACATGATAATTTAGCTTTCAGGAAATGGATTGGTTCCCTTTGGGAATTAATGAGGTAAATATGGATTGGATACAAAGTGTTAAAACTTATATTAGAGTGGTGGAAGATGGCAGTTTTAACGGCGCCGCTCGTAAACTCAATACTACCAGCTCAGCCGTCAGCAAACGTGTACATTTGTTAGAAGAAAGGATTGGCGTACAACTGCTTAAACGAACCACACGTTCCGTCACTCAAACTGAAGCTGGTGTATTATTTTACCAACGCGCTAAAGCACAGTTAGACAGTTGGCAGTCTGTGGTCGATGAAACCCGTTCGGTCAATCAAACCCCCGCAGGCTTATTAAAAATTGGCGCAACGCTTTCGGTCGGCTCTAAGTTTCTCATGCAATATTTGGATGAATTCCTACAACGCTACCCAGACATTCGCATTCAACTTACCACCACTACACCAGGCCAACTTCCTGAATTACATTTAGATTTATTTATCAGCCGTGAAATAGAGCAGCTCAACTCGTTAAGCTTCAAAGCTACCCCATTGTTTGAACACAAAGCTGGGTTTTACGCATCCCCTCAATATATTGAGAAATATGGAATGCCCAAAAATGCGGATCAACTCGAACAACATAACATTCTGATATGGGGAGAATATACGTCGCGGGAACTGAAAACATCCACCGGCCAACGTCTTTCTTTGTCAGGCAATTTCGCAACGACCAATCCAGAAGCACTGTTTTATGCAGGTAAAAATGGCATGGGAGTCATTGTTACCAACAACGTGATGATCAAAGAAGAACTCAGCTCTGGAACTTTAGTTCGAATATTACCTGATGTAATGATCGATCAAGCCACTGTTTACGCTTATTATCCGAAGCTTGATTATCAGCATACCAGAACTCAGTTATTCCTCAATTATTTAAAAGAAAAGCTGCCGCCTCAACTCACTCTATAGCCAATATTTTGCAACCCATTAGTCACAAAAAATTATTTTGTCTAAGCGGTTGAATGAACGCCACTTTCACTTTCTACACCTAAAGTCGTAACCAAAGTTGCTGGAAAAATAGACTAACCTGCACCATAGTAACTAAGTGCATATTATTAAAATAAACTGAGTGCAACATTATGACTAAGACATCATTGGCTAGAGATGCAGTTAGTCTGGATACCATAAACGAGCTATTGGCACTTGATAATAACGAGCTATTCGATAGAGCAACTTTGGTACTGCATACCCATTTTCAAAGTTTTTGTACATGCATTATCGAACTGGATAAACTGCATCACAAAGCCCATACCTTATCTTATGCCTGTGAAAACCGGCTTATCAACGATACATGCTATCAACTGAAGAACACTCCTTGCGAACAAGTGGGTAAATCGAAGCAAGAATACTGCTTATACCCTTCACAAGTGGCTAAAATTTTCCCCGATGATAATTTTCTTCGTGAAAATCATATTGAGTCTTACATCGGTATCCCACTACGTGCTAAAAATGGAGAAGTGTTAGGCATCCTAGTGTCTACTTTCTGCTCGCCAGTTGACGATGAACACCCTATCGTAAAGTATCACAGCATTATTGCCAGTATGGTGGTACACAGCCTACGTAATAAGTGGCTCAGTGAACGTTCAGATAGCCTTGTTAACCAGCTCAGCCACGAAGTATCTCACGATAACCTAACAAACTTAATGAACCGCAGTTATCTCTCAGACAAATTAGAGCGTTTGATCGAAACCGTCAATGAACCGTTTACTTTAGCGTACTTAGATATTGATAACTTTAAATCTATCAATGATTTATATGGACATTACATCGGTGACCAAGTCATTAAATTTGTTGCAAATACAATACTAGAACATATTCCTGAAAAAAATTTAGCCTTTCGTATTGCTGGTGATGAATTTGCCTTCATTACCTTCTCCAAAGACCCACTGGCCATTTGTCGAAACATAATAAGCAGCATTGAAAGCGGCTACGTCGATACATCACATCGGATAAAGATGAGCCTTAGTATTGGTATTGCCAAAAAACACCAAGAAAATATCAGTTCAGATCAATTGATATTAAATGCAAGCTTGGCACTGAAAGATTGTAAACAAGTGCGAGGAGAACACATCAGGTGCTACGACAGTGTTCTCAGTGTACAATATCACCGCCGCACACAGATCATTGATGCCTTACGCTATGAACTGGATAAAGCGCCCGGTTGTGATAGTGAAATATTCGTTGTTACACAGCCCATTGTCAGGCGAGCACATGATGAGTGGGACTATTTTGAAGTCCTTGCTCGCTGGAATAGTGAAACACTTGGTTCGATTTCTCCTTTAGAGTTTATTGAAGCTGCCGAGCAATCAGGGCTTATTGTTGATCTCGGTAAAAAAATTGTTGAACTCGCTTGTATCGCAAAACTCGAGCTCGAAAAAGGTCTCGGTTATAAGGTAAAACTTGGCCTTAATTGTTCCGCTTATGAATTGTCAAATTCAAACCGTTATATCGACCACCTAATGAAAACTATTGCTCAATTTGGTTTTGAGCCAAATGAATTTACTATCGAGCTCACTGAAACCGTGCTGCTTTCTCAAACTAGCGAAGTACTGGATATCTTAGATAAATTAAGGTTTGTCGGCTTTACCATCGCTCTAGACGACTTTGGTACGGGTTACTCAAGCCTCAACTATATCCATAGCTACCCTATTGATTGTATTAAAATTGATGCAACGTTCATTAGAAATATGTTGTGCAATGAAACTTCAGAACGAGTGGTCTGGCTTATTGTACAGCTCGCTAATCAGCTGCAAGTTGATTTGATTGCTGAGGGGGTTGAAAGCCAAGAAGCGCTCGAAAAACTGTATGCGATGGGGTGTGATCAAATTCAGGGTTATTATTTTTCTCGGCCAGAGACACCGCATTCCATCGTCAGCCACTGGGACAATATCAAACAAGCACGCCGGGCATAAAAAACCTCTCACGTATTCGATAAGAGGTTTTATGGATGCAAACCGTGGATTAAGAGCCGACGTTTACTGGTGTATCATTCGCTGCGTATCTACGTTCTTGCTTTAACAACATCTCATCTAATTCATTGCGTCTCGCGATGAAACCCGCCATTTCTTTCTTAGGAACCGAATTAGCCATCGGGATATTCGCTGTCATCGCATTGACAGCACGATCACGCACCATCAACTCATAGTGAAGATGAGGACCTGTAACGCGTCCTGACTTTCCAGACAAACCAATTTTCTGACCACGCGTTATTTTTTGCCCTTTGCGAACTAAAATTTTGCTCAGATGAAGGTAACGCGTTTTGTAAGTACTACCGTGCTGGATAACCACATAATTTCCAGCATAGGGGTGTTTACGAGTCATGATCACCGTACCATCACCCGTAGAAAATACCGGAGTACCAACGGGAACACCAAAATCGGTACCGTTATGCGGTGAAACACGCTTGGTTACAGGGTGTAAGCGATGTGCATCAAAATTAGAGGTAATTCGGTGGTTTTTCGTTGGGTAACGCTGAAACGCGCGCTGTAGACTATCCCCATTTTCATCGTAATACTGACCATCGCGGTGCAAGTAAGCCGTGACATTCTTACCACGAGTGAAAATCTTGACCGCTTGAATTTCATTATTACCCGTTAGCTTATCATCAACAAACTGACGAGATTGAACGACTTCAAATTTGTCACCAGCTCGCAGATCCCGCGTAAAATTCAGCTTATCTTTTAACAGAGAAACCATTTGTTCAATCTCAGCACTACCTAACCCGAGCGAATTGACCGACTGAGAAAAACTACCTTGAATTTCACCGACCATGGCAAATTCTTTCCAAACACCAGGAATGGTAACATTCTTAAACTCGTAGCTACCGTCATCGAGACGTGAATACACCGCACGTTCAACCAAACTAAATTCCAACTCCATTTTGGAAAGAGCAACTCCATTTTGCGCTTTCCAAAACCTTAGAATATTCCCAGGTTTGAGGGTATCTAGTGCTAAGTAGTTTAAATCGGTTTCCATGATTTTCATCAAATCTTGATATTTGAAACCGAGTTGATTGAATATGGTACTTAAATTATCACCTGAGCGAATCTCATATTCATAATCTGGTAGATTTTTAACGTCTACCGCATCCGACAAAATCGATCTGACAATTTGGGTTTCTGGAATTGACAGCTCAATACTACGTTGCTGTGAAGTATCCGAAATAGAAGAAGAAATCGTGATGGCAGCAGCTATAATGGGCAAACCTACCACTGAGGTTTTCTTGCGCATTGAAAGCTCAGAAAATCGCATAAGAAGAGAACGAGGAAGCACTATCTACCCTGTTGATTAAGTCAAAAGTGCTCCAAGATTAAGACTTTCTGCTGTAAAAGTCACCTATCACATTGCATTCAGTGATTAAAAAAGGCACCGAGGTGCCTTCGATTAAGTATACATTGACGCGTAAGCAACTACTTACTTATTTGTTATTACTTAAATGCCATCGCAACAAAAATGATAACTTATTGATATGTCGATACTAGGCTGTTGTCCTCTCCAAAACCATTAGCAATATATTGATCAGCCTGAGGATCATTCACCCATTTTTGGTCATCTAACAGATAACGAAATTGAAACTCGGCATCTTTAGGCAAACGTGTTTTGAATTTAAAACAGTTACTTTTCGCCACTTTCTTCATCGGCTCTGGTTGCCAATCAAGAAAATCCGCCACAATAGCGACTGTCGACGACACATCAGCCGCATCCACTTCGAAAGTCACTTCGACTTCCTGTTTTGTTTTAAAAAAACGTTTATTGATCATCTCAAACTCCATCTCAGTATAAAAAACATCCTACAAAGAGGAATCATAAGAAAATAGACTCACATCTACAATACCGAATTGCAATCTGATTAATTTTTTATTTATTAAAGGATAACTTTCTGTTGATTCACCACACTGCTATAGCACTATTCATTGAGGCTGGTTATCCGTCGCTTCTGACTGATTTTCGGTATCTCTGTCATTGCCTGCTCTTTATTTCGCTCTAAAAGATCAACATCAAATTTAGATTTTTACTGCTGAATTTAACGCCCTCACGTTATACTACGCCACTTCAACTTGAGGGCGTTACCTTGATTTCAAAACTTCCACGCTGGGTAGAATATGGAGCTTTTTTACTCGCAGCACTTGCAGGGACAGTCAACGCCATTGGTTTACTCGGTTTTCAGCATCAATCTATCTCACATTTATCCGGAACCATCACACTACTTGGTACTGGGCTTGAAACTTTTAATGACCAATCTCTTCATTTATTAATGATCGTTGTCAGCTTTATGATGGGCGCCACACTCAGTGGTGTTTTTATTGAAAGTACCGCATTAAAATTAGGCCGACGCTATGGTGTCGCCTTATGCATTGAGGGCTCATTGCTCTTTGCCGCACTTTATGCATTGAACCATGGTTCATTAGCGGGCCATTATTTTGCTTCCGCAGCATGTGGCTTACAGAATGCGATGATCACCACCTTCAGCGGTGCGATTGTACGCACTACACATATGACAGGGATTATTACTGACCTGGGTATCATGATTGGTGCGCGTTTTCGCGGCCAGCCTTTCGATTACAGAAAAGCAAAATTGTTCTTGTTTATTGTTTTTGGCTTCTTACTCGGAGGGCTACTCGGCGCTCGTTTCTATACTGTCTATAGCTTAAATGCACTATTGATCCCCGCCTACTTTGCCTTTGCTCTAGCACTGGTTTATTGGTTTTATCTATTTATAAAAAGCGTGATTAAACCCAAAACCAATGGCAACAATTAATCAAACAATGTAACATTAACAAAACAAACAACCAATTCCTAGCTATGCAACAACATTAAAATAATGAATATTTAGCCCAATACAATGAATAGTATTGCAAAGAAAAACAAAGCTAGATACTCTTGCCGACAATGCTTAAATAGGGATGTTTAGTGAATTAATATGCCAGGGAGTTGGCATAAATTGACTAGCGGTAACACGAGAAACATAATGCAAGATAATGCTCAAACTTTAGAATCGCCAACGCAAAATAAGCAAGGCAACTTTTGGATGTTCTTCATCCCTTCTTTGATTGGTCTATTTCTATTTATGGCACCTATCAGCTACGAGGGTGACCTAACTATTCCTGTCGCAGTCCTAGCGAAGTCTATTCAAGCTATTTTGGGTGACTATTTAGTGCCATTGGTTACTATCATCATCGCCTTTATGTCTGTAGCATCGATTGTATGCAAACTTTTCAAACCGACATTTATAACCAAAAGTGCCTTCCTAGATAGCCTATTTAACCCATCCTTACTGTGGCTGGCGGTACGCGTGTTCGGCGGTATTGCGGTGGTTATGACTTATTTCCAAATTGGTCCTGAAGCAATCTGGGAAGAAAACACTGGTGGTCTGGTACTCGAAGGCCTATTGCCGACACTATTTTCAGTCTTCATTTTTGCCGGTTTACTATTACCTTTGCTACTTAATTTCGGCTTATTAGAACTGTTTGGTAGCTTGCTGAGTAAAGTAATGCGTCCAATATTCAACTTACCAGGACGCAGTGCGATCGACTGTATGGCCTCTTGGTTAGGTGATGGTAGTGTCGGTATTTTGCTAACCAGTAAACAATACGAAAATAAATTCTATACCCAACGTGAAGCTGCCATTGTTGGTACCACCTTCTCAGCGGTGTCTATCACTTTTAGCCTGGTTGTAATTGCTCAGGTAAAACTGGAACACCTATTCTTACCTTTTTATGGCACGATCTGTTTAGCTGGTTTCGTTGCAGCCATCATCATTCCTCGCCTGCCGCCACTTAGTTTGAAAAAAGACACTTATATTGACGGTAGCAAACCAGAAAAAGACGCCGATGCAGTTCCCTGTGGGCACACATCATTTTCATGGGGCATGGAACTAGCATTAGCGAAAGCAAGCCAAGTAAAATCAGCCAAGTCTGTATTTGGCGAAGGCATTCGTAACGCAATGGACATGGTTTTTGGTGTACTTCCAGTTGTTATGGGCTTAGGAACTATCGCGCTAGTCATTGCTGAGTACACGTCTGTATTCTCGATTTTAGGACAACCATTTATCCCATTCTTAGAATTATTAGGCGTACCAGAAGCGGTTCAAGCATCACAAACGATTGTCGTAGGTTTTGCCGATATGTTTATCCCTGCGATTTTGGCTTCTTCTATTGATAATGAAATGACACGCTTTGTTATCGCTGCAATGTCTGTTACCCAGTTGATCTACATGTCTGAAGTAGGTGCATTAATGCTTGGTAGCCGCATTCCTGTCAACGTATTGGAATTGTTCATTATCTTCATTCTACGCACGCTTATTACCTTACCGGTCATTGCTGGTGTCGCGCATCTGATTTTTTAATCTAGATTGAGTTGCAGTACATCCATCGAAAAATCCTCACTTATGTGGGGATTTTTTTGATCTAAACTAAAGTTTGAACTCATTGAATTAATAAAAATATAAATAAAAAGTGATGTCATTGATTAAAATCTCACCTTATACTTTTAGAGGATATAGCAATAATAAAGATAATATAAATTAGGTCATTGATGATGAAATGGATAGCCACCCTACCACTTTTGTGTTTTAGCTTTTTGGCTCACGCTTCGCACTTAACAATCACACTGCCGAATAAACAGGTGGTGACATACTCACTCTCAGAACTTGCAGAAGCTTTACCTAAAGATACCTTTACGACTCAGCTACCTTGGTACCCACAAGCCAATACTTTTACCGGTTTTAAAATTGTTGATTTACTGAACTACCTGAAAGTCGGACACGTATCTTCAGTTTCATTTTTCGCGATCAACGATTATGCAGCCAATATATCAATTGAAGACTTAAGCCGCTATGAGCCCATTATTGCTTACTATATGAATGGTTACGAAATGAAAGTCAGAAATAAGGGACCGTTTTGGTTAGTCTATAATTTGGATAAATATCCACAAATCAACAATGAGGTCTATTACACACATATGGTTTGGCAACTCGAAAAAATAACGATTATCGGCAAATGATGAACTCTGAAAATGATAAAATTTTACATCCCTTCTTATCTCGGGCAAAAACACTGCTAATCGTGTTGTCCGCGGCCTTAATCATTGCCAATTTGTACATACTTTCGACCACTCGGACTTTAGCCAGCTCTTATACTGAACAGAAAAATTACACAACATGGTATCTTTTCCAACTGGCTAAAGAATATTCAGAGCTGATCGCTTCAGCGCCTTACGCTTTAGAGTCAAAAGAAAAAATGGATCATATTTGGTTGCAGTATGAGCTGACTTGGAGCCGCTTTGACTTAATCTTAAATAGTAATGAAGGCGACAGTTTCATTAATTTAGATGACGGACAACACTTTTTTAAAAGCAATTTTGATGATTTTAAAATTCTAGAAAATTACCTATTAGCCGCTAAAGACCAACCAACATTAGCCCAATTTGAAATACGTGCTAGAGCCATTTATGACCGAATTATTGGCTATGTAAACGAAAGTTTTCGGTTACAAAGCCCCCTTTATCAGGAACAAAAAGCACAGGCCCGCTTGCTAACCCAAATTCAGTTTTTACTGATGTTTTTGACATTCGGTTGTATTGGCTTGGTCAGCTATATTTTTCATAAAGAGGCTTTAGCGCATAGAAAACAAGCGTTAACCGACCCTTTAACTGGGCTTGCTAATCGCTTAGCCATGTTTGAAGCGCTGAATCATATTTCATCACAACAGCCCTTTTCTCTCTTTCTGCTTGATTTAAACGGCTTCAAAGAAATCAATGATCAAAATGGCCATAAAGTAGGTGACAGCGTGTTGCAGCAAGTCGCTTTTCGCTTGGAATATTCGATCCCCACTTTCGAGTATTCCGTATTCCGCATGGGAGGCGATGAGTTTGCTATCGTTATCAACAGCGTAGACGAGACTGAATTGAGCATTATGCAGCGTCATATCAAAGAATGCTTCCACGAAGATTTTTTCCTTGAAAATGGTACTGTGGGTAGGCTTTCTACCAGCATTGGTATTGCTTCTTTCCCTAAAGATTCAAGCAATATTAACCAGTTAATACATATTGCAGACAAAAATATGTATGCAATGAAGTTTCTACAAAAAAGCCCCTCAATATGAGGGGCAAAGTTACCATCGCTTTATAGTTATAATGAGTTCTTTATAGACGATTAACCAAAGTCACCATTAACGTAACCCATGGTTCTATCATCTTGTGGATTATTGAAAATCACTTGTGTGTCATTGTGTTCAACTAATTCTCCCATGAGGAAAAAAGCGGTGCGGTCTGAAATACGACGCGCTTGCTGCATGGAGTGAGTGACAATAACGATCGTGTAATTTTTCTTTAATTCTTCCATTAATTCTTCAATTTTATGCGTCGCAATCGGATCCAGCGCTGAAGTAGGTTCATCCATTAAAATAACATCTGGTTCCATCGCAATCGTACGAGCTATACACAAACGTTGCTGTTGACCACCAGAGAGGCCAAAAGCGTGAGACTTTAATCGATCTTTCACTTCATCCCATAATGCAGCACCACGCAGCGAACGCTCAACAACATCATCAATATGCTTTTTATCTTTGATTCCTTGAGCACGAAGGCCATAAGCAACATTTTCATAGATACTCATCGGGAATGGGTTTGGCTTTTGGAAGACCATACCAACTTTGATACGCAGATCAGACACATCAATATTGCCGTAGATATCCTGACCATCCATTGCCAACTTACCGGTGATTTTGACGCCTTCAATTAAGTCGTTCATGCGGTTCAAACAGCGCAATAGCGTGGATTTACCACAACCTGAAGGACCAATCAAAGCGGTGACTTGACGTGTAGGGATTGGCAAATTAATCGCTTTCAGTGCTTGGTTTTCACCGTAAAAAAGATCTAAATTTTCAATATTAAATTTGTTCATTATGCTGTCTCTAAATTCGGTTAATCGTGTTAAGCACGTTGCTTAATAAGAAGCAGTGTTAAATCGCTTGGCGATCAGCTTCGTTACCGTGTTGATCAATAACACGACCACTATCAATACTGTTGCTGTCCCGTAGGCTTGGTTCCATTCTTCTATGGTGAATAGCTCAGTCGTCAGCTTATAAAGGTGAACCGTTAAAGTACGTCCTGAATCTAGCAATGAATCAGGAACACGAGCCACCATACCAGCGGTTAGAAATACAGGGGCAGACTCACCAATCACACGACCAATACTCAGGATGACGGAAGTTAGAATACCTGGCATTGCACTTGGCAAAATAAGACGCCAGATGGTGTAAATCTTAGATGCTCCAAGCCCATATGAGCCTTCACGAAAGGTTTGCGGTACCGCCATTAGAGCTTCTTCGGTGGTACGGATGATCACTGGCAAGATCAAAATACTCAGCGTTAGCGCACCCGACAAAATTGAGAACCCTAAACCCAAGATAACCACAAAGAATGTCATCCCGAACAAACCAAAGATAATAGATGGAATCCCCGCAAGAGACTCGGTACAAAAGCGGATAACTTTAACAAGACGGCTGCCAACTTTAGCGTATTCCGTCAGATAAATTGCCGTCATGATACCCAGTGGCGCAGCAACGGAAATCGATGCAATAACCATGTATATGGTTGAGACGATCATCGGGAAAATACCGTGTTCTTCACCAGTACGCGTGTAATCATCCGATATAAAGTTCCAGTCTACATGCTGTAACCCGTTTGAAAGAATGTACCAAATGATCCAAAATAAAAAACCGACGGTTAGTGCAGCCGCCATCCAGATACAAAATTGCAGTAGGTTGTCTTTTAACTGGCGAGCGCGTTTTAGTTTTACTGTATCCATCGTCATTATCTCGCTTTCTCACGGTTTAAGTAGAGTAGTGCTGCATTAAGCATCATGATGAAAACCAGTAACACTACCCCCGTTGCGTATAACGCATTGGCATGCACACCACTGGCGTATGACATTTCAATCGCAATATTTGCAGTTAGCGTACGAGCCGAATCTAAAATACCTTCCGGCATCGCTGGTGCGTTACCCATCACCATAATAATCGCCATCGTTTCACCTAAAGCACGACCAATCCCTAAAATGACACCCGTCATAATGCCTGAACGAGCAGCCGGAACGAGTAACTTAAATATAGTAAAAATACTTGAGGCACCTAAGGCTAATGACCCCTCTTTATACGCTCTTGGTACCGCTCGAATAGAGGTTTCAGAGACCGTAATCACCGTAGGTAAAATCATCACACCGAGTACGATAATACCGGCCAAAATAGTATTACCTGCAGGAACTTGAAATACGTTTTGGATCAGTGGAACGATAATGACAAGGCCAAAGAAGCCGTAAACCACTGATGGAATACCAGCTAATAATTCAACCGCAGGACGAATAATATCAGCAAGACGCTTGGGAGCGACCTCCGCGATAAAAATAGCGGTCAGGACACCAACCGGCACACCAACAATAACTGCGCCGAACGTTGATACCACTGAAGCAACAATCATCGTTGCTACACCATAGAGGGCTGGCGGTAGCCAATCTTGTCCGAGGACAATGCCTGTAACACCCACTTCTTGGAAAGCTGGAATACTTTCGCGGAAAATAAAATAAGCAATGATGGCAAGAGAAACAATACCGATAATGGCACTGGTTAAAAATAAGCCGTGGAAGATTCGTTCCTTCCAGTCAACACGCTTTTTCGCACGTAATGTGCGTTTTGATGCTTGCGCAGAGACTCTGTTCATAAGCTTTTCACTATTAGTTGCGATGGTCATATTATCAATCTCACGACTCGACTAATCGAAGTGGATAGAAAAGGCCCAGCCCTAATCAGCGGGCTGAGCAAACTTAGAAATATAGTTTAATTAGTTGATTGAAATGTAATGGTGGCCTTCAACCAACTGCTGAGCTTCTGCTGTAAGCATCCAATCTAAGAATTTTTGTGTTTCTGCAGAGGGTTGGCCTTTTTTGTACAGCACAAGGAAGGGACGAGCGACTTTATAAGAGCCGTTCTTCACATTTTCTACAGAAGCCGGTGTTCCATCAACCGCTAGCGCATGAACGGAACCATCTACCGTGCCTAAAGAGATGTAGCCAATAGCGTAAGGGTTAGATGCCACCATGGTTTTCAAACCACCGTTACCATTGGCAACTTGTGCGCGTTGAGAAATGGCCGAAACAGTTTTACCTGAGATTTTTTTCTTCAGTGACATAATGTCTTCGAAAGCACCACGAGTACCCGATGCCGTATCACGAGTAATTGCGACAATAGGCTTGTCTTCACCACCAACTTGTTTCCAGTTGCTGATTTCACCTTTGTAAATCTCAGAAACTTGCTCTGCGGTCAGGCCTTTCACTTTGTTGCTTGGGTGAACAACGACGGCGATACCGTCACGAGCGACAACTTCTTCAACCAGTGACGCATCTTTTTCTGACTCTTTTAGGCTACGTGAAGACATGCCGATGTCAGCACTGCCATTTTTTGCCGCTTTGATACCTGCAGAAGAACCAGGGCCTTGAACTTCAATAAATACGTCCGAGTTTTTCTTCATGTATGTTTCAGAGAAAACTTCCATCAGTGGAGTAACGCTACTAGAACCAACTGCAGAAATTGTTTCTTTTGCGAAAACTGGGTTAACTGCTAATGCACCTAGAAGAGCGATTGCACCGATTACTGTCTTTTTCATCACAAATTTCCTTAAGAGGCTTTATTGCCGTTGTGTCTTGAACGAAGCTCACTTTAGGACTTAAATATGACAGTTGTGTTTCACTTAGTTGAAAACTAGATGACAGAGTGAAATATTTCCTTAAAGGTAAGGATAACATTGAGCGTTTCGACTGATTACAATCAGTCCACGAAAAAAATAATTATTATAAAACAAAAAGATAAAACAAAACCAACGATAGAGAACTCATAAAAAACAAGTACAACACCGCGATAAACACTCAATGATGTAGATAGCTAACATATTCATAAAATGTAAAAATCCGCCTTCTTAGAAGGCGGCTTTGGTTTATAGCCCCCTATAAGGGGGCATCCCTGCGCTGCTAGTTTATCTTCAACTCTAACTGCGCCTCATATTCTTGATCTTTCTTGTCTTGGTGCCTTACGTAACGCCTGATGATTTCTTCATTCACACCAACTGTGTCAACAAAGTATCCCCTTGCCCAAAAATGATTACCCCACAGTTTCTTTCTTATATGTGGGAACTTGTTAAACAAGCGGATTGCTGAACGCCCTTTCAATACTCCCATCAACGTTGATATCGAAACTTTTGGTGGAACTATCACAACCAAGTGAATGTGATCCGGCTGAACATTTAATTCCAAGACTTCACAATCTTTCATATTGCACAAAATATAGATTGAGCGATAAAGCTCTTTACCTACATTCCCTTTCAAGATCTTAAATCTGTATTTCGGTGTCCAAACTATGTGGTATTTACAACGCCAATATACATGTGATGAACTTCTATAATCGCCCATGTTTTTAGTTTCCTCTTACTTATGGTGAATAAGAGGTTTACTTCTAGCATGGGCACTCATTCGGGCAATAGCCCCAAGGTTCAATCACCACCGCCCAAGGCGGTGGTTTAGGGATGACAACAAAAAAACCGCCACAACGGCGGTTTTTTAAACATTGCTGACGGCAAATTACTCATCGTCGACTTTAGGTGCCACTTTCTTTTTCGGTACAAATACCGCATCACCGACCGCCACATTTTGATAAAATGTTTTATCACGTTTAATCGGCTTCTTGTCCGTTTGCTTCGCTTTTGGTTTCGCAGTTTTACTCTTCGCAGAATGATTTTTCTTGAAAGCAGGTTTACGCGGTTTTAAACCTGTAAATTTACCTTTAAGTCCTTCAAACACTGAAAATTCAATATCTTGTTGTAAGAATGCTTCGACACGTTTGAAGCTATCCCAATCTTTAGGACCCACTAATGAAATAGCATCACCTTTATTGCCCGCACGCCCCGTACGACCAACACGGTGCACGTATTCCTCTGTGTGTTTTGGCATATCAAAGTTGATAACATGAGTCACGTTAGCAATATCTAACCCGCGCGAAGCCACATCTGTTGTCACCAAAATTTTGAACACAGCACGTTCAAACTGGCTCATGATGGTATTACGTTGCGTTTGATTCAAGTTACCACTTAAAGCGATGGCTTTCAGTTTCTGTTCGTTCAGTTTTTCAGTTAGACGATCGGTGTCAGCACGCGTCGCGGTGAAGATAATCACCTGACGGTACTCCGCTTCTTCTAACGCTCGCTCTAGCAACGCTTCTTTATGATCTAAGTGATCACACAGATAAAACTTTTGGGTGATATCTTTATGCTCTTCATTGGCAACACCAATTGAAATACGCTTCGGCTCTTTGAGAAGTTCAGTACCGAAATCATTAACTTGGCCATGATCTAGTGTTGCAGAGAACATTAATGTTTGGCGACGACGATGGTTGGCCGCATTGTGAATGCGACGTAACTCAGGTGAAAAACCGAGATCAAGCATGCGGTCAGCTTCATCTAAGATCAGCGTATCCAAACCATCCAAACGCAAAGAACGATGCTCTAGGTGGTCGGCTAAGCGTCCTGGAGTCGCAACGATAAAGCGTGGATAACGGCGCAAAGCTTTAACTTGATCATTGAAGTTTTCACCACCAACAATTAGCGCAGCTTCATAGCTTAAACCACTCAACATGGTACGCAGTTCACCATAAACTTGTTTGGCCAACTCTCGAGTAGGTGCAAGAATAAGCGCTCTAGGGTCTTTGGCAGACAATGCTTTTGTCTTCAGAGATTTATGCAGCATAGGTAAAACGAAGGCTAACGTTTTGCCTGAACCAGTCTTAGAGGATGCCAACAAGTCTTTACCCATAATAGCGACTGGTATCGCTTTTTGTTGGATCTCTGTCGCCTGCTTAAAGTCATAATGTTTAAGTGTCTTCAACAAACGATTATCTAAGCCTAAATCTTTAAACTGCAAAGGATTCTCCAAAAATTGTATGATTGCCGCAATATTGTGGGCAAGAGGTCAAAATGAAAACACAATATGATAGCGCGAAAGGTGCTTAAATAGATAGAGATCACATAAAAATAATCAGCATCCGATAACGTAGCAACGATACTCAATCAGCAACCGTTGCAAGGGGGCTCCAATAATTTAAATGCCAATCAAATAGATAAAACGCTCTTAATTATGAGACATTGCTTTCATTAACCAGCACCAAATTGAAATTCTTGGATTATTTTGACGTTCACCTACTGTGTGAACGTTAAAATTGCGTCTACAATTGAATACGTCACTATATGATGTTTTAGAAAAGTATAGGGCGTTATAGGTAATTATCTTACAAACAAGGAGTTCATAATGAACAAAATGTTAATTGCAGCGGCAGCGTCTTCTGTACTTCTACTTGCTGGTTGTGCATCTGGCCCTGAAGAAGAAATGGCTAAAATGGACGAACTTACTAACAAAGTTAGTGAGCTAAGTGACCAAATCTCAGCACTACAGAGCGAACAATCTATGCTCGCTTCTAAAGTAAACCAAGCTGCTGATGCTTCCGCAGCGGCGCAAGAAGAAGCGGCTCGTGCTAATGAGCGTATCGATAACATTGCTCAGTCATACACTAAATAATCACGTTGACTAAGTGATTACATTGTTATCAAAAGGCCTGTCTCAAAGCAGGCCTTATTACTACCCCAAACAACTTGAAGTTGCAGGTAGACAGCAAGTGAGTACATCCCCATGAGCATAGATAAACTATGTGGTTGGAGTGAGCGAACGTAGCCAACACCGCTGCTATATTTTAATAGGTAACCTCAGAGAAATCTGGCGCTACAATCTCAACCGGCACGCCATTTTGTGCCAGTATTACTGCTCTTGCCTTTGCATCTGACTGACCAAACTCCTCTAACCACCAACTGAGTTCTTGTGGGATAACTAACGCCTTTTTACTACCATTGCTACGGGTTAATGGTTCATGAGCTTCAAGAAAAACACTGCGATCGGGCTCTAACGCCACCTTTATTGGTTCGTCAATCACTCGAACTTTTTCACCACGTTGTACTTGATTAAAAAGCCATTCAATATCCTTTGGATCCATACGGATGCACCCTGAACTCACCCGCAAACCGATACCAAAATCTTTATTGGTGCCGTGAATGAGGTAGTCACCAGCACCATATGCCAAACGTAGTGCATACTCACCTAGGGGATTATCGGGACCAGCTGGTACTACGGTAGGAAGCTCTATACCTTTTTCTTGATATTCTTTGCGTATCGATTGAGGTGGCGTCCATGTTGGGTTTGGGCGTTTTTGACTAATAGAGGTTTCCATCTCTGGTGTATCACGGCCAATTCGACCAATACCGACAGGAAAAATGTGTACCTTGCGAATGTCAGGCTCAAAATAATACAAACGCAGTTCAGCTAAGTTGATCACTATCCCTTCATAAGGGACATGTGGCAAAATAATTTGTGACGGAATGGTTAACACAAAATCTTGCTGTGGCAAGAAAGGATCAACCCCTTTATTCGCAGCCATTAAAGACAAAAAGCCAATATCGTATTGTTTGGCAATTTCAGCTAACGTTTCACCTTTCTCAACCACATGGTATTGAGTGCGCCCAACTAAACTGCTGCCATCGGCAGGAAAGTCATAAGACGCAGCAAATAGCGCAGAGTTTAACCCCCAACAGCAACAAAACATAAGTAGCTTACGTAACATGGTGATCAGTTATCCTTAGCTTCTTTATAAAGTCTCAAGGTTATCTCTCTTTCTACTTTGTGATCAACCATTGGCGCTGGATATGACAATGAGTTGACAGCAGGTGACTTCCACGGAGTATGAATAAGCTGATTGCTCAACGACGCAAGTTCTGGCACCCAGTGACGAATAAACGCTCCTTGTGGATCAAATCGCTCACCTTGACTGGTTGGATTAAAAATCCGAAAGTAAGGTTGGCCATCGCATCCCGTTGAAGCACACCACTGCCAGCCACCATTGTTTGCTGCATAATCGCCATCAACAAGCATTTGCATAAAGTAGCGCTCACCCAGTCGCCAATCAATGTGTAAATCCTTGGTTAAAAAGCTTGCAACAACCATTCTTAATCGGTTGTGCATCCAACCAGTTTGGTTTAGTTGGCGCATCGCTGCGTCAACGATTGGAAATCCGGTTTGCCCCAACTTCCAACGTTCAAATGCTGCGGGATCATCCCACCATTCAAGCTGTGGTCCCCACACTACGAAATCTTTGCTTTTACACAAATCCGGTCTGAACACAATGAGATGTTGATAAAATTCACGCCATACCAGTTCACTAAGCCAAGTTTGAGCACCTTCAGATAATACACCGCTGTACGACTCAGCGTATAATCTCGCCATACATTGACGTGCAGAAAGAGCACCAATCGCGAGGTAGGGAGAAAGAGAACTCGTCGACTCCCTAGCAGGGAAATCACGCTCTTGCTGATAATTCTCGACTCTATCACGACAAAATTGTCTTAATTGCCCACGTATGGAATCAAAATCCACAGCCCAGTGCTCACTGCTAATACGCGTAAAAGAAAATACGCACTGATCTCCCCACAACTCCTTGGCATATTGCTTTGGGTTGGCATGACGCGCAGCCGGCTTAGCTGAAACAATTTGGGGAATTGTCACCTGTGATAACCAAGCACGCTTAAAAGGAGTAAATACTTTGAAGTGCTCGCCTTGTTTATTAATAACACTACGCGGAGCCAGAATGCACTTATCATCAAATTCACTCCAATTAATATCGCTTTGCCCGCATAACGTTCTCGCGCTTAAATCACGTGCCAATTCGTTGATTTCGTAATCCCGATTGACCACAACCTCATCAACGTTTAGCTGCTGTGCGAGATCAACCACAGTTTGCGACGCCTGCGTATAGTTGCCCACTTCACGATAAAGCAACGGAATGTTCAGTACTTCCAGTTCGCGTTGAAGTTCAAATAAACGGCGGTAGATAAAATCTGCCTGCATAGGGGCCATATGATGTTTTTGCCACTGCGTTGGTGTCGCGACAAATACTGCAATCACAGGCTCACCTGAATTGATGGCATAGTTCAACGCCGTATTATCAACGGCACGCAAATCACGCCGCAACCATATTAGTTTCATGCTACATCCTTGAACTTTTACGTAAGAGAAGTGTGTAAACGACAGATCACTTCAGACAGAGATAGCTTATTAGCTAACTGCTGCTGTAATTTTTCTAACGCGTTGATTTGGTGATCAGGCAAAGAGCGATTTGCGAAAACTGCAATGTGTTGGTAAGAGGGTAAAGCCTCATGACCAACCAGAGCGGTGATATCTTCAACACCGTCTAACACCGTCACGTTATAGCCCGCTTCAGACTTACTCACAAACCACAACCAAGCCAAAATACTGGACATAGGATCAAGACTGACACACAAGCACTTACCTTTAGTCGCTGCTTTATTTTCTGACTCAATAATTGAACTTAATTTGCTGATCATTAGTGATTGAAACAACCCTTTATGTAAGGTGCGTAATGGGCCTTTTACTCGTTCAAGCGCATCGATCATTGGGAATACAAACTGCTGCTCAACAATATCCAGCGGGTACTCTTTTAATACCGTCGCAATAGTCGATTCGGCTTTACCTTTATTGAGTTCTACTAATGCCTGCAAAAGGGTTTCTTGTTCTTGTAGCTCAACTTGCTCGCTCGGCAGATCTTGGTGAAGATTTTCACTTCCTTCAAGCAGTGCACTGACTTTGCCAATAGAAACGCCTTTCGCAAGCCAACCTTGAATAACTCGGATAGTCGCGATGTTCTCCTCAGAATAAAGACGATGCCCTTTTTCGGTTCGTTTCGGCTGAATGAGGTGATAGCGCCGCTGCCACGCTCGTAACGTAACGGGCTTAACCCCTGTAATATCGGCAACTTCTCTAATTGCGTAAAGTTTTGCTGTCATCGTTTACAGTCCATAACGTAGTCTTAATTGTTGCGGATAAGGTTCAAAGTAATGCTGCTGCTCTAGATATCCATCTGGGTACATTTTCAGGTAATGCTTGAGTAAAGTCAGTGGCGCTAACAACGGCAACAGACCCGTGCGGTAATCATCAATTACTTGTGCCAATTCCGCCTTTTGTTCTTTAGTTAAAGAACGTTTGAAATAACCTTGAAGGTGCATAAGAACATTGGTGTTATTTTTGCGGCTGGCTCTGTTTTTGAGCGCTTCCATCAAACCCAAGCGGTATTCATTAATAAAGTCTTGAGGTTGATACTGTTTAATATTGGCCACTAAACGACCTAACTCTTTGTATGACTCAGGGTGATGCGCCATTAAAGTGAGCTTGTAGCGAGAATGAAATGCGACAACCTTGCCGGGTGTAGCCTGTTCACCCATCGATTGATAAAAGTCATGCAAACAATAAACACGAGTGATGAAATTCTCTCTCAACACGGGGTCATGTAAGCGTCCATCTTCTTCAACGGGTAACCACGGCATCTTGCGCATTAAAGTCTCGGTATATAGCCCAACCCCTTCTTTGTCAGCCCGTTGATGTTTGTACACTTTTACTCGTTCCATACCGCAAGTCGGCGATTTTGCACAGACGATATAACCACATAAATTCATCGGTTCAAGCTCATCAACTTTTCGCTCTGAAAATTCATACATACTTTGGGTATAGTCTTTGCTCGCGTCTTTGGTTTCAACCAGGGCAACCCGTTCTTCATTAGAGACAAGACGAATCGTTGGTCGCGGGACACTCAAGCCAATCCCCACTTCTGGACATACTGGTACAAAAGAGAAATAACTCGACAGCTCTTGCGTGACAAATACGCTTGCTTTGTGACCGGAATCAAAACGTACATTCTCGCCAAGTACACAAGCACTGATACCGATACGAATTTCTGAATTACTCATAGCCACCCTCATAGATAATAGGTATACAAAAACATTTCTTGTATAACTTATAGCACAATAAAATTAAACTATACAAAAAAAAATATTGTACAAATAAAGAAAACGTTTACTCAAATCGATTGCCTTAGCACTTTCAACATTTTTGGTTATCAATGGGATTGAATAAGATGATAAGAACCCATTTTGTGACCAAGTTCTCAAGGAGCCTTATTTTGTAAGGCTAGTATTGCCTCAACGAAAAATGACAAATTCAACAGAATTGGTAATATCATTGATTACCACTGATGAGCACTAACTCAGAAACCTTGGAGTAATAACTATGGCAACCCCACACATTAATGCACAAGCTGGTGATTTCGCTGAAACAGTCCTAATGCCGGGCGATCCACTACGTGCAAAATACATCGCTGAAACATTTCTAGATGACGCTAAACAAGTCTGTGATGTACGTAATATGTTTGGTTACACAGGAACTTATAAAGGTAAAAAAGTATCGGTAATGGGCCATGGTATGGGTATTCCATCATGCTCTATTTACGTTCATGAGCTTATCTCTGAATATGGTGTAAAAAACATTATTCGTGTTGGTAGCTGTGGCGCGGTTCGTGATGACGTCAACCTGATGGACATCGTGATTGGCATGGGTGCTTCTACCGATTCAAAAGTAAACCGTATCCGTTTCAATAACCACGATTTTGCAGCGATTGCTGACTATGGCCTTCTTGAAGCAGCAGTAAACCAAGCACGTGAGCAAAAGGTTCCAGTCAAAGTTGGCAACGTATTCTCTGCTGATTTGTTCTACACACCTGAAGGTGATTTGTTCGAGAAAATGAACAAACTTGGCATTTTGGGCGTTGATATGGAAGCGGCTGGTATCTATGGCGTAGCCGCTGATCTTGGTGCAAAGGCACTGACCATTCTAACGGTTTCTGACCATATCATTCGTGGTGAAAAATTAAGCTCAGAAGATCGTCAAACTTCATTCAACGATATGATGAAAGTCGCTCTAGAGACCGCCATCAATATCTAATTTAATTTGCAGTATTGTGCTGCCAAGACAACTTGGCAGCCCTAAATTACCCCGAGGGGGCGATCGTGTCTAACGACCAACTACCCAAGGACGCAGATGGTTTACAACTCAACTTTTGTAAAACATTGGCGTGTGACAACTTTGGCTTGAGCGCAGCAGAACGGTATGTCCTGCAACACGTGAACCCGAAACGTCCAACGATGGTTTGTCGTGAATGTGGAGCTTTCCCCCCCTTACTTAACAACCGTGAAGTGCTAAATGAGTTACACCGTTTAAGACAACTTCATAGCGACGGTTTGCCTGCCTGCCGTAACCCTGACTGTGTCAATACAGGCCTATCAGTTCATACCCATAAACATCTCTACCATGCCTTTGGCTACAGTGGTGACCGTCAACGTTATCGTTGCAAGGAGTGTCATTCAACCTTCGTCGATAAATGGTCAGGAGCCAATAAAAAACTGGCTTTCCAAGAGACACTACTCGGTTTACTTTTCATGAGCTATTCGGTTCGTGAAATCTGCCGCAAGCTGGCTATTAACCCCAAAACCTTCTACGACCATGTTGATCACATTGCGAGCCGTTGTCGTCGAAAACTGGCGATGATCGATGCGCGCTGGGTTAACCATGCGACCCACTATGAGCTAGCATCTCACTACATCCCGTTGCAACCGAACAGCAATAATGGGGTGCTATGGTTTGCCACTGGCGAGGCAAACTCCGGTTATATCCTTTGCCAACATGTCAATTATTCAGCGAAAGAAGAGCCCGAGGGCTCGCTTGATCACAACCCTTATGAATACCCAGCTCGGTTTGTATCTCGAGAGCACTCATCTGAAGCTAACATGCCGACGCCGCAACCTTCTCCACTATTGCGAGAACGTATTGATCAAAAATATCAAACTATTTTAGCGCGCGGCAATGTCGAAGACCCTATGGGAAACTTGACAGTGTTTAACTATCCATCCAAAGGAGCACTGATCCGCCCTCCCTACACTTCATATGCTCATTTTCTGCACATTTTAGACATGTGTGCCATAGATAAACGCGTATCTATTTATATGCCTCAAGATCCTGTGTTGCGATCTGCGGCATTGAGTGTTTGTCTGTCGAGAATAAAGCGTCAAAATGTTGACTTAATGTATGTTGAAGAAGATCACCAATGGCAGAATGGGATACCCTTTGGCAAAATCGATATTGTGCATATGGGGTGGTGGCGAGACCGCTGGGCAATAACCAATCAATCATCAGCCTCCAAAGGCGTCTGCTATTTGGCCGGAGACACCCCCGAGCCAGAAGCTTGGCTATCTAAGGCTTCCATTAAACAAACTGAATTTTATCAGCAACGATTCCAATTGCTGTTCGAAACCTTTATCAATGAGCCTAGGCGTAAACTTCGCCCCGGAGGCTTACAACCCATGCTGGATATATTCCGAGCTTGGCACAATCTGTGCTACCAAGATAAACATGGGTTTACTGCCGCACAGAATCTGGGGCTGACTAAACATCCTCTCACATTAAAAGAGCTGCTATCATAAATTTGTCCATCACAGACTGTGAAGTAGCACCAATTATTGCTGAGCCGGTAGCTAAAGTAACAGATTTGCGATAAGTAAATAGTGCGATTTGGTGACAGCTTCATATAATGAAACTGTGATTAAAGCTTTTTACTCTTAAGGATCAGCCAGTTTGGATAAGAGTCAGTATCTTCTCGAGATAGAATTAGAACAGCTTAAAGCCCGCATTGAAGCTGAGCCTGAGAAGGTATTGATTGTTGCGGAGCAATGTTTATTGCGTGCTCAACAGATCATTTTTCCCGAAGGCGTTATCCAATCTCTTATCGTGATGTCACGTTGCGCTTGGAATGCCATGGACTATCGCAATGGTTTAAAGTACATCAAAGAAGCGCTGGTTAGGCAGAATAGCCTTGATACTGATGACCACCTGCCTGAAATTCTTCACCTTCACGCTCTCAATTTATGGGGGCAAGCTAAGTACTACACCGCCCAACAATATTGGATTAACGCTCTAGAACAATCAGCGTTAGTGGATGAAATTGAGATCCAAATTGAGTGCTTGATTGGACTGGGTAATGTCTGGCGCATCACCAATGAATATAAGCTTGCCTGTTCAACTCATGAATTAGCCGTAAAAGTGGCGAACAATGCGCGCATTGGCTGGCTTGAGGGTAAAGCGCGAATTTTATGGGCTTGGGATCTCTACTTACTCAACCAATATGTTGATATGTTAACGGTGCTTGATGGCGCCGAAGAAGTTCTAAAAGGGAATTCGAACAAAACATGGCAAGCAGAAGTCTGGGATTTTCGTGGACTAGCGATGCTTGGTCTTGAGCGAATTGAAGATGCTGAAAACGCCACCTACAAGGCGCACGAACTGGCCGTACAACATAATCTGGTGTGGATGAAAGCTCACTCGTTTATCAGCAGAGCACGCCTTGAACTGCTTAGGAAAAACCCCGAGCAAGCCACAGAACTTCTTATCCAAGCCGAAGTGTCAGCCTCTTCTTTTGATCACGGTGAATTGCTTTCACAAATATGCTACCAACAATCTTTAGTTGCAGAACAACGTGGTGATTTTAAAGCCTCACTGGCCGCGTTTAAAAAGTATCGCCACTTCTCTATTGACATGCTACGCGAGCAAACCTCACGGGTTGGTTTGGACAAAGCCAGAGCCTCCAAACGGCAACTCGAACAGCGAGCGCGCAAACTCATTAATCGTATTCGCGGTCAACATGAATACGACCCCGAAAAACACCTATCAAACGTAGTTTCAGAAACATATTGGTGGGAACAGTTGATGTTATTTAAAACTGAGCTAAAACATTCCAACCATTCCATTATCGTGATAGTGCATAATGACCCACTGTATCTTGATGTTTGTACTGAAATTGCTCATTCGCTGTGTAACAAGAAAGACTTGGTGTCACGCTTGAGCAGTGAACGGTTAGGTCTATTACTCGCCGACAAAGGCGACACAGCACTCAATGTTTTTCATGTACTTGCCAAAATGATAGAAATTTATCCTTGGATGAGAAAAGGATTAACCGGCCCACTACCTAAAGTGATGTTCCAAGACATATTGAGTTTCCCATTCACACTAGAACAACTCGAAGAAAGCCAACCTCAGGAATGGTCACATGGAAGAACTACTCAATAAAATTCAAGATACTGGCTTAGATGCAACATCTGTATCCGGAGAAGAGGCCATTATTTTCTGGAATCATGTACGTCAACACGTTGCCACCACGCCAAAAGAAAAAGCCTTAAGCTATATTATCAGTGCCGACTATCGCGCCGAACTACACCAACCCATGGCAAGTATTGAAGAGCTAAAAAAAGCCCTTGAGTTACTTGAACTACCTAAAGATGCGCATATTATTTTATCGGTTAAAAACAGCTTAAGTGAGCGTTTAGTGGACAGTGGTGACTATACAGCTGCTCTCAGTGAGTATGTATCATCATCAAATATTGCTGTCGATAACGGCTACATTGATGAATACGTAATGGCAATACTAGGGATGGGCAACCTTTGTGATGCTTATGGTGAACACAGCCGCGCACTGCGTTACTATCAAAAAGTCGACAGTATTGATCATGCCATTTCTAGCCGTTCCTTAAGGCTTCGCTATAAGCTCTATATGTTGGCGTGTTACATCAACCTAAACCGGCTTTCAGCCGCCAACGATCTGATCAAAGAGTGTGAAGAGCTCAGCATTCTAGTCAGCGATAAGATCCTCACAGGCCAAATATTGCTGTACCAAGCGAGGCTCTACCTTCACCAAAATCAAGTTGATAAAGCCCTGATGACACTGTCGAACGTGCAATACAGCGCAGGCAACGTCAATTCAATTTGGTTGTCGAATATGATCCGAATTGAGACGGCAAATTGCTTGGCGAGAATTGGCAAATCTCACATTGCTAATATGCTATTAGCAAGCACTGACAAACGTTTACAACGTCATACTTCACCCGTGATAGCAAAACAGTTATACCAAGCATTTAGCGCCATTTGCGAACATCAAGGGCTTTATCAAGCCGCCCTTTCATACGAGAAAAAAAGCTTTCGCATCGAAACTGATCTTATGAAGAACATCCCCATCGGTGAGCTCGGAGCGAACCAGCTACGCCGTTTATCGCGCTTTGAACTTCAACTAAAACTGATTCTATCCGAAATCGAAAACCGAGAATTGAAGGAAACAACAGAAAGCCAAAAAAATACAGTGGCACAACTACAGCAAGATGTCTTTACTGATCCTCTCACTGGCTTGCACAACCGTCGCTGGTTAGACGTAAAATTGAAAGACCTGTTACTGCATGAAAAATCGTTCGCTTTTCTTGTGATTGATATTGACCACTTTAAATCAATCAATGACGAACTGAGTCACTTAGTGGGTGATAAAGCGATTGTCAGTGTGTCACATGAATTAAAAAGTTACTTCAAATTCAGAGGGTCATCCTGTGTACGTTTTGGTGGCGAGGAATTTCTTGTTATTTTAGAAGATACGTCGCTCGATCAAGCCGAAATGCACGCAGAAAATTACCGAGAGCGGATATATCAATTTGGTTGGCATGATATTTTGGGTGAACGGGGCTTAACGGTCAGTATTGGTATTACATTACATCGTGAAGGGGAAAATACACAGCGCACTTTCTACCGTGCAGACAAAGCCTTATACCGTGCCAAGGCCAATGGGCGCAATCAAGTATGTACCGAATAACTATATGCTACAGGTCCAATTATTTGTTTATACTAAAGTAAGTTTTATCTGACCATTCATGGAATGAACTTATTTAAATTCAAGGATATCTTATGTTTTTAGACTATTTTGCCCTCGGTTTGCTCGTCTTTGTCGCCTTGGTGATTTTTTACGGAATTATAGTGATTCACGATATCCCCTATGAAATCGCTAAAGAACGCGACCACCCACATCAAGACGCTATCCATGTTTCAGGCTGGGTTAGTTTATTTACCTTACACACCATTTGGCCATTTCTTTGGATTTGGGCCACTTTATGGCGTAAGGACCGAGGTTGGGGGTTTGCTAAACTGCAAGAAGAGCAACACGACATACATCACCGTGTCGATGAATTAATAAACCAAATCAGCAAGTTAAATGAAGAAGTTAATACGCTAAAAGCACAGCAAAATCTAAACCAAGCACAAGATCAGGAGACTAAATAATGGATTTACTTCTGATAATGACCTACGCCGCTTTATGTATCACCATTTTTAAAGTTTTCAAAATTCCATTGAATAAATGGACGGTACCGACAGCGGTTCTTGGCGGTGTTGTGCTGATTGGCACTCTTATTTTGCTCATGAACTACAACCATCCCTTCACACAAATGGGTAATCAAGTATTCTCGACTACGCCTGTCGTTTCAGGTGTGAGAGGCAAGGTGATTGAAGTTCCCGTTCAACCGAACACGCCCGTCTTAAAAGGGGATGTATTATTTAAAATTGATCCCATCCCTTTTGAAGCAGAAGTAGCAAAAGTTGAAGCTCAAATCAAAGAAGCGAGCCAAAGTGCACTCGGTTTAGAATCAGACGTTATCGAAGCAGAAGCGTCAAAAGCTCAAGCAATTGCTGATCGAGACAAAGCCAAGCGTGAATACTCGCGCTATCAACGAGGGTACGACAAAGGTGCTTTCACCGAACAAGATTTAGACACTCGTCGCCAAGCCTATAAAGCAGCTGAAGCCGCTGTCGATGTTGCTCAAGCCCGTGTGGAACAGGCTGCTATTGCCTTAGACTCTGAAATTGGTGGCGAGAATACAGCCGTAGCGCGCTTAATTGCTCAATTACGACAAGCACAATTCGACTTAGAACAGACCGTTGTACGTGCACCAACCAACGGTTACGTTACTCAATTGGCGCTTCGTCCCGGTGTAATGGCGACACCACTACCATTGGCACCGGTTATGACCTTTGTGCACAGCGAGGAAAAAATCTACACCGCCGCATTTAGACAAAATTCATTACAACGCCTAAAACCAGGGTTTGAAGCCGAGTTTTTGTTCCGTGCACTCCCAGGAAAAGTATTTAAAGGCGAAGTGATTGACGTGCTACCTGCAATTGGCGAAAGCCAAATTCAAGCGCGTGGTGCATTGCTAGGCACAGATGCTCTACGGACTAATGGACGAGTTCTCGTAACCCTAAAAATGAACGATGACCTAAACGAATATAATCTTCCGTTGGGTACTGCTTTCGAAGCTGCCGTGTATTCAGACAGCTTCACCCACGTTTCCATTATGCGTAAGGTTTTGATTCGAATGAAGAGTTGGCAAAACTTTTTGTATCTGGATCACTAACCATCCTCACAAACATCAAAAAGGGTCGATATCGACCCTTTTTATTGCCTTTTACTTTATTCTGTCTGCACTGTGGCTATCTATCACTCCAACGTAAAATCCGAACTTCATTGCCCTCTTCCGGCTTAATTGGGATATTGAGTGATAAAATCAGTGAAACTGCTGCCATAACAGCACCAATATAAAAAACACTAGCAGGAGAAACGAGCCATATAAGGCCAAATGTTGCAGGAATAACGACGGCAGCAATATGGTTAATAGTAAACGAAACCCCTGCGGTGGATGCCATATCGGCAGGATCAGCAATTTTTTGGAAATAAGTTTTAATGGCGAGGGCTAAAGCAAAGAAAAGATGGTCAATCACGTACAGTGCCGCAGCCCAATGTGCATTTTGCACTAAACCATAACCAATAAAAACGCAGATTAAACCGCCATATTCGAACAGTAATGCTTTGCGCTCACCGACAACGCCAATAAATTTCCCAATTCGCTTTGCAAACAAAAAGTTAAACAAATAGTTAACCAAAAACAATAACGTAATATCGGCTGCTGAATAGCCAAACTTTTCAACCATTAAGAAACCCGCGAACACGGTGAAAATTTGTCGACGGGCACCGCTCATAAAGGTTAATGCGTAGTAGAGCCAATAGCGCTTACGCAGTACCAATTTTTTATTTTGCGGCACTTGCGCTTGAAACTCTGGGAAGGCAAACGCGATCAAGGCAACCAGACAAAAAGCAATGCCTCCAGTGATGGTATATACCCATTTAAAATCAAGTGTGAAGATCTCTAGCATTACCCAGAGCGCACCATAAGTAATGAGTGAAGCCAAAGCTCCTACCGAAATCAACTTGCCAAGCATTTCAGGTGCTTCATCCTTATTCAACCATTGCAGCGACAATGATTGTTTAAGCGTTTCAAAGTAATGAAAACCTGTCGACATTAATAAGGTAGTCATCAACAAACCTATCAACGATGGAAAGAAACCAGTGATGGCCGTGCCTAAAGTTAGCATAGCCAATGACAGCAACATGAAACGTTGCTCTCGCATGAAGAGTAAAACAAACACCGCTGTGAAAGCTAAAAAGCGGGGATTTCTCGTACGCTTTGTAATAGGCCAATATCGGAACCATCAAAATTAGCTTTTTCCACCACAAAATTATTCAGCAATGCCATCCAGCTAGAGAAGGCTATTGGGACAATTATCGAGATGATTAATAAGAAGTTTTGTGGCGTACGCCACCCTTGAGAAGAACTAGAATTCATGATGGTTCCTTACATTTATGTAACAACATAATACGCATGCTGATTCGAGTTTGGCAATGACGGGATTAGCACTGCCCAAGGTTTACGTTTCGTTATAAACTGATGTTGAGCTGCAATATAAAGGATAGGTATGTCTACTAGCTTCGCTACTATTAATTTATTCAACTATTTGACGCCACCAAATGCTTTTTATCAGTTTGATAATATTTATACCCAAGCACAATGGCTAAAGAAAAAACGATGGTTTAGTGAAAAAATTCAACACATCAATGCCGATGTTATTGCGTTCCAAGAGGTGTTCAGCATCGAAGAGCTACGTAACCAAGTCAGCACCATTGGCTACCCTTATTTCGCCACTATCGACACACCGCACATTGTTGATGATTATATCTACACACACCCTGTGGTCGCCATCGCCTCAAAATACCCTTTGCTACAAGTCTGCTCTGTAGAAAGCAGATTACCCAACCAAACTGTGCCTTTCACATTTAATCGCATCCCACTGCACGCTACTATTGAACTTCCTGAACTCGGCGCTGTTGATGTCTATATCGTACACTTTAAGTCTCAGCGTCCAACTCAGTGGGAGGTTGAGTCACCAAGTATGATTAATAGATGGCAACAAGAGACATTAGGTCGGTGGTTATCCACGGTACAACGTGGTTACGAAGCAAATTTGCTGCATCAATATGTTATAGAGACTAAGCGGCAGCACACTCGACCTTTTGTGATCATGGGAGATTTCAATAAACCGCTAACCAGCGAAGAATTTATCGGTCTACTATCAAATGCTCTATATCGTCAGCCTGATACGCAATCTGCGTTGGCTGCTTTCACAGTTCACGACAGTTGGAATCTCTACGCCCAGCACTCTGACTTACCCCGCAAGCCGACTCATTATGCAGGGGAGATGGGGGCGGTACTTGACTATATCCTGCTTTCAAGCGATTTTAATCCCTCGGTTCACAGTGCTAAAGCTTACGTCAGCCATTACGAAGTCATCGATCAACATTTAATTAACCCTAATTTTGAACAAGACCATTACAGCACCGATCACGCACTGGTTAGCGTGACATTAAAAACATATACCCAAACAAATTGAAGCCCCAATAAAGGGGCTTCAGATCTATTACACGTTGTTTATACCCAAACCACTTGAAGTTGCCAGTGAGTTCATCCCATGAGCATAGATAAACTGTGCGATTGGGATAAACGAATGTAGCCAACACCGCTGTACCTTCAAGTAGGAAGGGGTATGATGTAAAGCTTAGAATTTCGCCTTAACTGTTATGGATTATTAACCATTGATTGCTCATCGAGCTGTTTCAGTAAGGTTTCAACTGCAACTTTCAACTGCTTATCCTCGCCTTTAGTGACCGATTCAGGCTCTTTATAGACGAGAACATCAGGCACAACCTCTTGATTTTCTAACCAATGACCATCAACGTCTTTTAAACCTAATTGAGGAATGCCATACACCAAGTTAGGCTCTTGTTGCTGAGCCCAAAGTACAGCGGTTCCTGTTCCGGGAACCCTTTCTCCGACCAACAGGCCTATCCCTTCACTTTTATAAAAATGAGGCACAACAGATCCTTCCGAATAGCTGTTTGCATCCGCTAACATGATACTAGGCTTAGCCCAACGTCTAGTTGGGTAAGAAGCAACTTGGTATCCGTCACGAGTTTCCTCTACCGTATGGCGCTGACCAGACAAGATCATCATCATTTGGTCGGCTAGAAATCCACCCTGGTTAAAACGCACATCAACCACGAGTGCTTCTTTGTCATTATCAACACCAAACATATCGTTTTGCATTTTCTCAAAGCTTTGCGCATCCATCGCCGCCATATGTACGTAGCCTAAGCGGCCATTTGACAAACTTTCAACCATCTGACGACGTTGTTCAACCCAAAGCTCATACGCTAATCGACCTTCTTGCTGCAAACTGATTGGCACAATATTCATGCTTTTTGCGTTTTTTTCACCTGGAGATAAAACCGTTAGGCGTGTCAGCTTTCCTTGTTTGAAATTGAGTTGCGAATAAATGTCCTGCTCAGGCAAGATTTCTTTGCCATCAACCGCATAAATAATGGATCCAGATTTAAGCAAGGTTTGGTATGTATCAGCAGGACCACCTGGTAGCACCGCTTTCACACGAATCCCTTTACCACGGTAATGATCATCATAATACAAACCTAAAGAAGCAGGAATTTCCCACCCAGATCGTTCAGCAAAGAAAAAGGCACCGGTATGTGACGCATTCAGCTCACCAACTAATTCACTCAGAAGTTCGGCGAAATCTTGGTAATTAGTGATGCCTACTAGTTGCTTCTTATATTCTTGAGCATACCGCTGCCAGTTAATACCATGCAAATCGGCATCATAAAATTTACTTTGTGTTAAACGAACAACATGATCAAACATATAGTTCATTTCAGCTCTAAAGTCGTAGTTAGCATCGGCATTGTAATCAAATACTTTGGTCTCACTATTAACAACATTCAAACGCTCAATACCTTGAGAACCAATGATAAGGATATTTTCGCCATCTTTGGTCATATCAATGGCATTAACATCATCAGCACTACGAGTAAACAGTGACACCTCCTCACCCGTTTCAATATTGAATTCACTGAACTCAACACCTTCACCAGACCAGTGCGCAACAACCAAGTATTTATTATCTGGTGATAAATGAAAATAAAGTGGCGATAGCGAATAAGGTGTTATACGAAATTTGCGATGCTTTAAGCCGTTTATTTCAACGATAGTTGGATCAACAGGTGCATGCTGAACATCGCTTCCCAAAGTCGCCGCAACCTCTTCATCCATCCATTTTTGTTCTTCATTCTTAAAAGCATTAAATTGAGCTTTCTGATTTAAAAACAGGGCGTAAACATCATACTGTACGGGCATATTATCAATTTGGCGCAAGCTGTTGATATCGCTCAACCAATAGACAATTTGACCGTCCTCGCTAAATTTAGGTTGTATATCGGAAAAACCACTGTTGCTTAAATTAATCGGCTCTTCACTACCATCGACCTTAACTAATAGAACATCACTATTGGCGATAGTACGGTTGCGCGTGACAATATATTCACTATCTGGCGACCACGAATAACTGATGTCTCCATCGAAATAGGAATAAAACTGTTGGCTATCGAGCAATGTGTAGGTTTGATCTTGCTCGATATCATAGACTTTCAGGTTATTTCGCCCTTCACGGTACAGCATCCGCTTTTCATTCGGAGACAAAAGCGGTTGAAACTCATCCTCTTCCCCATCAAATAAGATCTCCTCTTGGATATCTAATGAGGTAGAGAAACTTTTGCCAGTGTCATTCACATAACTTTGGAAAATATCCCAATTGCCATTTCGTTCAGAGGAATAAATAATGCGATAACCATCATCTGAAAACGAAATATTGCGCTCTGTGGCAGGCGTATCAGTAATCCGTTTGGTCGTTCCAGATAGCGCTGACACCACATAAATATCCCCACGTGCAACAATCGCCACTTCTGGTGATACTGGAGACACCGCTATTTCTGTCGCCTCTGAATTCAAATTCACAAAATGTCGCCCATCAGAAAAATCGGCTCGACGAATCGCAATGTCTATCTGATATGGTGCTGTTTCCTGTGCTGATTTCACCCAAACCTTACCATTAAAACCATAGGCTAAATCACCTTGTTTACTCACCGATAAAAACCGTGTTGGTAAATCTGTGTGATATGTTATTTGAACAGGCTCACCATCGAGTAGGTCCTTTTTCCAAACGTTAAAAGAACCAGATCGCTCAGATAGGTAGTACATCGACTGCGTATCAGCCCACACCGCATTTTGGTCCTCCCCTTCAAAGTGAGTTAATTGCGTATGCTTGCCGGTAGTAAGATCAAATTGCCAAATATCTCGCGCCGCATCAGACGTTGTACGCTTACGCCATTCTTGCTCATAAGAAGGCCAATCGGTATATAAAAACTGTTGGCCATCACCGCTGACTGAGAGTGAACTTACGGGAATAGGTAACACGAGCTTCTCTCGCCCACCTAGAGCTGATACCGCATAAAGCTGATCCGCTTGATTTCCTCCATATCCTGCCATCAGATTAGCTTGGCTATCTCCTAAGCGTGCTGAGCGAAAATACACTTGCTTACCATCGGCTGAAAAAGCATAAGGCACATCCAGACTAGCGTGGTAAGTTAAACGCAACGCTTTACCACCCACGCTAGGCACGATGAAGACGTCACCTTTGCCATAACGATCAGAAGTAAAAGCAATGGATTGACTATCTGGAGACCAAATTGGCGTCTGACTGTAGGTATCACCGTTGGTTAAAGCAAACGCATCACCACCTTGCGACGATACTAACCAGATCTGTCCGGCGTAAGTAAAGGCAATTTGCTGTCCATCGGGTGATATCGCGACGTCTCTCATCCATGTGTGAGAAACGGGGATCTCAGGGGAAGGAGCGGCCGATATTTCAGCCATAACCGAACTGGGTTGAGTAAACAGTAATGCAAGAGATAGCGAGCTTAATGAGTATTTTCGCAAGGGCATGATTCTTCCTTTATTATTATCATCTTTGAGCGATTCATTTATATAATCAAAAACTTATATAATAAAACACTATTCATTTGCAGAATTTATAGATAGATTCTAGGTGATGCAACTAGAGATGGAGAATAAATGAATGGAAATTATTGTCAGACCAACAGAAATACGAGACGCTCACGCTTTGTGTGATATTTACTCACAACCCAAAGCTCAACGAGAAACACTACAATTACCAAAACCATCCGTCACTATGTGGCAAAAGCGCCTTGAAAACATGCCAATTGGTGTTTATAGCTTTGTAGCTGAGATTGATGGGCGTGTCGTTGGTAATATTGGTATGGAGCATTCTCAACGTCCTCGCACTGCGCATTGTGCAACTTTTGGCATTGGAGTTCATGATGATTTTCACAGCGTTGGTGTTGGCAGTAAATTGATTGAAACGGTCTTGGATCTGGCCGACAACTGGCTCAATGTTAAACGAGTCCAGATTGAGGTTAATGCTGACAATCAGCAGGCGATTAGTTGTTACAAAAAATTTGGTTTTGAAGTGGAAGGCGAAGCTAAATGTGCCTCTTTTCGCGATGGAAAATTTATTAATACTTTATATATGGCCCGCATCAAGTGCTAACGATACTATTTAGCTCACCTTATCGGTGAGCTATTTTTTAACCTTCGTCATGCAATAAATGCTGCCATTGTTCATGGCGATTTATGTAATGAACAACATAACTGCAAATAGGCTTTACTTTATAACCACTTGCCTCTATTTGTGGTAACACACTTTCCATCATAATTTTGCCATACCCTTTACCTTGCAGCTCATCAGGTACTCGGGTTGAGGTAATAAATAGAACCTCACCTTGCTGTTGGTATTGCACAGTGGCAAAAAAATCCCCTTCCAAATGCACTAAATACTGATGATTTTGAGTGTCATGTTGTACTTTATCAGACATACTTCTCTCCTATTTGATACTTAACTCAAATAAATTAATGGTAGATAGAATTGAATCTTCTAACATCTAACTCTAAAATTTAGCTTATTACAAAAAATATAATGGAAATGCAGCTACTGCATCATGGAGAGTAGAAAATGAATTCGCAGTCGGCAGTGCTAAAGGGCGAACAGAGCCCAAATAGAACAACGGAACGTAATAAAACGTTGTCAACACTCAACAGCACTGATGCACTGTCAATGGTTGAACACGGCAGTGAGTTAACCTTAAGCATAACAACCCCCGTTGGCACCAAGTTCATCTGTAAAACTCCGTTCATCGGCACCCATTCAAACACTTATATTCTGATTGAAATACCTAAAATTTCCGCTGACGATTTGGCTTTTTTCTTCCAAGAAGGTTTTTGGGTCAATGTACGTGCGATTTCCCCTCGAGGAGAAGGCGCAATGATCCACTTTCGTAGCCAATTAATGAATATATTGCAAGAGCCAGTTCCACTTGCGATGCTTTCGATCCCAAACACTATGCAAGTCACTCAGCTACGTAAAGAAGCCCGTTATGATGTGAATTTGGTTGGTAAAGCAATCGTCGGTACTCATAAATCAGATTGTGAAGTACGTGATCTCTCTAAGAGTGGCTGTCGTTTTGTTGCACCACCGCTTGGACGAACTTTCCAAGTCGGCGACAAAATTAGTATCGAGCTTTTTGCCGACTCCCGTGGCAGTAAAGTTTTCGCTCCCTTAGTTGGTAAAGTTTGTAACTTACAGCGCTCACTGCACTATGCTCGTTATGGGATTCAATTTGATGAAGAAGGCGTGAAAAATGCGAAAAACTTACTCGGCCAACTAAAATTTGATGGTACGAAACTCACCTTAAAATAGCGCCATGAATTATGTGATCAAAAAAAGCCCTAGCACATTGCTAGGGCTTTTTGTTTCTAGCCTACAAAGGAAATATAGCCTTGAATAATGATTAAATTAACAATATCAATAAAGAAAGCTCCCACGATAGGCACAACCATAAAAGCCTGCGGAGAAGGTCCGTAACGCGTAACAAGCGACCCCATATTCATCACTGCGGTCGGGGTGGCGCCTAAGCCAAAACCACAGTGCCCGCCAGCCATAACGGCGGCATCATAATTTGAGCCCATCACTTTAAACGTCACAAAGTAAGCAAAAATACCAAGCACTACCGACTGCACCGCTAAAATCACGAGAAATGGAATCGCTAAATCAAAGATATTCCACAACCTCAAGCTCATCAACGCCATGGCTAAGAAGAGTGATAAAGAAACCGTACCTAAAATATCAACCGTTTCTGCATCGACTTTATGCAGCTTGGTAACTTCGAATACATTGGTAATAAATACACCAATGAATAGTGCGTAAACGAAATCTGGGATCATCAGCCATTTGACATCAAACGTACTCACCCATTGTTCTAGATACTTAGCACCAGTGACACAAATCAACAAAATAAACAGCACTTCAATCACTTTCTTCGCTGTCACTTTATCTTCTTCGTATTCGTTGTAAGTTACGAGCTCAGGGAATTTATCGTGTGTTTTCGTGCCTCGGCCGTACTCTGACTCAAAGCCATTTTTATTGATCAATTTTTGCGCAACAGGACTACCGATAATGCCACCAATAATCAAACCAAACGTAGCTGAAGCCATCGCTATTTCTAAAATATTGGTCATTCCATAATTATCGGTAAAGGTTTGTGCCCACGCAGCACCAGTGCCATGCCCACCAGACAAGGTGATAGAACCAGCAATCAAACCCATCAACGGATCAAGACCTAATGCCGTTGCCAACGAAACACCCACACCATTTTGAATAATGATATAAAACGAAGCGACACCCAGAAAAAGAAACACCTTAGCGCCCCCTTTCATTAACTGAGTGTAGTTAGCTGCAAGGCCAACAGTACTAAAGAACATCAACATGAATGTGTTCTGCAACGGAAGAGAAAACTCTAAATCTAAACCATTAAAATGCAAAAAAGTGATAGCTATAGCTACAATCAAACCACCCACAATGGGTTCCGGAATATTGAATTTTTTCAGAATAGGCAGTTTTGTGTTAATGAAGTGGCCTAAAAAAAGCACGCTAATAGCGATTAGGAAAGACTCTAGTGGCCCAATGGAAATTAAATGATGCATATAACCTCTTACTATTGCTTCACTCATCTTCCTTAATGAGCGACGAATTCAGGACATTTGAACGTAACGAATTCGAAAAAAATACGACTGACCGATGCGGCTCATCCTCATAAATATGTTGAATAATCAACGATGTTACAGTGTTTAAATATGGGGTTGACGGACACGTAAGCTATAATGCTTAGGTCGACAGATGACTAAAACCCTAGTTGAAATTACCCAATAAAGGCAATCAGTGGGGAAGCCAGAGTTGTGTATCATACCTAATAGAAAAAAAAAGAGCCAACCGCAATAGTGCGATTGGCTTATATATAGTGTGAACAAACTCATTCACTAACAACGTCAGTTGGCTAGGTGACCCTCGGCTTTAAGAAGGGTCACCCACAAACGTGCATGATACATGCCAACTTTAAAACTGGTCTTTTTTGAGGTTAAATCACATAAAATCACCCTAAATCAGCACCACCCTTGCAAATTGCAAATTGCAAATTGCAAACAAGCCGCAAAACAATACTCATTTAGTTGCAATCAAACAATGAGAAGCTACCAAAATGAGATCATCGATGATATTAGGTCAAATCCAGAATGGGTAAATGTATTGCGCAAGCATTTTGCCATTATTTCAGTATATACTTCGCACCACATTTTCCAGATTACGCAGACACAATGAATTATTTCAGTACATTTTTAAAAGGAATGGCGATGGGTGCCGCAGACGTTGTTCCTGGTGTTTCCGGTGGTACTATTGCCTTTATCACCGGTGTTTATGATACGCTTCTTGAAAGTATTCGCCGTATTAACCCGAGCGTGCTAGGCCTATGGAAACGAGAGGGGTTTGTTGCTGCTTTTAATCATATTAATGGCTTCTTCCTCATGGCATTATTTGGCGGTGTATTCACGAGCATTCTTTCGCTCGCGAAACTTATCTCGTGGCTACTCGCGACCCACCCCATTCCTATTTGGTCATTTTTCTTTGGTCTGATTATTGTTTCTGTTTTTCATATTTTAAAACAGATTGAACAGATCAAGTTTTCACGATTAGTTCTGTTTTTACTCGGTATCGCTTTCGCCTACAGCATAACAGTGCTCAACCCGATGCAACTCGAACCGACCGCGATTAACATTGTTATCGCTGGCTCTATCGCAATATGCGCAATGATCTTACCGGGCATTTCCGGCAGTTTCATTTTGCTTTTAATTGGTATGTACGCACCAGTACTCGGCGCAGTCAAAGCAATGCAGATCGATATATTGGCCCTTTTTCTGATGGGGTGTGTACTCGGTTTACTCAGTTTCTCTCATATCTTGTCTTGGTTACTCAAACGCTTTAGAGACTTAACGTTGATTTTTCTAACCGGGCTAATGGTTGGCACATTGCCAAAAATTTGGCCCTGGAAAGAAACCATTACATGGCGTATCAATTCCCACGGAGAACAAGTGCCTTTAGTTGAGCATAATTTATCACCTTTTGAATTTGAGGCCATAACCTCGCAACCCTCGCAATGGCCACTCGCTATTGTGCTCATGCTATGCGCTGTTGCCTTGGTGCTTGGTTTAGAGAAATACGCAAAGCACCACAACGTATAAATCTCCATTGTTAATGATGAAAAGTAAGGTGGGAAAATTCACCTTACTATTCTTGATTGAATCCACACTTTCCCTATTTGTAGCAACGACTTAGCTACGTCTGTGATAACATTTGCGCTTTACTACCGCCTGGAATCTCAACCCAATGCATAATGCAATAAAAATTTGTGCCCTTGCCCTTGCTTTATTCGCAGGCTATTTCAGTAGTGACATCCTACATTGGCTCTCTTCCTATTCAACACAACGAGATATCAGCCAATATTGCCAACTGTCTAGCAAACCATGTCAACAAGGTGAGGTATCGATGACATTAGCGCAGGACACCTCTCAACCACTTGTGGCCAATACTTTAACGGTCGATTGGCCAAAGGCTCAAAGCGATAAGCTCGTTCTGTCGTTAAAGGGGTTAGAGATGGATATGGGCATCGCTAAGTATGTACTAACAAAAAATGAGAATGGGTTATATACCACCGAGGTGATACTTCCTGTATGCACCACTGAACAAATGACTTGGATTGGCGACTTATCTGATGGCTCAACTCAAGTTTTCCCTGCAATAAGGATGGAAAGATGAGTAAAAACTGGTCACTAATTTTGGTTGTTGCCTTTACCTGCGGCTTAGGTTTAAAAGCGTATTTTGATTCACAACAACCATCAGACAGCATAGAAGCGAAAAACAATGCTGATGTGGTGTTATTTGGCAAAGACAACAAACCCGTCGCCATTTTTGACCCGCAAGACCCACGAATACGTATTGTGTATTTTGGCTTTACACGTTGTCCAGATGTTTGCCCAACATCACTTGCCATGTTGTCTGGAGCGCTGAACCAAATTGATGACGATACCAAGGCCAAACTGCGTCCGATGTTTATTTCCTTGGATCCTGAGCGTGATGGCGCTAATGATTCTCATCAATACGCACAATATTTTCACCCGATGATTGAAGGGTTATCTGCTCCCTTGGAAATAACCACGCCATTGGCGCATCACTATGGTGTTATCTTCCGCAAGACCGAACTCAAAGGCTCAGAGCTCAAATACACCTTAGACCACAGCTCCTATTTCTACTTTCTACAACCCGATGGAACACTGATCACCAAAGTCCCTCATACGCTTTCACCAGAGCCTATTGTGGAAGCCATCAAAACAATAACGACTTCATCAGAAGGAAAATAACATGAAGCTCAATACACTATTGCTAGCAACCTTAGCCCTTAGTCCATTCGCTTACGCAAAATCGGATATCATGGCTCATCACCTTTACGCGCGAGCTACCGCACCAACAGCAACAACCAGCGCTGTTTTTGCTCAAATTATGAATAACGGCGACCAAGATCGCTTTATTGTATCCGCCGAAACTGATGTAGCCGGCAAAGTGGAATTACACGATGTTATTACCGAAGGCGATGTGATGAAAATGCGCCAAATTCCACAATTCAAAGTACCTGCACAGGGCAAACTTGAACTCAAACCAGGCAGCTTTCACATCATGCTACTTGACCTGAAAAAACCACTCGCCGAAGGTGAAGAAATTAATGTTGCACTCACTTTTGCAAACGGTGAACAACAAATGCTTACCGTACCAGTGAAAAAAGTTATGAACGGTATGGCGCACCATTAATATGAAAAAGGGATGGGGAAACTCATCCCTTTTATTACTCACCACCTCACCAATAGATAACCGATATCCTTCATCTAGCTAACCTAGCAACTCGACCTCAACAATGACTGACACGCCCTAAGCCCTCTGCCTTGCAATTAATCGCTACATTTCATTTACATTTCATCCATTTTTGATTGCATTTAGGTATATTCGTTAATTATTTATGCTAATTATCAATTAATTCTAGACACATTATTTTGGGTGGCTAATATTGTTCCCTTCAGGGGAAACCACTGAAGTCACTATAACTCAATATATCAACGAACACTGAAGCTATAGAGTCATCTCATGGCCTTCAGGTAAACAGGAGATATACCCAAACAACTTGAAGTTGTAGGTAGGCGGCGAGTGAGTTCATCTCCATTAGGGATAAGTGAATGTAGCCAGCACCGCTGCGTCTTCAAATGGGAATGGTATAACTCGATTTATTTCAGGGATAACTATGCAAAGCAACAATATCTTCGCCCGTTTTGCGCGTGGCAATTTGGTTCTGCAAATACTCACCGGTATCGTTCTCGGTGGACTATTAGCAACCATTTCACCAGACTACGCCCAAAGTGCGGGCTTACTTGGTAACCTTTTTGTTGGTGCACTAAAAGCGGTTGCACCAATCCTCGTTTTTATTTTAGTTGCGGCATCAATCGCGAACCAAAAGAAAAACCAACACACTTATATGCGTCCAATCGTAGTGCTCTACCTTGTTGGCACCTTTACCGCTGCGCTAACCGCTGTCGTACTGAGCTTTATGTTTCCAACGACATTAACGCTTGTTGCTGGCGCAGAAGGCACAACACCCCCTCAAGGTATTGCAGAAGTATTAAATACACTGCTATTCAAACTAGTTGATAACCCAGTGAATGCGCTGATGAGTGCTAACTATATTGGCATTCTAGCTTGGGCTGTTGGTCTTGGTTTAGCGCTTCACCATGCATCAGCGACAACCAAAGCGGTATTTGAAGACTTAAGTCATGGCGTTTCGCAAATTGTGCGTTTCATCATTCGCCTTGCGCCGTTTGGTATTTTTGGTTTAGTGGCATCAACATTTGCAACAACTGGTTTTGAAGCACTTGCTGGTTACGCTAACCTTCTTTTCGTATTGCTTAGCGCGATGTTAGTCATCGCTTTGGTAGTCAACCCAATCATTGTCTATGTGAAAACTCGCCAGAACCCATACCCGTTGGTTTTCCAATGCCTACGTGAAAGTGGCGTTACCGCGTTTTTCACTCGTTCAAGTGCGGCAAACATCCCCGTAAATATGGCGTTATGTGAAAAGCTAAAATTGGATGAAGATACTTACTCTGTATCTATTCCTCTAGGTGCAACCATTAATATGGCAGGCGCAGCCATCACCATCACGGTATTAACATTAGCGGCAGTAAATACGGTTGGTATTGAAGTTGATCTTATGACCGCGCTATTGCTGAGTGTAGTCGCAGCCGTTTCAGCTTGTGGCGCATCAGGCGTAGCAGGTGGTTCATTATTGTTGATCCCACTGGCGTGTGGCTTGTTTGGAATCTCCAATGATGTCGCAATGCAAGTAGTAGCCGTTGGCTTCATTATTGGTGTAATTCAAGACTCTGCCGAAACCGCACTGAACAGCTCAACAGACGTAGTATTTACTGCTGCGGTTTGCCAAGCCGAACACAATAAAGGCGCTTAAATCACCCATAAAAAATCCCCAGCAACTTGTCTGGGGATTTTTATTTTACACTCTCTATCGATCGATAGAAGTACTGGAAAAGTCCAATGGAAAAGGAACATCCTTCTGTGGACTCGCGCTTTCCGGAGAAGATGGATTGTCATCCAACAAACTTTCTCCTGAGTGACTGAATAGATTGTCATCCTCAGCCAGCTCCCCTTTCTGTGGAATATGAATACCACGCTTATAAAGCTTGTTCAGTGCTTTGATAATGGAATGCTTGCTGACTGTCCCTGCGCCGATTTTCTTCATTAAAGGTTTCGCCAGAGATTGCAGCCCTACCACAGAATCCACACCAATACGTGAGCCAATTTGATCTCGAAGCACCTTGGCTGGCTCATAACTAAAATGTGCCGATAAAAAAAGCCAAATGTACGCAATCGCGTTACCATTAGGTCCTTTGTCTATCCATGCTTCCCCTGCATGGTACATGGCTTCAGCATTGCCCTTTTCTGAAGCGCGCTCTAACCAATAGCACGCTTTGTTGTGGTCCATTACTACCCCAACCCCTTTCAGGTAGTTAAGCCCTAGCTTCATCTGCCCTAGTGGGCTATTTAACTTTGCTGCTTTTGAAAACCAAAACGTAGAGTCCGAAGGAGCGGGGGCAATGTTATCGTGAGAGACACACCAATCCCCCATAAAGATGATCGCTTCAATTAAGTCATCTTCTGCGGCTTCTTCAATCAAACTGACGCCTTTGGCAACATTGGCTTCAACGCCTCGACCATTCACCAAAGCGATACCCGTTTCATATTTGGCCGTGCTATTTCCTTCGAGCCCTGCAATATAGGTTTGCCAAAATTTCGCTTTTTGTCTGAGGATCAGATCATCACGAAACTTTTGACAAATGCGCACAACCCCATACATGCCGGTAATGTTGTCGTAATTTGCTGCTTTGTCATACCAATACATAGCTTCTTTTATATTGGTACGCTCCGCCTCTTTGGCTAAATATAAAATGGTCGGAACGTGGCCCGTTTCTGCTTTAAATAAACGATCTTGTCTATCTTGCTCGCGTGACTTTTCAATCGCTTTACGATAGGCGATCTCTCTTGCTTTTCGCTCTTCTTCTAGCCGCTTTTTGCGCAGCGATAGAGACAGCATCCATACAAAAATAAGGATGAGTGATAGTCCGGTTGCGCCAATGGCAATCCCAATAGTGCTCATTTAATTCAAATCTTATTTAATTGATTAATGTCATTATCGACCATTTTCCTCAATATTTGAGAAAAACTGACGGTTATCGATGCTTTTTACGCAAATAGTGTGGCGATAATCAGCCACACCATCAAAATTGTAGAAACGTACGGAACGATAGTACCGCACTCTTTTGCAGAGTGTTATGCGCAATTGCGCTAATTGCGCCATAGTTTGTAGTTTGGGGGAATAGAAGAGTGTCGAGACAGGAAAAACGCAACATACGGGGTTTATCACCACACTGAGGTTTGGGCTCAGTGTGGTTCACCATAGAGAAATGGCTTATAATTTAACAGCAAATGATTGATAAGGCTTAAGTACTATTTCCTTATCTAACCGGTCGATCATTTGATAGTTTGTAATCAAGCATTCAACAGTACGAGCCCAATATTGCTCTGGTAGCGCTAAACTTAATTCTGTAGCAGAAAAGTTATTTACCACCAAAATTCTCTCACCTTGATGTTCACGCTCATAGGCAAAAACCTGCCCGTGGTCAGCACAAATTGGGGTAAAACCGCCATACACAATCACAGGTAGATTTTTCCTCAACTCAATCAATTTTTTATAGTGGTAATAAATCGACTGTTTATCTGCCAGTGCTTGATCAACGTTGATTTGTGGATAGTTTGGATTAACTTCAATCCATGGCTTACCTTGTGTAAAACCACTATGTTCAGAAGCATTCCATTGCATCGGCGTACGGGCATTATCTCGGCTGTTTTCATGAATAGCATCAAGCATATGTTGGTGTGAAACACCGGATTCGGTTTTTACTCGGTAAAAATTCAACGTTTCAATATCTTTATATTGCTCGAGTGAATCAAACGCGACATTCGTCATTCCGATTTCTTCACCTTGGTAGATATAAGGCGTACCTTTTAGAAAATGTAATGTTGTCGCTAACATTTTTGCAGATTCAACTCGGTATTGTTTATCATCACCGTACTTCGACACAGCACGAGGAAGATCATGATTATTCCAAAATAGTGAATTCCAACCTTGATCAGCCAGCTCAACCTGCCACTTCGTTAACACCTGCTTAAACTGTTTGAGATCCAACGGGATTGGATTCCATTTGTCACCGTTTTCCCACGTTAAAGTGATGTGCTCAAATTGAAAAACCATAGATAACTCACGACGACTGGGCGCACTGTATAGCTTAGCTATCTCGGGTGTAGCCCCCCATGTTTCACCAACGGTCAGCAAATCTTTATCACCAAATGTGGAAGCATTCATTTGCTGTAGCAGCGGATGCAAACGCGGACCATTCCCAGTAATGCCTTTATCAATTTCTTTACCAATTAAATCGATGACATCTAATCGAAATCCGCCAATACCTTGATCAATCCACCAGTTCATCATGTTGTGCACTTCTTGCTGAACCTTGGGATTTTCCCAATTTAGATCAGGTTGGCGCTTTGAAAATAAATGGAAATAGTATTGCTGTGTTTCTTCATCCCACTGCCAAGCACTACCACCAAAAATTGAGCCAGTATCATCCGGTACACCTCCATCGGGTTTTGCATCACGCCAAATGTAGTAATCTCGGTACGGGTTATCTTTTGATTTTTTAGCTTCGACAAACCAAGAGTGCTCATCAGAAGTATGATTAACCACCAAATCCATCACCACTTTGATCTTGCGCTTATTGGCTTCAGTCATTAGGCGTTGCATATCCTCCATCGCCCCAAATTCTTTGGCAATCGCCTGATAATCTGAAATATCATAACCATTATCATCCATGGGCGATTGATACACAGGAGACAACCAAATGACATTGACACCTAAGTCCGCGATGTAATCGAGCTTGCTAATAATGCCATTTAAATCACCGATACCATCATTATTCGAATCACAAAAACTACGCGGATAAATTTGATACACCACCGCGCTATGCCACCATTGTTGTTCCATGATATTTATCTCTATATTAAATGCTCTACTAAACATCATAATGAGATCTAACGCAAAGATAAAATAGAACACCCCGCTTATGATATAGTAATTTTCTATATCATAATCATAATCAAAATCACTGCATAGAATTAATCTTCAGTCAGACTAAAAAGTAATCGCTTAAAATGTGACTAAAGTCTAATGTGATAGAGTTAATGCAGTCGAGAGTCATATTCAATGGATAAAATACATCGATATTTTCTTATGGTTGCATTGGAAAGTAATATCAAACAAGCCGCTGAAAAACTGCATATTAGCCAACCATCATTAACTACAGCGATCAAAAAACTGGAAAATGAAATGGGGGTTGCGCTTTTTGTTAGACGCTCAAAGGGGGTTGAGCTCACTGCTTATGGACAGATATTTAAAGAATATGTCCAAGATCAACAGGAAAAACACCAATACCTTTTGCACCAGTTCAACGATATGCAGCAACGACACCAAGGAAAATTAAAACTAGGAACTGGAGAGGCCTGGTGGGAATTGTTTGTAAAAAATACCGTCGAACAATACCAAAAGCAGACTCCTCATAGTTCAATACACTTGGAGTTTGGTAATAACCTATCGCTTATTCACCATTTAGTGCAAGGCGACATCGATCTATTTATTGGGCATGAAGTCCATGGCCTGCATGAGCGATGCAAAGTCAATTTCCACCCACTCCTACAAGACCAAGAAGCTATATTCGTTCGCCCACAGCACCCTCTATTACAAAAGAAAAAGTGCAGTGAGGATCAGTTGTTGCTCAAGCAATCTCAATATCCAATAATACGAGTCACACCCGACCATGCACGTCACCGCTCGGTGCTAGCAGAACATGCATCACTTGCTCAGCAATATAGTGAACAGAGAGAAAACAAAAGAACGATTTATGATATTGACTCGTTATTTGCTAGTTTAGATATATTAGAAAAAATCGATGCCGTAATGCCCTATAGTGACAGAATGTGCAACTGGATGGCATCCAAACATATGGAGACGTTGGTGATCAATACCCAAAAAAAAGGCAATGTTGGTATTTACACTAAACAAGGCATTTGTGATGAAAAAATAACGACATTCATTGATATTTTAACCACTCATGTTTAGGCATTAAAAATCGCTGCAATATCTTCACTTATAGTACCATTATGATCATATTTTTCATAATTCATTGCCTCCATGCTTAAGTGGAGGCATATCGTGAACACCATAAAAAACAACAAAGAAAAAGTTTTTTGGACTCGTTCACATTTTTAATACAGAGGCTTCAAACTAGAATACTCCACTTGATTGACCTCTATCAATCTAAACAACATGGTATTGATTTTAACTATAACAAATCTATATTTGTCTATTTCTTGTTGCTATAAAAAGCCGTTATATTGAATCCAGAACATAAACAACTCAAGAATTCGAGAACCTATTCTTGATTCGAACCTCTGGTATCAACGGGAAAATAATGATGAAAAAAACAATAAAGAACCTGTCCATTTGTACACTCGTCACATTAATGGCTGCACCAGCCATAGCGATGCAAGAGGGTGAGATAACGATTTGGATCAACGGCGATAAAAGTTATGAAGGTTTATCGCAAATAGGTAAACAATTTGAACAAGATACGGGGATAAAAATCATTGTTCAGCACCCAGAATCATTAGAGGCCAAATTCCAGCAACATGCCGCTACGGGTGGTGGCCCCGATATTATTTTTTGGGCTCACGACAGATTTGGGGGATACGCAGAGTCTGGCTTGCTCTATGAAATAAAACCAAGCAAAGAGTTCAAAAACAAATTAGTGGATTTTAGTTGGGATGCGGTGACTGTTGATGGAAAATTAGTCGGCTACCCTTTAGCAATTGAAGCACCATCATTAATTTACAACAAAGATCTTTTACCAACACCACCGAAAACATGGGAGGAACTCCCTAGCATCGAAGAAGAGCTGCAAAAACAAGGTAAAAAAGCCATTATGTGGGATGTGAAAAATGCATATTTCACATGGCCAATCATTTCATCTGGAGGTGCTTATGCCTTCGAAAAAATTGAAGGTGGATATAATGCAAAGAGCACTGGCGTGAATAATGAAGCAGGTATCAAAGGTCTTCAATTTTTAGTTGATATGGTGCAGCAGGGAATTGTTAACCCTAATATGGACTATGCAGTGTCAGAGGCGGCATTTAGTAAAGGAGACGTCGCAATGACAATCAATGGCCCTTGGTCGTGGAGCAACTTAGATAAAATGGACATAAATTACGGCGTTGCCGTATTGCCAACCCTACATAATGGTAAAGGCAACCCATTTGTCGGTATTTTAAGTGCCGGAATTAATGCTGCAAGCCCAAATACAGACTTAGCTGTTGAGTTCTTAGAAAACTACTTATTTTTAGATGAGTCATTAAAAATAATGAATGACGACAAACCACTGGGGGCTGTTACTCTTAAATCCTTCCAAAAACTACTCGAAAGTGATGAGCGAATTAAATCGACAATGATTAACGCTGAAAATGGTGAGATCATGCCAAACATTCCACAAATGACCGCCTATTGGTTTGCTGAAGGGGCTGCGATTGATAATGCTATGCAAGGAAAACAAGGGGTTAAAGAAGCATTAGATATGGCTGCAAAACAAATCACTAAATAATTCAATAACGATAAACACAATTTTCATGTTCATATTTTGGGTACAGTTTACTGTACCCCTTTTTGTAGGTTTCAGTAATGACTTCAACACTTAGACTCTCTAAAATCACCGAGATAAAACCGCCACGCGTTAGCAATCCCTCTTGAGCCATTTGTTATTCAAATTCAAGAAGATAAACCGACTTTACTCGACTAAAAACCACAATTACAATGGTTGAGTAATTCAAGAATCAGCCCAAGTGAGAGCCGTGATAAATTAGCTGACAAAGCAAAGCCCACCTTTCAACAACAAACCAAGCTTTTGGAGCAGGTAAACTCAATCAGCAAGACTTTCAGTAAATACGAAATAATCGATTGACTTGCCCTTTCCATACTTTGCGCACGCTAGATTCACAACACGCCAAAAACTGATTGAGGAAAACAAAGAATCTTGCCTGTTTTACGGCTTGAGTTAACCACGAATCTGAGGGTGAAAATGCTCATTTTCCGACAACACAAAACGAATGGCTGGAGAAATCCCAAAAGATTGAGTCCCTAAATTTACCTGGGTTGCATAACATAAAGGGGGGAAGATAATAGTCACCTTTTTATTGCAAGCACACCACTAAATCTCTTCTCCTTTGTCTCTTTTTTATCTCCTCCTACAGACTGTTATTGTCTTCACGTTTTTAACTTTTCAAAGACCATGCATACCTTAGATATCGTTGCGTTAGATAACATTTATCTATGTGATATTGATTTTATCTATGGGCGCCAAACATAAATAGCATTTCACCGTATATCACCAAAGGCCTATGATCACCTCATGACGTTTGCCTTATCAACAGACAAAAATCTATCGTAGGAATATTTCGAGATAGACCGCCCAATACCAAATATAAGATATTGATATGGTTGAATTATATACCAGCGCGATTTTATCGATTTAAACCTCTACCCCTATTCAGGAACAATAAAATGATTAAGAAATTATCGCTTGCCGTTTCAACTGCCCTATTACTAAGTAACACTGCAATGGCTGCAGAAAACATCGTTATTGGTGTTGAAAAAAGCTATGTCCCTTACTTCACCGAACTTGCAGAGCAGTTCAATAAAGGAAAAGACTTTAAGGTTGAAGTAGCAGCAACAAGCATGTTTGATTTACTGGCAGCGCTACCAACTCAAAAAGGCAACATTGCTGATATTTTCATGATCCCAAATGACCGTATTGGTGAACTAGCGGATCAACATTTAATTGCTCCAACCAACTTTACCGTTAACGGCTACACAGATGCAGCGACCAACGCATCAACCTATAACGGCCAAACCTACATGCTTCCAATGTCTACAGATACGACTCTGTTTCTGTACAACAAAGACATGATAAAAGAAGCACCAAAAACACTGCAAGAAATTCCACCTTCAGATTGGGCTGCAAAATTTACTGATTTCTACTTTACTGGCGGCCTATTTATGTCTAATGGCGGCTACATTTTCAAAGACAACAACCCACAAGATATTGGTTTAAATACACCAGATTCAATCAAAGCAGGTTTAGCGGCTCAAAGTTTATATAACAGTGGCGTAAGTCACTGGACATTGATGCAAGATGACACCGTTGCTTATGACATCATGATGAAATACTTCATGGAAGGAAAAGTAAAAGCCATTATCAACGGTCCATGGGCAATTGCTGACATTGAAAAATCAGGCATTAATGTTGGTGCAGCACCTATCCCAAGCTGGGATGGCAGTCACCCATACAAAGCGCTAACTGGCACGAAAGGGATGACAATTAATGGTTACAGTGACAACCAAGAAGGCGCGCGTGCTTTCATCAAGTTTTTAGCAACACCTGAAAATGCAAACAAATGGTATTCAGAAACACGTGAAGTGTCACCTAACCTATCTGTCAATTATAAAGAAGGCTCTCTACACAAAGCCATCTTTGATGCGACAAATATCGGCCAACCTATGCCAAGCATCCCAGAGTTCATGAAAGTGTGGGGACCAATGAAAACAGGCCTTGCTCAAATCGCACAAGGTCAAGATGTCAAAGCCGTATTAGACGCCGCCGTTGATACGATCGAAATTGATATCGAAGACATGTAATCCGCTAGCTTAGTTTTCAAATCAACTACACGATGTCGAGTGCATTCGGCATCGTGTAATACAAAGACATGACATATCTACACAACACTAATAAATAAGTAGGTTATTTACATGAGTCAACCGTTTGTATTCTGGCTCTCTATGCTGATTCCTGGCAGTGGGCATCTTGCACTACGTCGAATGCGAGAGGCTTTATTTGGGTTCTCTATATTGGCTTTAGAGATATTGGTTTTTATTCAATTTACCCTTCCTAATTTTCGTCTATTGGCTGTCGAACAACCGAATGGAAAAATCACTATTGGTGCAGAGCGCTTTGTAGATGATTCTTTTCTTATCATGGTGGGTTCAACCGTTGGCGCAATGATGATCTTGGTCTTTTTCGCATTGCACTACGCCTTTGCTCGCGATGCACAAGACGTAAAACGACAAATAGATGAATCTGGTTTTGCGATTACGTTTACTGAAAAAGTACGCGGATTATCACACGAAATCGTACCTAATCTAATTACAGCACCTAAATTCATATTGCTGTTTGTTTTTGCTTTATTGCCAGCGATTGTTTCTATTGTCGTAGCCTTTACTAACTTCAAACGCCCTGTTTTACCGCCTGCATTTCTAATTGAATGGAAAGGCTTCACTAACTTTGAGCGTTTGTTCACGAACGAACGTACTGCTGCTGCATTCCAAGAAACCTTGTCATGGACACTAACCTGGACCTTCTGTGCTTCAGCCTTGACTATTGTTCTAGGTACACTCCTTGCCGTTGTAGCAAACAATAAACACATCAGAGGGAAGAAGTTCTTCCGTACTGTGTACATTTTACCTTGGGCAGTCCCTGCTTTTTTAACCATTCTTGTTTTCCAACTGTTCTTCTCAAAAGTTGGTGGCATGAACACTATGGTTATCCCGTTCTTCACCGGTAATGAATACGATGTAAGCACAGCAATTGGCTTCTTCTTAAACGCTGATTACGCCAAAATCACCATCATTTTAATCCAAGCATGGTTAGGCTTCCCTTACGTATTTATCTTGGTAACGGGGGTATTACAAACCATCCCTGATGATTTATATGAAGCAAGTGCAATTGATGGTGGTAACGCATGGACTAATTTCTTTGATATCACTCTACCCTTGATATTAATAAGTGTTGCCCCTGTATTTATTACCCAATTTACCTTCAACTTTAATAACGTCACCATCGTTTATATGTTGGGCGAAGCGACAGTTCAAACGGTAGGTTCAATTTACAAACCGCTAGATACCATTTCATCTCTGGGCTTCCGATTAATGATGGATGCGAAATACAACGAAGCGGCGGTGTATACCTTAATTACCAGTACTGTTGTCGGTGCCGTGGTCTTATATTCATGGCTAAAAGCAGGTGCCTTTAAAAATGAAGAGGTTATGTAATGGACAGAGCCATTCCTTTAGAATGCCAAATTAAAAAGAAGCGTTTAAACCGCCACGTCATCACTAAAAACATGGGTGTTATCTTTAGTTACGCGTTTCTGATTTCAATGTCAGTGATCATTCTATACCCGATATTATTGACATTAATGAGTGCATTTAACGTCAGTAACTCACTGTACTCTACGTCGTTCTTGCCTGAAAATTTCAGTTTGACGGAAAATTTTGTTCAGCTTTTCAATGATACGCCTTATTTGAGTTGGTACCGAAATACCTTCTTAGTGTCGATAATTACAATGATCCTTTCTACGTTTATCGTGACAATTTCGGGGTTTGTTTATTCTCGTTATCGTTACCAATCACGTAAAAGTGCATTAATGTCATTACTGATTATTCAAATTATCCCATCAGGCAGTGGCTTAATTGCTCTGTATGCGATTGCGAACTCTATCGGTATTTACAGCTCTGCCAACGCCACACTTTATACGTATATCTTTATGATCCTCATCTACACCACAGGTGGCATCACAATGAATACAATTTTAATGAAAGGCTATTACGATTCGATTCCTCGTGCGTTAGATGAATCAGCAAAAATTGATGGTGCAACTCAAATGCAGATCTTCAAAGAGATACTGCTGCCATTAGTAAAACCAATGATCATGGTTATCGCTATCTTCTGTTTCTTGGGCCCAATTGGCGACATCATCATGCCTAAGTTCCTGATTGCAAGCATGGATTCAGAAGCAAAAACATTGGCTGTTGGCCTTATGGGCCTTATCAATAATATTAAAGAATCTAGCTACAACGTATTCGCGGCAGGCGCAGTCTTAGCAGCAATTCCGCCTGTTATTGTTTTCTATAAATTTCAAGATTATATCGTGGGCGGCTTAACGTCTGGCGGAGTAAAAGGCTAATGAGCAAAATTTCATTAAGAAACATCAATAAAAAATACCCTAATTCTGACACCTGCTCGGTACGTGATTTCAATCTTGATATTGAAGAAGGGGAATTCATTGTTCTTGTTGGCCCATCTGGCTGTGGTAAATCCACCACCCTACGTATGATTGCAGGGCTCGAAGACATTACCGACGGCGAATTCATTATCGATGGCGAAGTTGTCAATAACGTAAGCTCGAAAGACCGTGATATCGCAATGGTATTCCAAAGCTATGCACTGTATCCACACATGTCAGTACGTGACAACATTGGCTACGGCTTAAAGCTACGTAATTATCCAAGTAATGACATCAAAAACTCGGTTGATAGTATTTCTGACGATTTATTTTTAAAAGAATACCTTGAACGTAAACCTAAAGAATTGTCTGGCGGGCAACGTCAACGTGTGGCTTTAGGTCGAGCCATGGTTCGTAAACCTAAATTGTACCTAATGGATGAGCCGTTAAGTAACTTAGATGCGAAATTACGTACCACAACCCGTACTGAAATTTCTCGTATGCACAGAGCTAAAGGTGCAATCACAATTTACGTAACCCATGACCAAGTTGAAGCAATGACCATGGCTGATCGCATCGTATTAATGTCTATGGGTGAAGTTCAGCAAATTGGTTCACCAAAAGAGTTATTTACTAACCCTAAAAACTGTTTTGTAGCGACTTTCATGGGTATGCCATCAATGAACCTTATTGAAGGAACCTACGAAGGCGGCCAATTCATGTGTCACTCTTTCACGATTACCTTGAATGAAAGTGACCAACAGATCCTAAACGACGCAGGCTACAACGGAAAATCAGTTACGTTAGGCGCACGCTCTAGTGCCATTCGTTCTGGCAAAAAATACCGCGATGCATTCCCTGATTGTTGTTTTGAAGTCACCGCACTTAACAGCGAATACTTAGGTGATGCGATTAACGTGTTCTTTAATGCCGCACCAATGAACATGTTTGTAGGCACATTGGGCACCGGCGAACCAGACGTTGATATCGACGAGAAAATCACTTTAGTTATCGATAATACCAAGCTGCATTTCTTTGATACTGAGACGGAAGAGTCCATCAAGTACTCAATCAAATCGGCTGAATTTAAGAAATAGAACACAGCCACCTTTATTGCCCTCTCCTCATTGAGGGCAATAAAGGTGGCCTTATAGAGCATATTTACACCGTAGAGAAAGGAGTCACATTTTGAATTTTCGCAGCCAACTTCAACGCATTCATGACTATATGCTTCATATTGCTGTCGCTGTCGTTATTTTCATCACCGGCTTTATTATTGCTTACAGCAGCCTTCCTAAGCCATCGTTTGACTACTCAACCTTTACTGAGCAGCAGCAAAATTTTAAACAATGTGTGAATAATGATGAGCTATTTGCTTCTGCACAACAGTTTGAAAATAACTATTTAAGCCTGCCGCTAGAAACCATTAATACCCAATACAAAGCACTGCGTGATCAGATCCCAAGTGATTGTGGCTCGTTTCATGTAGAAAGCAGTTACGAACAACTGCAAGAAATGGCATTACCTGTATTGGCCGAAGCCCAGCGATTTTATGGCACAAAAAACGTCAAAGCCGTGAATGCCGTATATACCACGCCTTCTCAATACAACGCGCTGCTTACACAACCTCAGCCTTATCTGTTTTTCATTTCTGATAATGAGCAAGAACGCATTGCGGCATTCAAAGTAACACCGACTAAAGATGACGTCCAAATTACGTCGCTGTGGGGATACGAAAAGAGCCAAGATCTCGCGTACACCCAAGGCGAAGTGCAAAAACTGTTACTCGTTTATAACGAAATTAAAAGCTAACTATAAACTCCCTCGTTAATTTAACACCTACAGCGTGAATAAAATAAACACGGGATAACATTTGATATTTAATTGTAAGGTTCACATGAAAATCTCTCTTTCTAAAGCAAATTTTCGCGATATGGATCGCCTTGAAGAATCGAACTACCTGCTAACGAATGGATTAGGTGGTTATTCTTCTCTTACTCTTGCTGGCTCTTGCAGTCGAAGTGATCATGCGTTGTTTATGGCAAGCCTTGTTGCACCAAACAATCGCTTTAATTTTGTTCGTCATTTGGATGACCGCATTACGGTAGCGAGTGGCGAACCTTACCCGCTCTCTTCACAAGCCAATGTAAATCCATATGACACAGTAGATTCAACCCTACTGTTTGATAATTTTACCCAAACTCATCTTCCAGAGTTTACGTATCGTATCCGTGGTATTGAAATCACCAAAACGATTGTGATGGCTCAAGGGGTAAACCGTCTTGCGGTTAACTATCAAATATTCAATCCATTGAAACAAGCATTTACATTGAATGTAACACCAAAATATCACTTCTGTGCAAAAGGACAGAACCTATCAAGACAACAAGAATTTACGCATCAAGAAGGCAAAATCACCAGTAACGGTCAAGCACTTATTTATCGTCACAATGGGGCAGATTCAGCATTGGATACCCCTCGTTATGAGTCAGGTCTGTACTTTTCTTATGATGCTCGCGATGGTCGTCCTGCAACAGATGCTCAAGTAGCGCTTCATACCATTGCCTTTGTTGGGACTGAAACGCACGAGCAGTTCTCGATAGTATTTGAAGCACAAGAAGATCGCGCCATTTCTCTAGAAGCACAGACTGCCGATGAAATGATTAACGCAGAAATTAAGCGCCAACAAGAGTACATCAAGCACGCTAATCTAAAGAGCCGATTTGGAAAACAATTGGTTCGTGCCAGCGAACAGTTTGTGGTAGATCGCGACTCAACAGAATCCAAATCCATCATTGCGGGCTACCCATTCTTTGCCGATTGGGGCCGTGACACCATGATTGCATTATGGGGCTGTAATTTATCAACCAATCAATTTGAAGACGCAAGACAGATCTTCCGTACTTTTATCCGTTACGAACGCCGGGGTGTACTGCCGAATCTTTTCCCTGAAGCTGGGGTTGAGCCAATGTATAACACCATTGATGCATCGCTACTGTTCATTGTTAGCTTATATGAATACTACCAAGCGAGCGGCGATCTAGAGTTTATCCGTGATGAAGCATACGAGTGTATGACTAACATTTATCAGCATTATCGTAACGGTACTGACTTTGAGATTAAGATGCTTGATAACGGTTTGATCAGCGGTGGCAGCGGTTTTGATCAGCTGACTTGGATGGATATTCGTTACGGCGATATCGTACCAACACCAAGACACGGCTGTGCAGTAGAAATTAATGCCCTTTGGTTTAATGCGCTCTCTATTCTTGATTTCTTTAATCAAAAACTGAATAAACCGATGCCGGAATTACCAGCCCTTGTAGAACAAGTAAAAACCACCTTTAACGATGAGTTTTACAATGATGCAGGGTACTTAAATGATTGGATTAAAGAAGGGGAAGTAAACCAACAAATTCGCCCAAATCAAGCTTATGCCGTTGGCCTTCCCTTCCCAATATTAAGTCAAGAAAGAGCACGCTCTGTCATTCTTACCATTTATAAAGAGTTGTATTCACCGTTGGGTTTACGCTCGCTAGCAATGAGTGATCCTGAATTTAAAGCAATATGTACAGGTTCGCATTTTGACCGAGACATGGCCTACCACCAAGGCACAGTTTGGGGCTTTATGATTGGTCAATTCTTAATGGGGATCTTACGCCAATTCCCACAAGATAAAGACTTAGTTCGTATTGTTGAACAGTTTATTGAGCATAACCAAGATGGCCTATATGAAGGTTGTATTGGCCAATTGGCTGAAATCTATGATGGCTACGCACCAAATCAATCTCGTGGTTGTTTCGCCCAAGCGTGGAGCGTCAGTGAAGTATTACGCGTCGTGAAATATTACGAACAAACGCACCAAAAATAGAATTTCATATTTAAATATTATACCAACCTGGGTGGCTATTACGTCAGAAGTTATTCGGGTTGGTACTTTCATTAAACGGTATTAATCATGATTACAAAAGCAGCGATCTATCATAGATCTCACTCAAGTTATTCTTATACTTATGATAAAGAAACGCTTCATTTACGCATTCGTACAGCAAAGGGCGAAATCGATAACGCCACATTACGAATTGGTGATCCATACGATTGGACATCGGGTGGCGGCGGCGGCAACCTAAATGCAGAAGATGCCATGGGTTGGAGTGGCGGCGAAAACTTTGTCATGGAAAAAGAGTGTGAAACAGAATTGTTTGATTACTGGTTCTGCGAAGCACAACCACGATTTTTCCGTGCTCGTTATGCTTTTATTCTTGAAGGCAAAGAAGACGAAACACTGCTCGTTACTGAAAAACAAATTTTCACCATTACAGATGATGCTGATCCCGTATTAAGCCAATTACTCAATTTTTACTGCTTCCCATACATGAACCCAATCGATGTATTTAGCCCACCACATTGGGTAAAAGAGACGGTTTGGTATCAAATATTTCCTGAGCGTTTTGCCAATGGTGATCCCTCAATCTCACCAAGCAATGCTCTTCCTTGGGGCTCTGAAGATCCAAAAACCAACAGTTTCTTTGGGGGTGATTTACAAGGCGTCATTGACCACCTTGATTACTTGCAAGATCTCGGTATTACCGGCTTATATTTCACGCCGATTACTCAAGGTAAGACTAACCACAAATACGATACCGTTGATTATCTAAAAGTTGACCCTGCTTTTGGTGATGACGACACGGTAAGAACGCTAATTACAGAAGCCCACAAACGTGGCATGAAAGTCATGCTAGATGCCGTATTCAATCACATTGGTGCCGATTCTCTTCAATGGCAAGATGTAATCAAAAACGGCAAAGACTCAAAATACATTGATTGGTTCTATGTTGAACAATTCCCACTTATAGACGAGTCTAAAAAAGATCAGCACAGTAAAGAGTATCTCAACTATCGCACCTTTGCCTTTGCGCAGAACATGCCAAAGTTAAATACCGAAAACCCAGAAGTGATGGAATACTTACTTGCAGTTGGTCAGTACTGGGTGCGTAATTTCAACATCGATGCGTGGCGTTTAGATGTCGCAAACGAAGTTGATCAACGCTTTTGGCGACGCTTTCGTGATGAGTTAAAAGCGATTAAACCTGAGATCTATATTTTGGGTGAAGCATGGCATGACTCGATGAATTGGCTTGCTGGTGACCAATTTGATGCCGTAATGAATTACCCATTATCCGATGCCATGATAGGATTTTTTGCTCATGGAAACCTCAGTGCCAATCAGTTCAAATACGCAGTCAATGACGTGAATGCAAGCTACCCTATTACGGTTAATGAAGTGGCGTTTTCATTATTAGATAGCCATGATACGGCTCGTATTCTTCACCGTTGTGATGGCAATAAAGAGAAAGTGAAACTGGCCTATTTATTCCAATTTACCCACAGTGGTACACCGTGTATTTATTATGGTAGTGAAATTGGCTTAGATGGCGGAGCCGATCCATTAAATCGTAAATGCATGATTTGGGATGAGAGCAAGCATGATATGAGCATGAAGCAACATATCATGCAGATCATCAAATTACGCAAACAACACCCAGCTCTACGTACTCATAATATTAATTGGTTAATGAGTAATAATGAGCAGCAATGCCTTATCTACCAAAAAGTCTTAAAAGACGAGTGTATTACTATTGTTATGAATAACAGTAATAACACAGCCGATATTACTCTTCCTGATGAACTATCGAATCGTAATGTCATTGATATTTATAACGAAATCGATTGCAAATTAAAAGAGATGTTAACATTGGCACCCTTTAGCTTCGCCATGTATCAAAATAAAAAGTAATTGCTAGATATCAAATAGTAAGCCACATAAAATAGCTCTTTCTTATTAAAATAAAGGGCTATTATGTTTAAATTAATGATTCAATTCATTCAAGTAGCTAAAACTCAAAACATCACCCAAGCCGCTAATAACCTCTGTTTAAGTCAACCGACATTAAGCCACAACATGCATAAGCTAGAAGAGAAGCTAGGCAGCAAATTGTTTAATCGTAATTCAAAAGGGATTAATCTAACCTCCAGTGGTGAGTTACTTTACGAGCAAGCAAAAATAATGCAAAACCTCTATGAAAACACCCTCAATAAATTAGAGAAGAACAAACTCAGACATCAAACCGAACTCAAAATTGGTTGTGGTGACGCATGGTGGCACTTGTTTATTCGAGACTGCGTACAAAATTTTAGAGATACCTATCCCCACAGCAATATCTTGATTGATGTGGGGAATCATCTGCAATTAATGAATTTATTACTCAGTGATGAAATCAGCATTTTTGTCGGTCATGAAATACTCGGCCTAGCACAATATGAAGACATATTATTCCATCCTCTTTTCCAATGTAGTGAAGAAGTCTATGTAAGAAAAGGGCATCCTTTACTAGAAATCACCTGCAGCAATGAAGATATTGCTCGCTTTCCATCGGTTGATTTAGGGGCCGCAAAAAAACGATTTACGCATTTAGTTCAGCAGCAGAATGAAGAATTAACGACCTTTCAAAAACGTCACTATTTACAAGAGAAGGTTATCTACAATACTAACTCACTACTAACCGCGATTGATTTATTACAAAACAGTGATGCTATTTTGCCTTATCCAATGACGATGAGAGATTACTTTGGTGGTTTTGATATTGTACCTTTACAGATGAAGGAGTGTTTCAGCAAAGCAACGATTGGGGCTTACTTACATAAAGACGGTCAACAAAATAAACAAAGCATTGAACTGTTAGAGCAATTCAAGGAGTTAATTAAAAACAATCCTCAAATCAAAGGCGAGTTTTAATTTTACTCTTCGTTCTAAAAAGGTGCGTATTTCAGGTCATGACGTCAACGTGGTGATCTTGAGTTATAGTGGCAGGCTCTCAACTCTAAATTAAAACTCATGACTACACCCAAAATAACATAATCAAAAGACAGATAGATACGAACCATCCGTTTTTATCAAGTTAATGCATATAAAAATCACGGAGAAGAATCAATCTTTTGGAATTAAAATGCATATTGCCCCCTAAAAAATAAAGGCGTTCTAATCGGAACGCCTCGGGTGAATTTTAAATTATTTTGCATTAACTGCTTTAATGAATGCTTGCTGCGCACCATCAACATTCAACATTTTCGCTTCGTCTAAGAGACTCAGAGCTTTCGCCACATCGCCAGCCTTGACTGCATTTTCGATGGCAGATATGTAATATTTTTTCGTTTCTGGCTGAACAATCGTGGTCACTACAGTTTGCTCTGATACTACTTTAGGTGCTGGTTTTTCAACGGATTTATCTGCTTGATAAGACTGTAATGACAATGTCTTTAACTCTACCTTAAGCTTACCAAAGTGTTCCGAAACATAAGTGGGATCTGTAACCATCGGCATAGCTTCACCTAGCTCTTTTGCTCTCACTTTTGCTGGATGATCGACTTTTACTTTCTGACCTAAGTACTGCTCGGGCGTATAAATCACAAAATAAGGTGTCTTAGTTGCGTCAACTTTAAAATCCAAGCGATACTGATTTCTCGTAAAAGCGTCTGATGTTTCAACTTCAAATTGTGATAATTCAGTTTCTGACACAATATTAAAGGCTTTATCTAGCATTATTACTTTGGGTGAGAATACCGAATTATTCAGCATATAACTGCTCAATCGAATTTGCACTTTTGCTGAACGATGAGGAAGTTGAAAAGCATTAAAATAGCTATTCCCATCAGAAAAGTGGCCAATAGGTGCACTTTCATCAATATCAAACTCAATACTTTCATTGCTTTGTAGCTCAACCCAAGGAAACTCAGCATAGCGATTACAGCATACTTTTTCGTATGGGATAGGTTCAATAGATGCAATATTTGAGGTCGATGGGACCGAACCGCAGGCAGTCAAAGCAGTTCCGAGGATAAGGGTTATTAATGATTTTTTATTATTCATCGTTATTCTCTATCATTTACAAAGCAAAAAAGGCAGCCAACAGGCTGCCTTGAAGTTTACTTGATTTAGAACCAGATTTCAGTGTGAACACCGATAACTGTTTCGTTTTTGCCATCTTTGATGCCAATTTGTGATGCACTTGCTTCATCATCAGCAGAGATATAGCTGATGTATGGTTTGATTTGTGGACGACCGAAGTAATCAGCATTGACCGTAAATGCAGCGGCTAATTCCACGTTGAAAATATCGCTTTCTACGTCATCACCAGTACGGCCCCAGTAACCTTCAGCACCTTCTTCATGAGCATATGAGCCCGTCATTTCGATACGTAAATTATCATTTACTTTATAAGATGGACGAACCGCAACGATAAAACGTTTCAAGTCATCAGCACCAAACAACTCATCCAACGCTGCAAAATAAGTTATTTCAGAACCCATTTGCCAGTTTTCAGAGATATTCAACACACCGTAAGAAGTCAAGAAGATAGACTCAGCATTGTCGTCACCGCCAGACCAACTACCAAAGTTAACACCGCGGTTTTGAGCTACGCCTTTACCGTAAGCAATCGCATTCTGAGTCCAACCATCTAGGCCGTAGTAGCTAGTATTTAGCGTAATTGCAGCACCGAAGCCATCATCAGCGTTGCTGTCTTTGTTAGCTTGTTCCATGTATTTGAAATCAAAGTCTAAGCTACCAAAACCAACATCGACACCGTAGTAATATAAATCATATGAGATCAACGTCTCACGGCCATCAGCACCTGGCCCATTATTAATATCACCATCAGTATCAGCAGTAACTACTGCAAAACCAGCAGTATTACCAGCAAGTTTAGTTTGAATACCTGCGCCAACACCTGAAGATTGTTTCCAGAATTCACCAGAAAGTAGACCTGCAGCACGGTTTAAGTAGCGTTGACCACCCCAAATAGAAGTATCTTCGCCTAAATATGACAAACCACCAATTTCAACAAAAGTCTCTTTTACTTCAAACTGGGCAGTGTCATTCGCCTTCTGGCTACCTGGCGAAGAGTATGCGTATGAGTTGCCATTACCATACTCAGTACGAACAACAAAGTCAGACCAAACACCGTTTGCATGCTCTGTATGCTTTTTGATTACAAATTCAACTTGGTTAGTGCTCTTACCGTGTGTCCCTGCTGTTTTGTAATCTGGCTTACCAAATTCAGTATCAACCGTTTCACCATCTACCATACGGAAGTTCATAGAAGCATAGCCGTGCACTTCCCAGCCATCTTTAAGTACATCAGTACCATTTACTTTTTCTACTTTTGGTGCAGCACTATCACCAGACACTGCATCTAGCGCTACTTCTGTTTCAGCGAATACGGAACCGGCAAACAATGCTGATGCCACTGCGGCAGCAATTACACTTACTTTTTTCATTCTTAACTCCATTAAGGACGATTTATATTTATTGGAAAATTTTAATTACGGACAATATTTAAAACTTTCTCTCTTCTCCTATTGGAACCTGCAAGGCAGTTGACAGATAGAACCCAAAAGAAGAGGTAAGACGGGACTAGGTCCCCAGTTGTTTCAACGGTGAGAAGATTACTAAAGGCGTAAGGGGATGGCTTCCTCCACCCTAAAGTTATTTAAGGGGGAGGAGAAAGGAGGAGAAATTTTACAGTATGGTGTTTTTGAATCATCGATCACGTATTTCAGGGGGAGGAGATCAATTACTTCTGACAAAAGGGAATACAAAATGCATAGCTGATCACTATTTCACTACAATTAGGCAATGAAAATGAAATAAAATTACATCGACATTTTATTCATTAGACGCTTGACCTAGTAACAACAAAGCTTTTTACTTAAACCGACGACGATGTGAAGCGACATAACAATAAAGATAACCTTATGAAAAGTACTATTTCTAGCCCTCACCCATTAGGAGCAACCGTTGACGAAGCGGGTTGTAACTTTGCTATTTATGCTCCGGCTAATAAACAACTTTTACTCGCACTCTTTGATGATGAGGGTAACTACGCAACACATGCATTAGACAATGAATATGCAGGTATCCAACACACCTATATACCAAACGTAAAAGCAGGTCAGAAATATGGGTATGTAATCTTAAATGAAGAAGAGCCACACTATATTTCAGACCCCTACGCAAAAGCGATAGACAAAAACTTAGACTACAAAACCCCTTTTAGTTCCAAAAAAAGTTTTCAGTTGCCGAAATGTATCGTGATTGATGATCGCTTTGATTGGCAATCTAGCACTAAACCTAATATTCCACGCGATGAAACGGTTTTGTTTGAAACGCATGTCAAAGGGGTGACGCAATGCAATCCTGAGATTGCTAAAATGCTGCGAGGAACGTATTTAGGTTTGGTTAGCGATGAAATGCTGCAATTTTATCGCCAACAAAATATCACCACATTACAGCTTCTACCTGTTGCCGCATGCATGCATGAGCCTCATCTTTTAGATATGGGAAAAGTGAATTATTGGGGCTATAACCCCTACTTATTTATGGCACCCGATCCACGCTATGCCCAAAATGATGCAGTCATTGAACTAAAAACGACCATACGAGAGCTGCATAAACACGGTATTGAGGTGATATTAGACGTGGTATATAACCACACAGCTGAAGGTGGCGAAGATGGCCCAGTGTTTAATTTAAAAGCACTCGATCCTAAATACTACCTTAAGCATGGCCAGCATTACGCGAATTTTACTGGCTGTGGTAATACGGTTGATCTTTCTTATCAACCAGCGCTTAACCTTGTCATGGACACACTACGCTACTGGGTTAGCGAGTATAAAGTGGATGGTTTTCGCTTCGATCTCGCGGCAACGCTTGGCCGTAATGGCGATAACTTCAGCCCAGATGCCGCTTTTTTCAAAGCCGTAGCCCAAGACCCTATTTTAAAACACATCAAACTTATCGCTGAACCGTGGGATATTGGGCCTAACGGATACCAAGTGGGTAATTTCCCACTCGGCTGGAACGAATGTAATGACAAACTGCGTGATATTACACGTAGCTTCTGGCGTGGTGACCAAGGTTACCTGAAAGAATTTGCTACCCGTTTGATGGGTTCTCGTGACCTTTATAGCGCAGCAAATTGGCCATATAAACTCACAGTTAACTACATTACCTATCACGATGGCTTCACCATGCAGGACTTGGTTTCTTATAAACACAAGCATAATGAAGCGAACGGTGAGCAAAATCGAGATGGGCACGGCGATAACCGTTCAGACAACTATGGCACTGAAGGCGAAACCGAGAATATGGTGATCATCGCCACGCGTGAAAAGCAAAAACGTAATATGATGGCCAGCCTGCTTTTTGCATTTGGTATTCCACACATTCTGAGTGCAGATGTTCTTTCACACACCCAACAAGGCAATAACAATGCGTATTGCCAAGACAATGAGATCAGTTGGCTCAATTGGAGTATGACCGAGCGAAAAACCTATTTTAAAGACTGGCTAGCAGAGATGGTGGCAGCACGCCAAACCTACATGGTGCCCTTCATTCGCGCGTTTAGTGGCGAGGAACGAAATTGTAACCGCATTTTCTGGCGTCGTGTTGATGGCACTTTAATGGAGCATGATGATTGGAATCGATTAAGTTCGGTTGCTCTGCATATGGGCATTGGTACAGACGGAGCGGAAATGCTTTATCTCATTAACCAAACTAACGCACCGGCTCGCTTTACCCTCCCTAGTGATCGCGACCAAAATTGGCAAGTCATTTGTGACACCAACCTGCGCAATGTACAGCCCGGTCATGCTGAAAATGAATTATTGCAATCACCAACTTCAATGACCATTTTGCACTATCAACCACCAGCACAAATAGAGCAAGTAATCCTTTAAGTACAACGTATTACTGTTACCTACCATTCTCTACGTGATGACTTAGAAATGATAGCAACTTCTGAAATCCGTGGGTTAGAATAGGAAAAAGAAAAGAGGCCGAATTCGGCCTCTTGTTGGTTACATTATAGAAACGCTTTATATGGCAATTCTGGCTCATCAACAAAGATATCGCGGAAGCCTCTAAAATGTTGGTAATGCATGCGACCTTTATCTGTCGGGTAAGTATATTTACCACCAACTTGCCAGAAGAACGGGGCAAAACCGTATTGCAGGCGATCTTTCTTCATTTGCCACAACACTTCAATTTCACGCGGGTCATTTTGGAAGTTCGCCCAAATATCATGATGGAATGGGATCACCACTTCACAATCTAATGATTCACCCGCACGTAAAATATCAGATGCGGTCATTTTATCGGTCACACCACGTGGATTTTCACCATAAGAAAGCAAAGCCACATCGATTTGATATTCATTACCGTGTTTAGCGTAATAGTTAGAGTAATGAGAATCACCAGAGTGATAAATTGAACCACCAGTGGTTTCGATTAAATAGTTGACGGCGCGATCATTCATTCCATCTAAAATCGCTTTGTCGTAAGACGAAACCCCTTTAGGCAAAGTAACCAGAGCAGTTCGGTCAAACGAATCGAGCACTTTAATTTTCATATCGCCAATTTCAATACAATCACCGACTTTCGCAACAACGCAGCGCTCTTCTGGTACTCCCCAACCCAGCCATAAATTGACGCAAGCTTGCGGGCCAATAAATTTCACATGCTCACCACAGTTCTGCAATACCGCTGCCGCAACATTAATGTCAATGTGATCAGCATGGTCATGTGTTGCTAGCACCGCATCAATCTCTTTAATACCAAATGGGTCCATCACAAAAGGCGAAGTTCTGAGGTTAGGTTGCAGTTCTCGCACCCCGCCCATACGCATCATTTGGTGCTGAGGGTTCATCAATGCATTTTTTTGCGTTTTCTTACCGGTTCCGCACCAAAAATCGATAGAAATATTGGTGTTCCCTTCTGTTTTCAGCCATACACCAGTACAACCAAGCCACCACATCGAGAAAGTATTGGCTTCCACAACCGTATTTTGGATCTCTTCATTTAGCCATGTTCCCCACTCTGGGAATGTATTAAGAATCCATGACTCGCGGGTAATTTCATTCACATTACTCATAACAATACCTTTTATTTCACAATAAGTTAGACAATTTTTAGGATGTAGGGAGCTAAGCGTCTTAATCTGAAATTAAGACACTGAGCCAATGTTTTATTTATTAGAATGGGTTAGAGAATAAACGTCATCTACACGAGCATGACCTCTATTCCTTGCTGTCGAAGTCCTTCAATGACATCGGGGTTGGCATCTTTACCCGTAATCACAATGTCAATTTTGTTCGCCGAGCAAAATAACATACCAGTTCGCTGCCCAATTTTTGAACTATCAACCACCACAACCAGCTTGCCAATCTGTTCAAGCATTTGTTGCTCTGCCACGGCAGTTAGCATGTCGGCTTTATACAAGCCGTTTTCCGTTAAACCTTTGCCACTGGTAAACATCCAATGGCCAGCATAACCACCTAACGCATCCGGTGCGGGGTTTAGGAAAATATTCTGAGCTTTGTTGTATTGACCTCCAATGATAATCACATCGTCATGATCTTCATTGATGAGATAGCTCGCGAGCGGGAAATAGTTGGTCACAATTTGTACATCTTGGCCGCATAGCTCTTGCCCAAGCAAGAAAGCGGTTGAGCCGCAGTTGATCACCACGCTATCGCCGGGTTTACACAACTTTGCCGCAGCCATCGCTACATTTGATTTCTCATGGAAATGATCCGTACTGTCAATATTGAGCGGAGTCCAAGCTCTTTTTTTAATCTCTAAACGCTCTGCGCCATTACGAACCTTTTTTAACTTACCTAGTTCATCGAGTTTCGAAATGTCACGCCTTGCCGTCGCAGGCGACACGTTAAATTTGTCGATAATGTGCGCGACATTAATGGTGCGCATGTTATCTAGCAAAGACAGGATTTCATTATGTCTCTGTACTTCGTTCATGGTTATCACCTTATTTTTTCATCAAGTGATTACTTGGTGACTATTAATGATTTGTTTTGATTCTATTTCTCAGACCATATTATGTCAAACACTATGCAGATAAAATTTCCTATCGGATCACAAGAAACAATAAGTCATTGATTTAAATTGAAATAAATATTTTTTAGTGACCTGTGTATCAAATAATACTTTCGCTTAACGGCAAAATTGATAAAAATCAAAATAATCACAAATGAGCATTGAATGATTACTTTTGATTGGTAAAGTCTATTTCGTGAGCAAAAACTGAATAAGATCAAAACAATCTGATTTATTCACTCGAACCTACACCCAGCTTCTAGTAAGACGGGAATAAACATAACTACAAATACATAATCAAGGGGTAAAGATATGGAGTTCTTGTACGATATCTTCTACATTTTTTATAGCCAAGTCATGACTAAAGCACCTTTGCTGCTAGGCTTAGTCACCTTAATTGGATACTGGTTATTAAGAAGAGACGCGACCACCATCATCAAAGGATCAATTAAAACCATCGTTGGTTTTATGTTGGTGCAAGTCGGAGCAGGCACATTGGTTGCAGGTTTTAAACCTGTGATTGCTAAGCTGTCCGAATATCACGGTTTGACCGGGTCAGTGATTGATCCCTATACATCAATGATGGCAACTATGGAGATCATGGGTGATAACTACTCTTGGGTAGGCTATACCGTTCTTCTTGCACTCGGCATCAACATTCTTCTGGTCCTATTTCGCCGATACACGGGCATCCGCACCATTATGCTTACCGGGCACATCATGTTCCAGCAAGCTGGGTTGATAGCAGTGTTCTACCTAGTGCTAGGCACAAGCATGTGGGAAACCATCATCTATTCCGCAGTACTGATGGCATTGTACTGGGGGATCTCTTCAAACATCATGTTCAAACCAACCGAAGCGGTCACGGGTGGCGCAGGCTTCTCGATTGGTCACCAACAACAAGTTGCCTCTTGGATCGCCACTAAAGTGGCACCGAAATTAGGTGATAAAAATGAAAGTGTTGATCACCTAGAATTGCCTAAATGGCTGCATATTTTCCATGACAGCATCGCAGCAACAGCCATCGTGATGACGGTATTTTTCGGCATTATCTTGCTCTCTTTTGGCTTGGATAACCTACAAGAAATGGCAGGTAAGACCCACTGGTCTATCTACATTCTTGAAACGGGCCTGAAATTTGCGGTAGCCATTCAAGTCATTGTCGCAGGCGTGCGTATGTTTGTGGCTGAACTTTCTGAAGCGTTCAAAGGCATTTCAGAACGCGTGATCCCTAATGCGGTACTAGCCATTGACTGTGCCGCTATCTATGCCTTTTCACCCAATGCGATGGTATTTGGTTTCATGTGGGGTGCTATCGGCCAATTTACCGCGGTTCTTGCGATGTTGGCATTTGATGCGCCAATCATGATCATTCCTGGCTTTATCCCGATGTTCTTCTCTAACGCAACGATTGGTGTGTTCGCCAACCACTTTGGCGGCTGGCGCGCAGTAATGAAGATCTGTTTTGTGATGGGTGTTATCGAAGTGGTTGGCTCTGCTTGGGCTATTCATATCTTCAACCAACACGGTACAGAGTTTAGTGGTTGGATGGGCATGGCTGACTGGGCATTGGTATTCCCTCCTATTATGCAAGGTTTGTCAGCGTCTAACTTGTTCTTCTTTGTCCTTGTAGCGCTAGCTGGTGTGTACATGTTCTTTGCTTCGAAACAACTTCGTGCTGAAGAAGACGCACAAGGCATGGTGCAAGTATCCGAAGAGCCAGAAGTAATGGCGGCGGTAGAGCAAGCAATTAAAGCGAGTGATGGTGTTCGCCCTGTCAGCATCTTAGCGGTATGCGGTAACGGCCAAGGTTCTTCGATGATGATGAAAATGAAAATTGGCAAATACTTAGAGAAAAAAGGGATTCCACACGTCATGGATTCCTGTGCTGTGTCTGACTACAAGTCAAAACTGGCCTCAACCGACATCATTGTATCGTCAAAACATCTATCTGGAGAGATGGAACCCGGTGACGGCAAATTTGTACTCGGTGTACAAAACATGCTTAACCCGAACTCTTTCGGTGATGAACTACTCGATATTATCGACAAAAACTTTGTGACACTGAAATAACCCACTCAATACAAAAACAATAGGTGCCAGCCCGACTGGCACCACCTCTGGAGATAGAATTATGGGACTCAAACAGTCATTAATCGATAACAACTCGGTTCAACTGCAAGCATCAGCTAACAACTGGAAAGAAGCGATCAAAATCGGTACCGATATGCTCATCGCCTCCGGTGCGATAGACCCACGCTACCACGATGCCATCATCAGCAGTGTTGAAGAATTAGGCCCTTATATTGTTATTGCACCAAACCTTGCCCTGCCCCATGCACGCCCTGAAAATGGTGTCATTAGAACCGCATTTGCCTTAGTGACACTCGACTCACCGATTTATTTTGATGGTGAAGATGAACCTGTCGATGTGCTGATCACACTGGCGGGAAGCTCTTCTGATGAGCATATGGAAGGGTTGATGGAAGTAACACAAGTGCTTGACGATGAAGAAAGCGAAAGCGGTGTCGATCTCGACAAACTGCGCCGTTGCCGTAGCAAAGATGATGTTTATAAAGTGATTGATGAAGCTTTAGCAGCTCAAATGGCTTAGTGAGGATATTATGTACAATGCATTGAAACAGCGAGTACTCGACGCAAACCTCAAACTACCCAAATATGGTTTAGTGACCTTTACTTGGGGCAACGTCTCTGAGATTGATCGCCAACTTGGTGTCATCGCCATTAAACCTTCGGGTGTTGAATACGATGGCATGAAAGTGGACGATATCGTTGTCGTCGATCTCGATGGTCATATCATTGAAGGTCATCTCAACCCCTCCAGCGATACCGCCACCCATATCGAACTATATAAAGCATATCCAAGCATTGGTGGTGTGGTGCATACACACTCGCGCAGCGCCACTATTTGGGCTCAAGCCGGAATTGATATTCCAGCATTAGGTACCACGCACGCTGACTATTTTTACGGTGATATTCCTTGCACTCGCAAACTTTCTTACGATGAAATCTCTGGTCCCTATGAGCAAAACACTGGGCTGGTGATCATTGAAGAATTCAAACATCGGAATATTGACCCAATGGCGGTTCCGAGTGTCATCGTGGCAGGACACGCCCCATTTTCATGGGGTAAAGATGCCAATGATGCAGTGCATAACGCGGTAGTACTGGAAGAGATCTCTGCGATGGCGTTAGCAACCCGTTCACTTAATAGCGGTATCAAGATTCAACCAGAGCTGTCTGATAAGCACTACCTGCGTAAACATGGCGACAACGCCTATTACGGGCAAAGGTAATCACTATGTATAAAGTCCTCGCATTGGATCTTGATGGCACCGTCTTGACGGATGAACACACCATCCATCCCGAAGTCAAAATGGCCATTCAACAGGCGCAGCAGCATTGCCATGTAGTGATAGTTACCGGTCGCCATCATACGGCAGCAAAACCGTATTACTCAGAGCTTGGCTTAACCACACCTATTATCTGCTGTAATGGTACGTATATTTATGATTATCAAAAAGATCAAGTGCTCAAACACAACGCGATCGACAAACAAGATGCATTAACGTTTCTCTCACTGGCCAAAGAGTTTCAAATGAAACTGGTGATGTACGTTACCGATGCGATGACCTATTCCAACTGTAACCCGATTGCATACATGCAAGCACTGGAGAAATGGGCAAGCCAGTACCCTGCGGAACATCGGCCAAAGATCGAAAAAATCGATTCATTCAGTACTCGAGCCAAACAAGAGCCGTTCATCTGGAAATTTGTGGTTGAAGGGTTACCAAGTTCCATTGAACGATTGTCGCAACAAGCGTGGGTTAAAGAAAAATTCAACGGAGAACGTTCTTGGTCAAACCGAGTCGACTTTGCTGCAAAAGGTAACAATAAAGGGCTGCGTCTTGCGGAATATGTCGCCGACCTTGGTTATCACGCCAACCATGTTCTGGCGGTGGGTGACAACCATAACGACATTTCCATGCTTGAGTATGCAGGGCTTGGTGTAGCAATGCACAACGCCGATGACACAGTCAAATCACACGCCAAACTCATTTGTGCAACCAACAATAACCACGATGGGCTTGCCCGTCTGATACGTGACAAAATTCAAGGATAAATATCATGACCAAACCAATGATCCAAATCGCTTTAGACCAAACTGATCTTATCTCCGCTATTGAAGTAGCAAAAAACGTAGAAAGCTTTGTTGATGTTATTGAAGTAGGCACGATTCTCGCCTTTGCTGAAGGAATGAACGCCGTAAAAACCCTGCGCAACAACCATCCAGATCATATCTTAGTCTGTGATATGAAAACCACCGATGGCGGTGCTATTTTGGCTCGTATGGCATTTGAAGCCGGTGCCGATTGGATCACCGTATCAGCCGCAGCACACATAGCGACCATTGGGGCGTGTAAAAATATTGCCGATGAACTGGGTAGAGAAATTCAAATTGAAATCTACGGCAACTGGACCTTCGCAGATGCACAAGCGTGGGTTGATTTAGGCATCACACAAGCCATTTATCATCGTTCAAGAGATGCTGAATTGGCAGGAATCAGTTGGACCAATGAAGATCTAGAAAAAATGCGTCAGTTGTCTGAGCTTGGTTTAGAGCTTTCCATCACTGGCGGTATCGTACCTGAAGATCTTTACTTATTCGAAGGCATCAAAGCCAAAACTTTCATTGCAGGACGCGCACTTGCGGGTGAAAAAGGAAGAGCAACAGCTGAAGCACTACGCGCTCAAATCGATCGTTTCTGGAACTAGGAGGCGTTATGTATCAACACTTACAACGTCATCGCGTTGGGCTGTATGAAAAAGCGTTGCCTAACGCCTTTAACTGGGAAGAAAAACTGTCAGCAACCAAAGAACTTGGCTTCGATTTTCTCGAAATATCGGTTGATGAATCTGATGAACGCCGCCGTCGCCTAGACTGGGATGACGATACTATTTATACGCTACGCCGCTTATGTGAACAGTACCAAATACCATTGCAGTCGATGTGTTTAAGCGCACATCGCAAGTTTCCTTTTGGCTCAGCCGATCCAACCATTCGTGAACAAGCAGTGCTGCACATGGAAAAGGCCATCACCTTAGCCTACAAATTGGGTATACGCACCATTCAATTAGCTGGTTATGACGTCTATTACGAACCAGCGAATAAAGCAACACATCAACGTTTTATTGAAGGCATGCGTCATGCGGCAAAACTGGCGGAACGAGCTGGGGTGATGTTAGCTGTTGAGATTATGGATACAAACTACCTTAACTCACTCAGTAAATTTGAAATTCTCAACCGAGATATTCAGTCACCTTATTTTACGGCTTATCCTGACGTTGGAAATATTTCAGGTTGGAATTATGATGTGTGCACAGAACTAGCACTGAGTATGCCCCACATCACGCAAATCCACCTTAAAGATACCTATTGTGTCACGTCTGAGTTTCCCGGGCAGTTTCGAGATTTGGTCATTGGTGAGGGAGAGGTTCACTTCGATGCTATTTTCCATACCTTAAAAGCAACACAGTGTGTCGTACCATTAGTCATTGAAATGTGGGCACACGATGATCAATGGAAACACAATATTCGAGTTGCCCAAGCCAGGCTAAACCAAGCTTGCGACTTTGCTGACTTACCACGTTTGTTCAACCTGTAAATAACTTAACAAAAACATGCTCCGAGGTCCTTCACCGCAGGGCCTATTTTATCCCCACTAGGGATTGTACAGCGCTCCCTCCCCCGAGAGCGCTGTACGTTTTCCTTAAGACCATTGACATCACCAAGACAATCACGCAGAGTTGCCCCCTGCCTAACACCTTGATGCATAATTCTCGACTAAATAATGAAATTACTTCATCTACAACTATTCTGGTACGAAAAACATCACACTCTTTTAGAGATGGAAGATCTCCCAGTACTGACTCCAACACAAGAACAAGAACTGAAAGAGTGGGTAAAATGTCGTCGTAAAATCCTAAGTTACGAAGCGCACCAGCAACCTTGGGTCAAAGTAAACGTTGATGGTTTCTCTTCTACATTGCATCTCAAACCTAACGGTACGCTGGTTGAGCAAGATCTATTTAGTGAAAAAAAACTGCAAGGTTTATGGAAGGTTAACGATGGTTTCTTATTTATTAAAGTTATCAGCGGTGAGTTTATTGTTGAATACCAAATTGTTGGTAATACGCAACAAAATATTCATTGTGGTATTGAATATATCAATGGCCGATTAAGTACCTATAGCAAATTTATTCAAACCAAATAATAACCACCGCTGAAAAAAGTGGGCTTGAACTCTTAGTTTTCAACCATAGCCACTACTGGCTTTAATTCCATTTATCCCAAGCCATATTCCAATCAGAACCCGAACCTGGCTCATATTGATTAGAATATTCATTCCACTGAACACAGTAACCAGAGTTCGGGAATGGTTTGCACTGATAAATATGGCCATCTCTTGCTAATACTCTTGTACCAGCAACATAGTCTTCAAGATGTTCTGGGAATATGTAATCATGTTCATCGGCTGTTGGTGGTAGCGTTCCGTTGAAATCCACAGGGGAAAAAACCTGCAAGCGAAGATAATCACAATCACGATGTGGTGCCTCAAATACATTACGAAGTCTATTACCTATTTGACCTTCTGTAATAAAAACTCCCTCTTTAAAATGACACAACACATTATCACCATTCGGAGCATTTTTATTAAAAAGAGTTCCACGCAGAGTAAAACTATTATTGGGAGAGAGATTAACCTCACTGAATACAGATTGAGAATGAACTGCTAACTCAAAAGAATCTCGGTTATTTTGATCACTATCTACTGACCATATTTTTTGCATCGTCGGCTGGCCATTGATGGAGGTTAAAAATATATCCCCGTAAACTTCAACTCGAGATTTTAAATGTATCAAAAACTCCATTCTATATGGAATAATCGACTCCACTCCTTTCTTAGATGAATGAATAATGCTTTCTGAAAAAACACAAGATGAAAATAAAACACTAACCAACAAAAAAAATCTACTTAAACCCTTCACGTCATAACATCCTTAGTAACTTGTAAAAAATAATGAACAAATATTAACTTTATGTGAAAAACATTATTAACAACACTATCAAAAAACAAATAATCCTGTCGCAAGTTAATATTCAACATCATTTTAAATCACTTAAAATCACCAAAAATCACATTATAAATTTTCGAAAATTAATGTCTTAACACTACTCTCTTAAAATGTAGATTTTTATATAATCCAGGCTTTGGTAAGCTTTTATCTGGTTAAAGAATCCATTCCACATATAGATACAATCACCAACCAAACACAACAGTATGCACCAGAGCGCCTACCACGTGCGACATTGAAGCGCTAAGAATGTCTTTGCAATGTACGGTGAATTCTTAACTGACAAGATATTTAATAAACAAAAACTAAGGAAAGGAGAAGGTAAGTAATGGACTCCATCACTTACTATAAAATAGTTCTCAACGCTGCAAGCGGTTCCCCCGCCCCAAAAAAGTATGGGTGATACCTATGATGAAAATCGGTCTCTGCATTATTCATAAATTACAGATCTACATTAAAATCAATAAAACAGTTATAAATTAAGCCAAGTAAACAAAACTTTTAAAAAATACATCACATCAGTGATACATATATGTTCACCTATATATTGGAATCAGTGATAATGGATAAAATATTTAATTTATAGGGATTATTTATGGTGACCCAAGTATTACTCCTCCAGAAGATGCGATTTTACCAGGCCCCGAGTGTGAATTGATAGAAGTCATAATTTATTAGTCATGGTTATTGTTTCTAGATATTCCTTTACGCATGAGGCATATATAGCAAAAGCTAAGCTTCATTCTTTTGGTATCGATTGTCATTTAACTTATGAACACACCATAAATTCTCAGTGGCTCTACTCTGATGCAATAGGAGGAGTAAAGCTGTGGGTATTTGAACAAGATTTTGGTAAAGCAAACACCATACTGACACATGATTATTCAAATGACGTTGATGCTGTATTTTCAGACAACAGTGGGAATGACAACGTCAGCTGCAACGACTGTAATAGCAATGAAATAGTAATATTCACAAAGGGGAAGTCTCTTGCTTTTGCTATTTTTATTCTTATTGGCTTTCCGTTATTTCCATTCAAACATGGTTATAAATGTAAAAATTGCAACAAGTTTTTCATCCACAGGTAATTTATTAGTAAATAAAAAAATGAGTTATACCCGAACTACTTGGAGTTGCAGCTAGGCGGCAAGAATACCTCTCCGAGCATACATCTCACTGAACCACCACCGATATTTTCAATCGTTTTGACGTTAAAAGGCAACAATTTACCATGGCTCGCAAGCTGTGAGCGTTGCGCTGGAGAAAAAGCATCAAAGGCAGATTTCGACATCGCAATCACTTTATCACCATTAACAGTCTCTAATTGCAAAATATTGCCGCAGAAACGGTTCATCTGATCCAATGAAATAGAAATCACCTGCTTGTCTTTCGCCAGTGATTTCACAACAAATCGACGTTCAAATTCTGGAATCACTTCATCACAAATAACGCAGAAGTTTTCACCTACCGCCATCATCACGTTAGTGTGGTAAACTGGTTGCCCTGAAGGCAAAGCCGTTTGGAACGAAACAACCCGCGGATAACCGATTCGATTGGCATAATCTTCTAACACTTCACGGTCACAACGTTGCGACAAAGCAGCATAAATCGTCCTGTTACTATGATCCATCACCATCACACCGGTACTTTCGAGATACGCGTTGCTGTCTTGATAATCAAGTAACGAATCTTGTGCTGACACCACTCTTCCGGCATATTTTAACGCCTCAATAAGCGCTTTAGGCCTCACCTCATGCTGACGATTTTTACACGCCATTGGGAAAGAAAATAACTTGCCATCAGCAGTGGTACTGAACCAGTTATTAGGAAAAACTGCATCTGGAGTCTCCTGCTCGGAAAGTGGATAATCAAACTCGACCACCTGCACACCTTCGCTACGCAATGAATCAACCATCGTTCTAAATTCGGCCATTGCAAGCTCACGAACTTGCGCTGTTGTTAGCGATACTTGATGCTGAAACTCATTATCTTGCGCGGTTTGTGCATTAAACTTGAACTCTTTTGGTGGCACCATCACAACGCAATTAGCGTTTTGTACGTTTTTCAATTCTGGCTGTGAGAGCAATTGTCCTTGTAATATCATAGAACTTATCCTTTCCACTTACTTAACTTGAATTGTAAACATAATGTTAAGTAAAGATTTGCTGATTTTATGATTATTTCATCGGCTTAACTTTACTCTTTTTCTGTAAATTACAAATTTGTCAGCAATAATTACTGCTAAAACGGGACGCCACTCAAAAATATGCATGGAATATGCAAAGAATATTCAGTGCTCGGTGCTCATTAAGTTGTTTGGGTATAAACGAGGGGGGTATCAAAACTAATCCGCCATTTATGTGGTGATTTCGTTATACTTCTGTTCGAATTATCTATCTCTTCCAGTTCACTGGAATTCAACGTCTGATCCTCGCACTTTAGGCTTTTGGTCTCACACATTTTAGCGAGAATTGGCATAAGGATTTTCGATGTATAAGAAATTTGAAAGCTTTACCCAAGCCTTCCCAAAAGAGGAACCACAGCAGCCGCCTGATACTCTGTGGGCATTTTGTCGCTATTACACACGTGGTTTTGAAAAGCCATTGATTGTTATGACACTGCTAAGCACGATTATTGCTGTTGTTGAAGTGTCGCTGTTTGGCTTTATGGGCAAATTGGTTGATTGGCTCTCCACCAGCAACCCTGAAACCTTTTTAGCCGACAACAGCAGTACGCTGATTGGCCTTTCAATATTGCTGTTGGTTATCATGCCGCTCTTGATTGGCCTATATTCGTTGCTTATTCACCAAACTATGCTGGGTAACTACCCAATGTCCATTCGATGGTTGGCGCACCGTTATTTGCTCAAGCAAAGTCTTTCATTCTATCAAGATGATTTTGCCGGGCGAATCGCAACAAAGGTGATGCAAACGGCGTTATCGATTCGGGAAACGGTGATGAAAACACTTGATGTTTTTGTTTATGTTTCCGTCTATTTCACTGCCATTGTAGTGATACTCGCACAAGCTGATTGGCGCTTAATGATGCCGATGCTGGCTTGGCTCGCCGTTTATATCTGTATTCAGCTCCATTTTGTGCCCAAACTGAAAAAAGTAGCATCTGAGCAAGCCGATGCACGCTCGACCATGACTGGGCGTATCGTCGATAGCTACACCAACATTGCGACCGTTAAACTGTTCTCTCATAGCCGCCGTGAAACTGAGTATGCCGAGCAAGGCATGGAAAGTTTCTTAGATACAGTAAACCGTCAAATGCGCTTAGTGACTGGCTTTAATCTGTGTGTTGAGCTAGCAAACTATATTCTGGTTTTTGTCATTTCTGCGGTATCGATTTACCTATGGATGACCAGTGCAATCAGCATTGGTGCAATCGCTATTGCTATCAGCCTCGCACTGCGTATCAACGGCATGTCGAAATGGATCATGTGGGAAGTCGGTGCTCTGTTTGAAAATATGGGGACGGTTGTTGATGGTATGAAAACCCTGTCGAAACCCATTTCAATCCAAGATAAACCAGACGCCAAACCTTTGGTGGTACAAAATGGTGGGATCGAGTTTGACGATGTTAGTTTTCATTATGGTGAAAACAAAGGAGTGATCAGTAACTTAACGCTCAATATCAAGCCCGGAGAAAAGGTCGGTCTGGTTGGGCGTTCAGGTGCGGGAAAATCCACTTTAGTTAATTTGCTGATGCGTTTTCATGATGTAGAAAGCGGCCAAATTAAGATTGATGATCAAGCCATTGATCAAGTAACCCAAGATTCACTACGCAGTAAAATTGGCATGGTGACACAAGATACATCTCTGTTACATCGCTCAATTCGCGACAATATTTTGTATGGCAACCCAGAAGCCAGTGAAGAGCAATTGATTCAAGCGACCAAACAAGCACATGCCCATGAGTTCATAGAAACCCTAACCGACCCATTTGGTAACGTGGGTTATGACGCGCAAGTAGGTGAACGTGGTGTAAAACTTTCTGGGGGACAACGCCAGCGCATTGCGATTTCTCGTGTGTTATTGAAAGATGCGCCATTGTTGATTTTGGATGAGGCCACTTCAGCTCTAGATTCAGAAGTAGAAGCCGCCATCCAAGAGAGCTTGAATGAGCTGATGCAAGGCAAAACCGTGATTGCCATCGCTCACCGTCTGTCAACCATTGCCGCGATGGATCGCTTGATCGTTCTCGATAAAGGCAACATTATCGAACAAGGCACTCACCAAGAGCTGATCGCTCAAAACGGTATTTATGCTCACCTTTGGGCGCATCAAACCGGTGGTTTTATTGGCTGTGACGACGAAAATAACGAAGTCGCATAAACCTTAAGTCAGCGAGGCTTGCTTCGCTGATACTTCCCCATTGCGCTATTTTTCCTTAGAATTCGCATCAATCAATCTCACTTCATTAGAATCGGATCATGAATAAGAGCTTAGTTACCAATATTATTGCGCTTGTATTATTAGGCGCAGGTTACCAGTTGGACAACCAAATCGCATTATACGCCGGCCTTTTTGCTTTCTCTGGAGCCATTACCAACTGGCTGGCCATTCACATGCTGTTTGAAAAAGTACCGGGATTGTATGGCTCTGGGGTCATTCCTGCGCGTTTTGAAGAGTTCAAAGCGGCAATAAAAAACCTGATGATGGAACAGTTTTTCACTGAGTCCAACATTGATCGTTTCCTAAATAAAGAAATGACCGGCAGCAAAACACTCAACCTAGAACCTGTGATCGCCAAAGTTGATTTCAACCCAACCTTTGATTCATTAGTTGAAGTCATTGCACAGTCTTCGTTTGGTGGCATGCTGGCGATGTTTGGCGGTACTGAAGCACTACAGCCATTAAAACAACCTTTTGTAGAAAAAATGCAGCAGTCTGTGGTTGAAATCAGCCAAAGCGAGAGTGTTAAGCAAGCATTAAAAGAACAGTTTGAATCCCCAGCGATGATGGAAGAAATCAAAGCTAATATTGAAAACATCATAGATCAACGGTTGAATGAACTGACCCCAAAACTGGTCAAAGAAATGGTGCAAAAAATGATCAAACAACACCTTGGTTGGCTCGTAGTGTGGGGCGGTGTGTTCGGCGGTTTAATTGGCGTAATCTCGTCACTCTTCGCTTAACCACATCAACATGTAAAAAGCCAGCATCAAACTTGCTGGCTTCTTTTTTCTGGATTATACCTTTCCTATTTGAAGTTGTTTGGGTTAGTTATTTTTCTTAACCGTAACTTCTCACTTTACTTTGACCTTTAACATAGATGAAATCTGTTCAATATTGGCCTTAGTTTAGGGTGATCCAGTGGATAGTATCTCGGTACAAGCAGATAAATCATACTAACAAATAGCAAAGAGCCATATAAATCAGCAGGTCGATGCATCCCTAACCACAGCCGACTAAACGCCACGCCGCAGGCCCACAACATTAAACCCGCCACAAGTGCATAATGTTTTTGTTCAACCAATAATCCACCAAAAAAAGCTAAACAAATGGCGACGAAAATGGTGTGCCCAGATGGAAATGAGTAATCTATTTCCCCTTGCCAATGACGCAAACGCCACTCGCTAACTCGACTCGAAACACTTTTAATAACCTGCGCTTTTTGTATAGCATCCAATTTATAAAAATGCTCTGGGTTTGGAATAAGCAGTTGCTGGGTCATCAATTGCGTATAGGGACGCGGACTTTCCGTTAAGTGTTTTAGACCAGTTTTCGCACCCATACCAATCACAAGCAGTAAACCAAGCTGAATTACTCGATTAAGCATCATTTTCCTGGAACACTTGGTGCGAGTGACCAAAAAAGCCAGCGTTACTAAAGTCAAACCAAAGCCCTGCCAACCTGCTGAATCGGTTAAATAAGTAAAAAACGCACCTAACTGCTCATTAACCGGTGCAGTCAAATCAATCAGCAAACCAGCATATGATATAGGAATTAACAATAAGGCAAACAACGCCAACAAAACCATACTCGTTTTTTTGATATGAATTTGATTCTTTACACCCAACACATCACTCACCACAGCACTATAAAATAGAGAGAGATAATAACGGGGCCGATGTGTAAAATGTATCAAATCGCGGTCAATTCGATGGCAAAGAAATGCCAAAAAACGACAACTTTATACCCAAACTACTTGGAGTTGCAGGTAGGCGGCAAATGAGTTTATCCCCCTGAGCATAGGCAGGCTATGTGATTGGGGTAAACGAACGCAGCCAACACCGCTGCATCTTCAAGTAGGAAGGGGATATATTTAACGCTTAAAGTCCAAACCAGTACGTAAGTTATAAAAATGATCGACAGGCCCATGCCCATGCCCCACGTGTAACCTATCAGCACAGCTGATCGCTTGTGAAAGATACTGTTTCGCACCACTAACAGCGGCCTGTAACTCATCCCCTTGGGCTAAGTATGAAGCGATAGCCGAAGAGAGTGTACACCCAGTACCGTGGGTATTCATCGTTGCGATTCGCTGCGCTTGGAATAGGTGAGTCTTATCCGCTGTTATCAATAAGTCGTTGCTATTCACTTCATCTTCTAAATGGCCACCTTTGAGCAATACTGCAAAGCAATCTAAGCCACGAATTTTTTCTACCATTTGGTGCATTTGAGCCTCAGTAGCTGGTATTGCAGTACCAAGTAAAGCAGCAGCTTCCGCTAAATTAGGTGTCACAACAGTGGCAATCGGTAATAGATGGGTTTTGAGAGAATCAATCGCCTCTGGTTGCAATAACAGATCACCACTGGTTGCGACCATCACCGGATCAAGCACGATAAATTGCGGTTGATACTGACGTAATTTCTGCGCAACGATTTGAATGATATTAGCGTCTGCTAACATTCCAACCTTTACCGCAATAATGTTGAGGTCAGTAAATACGGCGTCGAGTTGCTGCTCAATAAAAGTAACAGGAATCGGTAAGACCCCACTGACTCGCTGCGTATTTTGGGCCGTTAATGCAGTAATAACAGAGCATGCATAACCACCCGTCGCTGAAATGGCTTTTATATCGGCCTGAATACCCGCACCACCACCAGAATCAGAACCAGCAATGGTAAGTACAATAGGAATATGAGAGTTAGGATTTGCTTGAAACATACACGCTCCGAAAAGTAAGCGCGTAGGAATGATGACTAATATTAGTCCACCACATCCGCAACATGATTGAAAAGGAAACAAGTTTTCATTTTCAATGACAAAGTGGATAGTTCCCTACGCCAGTATTAACTGAATCAGGTTCAACGGGTCTCGCACTGCGATCTCAGCCCAATCAAACTAAAATAAGCTTGATATTTGGCTCCCCGACTATAGAACGGTGATGATATCAATTGTCAGCAAAAATAGAAAAGCAAAAGCGAGTGGTAACGCTACGATGTATTACCCTATCGTGTTGTTTTTCAGGTTTAGCTCTTATCCATCGAGATGATTGTATGCAAACATACGTTTATGATTTAATCTTAAATTAAGAATATTTTGTTATCCGTGTGATTGACGATGCTTAACCCAATCTGGCTCAATACTTTTAAAACTCTGATCGATGTCGGTCATTTTACCCGCACGGCAGAAAAGCTACATATGACACAGCCGGGCGTCAGTCAGCACATCAAGAAATTAGAAGAGGCGTGCGGCCACGCTTTGATAAAGCGAGAAAAAAAGAGTTTTGATCTTACCGAGCAAGGTCGATTGATGTATCAGTACACATTGGAACAAAAGCGCAACGAATTGCAGCTATTGGAACAACTGAGTTTTGATGACCCATACGCTGGCAACTGCTATATTTCCTGTTCTGGTGCAATGGCGATGCGTATTTATCCGACGCTCATTGCGCTACAGACGAAGCATCCACAGCTAGTCATTCATATCGAAGTCGCACCTCACAATAAAATTGTAGAGGCGATAAAAAATGGCACGACTGACATCGGTATTGTTACCCAAAAACCTGCACAAGGTGCCTATCAATGGCAACAAATTGGTCAAGAGGCTCTGTGCTTAGTAATACCAAATTCGACCAAAAATACGCAGGTCACGCCAGAACTGTTACAAAAACTTGGCCTCATTCGCCACCCTGATGCCGAGCATTACCTCTCGATCTATTTTGCACATAGCCAAGATGAAGCGCTGGCAGGCATTGCCATTGACTCATTACCTAGCGTCGGTTATATCAATCAACTTAGTCAAATCTTAGTGCCGATCACACAAGGAATTGGATTTACTGTCTTACCTTTTGGTGCGGTAGAAGCTCACGTTGAGCAGCAGCAGGTCAGGCTGCACCAGCCTAAAACCAGTATTAATGAGACGGTCTATAGTTTACAGAAATACCATCGACAGTTACCCACTCGCTACAAAACCGTATTACAAAGCATCCGAGTTTTAATGCAAAACTAACAAAGGGAGCCGAAGCTCCCTGAATATCATATAGCCAACTGGTTATTATTTTTTGAACGGTTTAGTGACTTAAACTGGTGTCGTTATGCACCGATAACACCGCCATCTTCGCGAGTGATCATCATTATCGTTGAACGAGGCTTAGTACTACCACCGTCAGGAAAATGAGAAGGAGCCCCATCTTCACCGGGGTGCTGCACACCAATAAACATAGTTTTTTGGTCTGGCGAGAAGGTTAATCCGGTAATTTCACACGCAATAGGACCTGTTAGAAAACGCTGCACTTCACCCGTAATCGGGTCACCACACAGCATTTGGTTGTTGCCTTGACCTGCAAAGTCCCCCTTATTGGAGTACTTACCGTCAGTTTGAATCCACAAACGACCGGCTTTATCGAACCCAATACCGTCAGGGCTGTTAAACATGTTGTCAGCATGAATATTGTCACTACCAGCGTACAAATTACCTTTGTGAACCGTTGGGTTACCGGCGATTAAATACAGATCCCATGCAAATTTGTCGCTAGTGTGGTCGCCGTTGACTGGCATCCAACGCAGAATCTGCCCGTAGTTATTTTTCGCACGAGGGTTGGGACCACCGACAGGTTGTCCCTCTTTTACGCCACGGTTTTTGTTATTGGTTAAAGTACAGAAAACGTATTTGTTACTTGGATGCACCGCCACCCATTCTGGACGATCCATAGTGGTTGCCCCAACTTGCGTTGCCGCACGACGAGCAAAAATCATCACCTCTGCGTGATCCTTAAAACCATTTTCAGGTGTTAAACCGTTTTTACCAAAGGTTAATTCAATCCATTGCCCTTGGCCTTTCAGCTCTTTATCATTCATATCAAACTTAGCAACGTACAACGTACCTTCTTCGAGAAGATTGCGGTTTGCCGCATCATCGCCCTCTTGGTAACGATTTTTTGAAACAAATTTGTAAAGATGTTCACCACGTTCGTCATCACCAAGATACACCACCGCATGCCCATCATTGTTGATGGTCAGTGCCGCATTCTCATGCTTAAAACGGCCTAACGCTGTACGTTTTAGTGGCGTGGCAGTTGGATCATTCGGGTCAATTTCAACTACCCAGCCAAAGCGGTTTGGTTCATTCGGGTTCTTCGCCACGTCAAAACGTGCATCATGTTGATGCCATTTATAGCTGCTCGGTTTAGCTTCAATACCATAACGTTTTTGATCTGCCGTTAGTGACACTCCCGCTTGATCGGTCCCAAAGAAATCATCAAAGTTTTCTTCACAAGTTAGATACGTGCCCCATGGGGTTTGACCATTGGCGCAGTTGTTAAAAGTACCGAAAGGTTTCATGCCACTAGGGTCAGCATCAGTTTTCATCAAAGTATGACCGGCCGCAGGCCCCGTCAATTGCATTGGGGTATTGGCCGTAATGCGGCGGTTTCGCTGACCAGAACGATCCACCATCCATTGGCCATTTTTTCGTACTACTTCAACAATGGTCACCCCAACAGCAGCTTGCGCTTTACGAACATCGTCGGCGGTCATGGCTTCGCCTTTGTGAGCGAACAGATATTCGTAATTGGTGTATTCGTTATTGATAGCCAGTACAGCGCGATCATCAGCAATGGGGAAGAAGCTCATACCGTCCGTGTTATCACCAAACTGGCGCTCTTGCGCACTTGAATCTTGTTTGCCACTTTGGTCAAATTCGGGCGCATCTGCAAAAATCGGGTCACCCCAAGACATTAACGGTGTTGCCTTGTAGCCTTTCGGCACGATGACGCTATCGGCTGTTGATGTCGGTATTGGTTCGAAGTTAAGCAACGATGAATTAGGCTGCGCAGCAACAGCTTTAGCGACTGGATTCAATGTTAAAAATGCACCAGCACTAACTGCCGCACTGCCCGCCATAAAGCGACGGCGAGAAAGCCTCGCTTCGATCATTTCACTAAATTGAGACTCTTGCTCATCACGCTTCCACATGTTTGCTCCTTGACTTTACTTGCCTTGTTATTAGATATGGAAAGCAGCTTAGCGGTTAAACATGACAAATTAGTTAAATTTATATTGCCTAATCGTGACGATTGTTTAACCAAAATGAGAACTAGATCTAGGGATTCACAGCATGGATTTTTTATACTCAATGCAATAACCACAAGATTGATGCAGACATTAGCACCTTATGACACGCACTTTATTCAGCACCTAATTAGAAAACCCTACTTCAGTGCGTTTTCATAGAGCTCAACATTCATCGTAGCAACCTGCGCGAAGGATGTGAGGTGTAACTCTGAACGTGCGTATCTTTTTAGGGGCGAACTATGAAAGTGGTGATCAATGACGTTCAATATCAAGTTGGTCAAGCATCAACTCTACTGGAAGCCGCCACATCGGTAGGAGTCGCCATTCCAACCCTTTGCGCAGCCAGCCACCAAACCGGAAAAGTCCATTGCGATCTCTGTGTGGTTGAAGTCGAAACTAAAGATGGCAATAGTGTGTTAGTTCGTGCCTGTGAGCACCCGGTTGATAACAATATTCACTTCCGAACACAGTCAAAAGCACTATCAGAAAAACGCAACCTTGCCTTGGCTAAATTACTATCTGACCACAACGCGGACTGCGAAGCGCCTTGTCAAGTAGCTTGTCCTGCCCATGTTGACGTTCAATCTTACCTACATCACATAGCCAAAGGAGAACATCAAAAAGCCGTAGAAATCATCAAGCGTCATCTTCCTCTCCCCGTTTCTATTGGCCGGGTCTGCCCGGCGTTTTGTGAAGCACAATGTCGCCGTTCGCTGATTGATGAACCCTTAGCTATCCGCCAACTGAAACGTCACGCTGCTGATATCGATTTACAACAAAACACGCCTTATCAGGCGAAGCCAGTCTCAAACAATGGTTACAATGTCGCCATTGTAGGCGCGGGGCCTGCTGGGTTAGCGTGTGGTTACTACCTACGCCAACTGGGGTTTAGTGTTACTTTGTTTGAAGCGATGCCCAAACCGGGCGGGTGGCTACAGTACGGCATTCCAGAATACCGCTTACCCAAAAAGCTACTCGATCAAGAAATTGAACTCCTTACTGCTTCAGGCATGAAAATATTATGTAACCATAAAATTGGAAAAGATTTCACTCTCGATAACCTACAGCGTGACTATCATGCCGTTTGTTTAGCCATTGGTGCAACTAAAGCGGTAAGTGCTCACTATCCTGGAAGTCAATTAAAAGGCTGCTATTTAGGTGTGGATTATTTAAAAGATTCGCTTACCACCAAGCAATGCATCACAGGCAAAAAGGTTGCGGTCATTGGGGGTGGTAATACCGCTATCGATTGTGCACGCACAGCCCAGCGGTTAGGTGCACAAACTACCCTTATCTATCGTCGAACCTTATCTGAAATGCCAGCTGAAGAATACGAAATAGAAGCAGCTGCACACGAAGGCGTTAAATTCGATTTCCTCACCAACCCGCTAGAAAACCTCAGCGATGAGTATGGACAGGTACGCGCACTACGCCTTGAAAAAATGGAGCTTGGAGAAGCTGACAACTCTGGCCGTCGTCAGCCTATAGCCACTGGCGAAATCTATGAAGAAGCGTTTGACACGGTGATCGCTGCGTTATCTCAGACTCCAGATACCGATATTTTTTCAGGGCTAACTACGCCGCCCCCTCTCACCCAGAAAAATACGGCGCAAGTAGATGCCCACACTATGCATCATCAAGGGTCTTTATTTTCAATTGGTGATTTTAGGCGCGGACCCGCCACAGCGATAGAAGCCATCGCTGATGGGAAGGTGGCTGCACAAGCCATCGCTCAAAAATTATTACTGGGTGAATTCGCCCCTAAACTAAAAACGTTCAATAGCCAAAAAGCCGCACAACTGAGCGAAGTAAAAAGCAGTGAATACCACTTAGAAGCAAGCAAAAGGCGGGTACTCTTCCCTCACTTACCCAGCTTATATCGCCGTACCAATTTTTCAGAAGTCGAGCTGGATGCCGGCGTAAAAGCCTCAAAAGAAGAAGCAAAGCGCTGCTTAGAGTGTGGATGCCAAGCCAATACCGATTGTAAGTTACGTGATTACGCGAGTGAATATCATGTAATGCCTGAGCAGCTAATTAACCAAGATAAGCAGCATTTTCCTGTCGACAAAAGTAGCGAGTTTATTGTATTTGATGCTAACCGCTGTATTAGCTGCGGATTGTGTGTGCAAACCTGTCAAGAACAAACAGTGCATGGTGCATTGCATCTCTCTCACATGCCAAATTCACACACCACAAATCGTCCATGGTTTACTCATGGCGCGTCAATGGGAGATTCCAATTGTGTGCAGTGCGGAGCTTGCGTACAAGTCTGTCCAACGGGCGCTCTGGTAGATAAGCGTGATAAATCCCAAGGACGGATAGAAGTACTTAAACCGATAAAAACCATTTGCACTTATTGCGGAGTCGGCTGCCGAGTAGTGATGTACGTTGATGAAAAACAGAACAAAATTCGCTATGTCGAAGGAGATAAAAAGTCTCCCGTTAATCAAGGGATGTTATGCGTCAAAGGTCGGTTTGGTTTCGACTTCATTCATAGCCCCGAAAGGCTAACAACCCCACTAATTCGTAAAAATGGACAACTGCATCCAGCTACATGGGATGAAGCCATTGCATTGGTGGGCAGCACATTCTCTCAACTAAAACTTAAACACGGTGGTAACGCATTAGCGGGCTTTTCCTCAGCAAAAACCACCAATGAAGACAACTATCTGTTTCAGAAATTAATCCGTTGTGAGTTTGGCACAAATAATGTCGACCACTGCGCTCGGCTATGCCATGCATCAACCGTCACTGGCCTAGAGGCATCACTCGGAAGTGGTGCCATGACCAATGATATCCCAAGCATTAAGCATTCTGATGTTATCTTTATCATTGGTTCGGACACCACCTCTGCTCACCCGATCATTGCTTCGCACATCAAACAAGCAGTAAAACAAGGGGCTCGCTTAATTGTTGCCGATCCTAAACGCATCACAATGGCTGATCACGCTGATGTCTACGTCGCCCACCGTCCGGGCACTGATGTGATGCTGCTTAATGGCATCATGCAACTGATCATCCAAAATGCTTGGTATGATCAAGATTACATTCAAAAACGAGTTGATGGGTTTGACGAATTATTAATGGAAGTCATGTCAGACGCTTATTTACCCGCAAAAGTAGAACTGATTACGGGTGTAAAAGTGGATGACTTAAAACGCATCGCAGAAATGATAGGCACCGCGCCAGTCACTGCGGTTTATTACTCTATGGGAATAACCCAACACACCACAGGGCATGACAATGTCCGTTCAATCGCCAACTTGCAGATGTTATGCGGCAATATTGGTGTTGAAGGCGGTGGCATCAATCCCTTGCGAGGACAGTCGAACGTGCAAGGAGCCTGTGATATGGGGGCATTACCAGGCGATTATCCCGGTTATCAAAAAGTGACCAACCCGTTGGTACAGACCAAGTTTGCAAAAGCGTGGCAATGTGATCATCTCTCTCAAGAAAAAGGCTTAACGCTGACTGAGATTATTGATGCGGCGCAGCAAAAACAGGTGCGGGGATTATACGTGATGGGCGAAAACCCCGTTTTGAGTGACCCTAACCAAGCCCATGTGTTAGCAGCACTTAAACAACTTGATTTCTTGGTAGTGCAGGATATTTTTCTTTCTGAAACAGCGCAACTGGCCGATGTAGTGTTGCCTTCTTATTCATTTGCTGAAAAATCAGGTCATTTCACCAATACCGAACGACGCGTTCAACGCATAACACCTGTAGTTAAAGCCCCCGGTGAAGCGAAAGAAGATTGGTGGATAGTACAACGCATAGCTCAAGCAATGGGCGGGCAATGGCGCTATCAAAACGTTAGGCAAGTTACTCAAGAGATCAGCCAAGTCACCCCACAATATTCTGGTATTCATTGGCACAACATTGGTGAAACAGGTCGACAATGGCCATGTAATGAACATGCCCCTGAAGGCACACGAATTTTGCATCAAACCACTTTTAAACGTGGCAAAGGCGAGATGGTAGCCGTTCCGTTTAGATACGCTGCGGAGTTACCTGATAGTGAATACCCACTTATCTTAACCACTGGACGCTTATTGGAACAATTCCACACTGGAACCATGACCAGAAAAACACGAGGTTTAGATAACCTAGCAGGCCCAAGAGTAATGATCAGCGTGCAAGATGCCCAGCAATTAGGTATCAATAATAGTCAAATGGTTCGTTTAAGTTCACGACGTGGCATGATTGAAGCCCCTGCCTTTGTCACCAAAAGAATGCAGCAAGGAGTAGTATTTGTACCGTTTCATTTCGCGGAATCTCCCGCAAATAAACTTACTTCGAGTGCCACCGACCCTCACGCGAAAATACCAGAATTCAAAGTCTCTGCGGTCAAATTAGAAATCGTGCTGCCAAATACATCCGGCATCGCTGTCGATCATTTACTGACTTATCAGCATAATATTGATGGTTAAGGAAAGTGTTCTCCTAAGCCACATGCGTAATTTCGGGCGACAAGGCGAAAAGTTCATCGAAAATCTCTTTCGTCTGCCTAGAATAAATGAGCTTATCCTTTGCTCCCACTAACTGAATCAGCTTTACTTTTCCTGATAAAACACATTGTCTTAACGTCCTGAGCACCATTTGATTATCAAGCGCATGATTCTCATCAACGCCCATCGTCGAAACAAGCGACGCAAGATCAATACTAATGATCAATTGATCACAATGTTCAATGTAACTCGCTAGCTGTGCTTTTAAGTTATTACGGAAACGAAAACTGCATTCACTTAGAGTTAACCAATTGACGCCAAGATCTTCGGCATACTCCACTACTTGATTTGCCTGCAAAGTTTCATCAATTCCTAAACAAAAAAGACGAGTATTGCTATAGCGAGTCAAGGCAAAATGAAAAACCGAACCGAGCTGTAAATCCAGCGTCTGTTTGAGATCAAATCGATGGCCAATGTTAATCAGACCAACTTCTTGATCGTCTAGCGCCATTACCGGTAAGGCATTGAGTAAGGTTTCATGACAGTTAGAGAGAACAACCGGCAATGAACGAGCGGCTAAATGCTGATATAAACTGTCTTGAAAACCGGCTGCATTTTTATTTTGCACCACCATATGACCCGCATCAGAGTAACAGCCGTTTGCTTGATGCTGATAAAGCCAATCGGAAGAAAATTCTAAGCTCTGCTGAGCAAATTCAAACTCTACTTGAGACATCGGCTTAACACGCTCACACAAGGTCATGAATGTGAATGGGTGTACGTGTTGATTTGGCGTTCTAGCCATACGATAGCGTTTGAATAAACTTAGCATTGTGAATTACCTTTCTGGTGGCAACGCTCTTGCTGCCTGTAATACATGTAAGATGATCCGTTGCTTATTGGCTTCAACTCGATGGGCTGGAGCCATTACCGAAATTGCGCCGATCAACTTACTCCCTTTCATTACCGGGGCACTAATACCTGACACGCCAGGGTCAATTTCCGACGTACTGACGGCGTACCCATTACGACGTATTTTCTCCAACTCAGCCTGCCATTTCTCCATACGATGTTCTTCACCGAAATAACGAAGAATTTTCTCGCAGCGTTGAGCCGGTAAATACGCCAACATAACTTTAGATGAGGCACCTCGAAGCAGGGGTTGACTTTGACCCTGGACGAAGCTGCATCGAAGCGCCTGCATACTTTCTTTCTGGCTCACACACAAGGCTCGGTAACCAACCGGAACCATGTAGGCCGCCATTTCACTGGTTTGCTTTTGCAGCCGACTTAACACCGCATCAACGGCATCAAGATTATGTTGGCTCGTTTCATAACTACGCATCAGCAGCAGTGCAGCAGAACCTATGATTAACGTCTTGTCATGAGGACTTTCTTCAATCAGGTTCCACTCTTTTAAAATTTTAAGGTGGCGATACAAACTACTTAGCGGCACTTGTAACTGCTCGCTCAATACTTTTGCCGACACAGGTTCTTCATTAACTGCCACTTGCATTAACAATTGCAGTGACTTTTCATTAACTTGGTTGGCTGAGAGTTTTGTTTCATTCATGTTTTCTTTTTAGCTCCATTCATCACACACCTCAACTATGATTCTTATATAGCGAGAATTTGTGTTGAATAACAGAGCCGCTTTCTCACTAAGTGAGAAAACAAGAAAAACGAAGTGAAAAGAGCCCACATCACCCGATTTAAAAGAGTTCCATCGCCAGAAACAAAGGTTTTACATATTCAACTGGTTACATTCTATACTTGTTGATTGGGATAGGTTTGTAGGGTAAATCTGATCTTTAGCTCAATTTTCAATCGAAAAAAAACGATGCCGAAGCATCGTTTTGGTTTGTCATCAACATGACTAAGAAAGTTTAAAGGTCGCCACCTTGGCACTGAGCTCTTCAGCTTGCTGCTTGAGTTCATTGGATTGACTCAAGCTATCTTCAGCGCCGACGACTAGCTGCTCAGTCACGTCTTTTATCGAAGTCACATTTTGTGTGATTTCACTGGTTACGTGAGTTTGCTCTTCGGCTGCGGTTGCTATTTGAGTTGCCATATCACTGATCAACGCAACAGCGGTATTAATTTCCTCTAATGCATGAGATGCCTTGTCTGCATCATCAACTGAATTCGATGCTAATGTCGAACTACTTTGCATCAACGCCACTGCGCGCTTGGTGGTTTCTTGTAGCGTATCGATGGTTGACTTAATTTCTTCGGTAGAAGTATGGGTACGCTGTGAAAGTACGCGGACTTCATCCGCAACCACAGCAAAACCACGCCCTTGCTCTCCTGCTCGTGCCGCTTCAATCGCCGCATTCAAAGCAAGCAGGTTAGTTTGCTCTGCGATGCCCTGAATGGTTGCCAATACGGTTGAAATCTCTTGAGCATGTTGATTAAGCGCCGCAATAACGGTACTTGCTTCATTGACAGAGCTAGCCAAATCATTGATCGAACCTTTGGTTTGAATAACCAGAGCATGACCATTATTAGTGCTAGTTGCAGAGTCTTGCGCTGCTTGCGCTGTTTGCTCAGCATGTGACGCAATTTCTTGTGTTGCTGATGCCATTTCAGTGACCGCTGTAGCTACCATCACCACTTCTTGCTGCTGATGACTAAGTTCAGATGCCGACTGATTGGCGCGGTGTGCACCATGCTCTGACTGCTCGGTTAATTGGTGTGATTGTTGGCGAATATGCCCAATCAGTTGCTGTAAACTTGCCACAAACGTGTTGAAATTTTTCGCAAGTTCGCCGACTTCGTCATTATTTTCTACCTCAATACGTTGAGTTAAATCACCACTACCGTTAGCAATTTGCCCCAAAGCTTGAGAAACGTTGTTAAGCGGGCGGAACAATACGTTACAAAGCAAATTAAATAGCACTGTACATAAAATAACCACAATAGCGGTCACCAGTAGCTGCCCTAAAATGGCGTCAAACAAAGGAGCAACTAAAGAGTCATGATTAATTACAGCCACTGTACTAAGTTTTGTTCCATCAATCGGTCTGGCATACAACACATAATCATCACCTTTAATGGTGATCGCCAAATCACTTTGTATTGAAAGCGCTTTTTGGATATCAGCAAAGCTCAACCCAAGTTCAGAAACACTTTTGTTCAGCAGTTTGGTATTACTGTGGGTGAAAATATTCCCTTGGTCATTAGCGATAAACATGTAGCCTTCACCCGGCAGGATAACTTGCTTCATGGTATTAAGAATATCGGTAATTTCTACATCAGCCCCAAGCACAACTTGATCGCCATGTAGATTCAACGCCTTACCCAAAGAAACAACATTCGCGCCAGTTGCAGCGGCAACGGTTGGGTTATCCATAAAGACTTTTGACGGGTTAGCTTTAGCATTGGTGTACCAACCCCATTGACGTGGGTCATCGTTGCCTGGTGGTAATACGACTCCGTTCGCATTGTCTTGTGAGCCATCGGGATACGCTAAAAAAACGTTATCAAACGCGCCTGAATCACGAACTTGCTTCAAGTGAGTCACAATAGCCGCTTTTTCTGAATCTTGAGGAAGAGCGGTCAGCGAGCGCTCTTTTGACACCAACCAGTCGGTTACATATTGACTGTACGATGTGGTGGTACTTTGTAATCGTTGTTCAACGTCAACATCTAAACGCTCCAATGCAGCTTTATACGACAGTGCCTCAACTAACACTCCCCCTAGGATAATGGCAGCACTGGCTGAAATCGCCAGCTTGTTTTTTAAAGATAAATTTTTGAACATAGGAAGACCTATTTATTTGAAATAGTAGTTTTAGTATGGCCGACAGAAGCTCTCAACCTATTGAGCATTATAATTTTTAGCCTCGAAATAAATTTGACGTACTCTAGATATTCATCATTTAGGCTAAAAAATTAAATACAATGTAATACACAGCTTAGAATAGGTAGCGGCAGACAAGCAGATTTGTTGAGTGTAATAGTACAAATAAAATGAATTTTGTGAGGTTAGTAAATAAAAAGAAAGGAGCCACAAATGCTCCTTTACATAAAACTATACATAATCGATATCAGTTGGTTTTATCTAGCCCATAACGACGTCACTGATAACTCATCCGTACTGTAGAGCTTGTGACTGGCCCAGTAACTGACTAAACCAATTCCGAAATAAACCGCTAAGTTCCCCAACCCAACTTGTTCGAGTATCACGCTGATGTTAGATGATGTCAGCAGTTGCAGTGGTAAATTCAAAATTGCATGGTAAAAATCACCGACCATGTCCGTATTGAACGCCCCTATAGATAGCCATTTTAGTGCATAACCCCCAACAAATATCACCAATAGCGGTGAATTGAAGAGTTGTGAAATCAATAAGGTAAAACAAGCTAGCGGGATCATGCACACCCCAATAACCCACATAATGCCAACATAGCTAAACCAATGCTGAAACGCATACCATAATGAGCGTTGTTCAAGCAGCACGGCAAGACGGTCATCGGTTGCAAAGTTTAGCAGCCACAACATGATATCAGCAGACACCACCAGCACAGAACAGACAACAGGGATCAAAAATAGACCGAAGCCGATTTTGACCACATGAGTCATTGTGTTGCTCACTGGCATGCTACGCCAAAACATCGAACTGCCTTCTTTGCGCTCTTTACGAAATGTTTTGGGGAAGTACAATGAACTTAGTATCAATGAAATGAAGCCCACGCTCGCGGTGATGAACATATTGAGATCATCGGCGAACTCTAAATGTATGTCACTGACATCTCCACCAAATTCCATTTCAAAAAACAGGTTATGTTGTAGTGTATTGTTCATCAATAAACTAACAAACAACAGCGTCCCACACACTAATAGGAATAAAGGAATACGCGTAACCGTTTTATTCTCGATGAGCTCTTTTTCAAGCATATAAATACTGGCGTGCATTATGCGTTCTCCTTCTGTAAAGCAAGAAATAGATCGGCAAGTTTTACAGTGTAAATGGCACCAAACCCTTCAACTGCTCCACGATATTCAGAGGAAAGTAACCACTTCGTCGTGCCTAAACTGACCTCAGATGCCAACGGCTGAAGCGATCGAATAGCATCACTATGTGACTGATTGGCCTCTAGGATAAAATACCCTTCGCTGATACTCTCCATTGAATCTTGCAGAACCACTTTTCCTTGCTTCAGAATTAGCACGTCGGTCAGTAAATGTTCAATTTCAGAGACTTCATGACTGGCGATAATCAAAGCTCGCTCACCATCATGGAACCACTCAAGCAAATGGCGATAAAAAGTATCTCTATAGATCAGATCGAGTCCAAGCGTCGGTTCATCTAAAATCAATACCTTAGTATCAGTGGCAATCACAATGGCTAAATGTAACTGCACTTTCATACCCTTAGATAAGGTACGAATTTTACTGGATAGACGGATGTTAGTTTGTGCCAATACTTGCATTGCTTTTTCTAATGAAAAACTCGGGTGAACACCTGAGGTATACCGAAGGATCTGCTTAACCGTCATCCAATCAGGCAATACGTTGACATCAGAAATATAAGAAAGATGTGCCATCACCTTGGCACGATCCGCTATCGGGTTTAGACCTTGAATACGAATATCACCTTGATAATGATGCGCCCCAAGCAGTGATTTGATTAAGGTAGATTTACCCGCACCATTGTGCCCAAGCAAACCCACAATTTGTCCAGCTTGTAGTTCAAGGCTGACATCATGCAGCGCTTCATTGCGGGTATCACCCTGCTTCGCATATTGCTTTGATAGGTTTTTGATTTCGACTAACGGGCTCATTGATCACCTTCAATATATTGTTTTAATTGACTGATAAAGTCTTCCAGCGGCATTTCAAGCAGTTTGAGCGTGCTTGCTATTTCTGGGATTTGCTGTTGTAAAAAACGCTGCTTTTGCTTGGTTTGTAGTTGCGCTAATGCTCCTTTCGTCACATACATACCTTGACCTCGACGCTTTTCAACAATGCCTTCATCAACCAATAGTTGGTAGCCTTTCATCACCGTAAGGTGATTAATCTTCATATCTGCCGAGACACTTCTTACCGAGGGAAGCGCGTGCTCTTCCGGCCAAATACCTTGCAAAATTTGCTCGGTAATTTTGTCGGCTAACTGACGGAAGATAGGTTGGTTATCTTGCCAATCTGTCACAATTCCACACCAATATAGTGTTATACATAGGTATAACACTATATCAAAATAAATGGATTGCAAGTAATTATTAGGGAAAGGGATAAACAAAAGAGCCTCACACAGTGGTGAGGCTCAAATTAAATAGAAAATAAGGCGTTAGTTTGTGGAACAGTTGGCTAAACCGACTTCCTTCCATACCCCCCAAACTCCGGTTGTTGTCGGGTCTTCACCCGTTGTCCACCACTTAGCTTCCCACACCTTACCAGCCCAAGAAACTTGATTGCCACCAGTATAAACCGAGCCTTTATCCCATAGGTTGTCACACGTTTCTCCACCAGAGGCTTTCTTTATCACTACAACTAAAGTGCTGGCTGAGGAGCTTGCTTGACCATCGCTGACAGTGACCGTGAAGTTCAGTGTGGTGTCTTGCGTATACTCAGCAGCCACAAAAGAAACAATTGAACCTTGGACTGTCGCATTCAACCCCGTAGGGATCTCCCATGCAAAGCTCAGTTGGTCTTGCTCGGCATCACTTGAGGCGCCGGCATCAACCATCACAACATCACCAGCATTGACGCTATTCGGTGCTGTCACGACAGCAACAGGCGCTGTATTTACAGGTTCTGTAATTTTCGGGTTGACCGTAATGCTCACCAAGTCAGAAGCCTCAGCGCCTTTATCATCGGTGACGGTTAGCTTAAAGATGAAAGTTTGCGCTTGAGTTACGCTCTCAGCTTCAAAGCTAGCTTGAGCGCTATTAGCATTAGTGAGCGTAACGGCTGACCCCGCTGTTTGTTGCCAAACATAACTGGCAATCATACCGTCACTGTCTTTTGATGCTCGACCATCCAGTGTCACAGAGACTGGCCCAATCACGGTTTGATCAACACCAGCATTAGCCGTTGGTACGCGATTAGCCGGCGGCGTTGTACTTCCTCCTGCTAAGCCTTCATGCATTGCGTTGAGAATATCACCATTATCAGCATCGATTTCCCAAGAGAAAAGACCCGCTAAACCTAAACTGCGAACATAAGCCCCTTTCGCTTTTACTGAGCGATCATCATCAAAGGTAATTAACTGACCAGTGGTGCGGTTCCAAACCCAAGGTGCTTCGGCTTGCTCATCATAACCATACTCAAAACCATTAATACCAGTGTTGTTTGGTCCTAACATGAATGACTTAATCCCTTTGTAGTCAATCACCCCATCTTCCCACACGCCTTGAGCCGTCGAGCCTTTCAACTTGCCGTTAGCCACACCTGTCATAGGGTCTGTCGGGTCACTCATTGAAGCTTGAGTTACTCCTTCCCAACCGCGACCATACATCGCCGCTCCTAGTACGAGTTTATTCGCAGGGACACCTTGCGCTAAAAGTAACTGAATGCCGTTATCTGAAGTATAAGCAGGGCCAGGGTAAGCTTTACCAGCTTCATCAGTACCCGTCCCATCACATTGACCAGGGCGCATAAACGAACCACAATACAAAGCAGTTTGATGGCCAAGGACATTATTCCAACCTCCATAGAAGTCATAAGTCATAGCGAAGATATAATCCATGTACTGGATAGCTTCACCATAATTTACATCTTCAATTTTATCGTGACCGACACCAATCGCTGACGTCAACTCATAGCTGCGCCCTGTTTCTGCTTGTAGTTCATCTAACATCGCGCGCAATTCCCGCATTAGCGCAATGTAAGCAGGACCATCATTGACCGGATCGCCTAGGTTCGATGCTTGACCACCACCACCAGGAAATTCCCAGTCGATATCAACTCCATCGTAAAATTTCCATGTTTTAAGGAATTTCTTCACCGATGCAACAAAGGTGTCACGGTTCGTTTTGGAGGTGAAATCAAAGAAGGGATCAGACAATGTCCAGCCACCAATCGAAGGGATAATTTTAAGATCAGGATTGCGCTGCTTAAGCGCCATCAACATCGCGTAGTTTCCTTTGATCGGAGAACTATATTGATGCCCTGCTTGTGGAAAACTCTTTTGAAATGCTGCCCAAGGATCATGAATAACCACTTCATAATCGTTTACGCCATTACAGGCTGTCATCAGTGCATTGTAACTATTACCACCCACAGATTTAACCGATTCGTTCGGACCACAAATAGGAATAAACCCGTAAAGAATGTGGGTCAAATTATCAGCAGGAATATTGTCGACTGTGAATTCTCGACCATAAATACCCCACTCAACAAAATACGTGCCGACTACGGTATTTTTATCGGTATTGTATGTTTTATTGTTTGAATCCACATTCATCGCAAGTGGCTTCAGATGCGAGCCATCAGTATCGGCAATGGTAATCTCAACTGGCGAACTTTTACTACAACCAGTAGCATCACACGCTTCTATTTCCATTTGATACAAACCGCCATGTGCATAGTCAAAACTTGCGGTGGTTTGACTGCCGGAAATCGGCCCAGTAGCTACTTCCAACCCATCAAAATAAATTTTATAAGTGTCGCCAGTGATACCGCTCCATTGGTTAAACTTAACCGTAATGGTCGCTTGGTCATGATATTTGACCATTTGGTTGTAACCGGCCGTGGTTTCCATAGCCAATTCAATTTTAGAAAACTGTAGATTGTTCGACCCATAAACGTCAACGCTAGGGGTCGCTGGTGCTGCTATTGCGGCTCCTGACAGAGCCAGAGCAATACTTGCAGAGCACAAAGTAATACGATTCATATCTATTTCTCTCATTCCTTGAATGTTTCACTTACCTGATCTTCAGCTAAGACATTGAAGAACATCAGCATCAGTATTCACGAGACTTATTTTTTTTAACAAAAGAATAAAAACACTTTACGAGTGATGATGAGAAATTTGTAGGAAGGATTCATCGTGTTACATCTTAAAAGCAATTCTGAGTCAGGAAATTAGAATTTTGACATAGCAAGGTAGATGAATTTAATTTTTTGCGCTAACAAAGTCTAATTGCGCAGTGGAATATCATCCATTGACCGCAAAAAAGCCCTCGCATTGAGGGCTCAAGAGATTGCTTTATAACGGTTTAAAACGAGCGGTAAAATGTCTTAGCACTGGTGGTTCATATTCGAAGGTTAATCCTTTGAATTGTTCAGCTCGCCGCTTAACTTCAATCAATGCATCAGCAACATAGTCCATATGATCGTTGGTATAAACACGCCGCGGGATCGTTAAACGCATCAATTCGAGCTCGGCGGCTTTTTGCTCTCCGGTTACAGGATCTCTCCCCAGCAGTAAGGAGCCAATTTCAACAGCTCGAATCCCCGCTTCTAAATACAATTCATTGCACAATACTTGGGCTGGGAATTGCTCAGGCGGAATGTGAGGCAGTATTTTTGCCGCATCGACAAACACTGCATGTCCGCCAGTAGGGTATTGGATTGGAATTCCGGCTTCTTTCAATCGCTCCCCCAAATAAGCAACTTGACCAATGCGATAATGCAAAAAGTCTTCATCTGCGGCTTCATATAAACCACGTGCTAATGCTTCCATATCACGACCCGCCATGCCACCGTAGGTCACAAATCCCTCCATTGGCACACAACGTGTTCTCACTGCTTGGAACAACTCTTCATGATCACGAATACAGCACAAACCACCAATATTCACCATTGGATCTTTCTTCGCTGACATCGTCAACATATCACCGTATTGGTACATTTCACGAATGATCTCCAACATGGTTTTATCTTGATAACCCACTTCACGTTGCTTGATGAAATAAGCATTTTCACAATAACGAGCAGAATCGATGACCACAGGAATATCGTATTTAGTGGCTAGTTCGTATACCGAGCGCATGTTGTCCATAGAAACCGGCTGACCACCGGAGCTATTGCACGTGATGGTGGTAATAATGGCGCAAATATTTTCGCTGCCATACTGTTCAATCGTAGTTTGCAATTTATCAAGGTCAAAATTGCCTTTCCAGTCATAGGGGGTGGTGGTGTCAAAAGCTTGATGAGTGACAACATTAACCGCTTTGCCACCATTCATTTCAATGTGACCAGCCGTGGTATCAAAGTGATAGTTGGAGATAAATACCGGGGTTGTGCCTCCGCGCACCTGCTTCATTCGCTCAATCAAGGCTGGGAACAAAATCTGTTCTGCTCCGCGTCCTTGGTGAGCAGGCACCGTCAGTTTATAGCCGAAGAAATGCTCTACAGCAGCGCACAAATTATAGTAGTTACGGCTACCTGCATAAGATTCATCTCCTAACATGAGTCCAGCCCATTGATTGTCACTCATGGCTCCAGTTCCGGAGTCGGTCAGAAGGTCGATATACACATCGTCGCTACGCAGTAAAAATGGATTATAACCAGCAAGTTCTAAAGCTTTTTCACGGTCTGCCAAAGTAGTCATTTTGATAGGCTCAACCATTTTTATGCGAAAAGGTTCTGGAATACGTTTCATGCTTAATTTCCTTTAGATGATCAAATTTAACCGCATTAGCGGCATATCAGTTTGAAATGGGGGTTGATTGGCTAGAAATTAGGCGAGGTGATCAAGCTTGCTGAGTAGCGATAAGCCGTAATCGAGGTTATACCACGGTGACAACACTAACGTGCTGTCGAACAAGTGGATTTGTCGCATAGCGTTATCTCATGGTGGTTACAGGTGCAACCAATATAGACAATTGTTAGTTATTAGAATGTGAATATGCACCCAATTCTTTCGATCTCTTCTATTGTTTGACTCACACTTGACGCAAAGACGTAACAATTTGAAGAAACTTAATGGCTTATTTCACATGAGACTTGCTTTTCAAACTAAGTAGCGGCAACCTCTTATGATATCGCTTGCAAGGATAAAAATAATGAACGTAATAAAACCTCTATCATGTGCTTTAGCCATACTGTTTAGTGCTTCAGCACTGGCAACTGTTACTCTTGAAATCCCCGATACGATTAATCTGCTAGTTGTGAATGGTAAGAAACCGGATACCGCTGGTAGTATCTTTTCCTCGACAAAAAGCGTTGAACTTGCTGATGGTGAACAACAAATCGTATTTCAGTACGAACCTTATTTTTCTCAGGGTAATGACCGAATCATCGTCGAAAGCGACGTCGTGATCGCGAAGTTCACAGCAAAAGATGCAAAATTGAGTTTTGATATGCCTCAATACCGTGATGCCAACCGAGCGCAAAAAGGCATTCAATCAATGCAGTGGTCGCTAGTTGATAAAAATGGTCAAGCGGTTGAGATCAAACAAGATCGTCTGCTGAAGGATGGATTCCAGTTTAACCGTGATTATTTCCGTGAAGCTGATGACTACAACCGAACTGGCGGTATTGCTGCCGTCGGTATCACCAATGTTACGATGCTACAAAACGAGATTACGCAGTCTAAAAATGCACAAAATGCGGCAGAAGAAATGCTGCATTTTTGGTACGACAAAGCCGATGAGGAAACCAAAGCGCGCTTCAAAGCTTACGTAAATCAATAGCCGCTTCAATGTGAGCTCCTGTCTGGAGCTCATTACAACACGCAAAATTTGCCTACTAAAATTATCATTTCTATAGCTATCGATTGCGATATTTTAGCCTCATCGTACCTTTGTTTTTCTATCATATCGATTAATGGCTAAAAAACTAACGGCTTACGGTAACATCCGACACCAATCAAACCTTAACTAGAATGTGAGTATCTTTTGCGTTCAGCCTGGATCAACCGTTGCAATTTTGCTAGCGTGAATAGTACCGATAAGGAAATGAAAACCTTAAAAAAATAATAAGGATAAATGGTCATCATGTTCAGTCTTAGCATTGATAGCGAACTCAAACTCGCCCTAATAGAAAGTTCATTTGCTCCTCTTTATGTGGAACTCGTCCGTTCACAACAAGATTACCTTTCACAATGGCTTGCTTGGCCGCCACACTGTCAAACAGAACAAGATTTTCAGACTTTCATTAAAAGATCACTGCACGATTATGCCGAAGGAAAAGCCATGACATGTGCGATTTTTTATCAAGATCGCTTAGTTGGCAACTGTAGCTTCAATCAGATTGACTATAACCTGAGCAAGGTAACTATTGGTTATTGGCTATCACAACAAGAACAGGGAAAAGGCATTATTAGCCGGGTGGTCAAAATGCTCACTGATATTGCATTCAACACCTTAGAGATTGATAAAGTAGAAATAGCAACGGCCGTTGATAACCGACCAAGTCGAACGGTGGTGGAACGTTTAGGCTTTAGCTATGAAGGAACAATTACCAATAGTGAAAATCTCAATGGCCGAATTGTCGATCACGCCATCTATGGGTTAAAACGCCCAACAGCCTAATTTATTAGGCGGAGCATAACACTCCGCCTTGTCATTATGCCCAGAACAACATCGCAATGACGGTCAGTAAGCCGATACAAGCAATATTGAGCAACATTCCTACACGCATCATTTCACTCTGTTTTATATGTCCCGACGCAAATACAATCGCATTCGGTGGGGTCGCAACAGGCAACATAAAGGCGCAAGAGGCCGCAACAGCAATTAATACCGATAAGATGACGGGAGAAATACCAAAAGCCTCCGCCACACTCGCAAACACAGGAATTAACAATGCTGCACTGGCGGTATTACTGGCAAATTCTGTCAAAAATACCACGAAAACAGCGATAACTAGCACAATGAAAAACAGACCAAAATGAGAAATCAACGCACTCAATTCGTTCGCTAAGAAAACACTGGTGCCAGTTTGCTTTAAGACATTACTTAAACAAATACCACCACCAAATAATAGCAATACGCCCCAGTCAGCGGTCTTTTCAACATCTTTCCAATGCACAACGCGAGCAAAGTTGACCAAAACAATCGCCCCTAAGGCAACAATCGTATCGAATTTAGCAAACCCACCTAGCATTGCATTCAATGGCTTACTAAAAATCCAACAAAACACCGTTAAAGCAAAAATGCTTAGCGTAACCACTTTGCCTTTATCCCATTCAACCGGAGTTCGATTTAACTCAAATTCGCCGTTCAAATCGGGCTTCAACGCAAAATAGAGAATAGCTATCGCAACCGGTAACATGATGGCTGCCGTTGGCGCTCCAAATTTCATCCAATCTGTAAACGATAAACCCACTTCAGCCGCAGCAATCGCATTCGGTGGACTGCCGACCACTGTTGCAATACCACCGATACTGGCACTATAAGCAATACCTAGCAGCACAAAAACATAGGTCGAGTGGCCACGATCTTGGTCAACTTTACTCAGTACACCTAGCACTAATGGCAGCATCATTGCAGCCGTAGCGGTATTACTGATCCACATAGATAGGCCTGCTGTCACACCAAATAGCATAAAGACAGCAACACTCATTCGGCCACGAGCCATAATCAATACCTTATCGGCAATGACCTTATCTAAACCTTGGCGATGCATAGCCGCAGCTAACGCAAACCCCCCTAAAAATAGAAAAATAATTGAGTTCGCAAAATTGTTCAGTGCTGTCTGAGTATTAAAAACCCCAAACACGACCGCCATGATTGGTACCAATATCGCTGTCACAGTTACGTGTAATGCTTCCGTTAGCCAGAGCACGGCAATAAAGGTTAACATACTGATACCCAAGGCAATTTCAGGCTCCACTGGTAAGTGGTTGTACATCAAAAAGAACAACACCATATCCGCTAGGATAATGAGGCTGTTGCGGTTAAAAAACCATTCTCGGGTATTGGAGGGTAAAGGGACACTATCGTTTCTATTCATTATTATTTTCCTTATGAGGGCCTACTGGCATAAATATCATCACATAGATTCAAACAAGGAGATAAATAATCATTGCAAAATTGTTAACCACATCAAAGGCATGGTTAACAATTTAACACATTGAAATAAATAGAAAACATTTAAATAACAATCAGTCATGGGTCGTTGCCGTGAATTGTATTTAAAACGAACAATTTTTTACAAGACTTATATTAAGCGATCGAAAGCTAACATCACTTCTTGGCATTTCATCACACGTCCATGCCCTTGGTTTTGAGTCGTGATCAATGACACATTCGCGATTTCTTGTGCTGCTTTTTTGGAAACGGAGTACTTGGTGAACTTATCACGCTCGTCGTGAACAATCATGGTTTGGGAGTCACGCAGAGCCAATTTTTGATAGGGGTCTATCGACTGAATCGGATAACGATATTGCTGTTCAACTTCAGTAACAACGGCTTCAAACAATTTCATGGAATAGCCTGATCTCGCCACACTACCAAACAAGTTATCAAGATAATCGAGCACTGGTGCGATCAATAGCATTGGCGTATGAGCAATTTTATTGTGACGACATTCCAAAGCCGCTGCGGTACCCATACTGTGGCCGACCACACCCACTACATTATCAACACTATCTAATATCGTTTCTAACCCGCCAACGAAGGCAGGAATATGCCCATGTATTCCATCACTTTCTCCATGAGCGGGGTGATCATACGCCAAAGCCGTGAAGCCTCGCGAAGCAATATGTTCCATTAATGGGTAAAACTGACTCGCTGTCCCAGACCAACCATGGGCCAATACCCAAACTGGTCCAGTGCCCAATTGATAAGTCTTGAGCGTTCCTTCGTGTGACAACACACTACTTTTTACCAGTCCTTGCGGCTCTTGGTTTTTCGGTTGAGTCCTTGCAGGTGTAAGCAACAAACGTCGTGCTACTTTTTTAGCATGGGCTGGTGCAACCGTATGATGAAGACGGGTAGTTACATTGACCAACGTGCGCTTCAAGCTAAATTTGCTTGAGGTATTAAAGTAGATTTTCTCACTCACTATCTTTCTCCTTGCGCCTTAAAATCAAACGCTCCTAATATTTTAAGGCCAAAAAAGGTCGTCAAAACATATCCGGTTGACGACCTCTTACGATTGCATTGTCGGTAGACTTACTTTTGAAGTCGCTCTTTAGCTTCTTCGACTTTTGAGAAGTCCAACCCTAACTCTTGTACCGCTTCTTTAATCAAAGCTGGGTTTTGCATCACCTGCCCCATCAACAGTTGAAGTTTATCTTGAGGTAAACCCAGTTGACTGATGGTTGCCATCGCAGCAAACGGATTTTGGGTCAATGTTTGGAAAAGCTCGTTGATCTGCTCGTCGCTGATATTGTTCTCTTTCAACATCGCAAGAATCGGGTTCATAGCACTACCTTTTAACTACTAAATGAAATAGAAGGTCAGTCTAACATTTGGCTCTGCTCAGTTGTACTAAGAACTCACATCAACGCTTTCTGCGTGTAGGTACTACCATGGCAACGACTTTCCATCGTACGCCCAAAATGAGCCACTATCTTGCACGCTGGCTTTCTCTATTAGGCCAATCAAATCATGGGCGACACGTTGCGGCGTAAATAACTTCCCCGTAAGAACATTGGCCTGAAATGGCGCGGATAAAGCGGTATCCGTTGTACCAGGATGAAGTGCTAGCACCACACCATGTTTAACCATGCGTTGCCATTCAATCGACATGGTTTTTAGGAACATGTTCAGCGCGGCTTTTGAAACGCGATAACTGTACCACCCACCTAGCTGATTATCTGAGATGCTACCTACTTTGGCAGAAATGGTCGCAAATTTCGGTGCAATACTGCGTTTAAGTATTGGGGTGAAGTGCTTTGCTAGCAGCACAGTCGGCAATGTATTCACTGCCATGGTTTGTTGAAAGAAATCACCATCTAATGCATTAAGACTTTTCTCTGGTCCTTTTTCTTGAGTATGCAACATGCCCACGCAGTTAATGACCCAGTCTACATCATTCAGTACCTTACTCAGCGCTTCTACTTCATTTTCAACACTAGCATCAAGTTGATGCCAAGTTACTCGCTGATGGTGCCAATCAGGTTGAGTGCGATGATATGTGGCTTGGATCTGCGTATCTGGAAACCGAGCTACAGCCTCTTGTACCATCGCTAAACCAATACCACCATTGCCACCTACGATCACAATTTCCATTACAAATTCTCCAAATTCGCGATGTAATATTCCGCCGTATCCAAAATCGCTGTACGTTGCTCATGTTCCATATTGTCCCATGAACGAAAGATCATCCCGATACGAGGATTGCTCGCAAGGCGTGTTTGATGCTTATCCATAAACCGCCAGTAGAGGCTGTTAAACGGGCATGAACCCTTTCCGCTGCGGACTTTGTGGTCATAGTGGCAACTTTTGCAGTAATCACTCATTTTGTTGATATAAGACCCACTTGCCGCATAAGGTTTAGTGCCAACAATTCCTCCATCGGCAAACAGTGCCATCCCCCGAGTATTGGGCATTTCTACCCACTCTATTGCATCGACATAAATGCCGAGATACCACTCATCGACTTGATCAGGGTTGATTTCCGAGAGCAAACAGAAATTTCCGGTCACCATCAAGCGCTGGATATGATGGGCGTAAGCGTAGTCTAACGACTGTTTAATCGAATGGTGCATACACGCCATCTTGGTTTGCCCATTCCAGAAAAAGTTTGGCAGTTTTCTATTCGCATCCAGCGCATTTTTCTTCGGATAATTGGGCATGTTCGCCCAGTAGATACCCCGAATGTACTCACGCCAGCCTAGAATTTGCCGAATGAACCCTTCAACCTGAGAGAGATCAATATCAGGGTTAGAGTAAAAGGCGTTAAGTGATGCCGTGATCACTTCTTTGGGGTGCAATAATTTAGTGTTGAGCGAGAAAGACAACCGGCTATGGTAAAGGCTCCATTTAGCCTGATGTTGACTGATCATTGCATCTTGGAAGCGGCCAAACAACGGCAAACAAACTTGGCAAAAGTGGGCAAGTAAAGACAAACTTTGACAGCGATTAATTGGCCAGATCAACTCACCATTTAATGACCCAATGGTGTGAATATTATGCCGCTTTAACCGTTCAGTAATATGCCCAACATCCCGTCTAAATATCATGGGTTGAGGAAGTAGTTCGATATCGTTCGCTTTTAACTTGTTGCGGTTGTTGGCGTCATAATTCCACTTCCCGCCCATAGGTTTGCCGTCTTGCATCAAGATATCGAAGCGCTTGCGCATTCGACGGTAAAAATACTCCATCATGACATGTTTACCCTGCGGGAACTGCTGCTCAATCTCCTCAAACGGCAGTAGAAAATGCTCGCTATCGACACAACGTATCACTACATCAGTAATCTTCAAGTTGGCCATTTGAGCCAGTAAGCGGTATTCATCTGGGCGTTGGTACTCAAACTTACTCGCCCCCACGTTAGTCACGTAATGCTTAAGCATTTGATCAAGGTCGGCAAATGACTGAGTATCATCAAGCGTTAAATGCAACACCTGGTGCCCCTCACTTTGCTTCTCTTGCGCAAACTGTTTCATCGCCGAGAAGAAAGCACACACTTTTTGCACATGATGAGTAACGTATGTGTTCTCTTGCTTGAGTTCTGCAATCAAATAGAGGACCTTATCGTCAACCTGCTGAAACCAAGAATGTTCACTGTTGAGTTGATCACCAAGAATCAAGCGAACCGTTTCAAATTGCATTAACCCTTCTCCACGCACTTATCTGCCACTACAGGTATTTATATTCCATAAACGGTTTATTACGAGCCACCAACGCCTAGAGATCATATTGAAAGCATTGAATAAAACTTGAAATGCTGCAAATTCTATTTTTAAGTCTTCGCGACATGTGGAAGAATGGTTCGGTTGTGATCAACTTCAAGGGATTGATATGGCAGGTATTATCGAACAGCTTCTGTTTTCAGCATCTATTACAGGCCCAATCTGTTTGATGTTGGTACTAGGGGTGATACTTAAGCGCACAGGGTTGATTAACGACAACTTCATTGATGTTGCCTCACGCATCGTTTTTCAAGTCACACTACCTGCGATGCTATTTCTGAGTATCGTCAAGTCTGAGCATGACTTTGCTTCAAGCGCGACGTTGGTAATCTATGGGCTATCTGCTAATTTCTTGTTTTTCTTATTCACGGTGGTGTGTACCAAGAAAACTTTTCATCGCTCAGAAGATCATGGGGTGATCATCCAAGGTGGCTTTCGTGCCAATACCGCGATTATTGCGCTTGCTTATGTGGCCAATGCCTATGGTGAGCCTGGCCTAGCCTTAGCGGCGATTTATGTTGCCGCGACGACCGTGCTTTACAATATTCAAGCAGTGATAGCCCTGACTCCACAAGGTGAGAGTACTGGCATCAAAGCGGCGGGGGTTATCGCAAAAACCTTAACCAAAAACCCACTGATTATCGGTATTTTGCTAGGTGTTATTTGCTATTCTCTTTCACTGCCAATCCCTAAAATGGTGACCGACGCTGGCCAATATTTCGCCAACATGACGCTACCGTTGGCACTACTGTGTACTGGTGGATCTCTAAATATTGGCTCGTTGAGAAGTGATAAAGCTCCTGCTTGGTTTGCTACCGGCTACAAACTGGTGTTAGCTCCTTTGCTGATCACCTCTGGTGCTCTATTTTTTGGGTTTAGAGGGCTGGAACTCGGTTTAATATTTTTGATGAGTGCCTCCCCCACCGCCGCAGCCAGTTATGTGATGGCAAGAGCTATGGGAGGTAATGCAACATTGGCCGCCAACATCATTGCACTGACAACTGTGTTTTCACTGTTCACCTGCACGTTAGGAATTTTTGTGCTGTCGAGCTTGCAACTAATTTAATACTAGCCTGCGCTCACAAATCAAAAAAATAAAATGCTGATTATTCAAACAAATATTAAGTTTTACTGGAATTTGAATGGCGATAACGGGTAGCGTTAGGTTTATCATTTTTCACTGATGTCTGTTATGTCTTCTTCTCAAAAAATTGCGAGTTTGGAACTCGGTCGAGTCATTGCGATTTTTGCCGTCATTGCCCTGCACTGCCAAATGTTTCTTTCCTATTTTATCTATCAAGATGAGCCTTGGTTTGGCTATGTCTTTAATCAACTGACGCGCTTTGCTGTACCTCTTTTTTTCTTAATTTCTGGTTATTTAATTCAACCGAAATTGGTCGCAAGCCCGATTGTCACGTTAAAACGTTATGCTCGACCTTTATTTCGCCTATGGGTTGTTTGGAGTGTGATCTGCTTATTAGTACCATTTAACTGGCCAACCGTTGCTCAAGACGGCTATTTAGCTGAGCGAATTGGCTATTGGGATTATTGGTTGAGTAGCCCATTAGATGCCCTACTTGAAGGTGGTTTGGTGCACTTATGGTTTATTCCTGCACTCATTTTCGCGGTGGCGATTTTGGCTTGGTTGCTACAAACCAAACGAACCAATTTGATTATCCCGCTTGCTGTAGCGCTCTATATATACGGCGTACTGGCGGGCAGTTATCAAGCAGTCACTGAATTAAGTGCACCCTTTTTTACTCGCAATGGCCCTTTTTTTAGCACCTTATTGGTCAGCATCGGCTTCATGATTCGTCAACATGCCTATCAACTTAGTGCTGCGAAAGCATGCGTCATGCTTGGTTTAGGCCTACTCATGCATTTGGCCGAAGCCTACGCCTTACATCCCCATGACCAACTCTTTAATGCCAATGACTACCTATTTACGACACCATTGTGGGCAACAGGCTGTTTTTTACTCTTATTAGCCAAACCAAACTGGGGCAACTCGCCTTGGGTTTTTGCACTTTCACAGCGTATTTTAGGTGTCTATGTCAGCCACCTCCTTGTCGCGATTTCAATGATGAATATCGCTGGAATATTAGCACTACAAGATGGCATGAGAGATTTGTTTGTGTTTACTGGCACCGTAATCTTTACTCTATTACTGGTAATAAGAATAGAAAAAACACCACTGCGTTCAATACTGCTGCGTTAACCAAAAAGGGATAAACGAATGACAAAATGGATGTCGTTGGTGTGCGTACTCTTTTCAATCACCGCCAGTGCTGCCCCCTCTTTAGAGTGGCAGTTTATAAAAACGGACAATGGCATAACCCTCCACTCACGGAATCACAGCGATGGTTTGGTGGAGATCCGCACCCAAATGTTTGTCCCGACATCGTATTCGGCTTTTTTGCTGTTATTGGAAGATAGCGAACGTGTGCCAAAGTGGATAGATAACGTCAGCCACAGCAAAGTTCTTAAGCAGTTGTCTGCAAACGAAAACGTTGTGTATACACAATTTTCCGCGCCTTGGCCCGCCAAAGACAGAGATATGGTGACATATTCAAAATATGCGCTGAAAGATGGTGCATTAAGGTTAGAAATCTACGATGCACCAAATTACTTGCCAGAGCAAAGCGGTTATATTCGAATTACGCAGGTCAAAGCGAACTGGACACTGCAGAAACTAACCGATGGCATGACACACATTGACTACATCGCCTTCGCCAACCCAGGAGGGGCATTACCAGACTGGCTAGTGAATAAGCTTTCCGTTAACAGCGCTTTTGCCACATTTCAAGGATTGCGTAGAGAATTGCCCGCTTACCAAGGCAAACCACATCCTAACCTGCAGGAATGAGTGATTAACCTAGAATTTTATCAAACGGCAGGTAAATGAGGTTGAGCACCATTAATGCAACCATTGCAGCAAAGGTTAATTTCATGCCCGCAATACGCCCTTTTAATTGGTCACTCAAAATGGCTTTTGCATGTAATATGCGACCAATCACGAACGCCATACCAACGCCATGAATCCACCACACACTGGCACCATTAAATTCCAATAACGCCATTAAGATAAGTGTGATAGGAATATATTCAGCCGCATTACCCTGCGCACTGCGCGCCAACTGCAATGCTGGCACACCGCCATCGGCGTATTTGACTTGGTTAGCACGACGTTGTTTGATGACTTCAATAGCCAGCCAAATCAGTATTGCCGTCAGGATAATGGCATAGAGAGCAGTGATCATAGCGGTGTACCCAGTTAAGAAAATAAGTGATTAGTGTATATGAGGTTGATAGGTAGGATCCAAATAAATAGTAAAACGCCCCAAATGGGGCGCAGAGAAGTGAGTCTAAGTACTGCTGTCGTCGGTTATCAATCCACCCAGTCATCACGGCTAGTGAGGTCGTGACTCAAATCAGTTGAATTACCAGTAGAACTCCCGCTCGATAAACGCCCCTATAACTTTGTCATGCATCTCTTCTGATTTGGAAAAACCGATCGTTTTACGAACAAGGCGCTTCAATCTTGAACGTAATGTCAGGTTGGTTCGCTCAATTCACTGAGTGAATCTTTTGCCAACAACGTGCTTTTCTCTTGGTAGCTCTTTCGTGTAGACAGTGAAGTCATCAGTGAAAAAGAAGCTGATGTCGAACGGCGCTAGTAAAGCAAGTAGTGCTCGCAATGCATCTGTATTACGTTTACCAAATGAATGAGCAATGATGCGTTTATAACGCAGCTCCCATGCATACCAGAGCCATCGCCGATTTTTCTTATTACCTACGAATGACCACTGCTCATCAACTTCACAAATTAGAGTGATGTTTGCTCTATCGAAAGGGATTGAGCTTACTTGCCTTGGCGAGAGTTTTTTAAAGTGCTCAATACTGTGTTGTATGCGACATTCAATACTCGGGCGGTCTCCCTAACACCAGAGCTATTCATTGCCATATCGACAATCTTTTCTTTTACATCTGGCTTGCGGGCTTCGTAAACGTAATCGAGTTGAAAGCTCTTTCGACAGTCGAGACACCTGAAACGAGTAAAGCCAGAATGCCCCTTTCCATGCTTACGGACGGGCTCAGTTTTATTGCAGAAGCGACATTGAACTTGAATGGTAGCCATGAGTTAAAAACAATCAAAAATCAGGTGGCTATATTAACACATATCCACCGATTTGAGTCTCGACCGGTAAATTTGAATGGCTTATGAACACGTTGACCAGATTGTGGGTCAGTTGGGACGGTTACCACGTGGTCAAATTGTTGAACTAACATTTGGTCTTCATGACCTTCAACGAATGCATCGCCGATAGAATCAGTAGATAGAGCACCCGCAGTGATAAGCCCCTGAGTTTCGCCTTCGATAGAGATATAACATGGAGTTGGCATTGCAAATTCCTTACTTTACTTAAATGATGAATGTATTTTGCGCAAATTCATCACCTATAGAGCAAGGTCGATGCCAACCTTAAGTTTGTTTAATTTCAATGAGTTATACTGATAAATAAAACATATCGAGCAATAACCTGCCTAGCATAAGCAACTTTTTGCTCTTACCTACCAATAATTACTCCATCCGCTTTACTGTTCAGCTCAAGAAGAAAGTAATTGATGTAGCAAGGGGGTTTGGTGCTTAAACAGTGATTTGATCTGCGCGGTAAATAGTTCACTCGTCGCCAAGGCATCAACTGCAGCTGAGTGCTCAGAGTAGGAAGGAAGCAGATAGCGATCACGAACGTCTCTCAATTGGAAACCAGAACGACTGTCAGTTTTACCTTTATAGGAAAACTGCTTTTCGATATGTATCGTATCTAGCCACAAGCAGGGAAAACTCGTCATTCCTAAGTGCTCTTGCACAAACCTATCTAAAAAAGTTCTTTCGATACACGAGCCATGAACAACTGGGACTTTCCCTGCTAATTCACTAAATAGGTTGTCCATAGCTTGGGTAATCACGACGCCATCTTTAAGCATTTTCGGTGTAATATGATTGATAATTGCAGATTCAGCTTTGATAAATTGTGCATGATTAATAAATATCTCACTCGCACTAGCAGCATCAATTTCATTGAGTGTAAAAGGCACCATCCCAATACTCAGGATGAAATCACTCTGAGCATTAACCCCTGTGGTTTCAAAATCGAATGCGACAAACTCAAGCTCAGATAAACGAATATCGAGCGGTGGCAAAGGATGCCCTAGATATTGACTGAGTCCAGCTAAACCTCGCTGTTGTTCGGACAACACTTGGTGGTGTTTATACACTTTATTCCAAGGGTTAAAATGCCGCTTGAATGCCTTTAACATCGTTACCCCTTCAAAAATCTTAATTTCGCCACATCTTGTAACTCACTGATAATTTTAAACGCGTCCTTCAAATGCTTACGTTCAAAGCTACTAAATGTGTTTGGTTCGATATGGTTATTGACATCTTTACCTTCACGTAACGCCTGTAACTGGTGAGTAAAGCGCACCTGGGTTATGAATTTATGAGCGCCAATAATATTTTTACAGCTATCCTCGGACATCGTTCCTTGAGCTGCGGCAAAGATAAAGCGCTCTTCTGTTCCAGTCATCGAACCACCGGCTGCCAAACTAAAAATACGTGCTAAATCAATAATTAAATTCAGTGCATATTTTTTGATATTCAACGTTTGACTATTGTCTCCTCCTTTTTCGAGCACCAAATTATTAAAAATGCCAAGCGGTGGTTGTGTGTCAATCGCATCACGTACCAGTGCAGGTAAGAATGACGTACTTTTTTGAATACAATGATGCAAATGCTGCTGCATCTGATCGACTAAATCACTATTGCCGTAAATAGAACGCACTTCCAAGAACACACTGATGCTTAATAATTTATTATATTCAGGGCTGGCAACCCACTTACGATAGTATTCTTTCCACGTGCTTAGCGGTTGGCACCACTTGGGGTAAGCTGCCATGTATTTACCATCACACAATGGATAACCACACGCGGCTAAACCATTGCAAACTTTCATGGCTAAATGCTTGAAATACATCATATCTTCTGCTTTAGCATCGTCGGCCAACACCAATGCACTATCTTGATCGGAAAGCATATGTACTTCATTGCGAGCATGAGAACCAGCGACTATCCAAGCATAGTCACAATGAGCTGGGCCCAGCATCGCTTCCGTTATTTGTAGTAGGCGACGAGTAAATGCATCCATGATCATCGACATAACTCTGCCTTGAATTTCCGCACTGACACCGCTTTCTACTAGAGATTCAAAGATGGACTGACGCTCTGATTTCAGTGCAGCTAATGCATTGACAGAACTCGCATACTTGATTTTTTCGATTAAAAACAAAGCTTGAGTACGGTGGTTATGCACTAAATGTGAGGTGGTCAATAAGCCAACGACTTCTTTATCTTTTAATACAGGCAAACAGCGAATGTTGTATTGCAACATGATGGAAATCGCTTGAATGACTTTGTCTTCAGCCTGAATCAATTGTGGGTTTGGTGTCATCACATGATGAATAGGTAAAGAGATATCAATCCCGCTAGCAACAACACTCGATGTCATATCTCTGTCGGTTACAATGCCAACAATTTCTCCAGCAAATTTTACGACCGCGCAAGAACTACGACGGCCTCCAGTACCACACATTTTTTGCGCCACGTCTTGAATCGTAGCGGTAAAATCAACAATGGTGATGTTCTCACTAGCAATCTCACCCACCCGGCGGAAAAACAGCCCTTTTTCTTCTGCACGGCAAACATCATTGACCGCCGAGCTCAGACGAGTTTCCGCTTTAGCCGCAAAGTAATGAGCTATGTCTGGATGCTCGTCACAAACCTGCAACACCACTTTATGTGGAATGAGGTAGAGCAAAGAATCTTCCATGGCTTGCGCGCGGTAGCCATCTTCGCTGTCTTTCAAAGGCGCTAAGAAAGTAAAACCAAACTGATCTTCCTCTCCTAAACGAGCACGCAGTTGTCCATCCGGTCGCCACTGCTCAATCGCCCCTGTGCGGATAATATAAAGATAGCGATCTTCACATAGCGCACTAAATTCGATCTGTTCACTTTGCGCTAAGTAACGAACTTTGACTTGATTAGACAGTGACTCAACAATGTCTCGAGGAAGCTTATCAAATGGATCTAATCTGATAAGAAAATCATAGATATTTGGAGTTAACGATGTACCCACAATAACCTCGCATTTTAAAACACCGTTTCGATAATTGATTGTACTTCAAAAAAAGCAGCTATCAAGCTGCTTAATTGATTAAACAGGATAATTCCGGAAACCTAAATGCCCAGAAATATTACGGCAGGCACTTTGCAGTAAATCGACATAGTAAGATTTACGTTCTTCTTCAAAGCGAATAGTCGGTAACGAAATAGACAGCCCAGCAATCACATTGCCAAAGCGATCGTAGATCGGCGCAGCGATACAACGAAGACCCGGCTCTTGTTCTTCATTATCTTCAGCAAAATGCTGACCGCGTACTAGTTCTAGTTCACTCAAAAGTTGATCAACGTTTTCGTGTGTGCGCTCGGTATGCTTAACGAATTCAACATCGCTAAGTAAACGGCGAACGTACGATTCTTCACGCTCAGCTAATAACACCTTACCAATCGCAGTACTATAGAGTGGGTTGCGTCGGCCAATACGTGACTGCATGCGTAAGTTGTAACCAGAATCAATTTTGTGGATGTAAATAATACCGCTTTCGTCTAATGCCCCTAAGTGCAAAGCTTCATTGGTTTGCTCAGAAATATGGTGCATTTCTTTATCTGCAAGAGAGATAAGATCAACATATTCTAAAGATTTTGCACCCAATTCAAAGAGCTTCAATGTCAAAGAATACTTATCAGCTTCTCCTTCTTGTGAAACATAACCCTGAGATTTCATAGTTTGAAGAAAACGATAAGTGGTTGCTTTAGACATCATCAAACGTTGTGATAGCTCTGAAACACCCACTTCTTTTTGCTCCGCGAGTGCTTGCAAAATACTAAACACTTTTAGCACTGAGGATACCGATTCAGGCTGTGTGGATTTTTCCATAGTCTTTCCTTTACAACTGTTATAACTATTAATTTCCCAACATTATAACCCCTCCCATTTGGTAAACCAGTTTTTTTAAAAACGCTTTTCATAAATTTGAAACCACGCAGACTTAACGCTCAAAAACACGATCGCTATCAATATTTTCAAAACGGCTTTTCAAAAATATTTGTACAATATTTCTTTTTGATTTATCTTAACCATAACTTCAGTGAGCGCAGGCTTCGATTCGGTCACTAAATTCGACAATATTGAGGAAATAAAAATCATGCTTAATTCATTTAATCTGAAAGACAAAGTAGCGATCGTAACCGGCTGTGATACAGGTTTGGGGCAAGGTATGGCGCTTGGTCTTGCAGAAGCAGGCTGCCGTGTTGTTGGCGTTAACTATATTGAACCAACTGAAACCATTGAAAAAATGAAAGCGGCAGGCCATACATTTTTAGATGTACGAGCCAACCTTCTTAAACAAGAAGATATTCCACACATCATTGATCAAGCTATCACTGCGTTTGGTAAAATTGACATCTTAGTGAACAATGCTGGCATTATTCGTCGTGAAGATGCCATCGAATTCTCTGAACAGAATTGGGATGATGTAATGAACATCAACTCTAAGACCGTTTTCTTCATGTCTCAAGCGGCTGCTAAGCAGTTTATCGCCCAAGGTCATGGCGGAAAAATCATCAATATCGCTTCAATGCTTTCTTACCAAGGTGGTATTCGCGTGCCTTCTTACACCGCCTCTAAAAGTGCCGTGATGGGTATCACTCGTGCGATGGCTAACGAATGGGCACGTCATAACATTAACGTTAATGCGATTGCACCGGGCTACATGGCCACCAACAATACAACGGCACTACGTGCCGACGAAGAACGCAATGCCGCAATCCTAGAACGCATTCCTGCAGACCGTTGGGGTACACCTGAAGATGTTGCTGGTCCTTGTGTTTTCCTAGCATCAGAAGCATCTGCGTACATCAATGGCTATACGATTGCTGTCGATGGTGGTTGGTTAGCTCGCTAAGATCATGACATTCATGTAAGGAAATAAATGTGGAATTATCATTAGCTCAAGCGTTAGGATTTGTGAGTTTAGCCTTAGGTATTTCCACGTTTTATCAAAAAGATGATCGTAAGCTAAAAATCATTATGTTCATTTTCAACTTGAATCATCTCTTACATTATTTTTTATTAGGTTCAATGTTGTCTGTGCTTAGTGCCTTTCTTTCCGCACTACGTACAGCAGCCTCAATTTATACTTCTTCAAAATATGTTGCTGCGCTATTTATTAGTATCAGTCTCGGGTTAGGTGTTTACCTAGCTCAGCATTGGTGGGATTTGTGGCCAATTGTTGGAACAACAATTGGAACATTTGCTATTTTTATGCTCAAAGGTATAGCCATGAGAGTTGCCTTCTTGGTAGGCGCAACATGCTGGCTAATTAACAACATCTTAGTTGGATCGATTGGCGGCACTTTACTTGAGCTAACTGTCATGACTATGAACAGCATTACTATCTATCGATTAGTCCGAGATCAAAGACGCTCATTGATAGCGCAAAACCTATAAAAATAGGAAGGTAAACCATGTTTGTTTTGAATAAAGATATCCCTTTAGAAGATTTGGGAGCGGGAATTTCTCGCAAAATATTAGCACACAGCGACAACATGATGGCCGTTGAAGTGCATTTTGAAAAAGGGGCGATTGGCACAATGCACAATCATCCTCACGAGCAGCTGACTTACGTTTTATCTGGCGAATTTGAATTCACCATTGGCGAAGAAACGAAAATCGTCAAAGCCGGTGACACTATGTACAAGAAACCAGAAATCATGCACGGCTGCCGCTGCTTAGAAGCAGGAATTCTGATTGATAACTTTACGCCAATGCGTAAAGACTTTTTGAAATAAGATTAATTACAAATTGATAGGCGGCATCGCCGCAGGAGAAACACCATGAAAATTGCACTAATGATGGAAAACAGCCAAGCAGCAAAAAATGCGATGGTTGCAGGTGAACTGAATACTGTTGCCGGCGGTTTAGGCCACGAGGTATTTAACCTAGGTATGACCGATGAAAACGATCATCACCTAACCTACATTCATTTAGGTATTATGGCGAGCATCTTGTTGAACTCTAAAGCGGTAGACTTCGTTGTTACAGGTTGTGGAACAGGTCAAGGCGCAATGATGTCTCTTAACTTACATCCAGGTGTGGTTTGTGGTTACTGTCTAGAGCCTTCTGACGCTTTCCTATTTAACCAAATCAACAACGGTAATGCATTGGCTCTAGCATTTGCTAAAGGCTTTGGTTGGGCTGGTGAACTAAACGTTCGTTACATCTTCGAAAAAGCGTTTACTGGTACTCGCGGTGAAGGTTACCCACTTGAGCGCGCTGAACCTCAACAACGTAATGCTGCAATTTTGAACCAGGTAAAAGCGGCAGTAACGAAAGATAACTTTGTTGATGCACTACGTGCGATTGACCAAGAACTTGTTAAAACAGCCGTTGGTAGTGCTCGTTTCCAAGAGTGCTTCTTCAATAATTGCCAAGATGCAGAAATTGCAGAATATGTTAAAACACTGGTCGCGTAAGCTTCCATAACGCTCATTTATCGGGAAATAAATCGAACGTTTAAGCCAACCATTGCGGTTGGCTTTTTTTGTTTCAGACAACCAATAATGCAACATCGGTAACAATCAAGATCGCAGTCACATATAAATGAACCAATGTTTTATTTTTATTGTTAAGTTGTTTTGTGGCTGCGATAATACCTACAATTAATGTTTAGGAGACATTTCAATGTATGTAAATAGAATCGCCGTGATCGGTGAATGCATGGTCGAACTGCAGAAGCATGGCGAGTTATACAAACAAAGTTTTGGTGGCGACACATTAAATACCGCCCTTTATCTTTCACGTTTAACTCATCATTACGAAATCACCACATCTTATGTTACAGGTCTAGGTAAAGATCCATTCAGTAAGCAAATGCTGCAAATATGGCAAGAAGAAGGAATTAACACCGATTTCGTTCATTTATCTGAAGATAAATTACCGGGTTTATATACGATTGATACCGATCAACATGGCGAGCGTAGCTTTTTCTATTGGCGTAATGATTCAGCAGCGAAATATTGGCTTAGGAATCAAGCTATTCTTAGCCTAGTGCGTAACTTATCTCAACATCAAATGATTTATCTCAGCGGCATTAGCCTTGCAATTTTACCTGAAGATTGTCGCCAAACACTGATAGAAATCCTGACACTTTGTCGCAAAGAGGGGGTAAAAATCGCCTTCGATAATAACTACCGCCCTGCGCTATGGGAAAATGTTGAAACCACTCAAGCGGTATACGAACAAATTTTACGCATTACTGATATTGCTTTTTTGACCTTCGATGATGAACAAATGCTGTATGGCGACACTGAAGAGCAACAAGCGATTGAACGCACCCAAAACTTTGGCGTTGCTGAAATTGTGGTTAAACGTGGGGCAGATGATTGCTACGTTATACAAAATGGCACATTAGTTTCTATACCCGCCATACCTGTATCCACTATTGTTGACACGACCGCGGCTGGTGACTCATTCAGCGCAGGTTATTTAGCCAAACGCTTAACTGGCGGAACTCCTGAACAATCCGCTGTCGCTGGACACACACTAGCTGGCACGGTTATTCAACACCGAGGTGCCATTATTCCTCGCGATGCGATGCCAATTATCTAGATCATATAACTAAAAGGATTCTCAGATGAATACGATCAACCAACAACTGGCCGATATCAAAGTGGTTCCAGTGATTGCAATTAAAGACGCCAACAAAGCGGCAAAACTGGCTCAAGTGCTGATTGAAAATGGCCTGCCTTGTGCTGAAATCACATTCCGTACAGAGCAAGCAGCTCTCGCCATGAAAAATATGCGCGAAGCTTACCCACAAATGCTGATTGGTGCAGGAACGGTTCTAACGACTGAACAAGTAGACCAAGCGATCGATGCTGGCGTTGATTTCATCGTCAGCCCAGGGTTTAACCCAACAACGGTAAAATACTGCCAACAACGCAATATCGCCATTATTCCTGGTGTCAATAACCCAAGTTTGGTTGAACAAGCAATGGCAATGGGATTGGATACATTGAAGTTCTTCCCTGCCGAGCCTTCTGGGGGGGTGGCGATGCTTAAAGCACTCACCGCCGTATACCCGATTAAATTCATGCCGACCGGCGGCGTTAGTCCAAGCAATGTTAAAGACTATCTTGCTATTCCCGCGGTTCTTGCCTGCGGTGGTACATGGATGATCCCTAATGACCTGATCGACAATGAAAAATGGGATGAGCTAGCAGCACTGGTTAAAGAAGTGGCTAACGTCATCGCTTAGTAAAGTTCAATTATCTATCTGTTTACCTACATTGGCTTATCTATTTTAGTACAGTGAATGAGTACAAGTCCGTGAACATGTATTTATTCACTTTTATAGCAAGCCAATTTTGGCTCACACCTCCCCCCAGTCGTGTGAGCCTTTTTTATTCTCATTAATACCCGTTCAACTTACAGTTGCAGGTTTCAATAGCTGAAAATTATCCGTAATTCTGGATACAAGTGAGCCTGCAACTTCTGGTAGTGTCACATCGAAAAACCTTTTGATAGCAGAGATGAATGTCGCTTTGGAGGAGAAATAAATATTTTCCTCACATACTCATTCATTACTTTCCAAAGCCGCTCTATCGAATTTAAGTTTGGGCTGTATGGCGGTAAGTAATGAAGCTCTATATTGAGCACTTTTGCCGTATTTCTTACCAGCTCAAACCGATGATAGACTGCTCCTAGTGGGTAATGTTCTTTCTTGAGCTTCCAAAAGAAGCGCACAATACTCTCACTATCCATCGTTTCAATAAGCTTTCCTGTACCTTACGGATCCAGCCATAGCTGAGTTTTGTTGATTGAGTTGGATGAACGGCATCCATGAAAAGTACAGGCGCGTCGTTAAACTTAAGAGTATCGTTGTAATGCTCTATATATGGCCTGGTAGCGATTGTCGAATCCGAAACCAATTTTCCACTCAGCATGAGGTCAACAACACAGAAAAATAAAGGCCACGAATGTAAGATCGTAGCCTTTTAGTTAAACTATCTTTTATAATTAGAAACTGTATGTGATGCCAATCCGACTACGTAATTGTCTGTCATCAGATTTAGACGAAACAGAAACATTAGCGAATTCAATATATGGTCTCCAGTTCCAATCCTTGCCTTTGTAGCCTAACTTGATACCAAGATCCCAGTTAGTATCGCCATTATCGAAGAACACTTGATCATCATGCCCTTTGGTATAGTTACCTTCTAACCCAAACTGAAAATGGTTGTAATTATAATCCACATTAGCTGTAACATAACTCAGAGTTTCCATGTCTTTATCATCAGAAAAATGTCTAAATTGATGACGATAACGTAGCTTAGTTACCACACCTGAATCAAATTTATATTGCGCACGTAGTTGAGGTTTATAACTTACATGCCCATCAAAAAATGTTACTGGAAGACTCGGAATCAAAGTCCAATGTTCATCTACCTTAAATTTGTAGCCGTATTCGAACTCGTTCCCACTAGACTCCCACTCTGAAAAAGGTTTTCCTTTTTGCATGGCTTCGACACTAAAGAAATGATTGCCGACACCTGCACCGATTTTTGCACGGCTAGCATAAGTTTCAGAATCATGTTTATATTCTTGTCTAAAATCCAACGATGCAGCAGACACAGAAGTTGCAGCGAGAAAAAAAATAGATGCAATTGAAATTTTTCTAATGATTAACATTTCAAGTCCCTTAATTAGTTAAAAAGTAAGTTTTCAATTTTAATTTCATTTTCTTTGTTTAATTTAAGCTCAAACAAAGCTTTATTAAACGATTCTGTTCCATAAGCATAATTAGCATATAAAATGTTTTTATATGCTATATTTGGATCAAAACCCTTCAATTCCTTATAAGGCCATTCATTATTTTCATTGATATAATTTGCAATGAATCTATATCCATTTTCCAATGAATGTTTATCAACCTCATAATTCCACACATCAACATTCAGTCGTTGACCAAAATGGCCAAGGTAATTATATGCTTCTAAATTAAAGTTAGAATAATGCCAAGGACGTGTACGCTCAAGTTCACCATGCTGCTTTCCTTCGCTATCAAACTGCCCCCCTATACGTCTCATCTGGGTAATTCTAAGCCTTTTTTTTGCAATATCGTTTTTCCCAACAAACATTGAAAAAGCAACAACTTGAGCGTCGTACCAAGTGCCGTGATTATTATGCCAATTATCTTCTTCAAAACCGTGGTTACTGGTTAAGAGCCATGTATTAAACTCGTCAAACCATTTTATAATTGCATCATATTGCTCTTGCTCCATTTTTCCTTTGAGAATATTGATACTATCTAAAACTGGAATAAGTAAACGACTTTCTATAATACCGATGCCTCGACCATCAACAATTCCTGGAATGGCTTGGGCGTGTTCTAAATGCGGATTCATCATTGTTTCAGGGTTAACAAACCAAGCATTGAGCTGTGTTATAGCTTTTAAGGCGTAGCGTTCATCATCTGTAAAATAGTAAGCCAGCCCTAGATTTACAACATCCTTAGTAAAACGAATGAATCTCTGCTTATCCGTAGCAGCTGACTTAGTTGCTTGGTTATATTCACCATCACGGCGAATATAAGGTAGACCATTTTCAGTGTCAGGATTTGGCCACCAATAAGGGCCAAAACTAAAATAATCATTTTTATTACCACTCGCAGGAAAAAGTGTTTTATTCGTAACTGGATCAACAGTAGACTCCAGTGCTGTATCAGCTAGCATTTTCAATTTATCAAATGCTAATTTCTTCTGTCCCATATGTTTTTTATTATACTGGATAGCTTCAGCGTCATAAGAAACAAATTCAATATTAGCATACACAGAAGCTGCCATAAAAAATGACAGAGACATAATGTTAATACAATTTAAAGTTTTCATAAACAACCTCCATAAAATATTAATTCATAATGATTGAAATATATTTTTATTTTTGTGATCGTGATACCATCTCCTTATTGACATTATTAAACTTAACCATTCCGTGTTCTAAATAAAAATATAAACACAATGTGAATATTGATGATTATTTACAATAATCATCCTAACAACTTATTAAAATGATAATTTCATAAAAACTATAAAAAAATCATATTATAAGAGTTAAACTACAAAGTTAGCATATATAAAGATTTAATCATTACTATTATCTCTAGCAAACAATATTATTCATAATAAAAAGGAGTTAACCTAAGAATAACTCCTAAAGAGGATTGAAATACTTTTAATATTATGGAGTAAATTAGTTGGTCGATACTCTCGTAGACAGTGTTTCTGTCATTTTAGAGCTCTTAATCAGCAAAGCACCAATAGTGACAATAACAGTACCAACAAATACGAAGGCCATTCGTCCCCAAAACGGATTTGGAATTAATATCATAAGAAAAACCAATGCACCAAACACTAGAATCAAGCGACCTAACATAGAACGTTGTTGGCGGTCTACTTCGTCTTGACCTGGCTCTGCAATAACGGGAGTATCAACATCATTCCAAAACTCATTAAGCTCATTAGCACGTTTAATTGATGGCTCTTTATAGAATTTAGTAGTCAAACAGAAGAAACCACCAGTGATAAATAAGTGACCAATAATACCCAGTAGTACTTTGAGATCACTCGCTTCACGTCCTGTAAATGGAGTTTCTAAATTTAACCAACTTGCCACAACATCGGCTGTAATAACAAAGCTTACTAGATATGAAACAATGATACCGACAACAAGTGTTGCCCACGCAGCCCAATCTGGTGTTTTCTTGATAAAAATACCAAAGAAAAGTGGTACTAGGATTGGCATTTGCAGCAATGTACTAACGTACATCATTGCATCAAACAAACTTAAGCCACGCAGTGAGTTGATAAACAAAGCAACAACAATGATCAATGCTCCAAAACACAATGTCACAATTTGGCTAACGCGCATTAATTTCTTATCATCCGCTTTCTTATTAATAATTGGAGAATAGAAGTTACGAACAAAAATACCCGCATTACGATTCAGGCCTGAATCCATCGATGACATAGTCGCAGCAAATACGGCAGACATTAGTAACCCAACCATACCTACTGGCATTACATTTTCTACAAATACTAGATAAACAGCATCAGCAGCTTTCTTTCCAAGCTCTGCAGCGTGCACTGTCGCTGCATCAGGGTATATGACCGCAGTAACCCATGGTGGTAAGAACCAGATAGCAGGACCAATTAACATAAGGACAAAAGCAAGTAACGCAGCTTTTCGAGCATTAGTAGAATCTTTCGCAGTTAGGAATCGATATGAATCTTGCATGTTGTTAATATTTTGCAATTGCTTAACAAACATGAAGATAAACCATGACACAAATAATAAGCTGTAATTCATGTTTGAGCCCATAATAGACTCAACAGGAAATTGCTCAATTAGGTTAGAAGGACCACCGATCTTGATAAGCGCAGCAACGGCACAAACTACTGTTACCGCCATAATTACGACCATTTGGACAAAGTCAGATGCAACAACTCCCCATGCTCCACCAATAAGTGAGATTAACAGTACACTTAAACCAGTAGCAACAATTGTTGTTTCTATATCTACTTTAAATACAGCACTTACAAATAGCGCAAGGCCATTTAGCCAAATACCTGTGTAGATAATACTGGTCGGCATTGTTGCCCAAGTAAATACTTGTTCGTTTGTTGCACCAAAACGACGGCGTACCCCTTCAATTGGTGTAACAACACGCATTTGGCGAAAACGGTAAGAGAAAAACAGCCAAGAGAGTAGGAAACCAAATGCGTTGGCCATGAACACAACCATGATTGGAAAGCCATCAGTAAAAGCTTTACCAGCAGCCCCTGTAAATGTCCAAGCACTAAATTGTGTCATGAATGCTGTTGAACCTACCATCCACCACAACATTTTACCGCCACCACGGAAATAATCACTCGTTGAACTACCAGCAAATCGTTTAAAAATCAATCCTATAGCAATCATAAAGATAAAATAGACGCCCACTACAAGCATATCAACATTCATTAGTAACTCCTTTTAATAAAAAAACACTCTATTTTTTAAAACTACGTTTCATTATTGTTGATTGTGTCGTTTTATAAAGCATGGGTGTGCGATTTTGTGATCTAGGCAAATTTTGGTGTATGAGTTAAAGCGAATAATTGTTCATAGATCAAAAAATTGTTCAGTAACTCTATCCACTCTGACAAAATCACCCCTGAAGATTATCAATATTAAAAGCGTTTGTTTGATCACAAATTTTGATTATTTTCTGGTAATTACACTCTTTGAGATTCATTATTAAACCAGTATTTCAATTTAAAGGAAATTTCATTTTATAGTTAGCCTTTGGCTACTTGATAAATCGTGATATTTCTCTTATCTTTATGATTATATTGAATTTTATCCTCAAGTGATATGTGAATAGTTCCATTTATTATGCTACATATTAGTAGTTAGAAATTAACTGATGGCAACCTAATCCTTCCATATTAAGAGTAGTAAATTCAGTATGTAACACTTAATATTTTTAAAAAGAGCTTATGAATAACAAATACATAAATGACAAATTCCTTTTGACTACACCAACTGCACAGCATTTATATCTCTCGTTTGCTTCTGATTTACCAATCATCGATTACCATAATCACCTTGAAGCAAAAGATATTTGGCTTGATCGCAGTTACCAAAGCATTGCGGAAGCTTGGCTAAAATACGATCACTATTTATGGCGAGCCATGCGTAGTGTTGGTATTGAGGAACACTTTATTACTGGTGATGCCTCTGAATATGAAAAATTTGAAAAATGGTGCGAGACCATGCCGTACTTAATCGGCAGCCCGTTATATCAATGGTGCCATTTAGAACTTAAGCGCTATTTTGATTTAGATTGCCTGATTAACCCCAAAAACTGCCCAGAAATATGGCAGCACTGCAATGACATATTAGCTAGCGGTGCATTATCAGCTCGTAATATCTTGATAAAAAACAAGGTTGACACACTCTGTACCACTGATGATCCTCTAAGCGATTTACACTATCACCACGCATTGGCTGAGTCTGACTTTGCTGTCAAAGTGCTGCCGACCTTTAGAACTGACGCATTAATTAATGTCAGCCAACCGACCATTTTTGGCGATATGCTCAAAAAACTCAGTCATAACACTGGTATTGCAATCCACCAGCTTAGTGATTTTCAAGCTGCGCTAATCCAAAGGATCGACTATTTTCATCAAGCTGGTTGCCGCCTGTCAGATATTGGTATTAACATCGTCAATTACGTCGAGTATGACGATACACAAATTGAATTTATCTTCCAAAAAATGCTATCGCTGCAGCATCTAAGTGATACAGAACAACAACAATGGCAAAGTGCGACTTTCCAGTTTCTTGGCCAACAATACCACCAGCGTCAATGGACAATGCAAGTTCATATCGGTGTTCAACCCAACGTAAACCAACGCCGCTTGCAACAGATTGGAGCTGGAACTGGTTTTAGCATCATGCATGATGCCGAAGTGGTCACTCCACTTGCTTTACTGCTTGATAAACTAGACCAAACCAATCAATTACCACAGACCGTTCTTTATAATTTGAACCCTAAAGATACATGGTCTATTGCAAGTTTAATTGGCGCCTTTCAAGACTCCGTCACCAGCGCCGGCAAGATTCAGCTGGGTGCAGCATGGTGGTTTAACGATCACAAGCAAGGCATGATCAATCAAATGAGCGCTTTGGCAAATTTAGGTGCATTAGGTGCCTTTGTAGGGATGCTGACCGATTCCAGAAACTTATTTTCAATGTCTAGACACGAATATTTCCGCCGCGTGTTGTGTAACTTATTAGCAAAATGGGTCAATAGCGGTGAACTGCCTAACGACCCTGAACTATTAAAACAATCAATTGAAAATATTTGCTTTTTAAATGCCAAACGCTATTTCCACTTTTAATTTTTAGGTAAGTCACTATGTTGCAATTTAACTCTCAGCAGATTGAAACCATTCGTCAAAGAGCAAGCTCAACATTTATCCAGCAATTAGAAAAAGAAAATGAAATCGTTCTTTATTCCGACACATTGGTCCCACCCGATAACCGAGCTACGTGGAATTTATATTATTTTTGCCCAGAGCATGGCGTTAGACTCACATGGGATCGCCAAAAACAAACGCAGCATTGCTGTCCCATTGATGGGAAGGTGTTTAGCGGCGAACCGTATGATGGAGCATGGTGGCGTGGTCTCAATGGCTTAAATGCAAAAGCATGTAATCAGTTGGGATTACTGTGGCAAATTACCGGTAAGCAGGAATACTTTGATAAAGTTGCGGCTCTATTGATGGAATACGCCAAGTATTATCCAACCTATGAAGAACACGGCGGCATTCCTTATAACGGACCAGGTAAAGCTAACGCCCAAACCTTGTGTGAAGCCAACTGTAATCTTGATTTTGCACTCGGTTATGACTTTATCCGTGAAGCATTAAGCCCAGCTCAGCGTGAGTACATTGAAACCCGTTTATTACGTGAAGGTGCTGAGTTTTTGATGCAACACCGCTCGCCTCAACTGCATAACCATGAAATGAAAATTAATGCTACGATTGGCGTAATAGGCTTGATCCTCCATGACGAGCAATATATCGATTTCGCATGCAACACACCGTATGGCTTGAAATACCAACTCGATCACGGTGTTGGTGGCGAAGGGCTATGGTTTGAAGGGTCGATCCACTACCACTATTACGCATTGCAAGCCTTAATGGCTTTCGAAAAATTGGCGCGTGATACTCGCTATTCGTTAGCGGATCACCCATCCTTTCTAACCATGCTTGCATTCCCGTTGAAACTCATTCTCAATACGGGTGATTTCCCCAAACTCAATGACTGTATCGCAGGACAAGAAAAACTCAACCATACTCATTTGTTTGAATACGCATACAGTGAGTTTAAAGATCCATTGTTTGCATCAGCCTTAACCAGCATCTATCAGTCACAAGACAGAGACAATATTGACGCACTGCTTTATGGCGTTGAAACCCTCCCTGACGTTGAACCCATTGCCAGCAATCCTATCCATGCACCACAATCCGGTATTACGCTGTTCGAGGATGCTAACCATAAGAATATGCTGCTATTAAAGCATTCTCCTTACGGTGGTGAGCACGACCATTACGATCGCCTAGGGCTTATTTTGATCAAAGATGGCAAAGAAATTCTGCCCGATTTAGGCACTACAGGGTATGGCGCCGAATTACATTATGGGTATTACAAAAATAGCGCTAGTCATAATACTCTGGTCGTCAATCAAAAGAATCAAACGCCCGCCAACCCTGAAGTCATCAATTATATTGAGCATGATGACTACCAGTACATTGATACCAGTGTGGATTGGCGGAAACCTGCTGCAACCGTTGATAGCCATACTATCAAGCAATGGGATGAAGAATCCTATAGAGACGTTCAATTTAGACGAAGCATTTTATGGCTTGGCGATCTGGCCATCGAAATTAATCAGGTCAAAAATCCACATCAACAAAACTTAGATCTCACTTGGCATACACGCGGTACATTCAACGGTTTACCTTGCGGTTTTAGTGCAACAACAAACCCATTATCAGGCCCTTTAGCTCGCATGCATGATTGTAAAAGTGCTGATGTCAATGACACGATTACTCGGGTCAATTACCGCATCGCTAGCTGTTCTACCTATACGCAGCATCACCATATTGACGGAGGTCATTCAATACTGACAGGGCTAGCGCCAGATAACCCAGCGACAAGTGATCTTTCTTATTTATTGATTAGAGGCGATCGACAACAGCTTAGATGCGTCACTCTTCATGATCTCAATGACCACTACCAACTATTAAATTGTGAATGGAAGCAGCAAATATTGACCATCACTTTCCGTAAAGCTAAAGAACGGTTTACCATCGACATTGATTTTAAAAACTCATCTATAAAACTAGAACAATCATAGTGTTCATCACCCAGTGGTGACTTTCCATAAAAAAAGGGATTGAATTCAATCCCTTTTTTTACATGGTAAATATACCCTTTTGACTTGAAGCTACAGCGGTGTTGGCTACATTCGCTCCCTCCAATCACATAGTTTATCTATGCTCATGGGGATGAACTCACTTGCCGCCTGCCTGCAACTTCAAGAGGTTTGAATGCAGAGTAAATTTAAGCATTCAATTTGTAGAAAATGGTCGCCAGCGGCGGGACTCTTAATAGCAACGATTGAGGCAACCCTTCGCTTTCAAGCTCCTCCGTTTTCGCAGATGACAAGACATCAAAGCCACTGCCACCATACTTTTCATCGTCGGTATTGAGTAGCAATTGATACTCACCATCAATAGGCATACCTAGCTGGAATTCTTCATGAGGCACGGGAGTAAAGTTGGTGATAATCAACACTCGTTCGCCCGCTTCACTAATACGTTCATGAGCCAAAATACTGGCATCGGCTGCATCTTGAAGACGCCATTCAAAACCTCGCGGTTCACTGTCTAATTCAAATAGCGCTTTCTGTTGTTGGTAGACCGTGTTCAGATCACGCGTTAAATTTTGTACCCCTTGATGGCGTTCAAATTGCAGTAAGAACCATTGCAGTTGATCGTCGTGGTTCCACTCTGCTGTTTGGCCAATTTCCGCGCCCATAAAGTTAAGTTTTTTACCCGGCTGACCGTACATGTAACCCATATATGCCCGTAAGTTCGCCGTCTGCTGCCACTCATCACCGGGCATCTTATTATGGATAGAACCTTTGCCATACACCACTTCATCATGTGATAGCGATAAGACATAATTTTCACTGTGTGCGTACACAAGCGGGAAGGTAATAGTGTTGTGATGATACTTGCGATGAACAGGATCTTCTTGGATATAAGCTAAGCTGTCGTGCATCCAGCCCATATTCCATTTAAAACCAAACCCTAAACCGCCCATAAAGGTCGGCGCAGAGACTCCAGGAAACGCCGTTGACTCTTCAGCAATGGTCATTGCATTGGGGAAGTGTTTATACACTTCTTCGTTCATCCATTTTAAGGTAGCAATCGCATCGTAGTTTTCTCGGCCACCGTCGACATTAGGGATCCACTGATCATGGCTACGCGAGTAGTCAAGGTAGAGCATTGAAGCCACAGCATCAACGCGGATACCGTCAATATGGAATTGCTCAAACCAATACAAAGCGTTAGAAACAAGGAAACGGCGTACATGTTCGCGCCCAAGGTCGTAAATATACGAATTCCAATCTTGATGCCAACCACGACGCGGATCTGGATCATGGAACAGTGGTGTACCATCAAAATTAGCCAAACCATGGCTATCCGCTGGGAAGTGTGCTGGAACCCAATCAAGTACCACACCAATACCAGCTAAGTGGCACTGTTCGACAAAGTATTTGAAGTCATCTGGCGTACCAAAACGACTGGTCGGTGCAAATAAACCTACCGGTTGATAACCCCATGATCCATAAAATGGATGCTCAGAAACTGGCATTAATTCGACGTGGGTATAACCCAAGTCAACTAAGTAAGGCACTAATTGCTCGGCAAGTTCTCGATAATTTAGGAACTCACCTTGTTCATTACGACGCCAAGAACCGACATGCAACTCATAAAATGACAACGCTTGTTTGCGCTTTTCTGATACAGGTCGAGTCTGCCATGCGCTATCTTGCCATTGATAGCGGCTATGATCGTACGTCACAGAGGCAAAAGAAGGGTATTGCTCGGCATAAAAGCCCCAAGGATCCGCCTTGTGTGGCAACCCTTCACCATGTGGACCTTTAAGTTCGAATTTGTATTGGGTACCCTCGGCTAAATCAGGCATAAAAATGCCCCAGATACCGTAATCAAGACGCTGCATTGGGTGGCGACGGCCATCCCAGTCGTTAAATGCACCAATCAAACTGCACGCTTGTGCATGTGGAGCATAAACCAAGAAACGCGTACCTGAGACCTGTTTACCATCACGCTCAAGCGTAATAAATTGCGACCCCATATGATGGTACATCGACTTCGGTGTATGAAGATCATCATATTCTGCGTACAAGCTATGGTATTGATACGGGTCGTCGATCAACTGCTCAGTGCCAGCCCAATCGATGGCCAATTGGTAGTGAGTAAAACGTAAATCCCTGTCAGATTTCAATACAAAACCAGATTCTTCCTCACGTTCGAGCTCAATTCGAGGTTGATTTTCTATCACCAACTCGACTTTATCTGCACCCGGCATCCATACACGTAACGCCCCTTGATCCTGAGCCAGATAAGGGCCTAAAAATGAAAACGGATCAGCAAATGCTGCATGAGAAAGTTGGCTATATACCTGCTTTTGTTTTGAAAGCTTTTTTATTTTCATATCCCTACTCCTAACCTAACTTTCTTTCAAAGTAAAAAAATGCCCGCTAACCGGCGGGCATACTAGCGGAGTACAGTGTACCGAACTCCATGATTACATTGAGTGACTTACGCTAAAATTCTGTGTGCAATCACAAAGAAACATGACACTAAGCCAATACAATGAGGCTTAGTGAGTCTTTATTTACTCACACTTGCACGAACTTCAGTCAAGCGATTAGCAATACGATTAACATTTTCACGCCCAAAGAGCTCATCAAGGTTCATCGACAATTTACGTCTCCAGTTCGGATACTCGTTAACAGTACCAGGAATGTTGACCGGTTTATCCATCTCGAGCCAATCTTCTAGCTGAACGCTGAGCAAAGTGGATGAACCAGCGGCAACGTGAAGTTGCAATGCCTCACTCAAATATGAATCCATTGGCACTAGGCTCGCATCAAGGCCAATCCCTTCTGGTAGGTAACCATGCCATGCGACTGAATCTAAGATCCCTTGTTTGCATTTTAAACGGTCATCAAACAGAGCATTCAATTGTTCTTCATCAGGATAAAGACCAATTTCACTGCCCATTTTCAGGTCATCACAGTGCCAGAAACCACGCAAAGTAGGCATATCGTGAGTACATAAGGCCGACATCGATTGAGCCGCGTAATGTTTCGGTGAAATAAAGCCGCCATCTTCAGCCGTTTCAAAGAAAAAGACTTTATAAGAATGAACGCCAGCATCAGCCAAAATATCAACGATTTCATCAGGAACAGTACCTAAATCTTCACCGATAACACTGCATTGATGGCGATGTGATTCTAAAGCCAAAATAGCGAGCATGTCTTTCACTGGGTAGTAGATATACGCCCCTTTGGTTGCATTCTCACCTTTTGGAATCCACCATAAGCGCAGCAAACCAAGTACATGATCAATCCGCAATGCGCCACAGTGCTTCATGTTAGCACGCAGCAGTTTGATGAACGCATCGTAAGCCGTTGCTTCAAGCACTTGTGGGTTTAGCGGTGGTAAGCCCCAGTTTTGTCCTAGCGGGCCTAGAATATCTGGCGGCGCGCCAATGCTAGCGTCAAGCACTAGGTTGCCTTCATCGGCCCATGTCTCAGCGCCCGAGTCAGCCACACCAACAGCAAGGTCACGATATAGACCCACTGCCATGCCTTTTTCTTCCGCCAAGGCTTGAGCTTCATTGATTTGGCTGTCAGCAATCCATTGTAAATACATGTACAAATGTACTTGGTCTTGGTTATCTGTAATGAATTTCTGAACCGCGCTGTTTTCAAAACGGCGGTATTTCTCAGGGAAGACAGGCCACCCCCAAACACTAGAATCTTGGCCATGTAATTCAACATGAAGCGCATCAAAAGTCGCCTGGTGAAGTAGACTATCACCACCTTCTTCAACAAAATTCAGAAACGCTTGAGCACGATCACTACCTTTATCTAAATGACGCTTTTTGAATTCGGTAAATAGTAATGGCAAAACACTCATTTTTAGTTCAGCCACTTCAGTGTAATTCACCCAGTGCGCTTCACGAACTTTTTGTAAACGTTGCTGGAAGTCTGCACTGCCCACTTTTTGCTGCGCGTCTGCGCTTAAGGCAAATTCAGGTACGGAGCTTACGTCAATATAGAGGATATTTAACCAGCGACGAGAAGAGGGGCTGTATGGACTTGCACCTTCAGGGTTTGCAGGGAACAGTGAATGAATTGGGTTTAGACCGACAAAATCACCACCACGAGAGGCAATATCTGACACCAACTGTTTCAAGTCGCCAAAATCACCAATACCCCAGTTGTGTTGCGTACGCAGAGTATAAAGCTGAACGCTTGGACCCCACATTTTTTTGCCCTGGCTAATTGGATCTTGTTTGTAACACGCTTGCGGTGTCACGATCAAAGTCAGCTCATAAGGTGCTTTACGACGTTTACGCGTCACCAATAATTTGTGATAACCCCATGCCAAATCATTTGGCAATGTGAACACTAGAGGGCCACCCTCGGCACGATCATCACGAACGATTTGCGACTGAAGATAGCCTTCAAGTACCTCTCCTTGCTCGGTTTCTAAGCGCCAGTTAAATTCACTTTCACGTGCGCTAACACCTAAGTACAGTGGAATTTCCACTGCCTCACCCTCGCGGACAACGAGAACTGGGTCTAATACATCTTTTTTGTGTTTTTTCTCTGCTGATTTCAGCAACGTTTCATCATTGGTTGTGTCATAGCCTAAAGACGCCAATAAGCGAATAAGGGTTTCATCTTCCACTTTCGCTTCGTCGCCCCACGCGCTCACATAGCTGTCGGCTAATTTCGCCATTTCAGCGACTTGTTTTAATGCGTTTAGTTCTTTCATCGCTCTCTCCGAAGGGACTGCTTTACCCTTCAAAACTGTAGGGTTTTAATAGTAGTGTTTTGTAAATGAGTACTTTTATTTGCAAAAGAAGCAAAGAGCCAAGGCACGAATGCCTTGGCTAAGTTAAGAATTAACGCTTAACTGCTTCTAATTTCCAGATGTTGTTGACGTAATCTCTGATACTGCGGTCTGAGCTGAATTTGCCCACTAATGCGGTATTCAGAATCGCTTTCTTAGCCCAGCCAGCTTGATCACGGTACTGCTTATCCATCGCTTCATGCGCTTTTACGTAAGAAGCAAAGTCGGCTAACACTAGGTACGGGTCACCACCATCAAGCAAGCTATCAAAAGTAGCACGCAGCTTACCTGGAGCACCTGGGGTGAATTCTTCACCTAACAGCAGGTCAAGTGACGCTTTCAGTAGAGGATCAGCGTTGTAGTAATCGTATGGGTTGTAACCACGCGCTTTCACTGCTTCCACTTCATCGACTTCTAAACCGAAGATGTAGATATTGTCATCGCCCACTTCTTCGCGAATTTCTACGTTCGCCCCATCCATCGTACCGATAGTCAATGCACCGTTTAGCGCCATTTTCATGTTACCAGTACCAGAAGCTTCTTTACCGGCAGTTGAAATTTGCTCTGATACGTCAGCGGCAGGGATGATGATTTCAGCCATGCTCACGCGGTAATCAGGAATGAAGACCACTTTCAATTTGTTACCAATACGAGGGTCGTTATTCACTTTCTCAGCGATCTTGTTGAGGCCGTAAATGATCTCTTTCGCTAAGTGGTAACCCGGCGCTGCTTTCGCGGCAAAGAAGACCACACGTGGTGCCATATCAAACGTTGGGTCATTGATCAAACGATGATACAGAGACAAGATGTGCAGCATGTTAAGGTGTTGACGCTTGTACTCGTGTAGACGTTTGATTTGCACATCAAAGATTGCATTGGTATCAAGTTCGATATCCATGTTCTCTTTAACCCAATCAGCTAAGCGTTGTTTGTTCTGCTTCTTCACTGCCATAAATTCTTTTTGGAATTTGGCATCATCAGCGTACTGAGCAATCGCTTCAAGCTGATCAAGATGTGCTGGCCAATCTGAACCAATTTTTTCAGTAATCAGTGCGGATAAACCAGGGTTACAGAACTTCAACCAACGGCGCGGTGTAATACCATTTGTCACATTGTGCAGACGAGTTGGATACAGCTCGTTGAACTCAGGGAACAAATCACGTTTCACCAATTCTGAGTGAAGTGCTGCCACACCATTTACCGCGTAAGAGCCAACCACACAAAGGTTTGCCATGCGAACCATACGGTGGAAACCATCTTGGATGATCGACAGTTTTTGCTGTTTAGCGACATCGCCAGGCCATTTAGCACGAACTTCTTGTAGGAAGCGGTGGTTGATCTCGTAAATGATTTCCATATGACGAGGCAACAAGCGTTGAATCAAAGATTCACTCCACGTTTCCAATGCTTCAGGTAGCAAGGTGTGGTTGGTGTAAGCGAACGTTTTAGAGCTGATCGCCCATGCTTCATCCCAACCCATACCTTTTTCATCGATCAAGATACGCATCAATTCTGGAATAGCGATAGTCGGGTGCGTATCGTTTAACTGAATGGTTTCGTACTTAGGTAGATCGGCAATCGCATGACCGGCGGCTTCATGACGGCGCAAAATATCACGTACTGACGCTGCACTGTGGAAGTACTGCTGCATCAAACGCAGTGTTTTACCTTTTTCATGGTTATCATTTGGGTACAAGACTTTGGTGATGTTGCCTGCATCGATTAACGCATGCTGCGCTTCGAAGTAGTTACCATTGTTGAAACTTTCTAGTGAGAAAGGCGCAATCGCACGACATTCCCACAAACGTAGAGGGTAAACCGTATCACTTTCGTAACCCACAATTGGTAAATCCCATGGCATACCTTGTACATACATACCAGGAACCCAACGACGCTTCTCGATACCGTTTTCATTAACCACTTCAACGTGACCATAAAAACCGATCTCTTGCGCGATATCTGGACGAGCGATCTCCCAAGGGTAACCTTCAACACCACGCCATGCGTCAGGCGCTTCTTGCTGATGACCTTCTTTGAAAGACTGCTTAAACAAACCATATTCATAGTGCAGACCGTAGCCCACAGTTGGGTATTCTTGAGCAGCACACGAATCCATGAAACACGCTGCTAGACGACCTAAACCACCGTTACCTAATGATGGGTCACGCTCTTCTTCAAGAAGATCCGTTAAGTTTTGACCTAGCTCAGTCATTGCTTCTGTAATTTGTTCATACAGACCCATGCTGATCAGGTTGTTACCCGTTAAACGTCCAATCAAGAACTCAAGAGAAAGGTAATTCAAACTTTTCGCGTTGACGATTCGCTCATCTTGCTCAGTTTCAAGCAAGTCAAACGTTGTTAATTCTGCGAGTGCACGACCCATCGCCAAGTACCAAGTACGGCTACTGGCATGCTCAATGCTGGTTGCATAAGTTGCAGTAAGGTGTTTTACCACGTTCTTTTGGAAAGAAGCTTTATCGAATTTTTTCTGTTGCGTAGGTTTCATCAGGGAAATCTCACTTATCCGTTTTAATCCATCTGTGCCATATCGTGCATCACCATCAAAGGCTCGGCATCCTCCTACTCACAGGCACATTTAGGAGGAGGAGTCAGGGCGTAGAGGGGGGAGCACAATCGTGTCGGTGATCCATCTCTCATTAGTTGAGATATCCTTCGAATAACGAGTGATTCTGATCACATCACTTAACCAATATCTTTAACTTCATTGCTAAAAACTAAAATTTATTGCGGTATAAACAATTACTCATAATGAGAGGGATATCCCAAAAAAATGACTCGACCTCACTAATTACATTGAGTGATGTACATACCAACTTTCTGTTTAACACATAATTGAGAAAATTTGGTGACACAGAGCACAAAACTAGGGCGTAGATGGGTGGTAAGTGTGAATCCAACAGAAATCTCGTTATGGATCAATAAACACGCCACTCAACATCAAGTACTATCCATATAAAATGTTTAACAGTACGACTTTTTACTAAACACAAAATGATAAATTACGTAATAAAGTGCGTAATTGTGCTTTTGATAAAGTAACCATTACCAATGGGATATGGAAGATGTGGATTCCTTCGAAACTGACTCGCCCTGGGCGCTTACACAACGCCATCGTTCGCCCAAGAGTACTCGAACTACTGGCCCAAGCGCCTTGCTACAAACTGGTTCTATTTCGTTCACCTGCGGGGTACGGCAAAACCACCATGGCTGCACAATGGCTCTCTGATAAACCTAACGTTGGCTGGTATAGCATTGATGAAAGCGATAACGATGCTTTTCGCTTTATGAACTACCTGTTGCAGGCGATTAATAAAGCAACACATCACAGTTGCCCCAATGCACAGAAGTTAGCAGAGCGACGTCAGTTTTCGTCACTTCATTCACTATTTAGTGAAGTCTTTGCCGAAATGTCAGCTTTTAATAAAGAGTGTTATGTGGTGCTCGATGATTACCACTTAATCTCTGATGATGAAATTCATGAAGCAATGCGTTTTTTCCTAAAACACATGCCTGACAACCTCACCCTGGTGGTCACTAGCCGCGCAACCCCACCTTTAGGGACAGCAAACCTGCGGGTTCGCGACTTGATGATCGAAATAGGCAATAGGTTGCTTGCTTTTGATACTGAAGAAACCACGCGCTTTTTCAATCAACGCGTCGCCGATGGAGTCGATGACGACACCGCAAATAATCTGCGAACTTATGTCGAAGGCTGGCCATCCGCTTTGCAATTGATTGCCCTGCAAGCTCAGCATCAAAAACGCACATTGGCACAAACGGCTGAATCCGTCTCACAATTTAATCACGCACATCTTTGGGATTACTTAGTGGAAGAAGTGTTTGATCTGCTCGATAAAGAAACGCGTCAATTTTTGATGCAATGTTCAGTACTGGATCATTTTAATGATGTCTTAGTAACCGCGCTTACCAAGCGTGACGATGCATTGAGTATGATTGAGTCCTTAAACCGCTATGGCCTCTTTATCTATCCATTGGAAGGGGAGCATAACTGGTATCGCTTCCATAATTTGTTCGCAGAATTTCTCGCTCATGAGCGCCTAGCGCGTATTCCCCAGCAAGAACAGGAACTGCATCGCGCAGCAGCACACGCTTGGCTAGCCGAATCGACTCCACATCAAGCACTGAGGCATGCACGTTTAGCTAATGATGCAGACCTCTTAGCCGCTATTTTGACACAATACGGTTGGAAAATGTTTAACCAAGGTGAGCTCGCAACTTTGGAAGAGGCAATTAATCAACTCTCACCCACTCAACTCTACAGCGAACCGAAATTGTGTATGTTGCAAGCTTGGCTCGCCCAAAGCCAACATCGCTACAACGATGTGGGGGATCTGCTGGCCAAAGCAGACAAAGAGATGAACGCACTCAATGTTAAACTCACCACCAAAGAACAAGGTGAATTTAATGCCCTGCGTGCACAAGTCGCCATTAACCAAAATGAACCAGAAAAAGCATTAGAACTTGCAGAACTGTCATTAAGCCAGTTGGACCATACCGTTTATCGAAGCCGCATTGTGGCTACGTCAGTAGTTGGTGAAGTGAATCATGTATTGGGTCAACTCAGCCGTGCTTTGTCAATGATGCAACAGACAGAAAAGCTTGGTCGCCAATATCAAGTATTCCACCAAGTTCTTTGGGCTTTATTACAACAAAGCGAAATTTTGATAGCTCAAGGTTATGTTCAAGCAGCCTTTGAAGTGCAGGATGTAGCCTTTAAACTAATAGAAGAGCAACAACTGCAGCAAGTTCCATTACATGAATTCTTGCTGCGCATACGAGCACAAATATTATGGTGTTGGAATCGCTTAGATGAAGCTGAAGAGTGCGCTTATAAAGGTCTACGAGTCCTTGGCAATCATTCGCCAAGTAAGCACTTACATAGCTATTCAATGCTCGCGCGAATTGCCATTGGACGCGGTGAACTCGATAAAGCAGGGAAGTTTATCGAGCAGATCCAGCATCTCCTCAAACAGTCAACCTACCACGTTGACTGGACAGCCAACGCATCCTTGTCTCTGATTCTATTCTGGCAAGCTCGTGGGGATAATGAAGCGATGCAGCAGTGGCTAGGTGCCACTATTCGACCAGAGAAAGCCTGCAACCACTTCTCACAACTGCAATGGCGCAACATTGCTCGCTGTCAGATCCACCTAGGTCTGCTCGATGAAGCTGCTCAAACGATCGCCTTCTTACAAAGTGAAGCGACGACTTATCAGCTTCTTACCGATACGAATCGAAACTTAATCGTTGAAGCCGTTCTTGCCACCACATTACATGATGATGAACTGGCCAAAGAGAAGTTAAAAGAAGCGCTTAAGTTAACCAACCAAACTGGCATGATCGGCAACTTTTTGATTGATGGCGCAAAGATTGGCCACCTACTAGAGAAACTCGCTTCTCGCTCAGAACTAGGAGACTTAGAACGTCATCGAGCTCAGCAGTTAATGAAAGAAATCTCGACCACACAACGCAGTCGTTCTGTTCATTTTGACGAAGAGTTCGTTGAAAAATTAGTCAACCACCCTAACATCCCTGAGTTAGTTCGCACCAGTCCACTTACCCAACGCGAATGGCAAGTTCTCGGGCTTATCTACTCTGGTTTTAGTAATGAACAAATCGCACAGGAGCTCGATGTTGCGGGAACGACCATCAAAACGCATATTCGCAACTTGTACCAAAAACTCAATATTGCCAACCGTAAAGAAGCTATCAGCACAGCGGAAAACCTTCTGCAATTAATGGGTTACTAGATCAAAAAGAGCCAGTAAAAACTGGCTCTTTTTCTATTCTATAGATGCACTGCCCGAATGAAAAAATTCGACCTTAAAAAGGCTTCGGTGCAAAACCCGTCATCACTTCAATACGTAATTCTTTACCCATTTTTGTCAATGGATGAACCACAACCAAACCCTTAACTGATTTTTTCAATTTACCTAAATCTGCTTGTTCTGCTTTGGTAATTTCGCGAGAGAACGGCATATCAAGCAAGCTCTTACGTTCTTTGTTCATTGTGTAGTTGTCTTTGTGCTTCACTTGAGCCATTTTCTTCGTCAACTGCTCAACTTCATCGGTAAATTTACTGATCATTGCTTGGTCACCACGAGCTTTAGCCGCTTCAAGTTTATGACGGCAAGTGTCTAAACGGTTGTTTAGTTGTTGGATTTCATTTTTCATGCTCATGGCTATTTGGCTCTTGGAAGGTAAAACGGGGCGGGAGTATATCACAAGGAAATGTAACTCCATACACGAGATTCATTGTTCAAAAAAAACAATGGATAACACCTCACTTTTTGAGGTTATTTGTCGGCAATAGCACAAAACTTAAACTATTCTATAATTTACAAAAACAACAATATAAACGTTAGTGGTAGTACTCAATACAACCTTATTTATCACAGGAAGTGCCCCATGAGCCTTACGATTCGCCAACGACTCTACGTGCTGTCTATTGTTCCACTGCTCATTATCTCATTGAGTATGATGTACCTTAGCTTTTCCGAAACTCAAAAGCTAAATAACGAGCAGATAACCGAAACGCGCAGCAGCATGATGGATATGAAACGCGCAGAACTAAAATCTTATCTACAAATTGCTGAAACCGCTCTGTCTCCATTAACGCAACGCAACGCCTCTCTTGAAGAAGCGATGCTTGTGTTACGAGAAATATCTTTTGGTAGCAGTGGTTATCTTTTCGGTTATAACTCAAAAGGTGATCGGCTACTACTGGGTAAAAGTGATAAAGGAGTTGGTGAGAATTTTTGGAGCCTACAAGATTCTCATGGCAACTACCTGGTACAAGACCTACTTAAAAATGCTAAAAAAGATGCCTTCACTACCTATTATTTCCCCAAACCTGGTGAATCAACACCTTTACCTAAATTGAGCTATTCTGTTTATTTATCGCAGTGGGATTTAATGATTGGTACAGGTTTCTACACCGATGATGTTGATGCCGTGATGGATGAAATGGCCGCCCGCTCCTCTGAACAGCTCGATAAAAGCTTGCTCACTATTGCAACGTTCAGTCTTTTTATTGTCGCGATTGTTGGTGTGTTTGCGGTTATTTTGAACCGCAGCATAATGCGACCTTTGGAGTTATTTGATGCTTCTATTCGCTCATTTGCCAGTGGCGACGCTGATTTAACAGCAAGAATGGAAAAATTCAACGCACCGGAATTTGCTAAATTAAGCGATAACTTCAATGCGTTTGTTACTAGCTTGCAAGACATTATTAAACGCGTCAATCAAGTCGGTCAACAGGTCGTCGATGAAACCGACAATATGACCAAACGCGCCACACAGGTTGATACTATCGCCGCAGGTCAGCGCCAAGAGACTGAGCAAGTTGCCACGGCAATGACAGAAATGACCACCACTGCAACAGAGATTTCAAGTAATGCAAGTCAAGCAGCGCAATCAGCAAAAGATGCCGATGACAATGCATTAGATGCCCATCGGATTGTTGAATCAGCAGCCCATTCAGTTCAGGCATTAGCAGAAGAAGTAGCCGAAGCCAGTAGCGTTATTTCGAAACTCGAAGGTGATGTGAAAAATATCTCGTCTTCACTTACTGTAATCCAAGATATTGCGGAACAAACCAATTTATTAGCACTCAATGCTGCAATAGAGGCGGCTCGTGCTGGTGAACAAGGGCGCGGTTTTGCGGTAGTTGCCGATGAAGTACGTAAATTAGCTAGCCGAACTCAAGAAAGTACTGGTGACATCCATCAAATGATCGAGCAATTGAAAAAAGCATCGGATGCCGCCGTAAAAGCAATGGATTCCAGCCAAAGCCGCAGCGTAACGACGGTTCAAGAAGCCAATGCAGCTTCAGATGCCCTGAAAAAAATCCAAGATTCAATTGGCACAATCATGGACATGAACTCGTTGATTGCAACAGCAACGGAAGAACAGAGCATTGTAGGGCAAGAAATTTCTGAGCGTATTGTGGTCATTTCCGATCAAAGTAGTCAATCAGCCGATTTAGCTAACGAGAACCGTCACGGTAGCCAAACGCTGAATGGGCGAGCTCATGAGCTCTATAATTTGTTGGTTCGCTTTAAAGTTTAATCACACTTTACACTGTAAACCCCCGATGTTAGTACAAGCATCGGGGGTTTTTATTTGCAGTTCTATAAACGATAGCTGCATCGCTTACACAATAGAGGAAACATTCTTACGCTGATGCAGCAACGTGTTCAGATTGCGCTTCAATTTCCTTTTCTTCTTCCTGGTTGAAACCTTCGTGAAGTCGGTAGTAACGTTGATAAACAAAACCGCTGACTGCCATCATAATTGCTGGTAAGCCAACCATCATAAATTGCAGCCCCATGATTGTACTCTCTGACTGCTCAACGTTTGGCACATAACCAACTACAGATAGACCAACACCCACAATGAAACCACCTGCAGCACCAGCAAATTTCACCAACATGGTTTGTACTGAAAAAATCACACTCTCACTACGACGACCAGTTTTGTATTCACCGTAATCAACAACATCTGCCAGCATGACGGTTTGAAGAGCATTAGCGATACCAACACCGAACTTAATTGCAGCACCAGCCAGACCAATTAACATTGCATTACCTGGGGCAATAAGTGCCATTAGTAATAGCACCAAGCATGACAAAATAGGGAAACCACACGCCATCAACCAGAGATTTTTTCGAGGTAACGCGGCTGCAATACGTGGGAATAAGAAGACACCAGCAATTTCGGCAGCACCAGCCACCATCATGTAAATCGGAAATAGCTCCGCATTACCCAGTGCGTAAGAGAAATAGTAAATGGCAAAGCCGCCCACCAATAAGTTAGCAATTTGGAATGACAATACTGTGCCAATCAACGCTTTTAGTTGATCGTTTTTACCAATAATTACCAATACATCTTTAAAGCTAAATCTTTCAGCAGGTTTTGCATTGGTTGGTGCCTGCTTTTCTTTCACGTTGCGAGCAATCAAAAAGGCACTCATGACGAACAATACAGCGATGAGCATCGCAACATTAAAGAAGCCTTGACCTTGATCGCCATTACCCAGCTTGCCAACAATATGTAGACCGTATGTACCGGTCACAAACCAAGCTAAGCTTGCGAAAAGGCGTGGCCATACCACAAGTTTTTCACGTTCTTGGCGAGAGCTAGACAGAGCAGGGATCATTGACCAATAAGGAATATCCATAATGGTGTAAGTTAGCCCCCACAGGATATAAGCTGCCGCTGCGTAGACGTATAGTGCTGTCCCTTCAAACATGTGAGTACTGAAAAGACCAACTAACACAACAGCATTTAAAAGTGTGCCAATCACAATCCATGGACGGAATTTGCCGAACTTAGAGCGTGTATTGTCCACAATCACGCCCATCATAGGATCGGTAATAGCATCAACAATACGCGCAGCTAAAAAAATAGTACCAACGAACGCAGCAGATAGACCAGCCACATCGGTAAAGTAAAACATTAAAAAAATATAGATTGGTGCACAGGCAAAATCTTTGCCCAAAGCACCAAGGCCATACGATAACTTCGTTTGTAGAGTAATTTTATCAGACATAATTTTTCCTTTAGGCGTATTACCGCTTCCCCTAACTAGAAACCGCAACACATACCTTTTATTAATTTATTTGTAAGTCCGAAAGGGATACTACCTATCCCAAACAATCGTTACTGTGATCAAACACACCCACGCTGGAAACGTTTACAATAACAATTAAGAAATGGGATCTATACCGCTATTTACTTAAATAAATTCTTTAAATAAAAGGGATTACAAAATGGCAACGATTCCACAGAATGGTTAAATCCGCACGGATAGAAATATCAATGCGGATTTAATAAGAGGAGTGTATTGGTATCCCAACATAATTGAAGCTATCAACGGGTGGTAAATTTCCCCCTAAAACTTCATATTAGAATGGGCAATAGTTAATCACTAATACGTTCGAATTTAATCAATAAAGCCGTTTCGGCATCTAGAATTGGCATGGTTAAACCAACTTCAGCGCACCAAGCACCTGACAATTCGCAGCCAGACTCCGTCCAAGGTGGTTGATAGTTGACAATATCATCATAGTTTTCAGGTTTATCCAGTACCGATACGCGATACAGCGCATTACTATCCAATCCCGGAACACGTAAATGGCCACTGAGTGAATGGGTTGGCATAGTAAGCTGTGCCATCATGACGACCGCTTCCGATTGATCTTGAGAAACAACAGCATGTATTTGGTGTGCTTTGTCGTCGGCTGGAATCCGCCAAGTTCGCCCTGTGTGCAGCAATTGACGCAACATCTTATGCAACCGAACATATCGTTCAAAACCTTGCTTTTCTAACAGCTCTTCTTTGACCGGATCTAACTCAATTCCCATGTGACCAAACAAGGCCGTCAAACCACGAAATTCAATACTATGGCGGCGACGTGTCGAGTGACAATGACTCGCACCAATGTGACTGCCCATGACTTCAGGTGGGAAAAAATAGCTCATGCCACGTTGAATCGTTTGACGTTCTAAAGCATCGTTATTATCTGATGCCCAAAAACGCTGAGTTCGTTTGAGTATTTCAAAATCAATGCGTCCCCCACCAGCAGCGCAAGACTCAATATCAACTTGAGGATGTTTAGCGCGCACCTTATCAACCAACTGGTAATAACGCTCGACTTGAAGAGATGCTGCGGCCTTACCTAAATGAGCTGGCTGTACAATCTCACGATTCATATCCCATTTTATATAGGCAATATTGTAAGTATTCAAAAAATGATCGAGCCTTTCAAATAAGAAATTAAACGCCTCATCATTTTGTAAATCAATGACATACTGGTTACGTCCGGTTGGCTGCTCATAACCGTCAACGGCTAATAACCAGTTAGGGTGAGCACGATAAAGATCTGAATCTTTGTTTATCATTTCGGGCTCAAACCACAGGCCAAATTCCATGCCTAATTTGTTGACGTGTGCAACAACAGGCTCTAAACCATTTGGGTATTTCTCTCGGTCTAAAAACCAATCGCCTAACCCTGCTTTATCGCCATTACGTCCTTCAAACCAACCATCATCGATAATGAAGCGCTCTACTCCCATCGCAGCAGCCTCTGATGCCATCGACATAATATAGTCAGGATCATGGTCAAAATAGATCCCTTCCCATGTGTTTAAATGAATAGGTCGTGGCTTTTGCATAAAATCCGAAGGCAGAATAGCGTGACGGACATGCGAATGAAACTGGTGGCTCATACCGTTCAAACCAGCATGGCTATAACTGGCATAAAGCCAGGGCGTGGTTAGACTCTCACCTTGCTGCAATGCGATTTCACCAGGTAAATAAATGACTTCAGCTTGCATATAACGACGACCGTCCGCTTTTACATCTACCCGCAATCGATGATTACCACTCCAAGCAAAATGAAATCCCCATACATCCCCTTGCATTTCATCAAAATGCTGAGTACCCGCAACCAAAGCGGGATAATGCTCGTGAGAAGTTCGGCCTCGACGGTTTTCTTGTTGATAACCACCTTGCAATAAGGGTTGACGAGCGGTTTGAAATTCGTGCACCCAGCGACCGTAATAGGTCATGAGTTCATTAGTTCGCGCAGGCAACGGCAGGGTATTGGCCAGGCGTGTAACATGGTATACGCCTTGTTTTGTATTGGTTAGCGTATGACGAGTTTTCACTACATCGTACTCATCCAAACACAACTCGGTTGTCAGGTGTAAGCCCGCTTGCTTATCTTCACTTTCAATTCGCAATCCGTTGTCACTACGTTCAATATACTGAACCACTAACACTGGAGCCCAACCCAAGCTCTCTCTATGACCTTCTACACCGGGGCTACTAAAGACTCCTCGACCCAATTCAGGACTCAGTGTCATTGCAACATCATTGTCTAAGCGGCCGTATGGTACGGGTCGATGAAGTGCAGAGCGAAAATGGGACAGATCGCCATTAACAGGTCGACCCCAATGTAGAATTTCGGCAAAATCCGCAATTTCGACAATGAGTTGGCTCTGCTGGCCAGTCAGTTCTATCAGGGTTTTCTTCGTCATCAGTATCTTACCTTCGATATTTCAATGGTTACGCATCATAAGGAAAGAAAGAAAAGTTTCTGTGAGCCATTCCATATCAATGGAAACGTTTACAAAAAAAGAGTTAAATAAAACCGTTTAAATTTTATAGGAATGCTGTGATCGTCGAGTTTATCTTTATCACTCACACCGAAACAAAGCGGATATAACTTAAAACATAAAAATACATCAATGAGATGACTCTATGCTTTATATAGATAGCATTAAAAATCAATGTATTAACAATGCGACTATTTAATATATCCATCAATGACACTCCGATAACGAAATTACCTTGAACTCCCTTAGCGTCCCTCATATTCTTAGGCATTGGAGCACAAAACGAAGTGTCTCTTTTGGATCCTAACTTAAAATCCCGGAATAGCAGTGTAAGAAATGTCGCAAATCTGCCGATAAGATCTTATATATACTTCTTTGTCTCAGAGCTCAGTTTGTTTAAGCTGAGCTTTCCTTTCTCGCTTCCACGGTCACTAACCTCACAAATTAGTAACAAATACGAATCACTAACCTACTTTGGTATAGTATCTTTCCATATCAAAAATAAAGGATTCGAAATTAACCCCATAACAAACCACATCTACCGAGCCTAAAACTCTAAATTTAACGATAAAAATCCCATTACCAACGAACACCTCCTTCATTGAGGCGAAAATGCCAACTCCATCATGGAAACGTTTCCATATATTCTTTACACTCCATCGCGAGTTAGGACTCAATCATAAAAAATTATCGATAAATAAAAATATAATGGAGACACTTCATGAATCCCAAAATGCTACTCAAAGCATTGGGGCTGTCTCTTGCCCTAACATCACGAGCAAGCTCCACAACAGTGGAGAACATGAGTGACTTTGGTTATGAAAAATGGGCCAATATCTAATCGTTCAAGTTTTAGTTAAAAACGTTTAGCAGAATAAATTTTTACCGAATAAATAGCCACGTCACGAATTATGCTCGTGATGACAATCCAAAACATTGAATCGTACAAGAGTAGGAACACCATGAAAGCATTTTCAGACATTATCCAACGAAGAGACTGGGAGAACCCTCAGTCGGTGAATATTCACTGTCTTAAAGCGCACAGTCCACTGGCGAGCTACCGTGATATTGAACATGCGCGTCAAGCAAGCAATGCCCAGCGTCACTCGCTCAATGGTCAATGGAAGTTCAAACTGTTTGATGCCCCAGAACAGGTCGACGGTGATTTCATTACAGCCAACTTTGATGATGGCGCCTGGGATGAGATCACCGTGCCATCGAACTGGCAACTTCAAGGGTACGACAAACCAATTTACGCTAACATCAAATACCCGTTTGAAGTCAATCCACCTTATGTGCCCGCAGATAATCCAACCGGATGCTACCGTACTCGCCTGACTCTGAGCGAAGCGTCTCTCAACGAGACTCAGCGCATTATCTTCGACGGTGTGAACTCTGCCTTTTATTTATGGTGTAACGGTCATTGGGTTGGTTATAGCCAAGACAGCCGACTACCCGCTGAATTTGACTTATCACCCTATCTCCATGCCGGTGACAACAGCTTAGCAGTAATGGTCATTCGCTGGAGCGATGGTAGTTATTTGGAAGACCAAGATATGTGGTGGCTGAGCGGTATTTTCCGCGACGTGACTTTACTGTCTAAACCCAAATTATGCATTGAAGATGTGTTCATCACGCCGGATTTAGACGCGTGTTACCGCGATGGTTCCCTGTCGGTTGTGACTTCTATTTCTGCGCCTGACACCTATCAAGTCCAAGTGCAGCTGTTTGACGGTGAACAAGCCGTGACAGAGCCTCGCATCGATCGTCCACACAACCGACGCATTGATGAACGTGGCACCTGGGATGACTTGGTATTCCAAACGTTGCACCTACGCGAGCCAAAGAAATGGACGGCGGAAACACCGAACCTCTACCGCTTAGTCGTCTCACTGTTGGATGAAAACGGCACGCACTTAGAAAGCGAAGCGTACCCAGTGGGCTTCCGTAAAGTCGAAATCACCGATGGCCAATTGAAGCTCAACGGCAAGCCTTTGCTGATCCGCGGTGTCAATCGCCATGAACATCACCCAGAGCTTGGTCATGTGATGACCGAAGAAGACATGATCCGTGACATCTGCTTGATGAAGCAATACAACTTCAACGCGGTACGTACGGCGCATTATCCTAACCATCCTCGTTGGTATGAATTGTGTGACCAGTACGGCTTGTACGTGTGCGATGAGGCAAACATCGAAACTCATGGCATGCAGCCAATGAACCGCCTATCGAGCGATCCGCAGTGGGCACACGCTTACATGAGCCGTTACACCCAAATGGTGATGCGTGATAAGAACCACCCTTCGATCATCATCTGGTCTTTAGGTAACGAGTCTGGTCACGGCAGCAACCATAATGCGATGTACGCTTGGTCTAAAAACTACGATCCTTCTCGCCCAGTGCAGTACGAAGGTGGCGGTTCAAACACCACCGCGACAGACATCATTGCGCCAATGTACGCGCGTGTGAATACGGTCATCGAAGACGAAGCCGTGCCTAAATGGGCAATCAAGAAATGGGTGTCGTTACCAAACGAAACTCGTCCTTTGATTTTGTGTGAATACGCACACGCAATGGGCAACAGTCTAGGTAGCTTTAATGACTACTGGGATGCGTTCCGCGATTACCCTCGCCTACAAGGCGGCTTTATTTGGGATTGGGTGGATCAAGGCTTAAGCCGATGGGATGACAATGGTCAGCATTTCTGGGCATACGGTGGTGATTTTGGTGATGAAATCAATGACCGTCAGTTCTGCATCAACGGTTTGATCTTCCCAGATCGCACCCCACACCCAACACTGGAAGAAGCCAAATTCTGTCAACGGATGATCACCGTTGTGCTCAATAAACAACATGAGCAGCACTGCCACTTAACCATCACTAACGAGAACTTGTTCCGTGCTACCGATAACGAACAGCTAAACTGGTCTCTGTTAGAAAATGGTGTAGCCATTCAAACCGGTCAGTTAGCGCTCGCTATTGAGGCTGACAGCCAGCAACACATAATAATTGAATGGAATTTCCAACCAAAAGCCGATGCACTCTATCATCTCAATACGGATGTTTGTTTAGTGAATCCAACCGCTTGGGCGCCTGCGGGTCATACTATCGCTACCGAGCAGTTTGCATTAGTCAATACTTGTGCTTTATCACTGCCTGAGGTGAATCTTCAACCAGCGCCAGAACTCAGCGAACAAGGCTCTCAGATTTTGGTAAACAGTCGTGATGCAAAACATCAATGGCAATGGGATACACAGACCGGCTTACTCACTGATTGGCGAGTAGATGGACAGCCGCAAATACTGCGATCACCCGAAGATAACTTTTTCCGCGCACCATTAGATAATGATATTGGCGTTAGCGAAGTGGACAACATAGACCCAAATGCTTGGGTGTGTCGTTGGCAACTAGCGGGTATTGGCCAATGGCAGCGTGAGTGTATCAGTTGCGTCAGTGAAACACTAAACCAAGCCATTCAAGTCACCTCAACCTTTGCTTATCGCTATAATGAGGCCATTCAAGCGCTAACCGTTTGGACTTACACACTCGATAACCAAGGCTGCATGAGTTTGGATATCAGCGTAAAATTGGCAGACCATCTTCCTCCGATGCCACGTATCGGTTTAGAGTTGGAATTACCATTGGCGGAGGAAGTCACTTGGCTAGGTTTAGGCCCATTCGAGAACTACCCTGACCGCTTGTCGGCCGCCCGCTTTGGCTTACATACTCAACCCCTAGAGTCGATGCATACATCCTATATTTTTCCAACCGATAATGGCCTACGCAGCGGCACAAAATGGCTAGCTGTCGGCGACCTGACGTTCATGGGCGATTTGGCATTTAGTGTTAGCCAATATAGCTTGGAGCAATTAACGCAGGCCAAACACACCAATGAATTGGAAGCAGAAGATAAAGTGTATGTCCGCATTGATCACCAACATATGGGGGTTGGTGGCGATGACTCTTGGAGCCCAAGTGTTCATAAAGAGTTTCAGCTACTAGAGAAAACGTACCGATATACAGTCACGTTAAAACCTCACGCCTAGCACTTACCCTATCGCTTCTGTTAACTTAGCCCTCAATCATGTTGAGGGCTTTTTTATCAAATGGTTAAATAAAACCTGCAACAATCGAGTTAAACGATCTTTAGCATTTGTGTTATTCACTCATCCACTGTCTAATTAACCACAATCAGAAGAAAAGAGGCTCTATGGCGACCATTAAAGACGTTGCAAAAGAAGCAGGCGTATCCATTGCAACTACTTCACGCGTACTCAACAACGCTCCACATACCAGTGAATCAGCCATTATCGCGGTCAAAGCGGCAATGGAGAAGCTAGGCTATCGCCCCAACGCCAATGCACGCGCTTTAGTTAGTAAATCCTCTAATGCAATAGGCGTTTTGGTGAATGATGTCTCTGCTCCTTTCTTTGGCACCATGGTCAAAGCAATTGACACAATAGCAAGTGAGCAAGGTAAACAGTTATTAATTGGCAGTGGTTACCATGATGCGATCAAAGAGCGCAACGCCATTAACTTACTCATTAACAGCCGTTGTGAATCGTTAGTCGTGCACAGCAAAGGCATGAGCGACGAAGAACTGACTAAGTTAGCTCAAGAAATTCCCGGCATGGTATTAATCAACCGAATCGTACCGGAAATAGCTTCCCGTTGTATCGCGCTCGACAACCACAAAGGCTCTTACATGGCGACAGAGTATTTGATTCGAAATGGCCATAAACATATCGCATACATTTGCTCAAGCCACGATATTGAAGATGCGCACGACCGCAAAACTGGCTATTTAGATGCCTTGCGTGACAATGGCATTGAACCCATTGAAGAGTACATCGAATACGGTGAACCCGATGAGCTTGGTGGAGAGCAAGCGATGGTTAACCTAATGGCCAAAAATACACCGATTACCGCGATCGCCACCTACAATGACTACATGGCTGCTGGTTGCCTCACCTTATTACAAGAAAATGGTGTCCGTATTCCCGAGAACATGTCGGTAATTGGGTTCGACGATGGGCATATCGCTCGCTATATCTACCCTCGCCTCACTACGATTCGCTACCCGATTCAAGTGATGGCTAATCAAGCGGTGAAACTTTCATTGGAACTAGCAAGTAATGAACAAACTGAGCACCATGATCACAAGTTGTTTATGCCAATTTTGGTGAGACGTTCCTCTGTGAGTAGCATTTAGATATTGATTAATAGTAACGATCTATAACATAGAGACTACGGAAAACAGCAGTAAAGCCCCCATAGCACCATTAAACCAACGTACATAGCTTGGATGATTCATCCAATAACTCAGTTGTTTGCCAGCGGCTGTCCATACACTGACCGATGGAATGTTTACCAGTGCAAACACCAGTGAAATAAGTAACAACTGCGCCCAACTAGCACTCTGGTTATAAACACTCACAGCGGTTAATGCCATCGACCACCCTTTAGGATTAACCCATTGAAACAGTACTGCGGCTACAAATGACATCGGCTGATAGTGCTCAGCATTTTGTGCCGGGTTACTTAAAGCAATTTTTATGGCCAAATAAACTAAATATGCCATGCAAGTGATTTGCAAGCCTTGTTGTAACAGTGAATAGCGTTGGAACAACTCTGTTAGCCCAACACCAACTAACAACAACATGAGGCTAAAACCAAAGGTTATACCCAACATATGGGGAATGGTACGTACAAAACCGACATTGGCTCCTGATGTCATGAGCATAATGTTGTTCGGCCCCGGTGAAAATGTTGAGACAAAGGCAAACCCAATCAATGCCCCCCACTGTGTGTAATCCATTTTTTTCTCTCTATTGATAAACGATAAGAAAATAATAATGGTATCAACTAGCAATATTGTGCTTATATTTGTTTTAAACAATAAAAATGGACAATAAAAAATACCCATGGACCGATTTGACGAAAGAATATTGCAAGAACTAAAAATTGATGGCCGAGTATCTAATGTTGAACTAGCCGAGCGAGTAGGGTTATCTCCCTCAGCAACTCTGCGACGAGTTCAAGATCTAGAACGGAAAAAGGTAATTAAAAGCTATCGTGCGATATTGGATAAAACACAGCTTGATGTCGGTTTTGTAGCTTACGTAGCGATTGGTTTAAACAGTCACACGAAAAAAGCACAACTTAGTTTCGAAGAACATGTACGTTTTGCGAAAGAAGTGGTGGAATGCCACAACATCACGGGGATGAACGAATACCTTCTCCGCGTTGAAACAAAAGATCTCGGTGCTTATAAACGCTTTCACGCAGACGTACTTGGTGAGTGTTTAACGGTAAAATCCATCAGCACGATGGTGGTGATGGATTCTCCGAAAGATGAAAGACAATGACGTTTATCAAGTAAAATCTAAGAAGTTTGGATTGCTTTTTTGTTGTGCAAAGCTATCTATATTGGACAGTGTGGTTTCGGCAATGCTCTGCAGTGCATCGGTAGTCAAGAAAGCTTGGTGACCGGTAAAAATAACATTGTGACACGCAGACAAACGTCGAAATACATCATCCACAATCACGTCATTTGATTTATCTTGGAAGAATAGTTCCTTCTCGCTCTCATAAACGTCTAAACCAAGCGCACCAATACGCCCTTGCTTAAGCGCTTCAATAGCGGCAACTGAATCTAACAACTCACCACGACTGGTGTTGATGATCATCACCCCATCTTTCATTTTCCCAAAGGAAGCCGCATCCAAAAGATGGTAATTCTCTTTTGTCATTGGACAATGTAAGGAGATGACATCAGATTGACGAATAAGCGTCTCTAATTCACAGTAAGTGGCTCCAAGCTCTTTTGCTACTTCGCTTGGATAAGGGTCAGAACACAACACGTTCATACCAAGCCCTCTCAAGATCCGAATCGTTGCCAGACCTATTTTCCCAGTGCCTATGATACCGGCGGTACGACCATGAAAGTTAAAACCAACCAAACCTTCCAGTGAGAAATTCGCTTCGCGGGTGCGCTGATACGCTTTATGGAAACGGCGGTTTAATGTCATCATTAATCCCACCGTGTGTTCAGCAATCGATTCTGGTGAGTAAGCAGGTACACGAGCCACAGTAATACCGAACTCTTTTGCTGCATCCAAGTCGACATTATTAAACCCTGCGCAACGCATAGCGATCATCTTAACACCACGCACTGCAAGTTGTTCTAGAACCGTACGTGATAAATCATCATTAACGAACGCACACACCACTTCACAACCTTTGGCCATTTTGGCTGTTTTTTCAGTAAGTAAAAAGTCGTAAAAGTGGTAATTGACCTGGTGGTTATTTTTAGCTTGTTCGAATGCAGCTTGGTCATAAGACTTCGTGCTAAAAAAGGCAATGTTGATCATTATTGTTCCTCATTGAGTGAGCTTTGTATTCTTTTACTTTTTCTAACAATCAGCATATCACTGATTGAAGCAATGATTGATAGTGATATGCTCCGCGAAACGCTCTTTTAGACAAAATAAGTATCGAACCAATGAGAAAGATTGAAAATAAGTAGCTGTGAAATGCAAACTAGTTAACGTACAGCAAATCGACGACGCACCTCCTTGTAGCTTTCAATCACCAAAGTGATAAAGGCACTCGATGGATGTGCATTGTTGTACTCTTCTAAAGCATAAAGATAATTTGAACGAAACTTTTCAACAGCTTCTTCTGCTGTACTCGCGTAAATGACATCATCTTCAACTTCAAAATCTAATTGTAATAGTTGCGCTTTTTCATCCGAGAATGTCTCGCTACTCATATCGAGATAAGTAAATTCTTTACGTTCAGAGCCTGGTTTGCAAAAAAACTGAAATTTGGTCATCAAATAATATCCTTGTAGTTATCGTATCATTGAAATTCTTCACCGTGATTTTCGAGTACTTTATGCCCACATTTATCACAAACAACATATCGGTCAATAAGTTCTAATGATGCCAATGCTGGGCTTGCAGTTCCCGAAAAGAACCCTTCTAAAAATGCTTTAAACTGCTCCTTTCTACTTTTTCCATACTTCGAAGGCTTCTGTTTAATGATCTCTTTGTGTGGTGTTGCTTCACCACATTTTTCACAAAATCGAATATCCATACAACCAACCTTAAAACAAATAAACGATGTGTAAGATATCGGTTTTATTGGCACGATGAATGTGATCTATAACCGAGGTTCAAACTTATGATATGGAAATATTGATTGCATTAAAGTTAAAGCAATAATCGGTCGAACAACCTGTTGGTTTACACATTCTGCACCATCCTAGGCATTGAGTATAAAAAAAGCCAGCACGATGCGGCTGGCTTCAAGAATCTGTTTGATGATATGAAAATAAGATTACTCTTCTGAGATAAGGTCAGTATCTATCTCAGGTCTCATGCCCATTGGTTTAGCATGAATATCGGCTCTCAATTGCCCTTTGCGATTGCTTAAACCAGCTTCAAGTTTCTTCAACGCCGCAGCAATAGCCGGATACATAACGTCGTTTGTCGATTTAGCTGAAACGCGCACGCCCTCATAATTGGTGAAGATTTCTACCTCATGCTGCCCGTGTTCTTTGGTGATAATAATGTCGCAGCTGATCAATTGAGGAAAGTGAGATGAAATTTTCTCAAATTTACTTTCAATTTCTTTACGTGAGTCTTCATTAATTGATACATGATGTGTTTGAACGTTTACTTTCATATAATTATACCTTTCCAATCACTATGTCTTCTTAACCTATCAAACTCTATCCACTTTGACCAACTATAGATTCTCACATGTGTGATTAAGCTCTGTGTTATCAAATAATATTGTCTCGTCCCCTTGAATACGTCTAGCGCAAAAATAAACTCTCAGTGGTCTTGCTAGATCGATTCATTCATAGGTGAGATGGTAAACCACTAGCAACTCCATTAGAATGACGACTGAAATCACTTCTTACTCTGGATTTATGCTCAAGATATCTAACACCGTCGAACTCGCTAGTTGGGAAATTGAACTTTCAGCAATTCGTGCCATGGGTAGCGGCGGGCAGAATGTTAATAAGGTTTCTAGTGCGATACATTTACGATTTGATATTCATCGCTCTACCCTACCCGATCTTTACAAGCAAAAACTACTCGCCTTATCTGACTCAAGAATTACCAAAGAAGGTGTCATCGTTATCAAAGCTCAGTCTTATCGAACCCAAGAGCAAAACAGAGAAGATGCACTCAACCGCCTCAAAGAACTGATTCTTTCAGCAATGGTGGTCGTAAAGAAACGCACCGCAACAAAACCGACTAAAGGTTCTCAACGTCGACGGATTGAGGCGAAGAAAAGAAATGGCGCAAATAAGTCTTTGCGCGGTAAAATCGACTTTTAAAAGAGTCACAGAAGATCAATTAACTATACCTATCTTAACAACTTGCTATTGATGACCTTGAGTGACATTCGAAAAACAGCGAACACCTTCCATTTACACTGTAAATCCCAGCTTCATTATTAATCGGATTCAGCAGTTTTACAGTGTAAATTATCCAAAATAAAACTCAGATCATGGCGAATGGCTTGTTCAATTTGCTTACGCCCAGATAATCCAAGTTCATTGGCACAAGCCGACCAACTTTTATTCTGCAAACATTTTTTTACCAATACATCCGAAATGGAAAATGCGAATTCAGAATTGAGGCAATGGAGTTCTTGCTGAATCCAAACGCTGACACTTTCAAAATCTGAACCGCCGGCACTGTAATCAGACAGTAGACGATACGGAACCATCTCGACTGGATCTGAGTTGAATACCTCACTGTTGTTAGCCATCTGCATAAGTAAAGTTCGCACCAATTCAGGTTCGATATTTTGTAATGTATCCATTAGCGAATATAAGAAATGGCGCTTAAAACATTGTGTCGCTATTGCGATCCAAGAAAGACTTGAATCCTGAACCATGAGTAAGGAATAACAACCGCTGGCTTGATCGCGCTGTGTGCCAATTTTCACAGGAACAAAGTGTTGTGATGACCAAAAATGAATGAGCTCACTTGTCGCTCCAAAACTTGTTGCAAGATAATCGCTAGTCACCTTTTTGCTCAGCAGAGTAAGCAACTGCGCACCAACGCCTTTTCGTTGCCAATCTGGATGAACGGCTATTCGCATAATTCGCGTACAAGATTGAAAAGCCGCTTCGGCAATACCCACTTGGTTAGCAAGCGATATAGGTACAAGATGCCCCTTAGGACGACGTTGTCCTTGCTGAATAGAACGAATTAAAGGCTCATCTAATTGACCTTCTTCTACCGTTAAAATGCAGCCAAGACAACGCTTACCTAACATCGAAACATAAAGCTGCATGTTGTCATCAGCTAGTAAATGGAATAAATCATTGGGTGAAGTTTGGTAGTGTGCATTGACCAGCAACGAAAAAACCTCATGCAGCAATCTTGGCTCATTGAGCATCTGCTGTTTGGGTATCAACTCCAATGTTACGTGACTAAGACTAAAAGAAGATGGTATCGCCAACGTTGGTAAGTCGTAATTGAGTAGAAAAGTTTGATATTGCCACTGTTCGAGTGGGTCTCCTTCTTTCCAACGAATCGGCTGATCAATATGGAATGACTTGACGCCTGGCCTGTGTTTATTGAGCCAAGATTGAAACTTGAGAGTGAAACCTCGACCACACCCTTCATAGCCGTGAATCGTTGTAGAAAATACCGCGCGATGATACAGCTCGACCATCTGCTGCAACAAAGCAAGAGGCAAAGCAGCCGCTTCATCAACCAATAGTAAATCACCCTGAGGTTTGAGTCTTAGCAGTTCATCCGGCGCAACAAATTGTAGCGATGAATGTTGATATCGAAGAGCAGTGGTACTACAACTTGAACCCGCTAGGTTCAATGCCGCATGTTCAAATACAGGCTTAACCGCGTTAATTGTCGGCGCAGTGATGAGTATATTAATATTCCGCTTTTTCATCAGCTCCGCAACAGCGATCCCTAATGCACTACTTTTTCCACGCCCGCGGTCAGCCGTAATAACTAAAGGGCGCTTACGATGGCCTTCAACGACGTGAACAATGCCTGCAATAGCTTCTTTCTGCTGTGAAAAAAGAGGAAGAGGTAATTCATCAGCAACCAATGAAGTATCAGGTAGTGCCGGCAAAGGGCGAGATTGATCAAGCACGAGTAACTGCTCAAACGCCATATTCAGCCATTGCTGCGCAGGAGAATGACGATTTTCCTCATTCCCCATCACAAGCAAAATGCCCGCCCCTTTTAATGCACCAAGTGCAGCACTAAAACTATTGGCATCAAACCCATCACTGAGATCATAAATTAACCGTTGGCACTCTTGTCCTAGCAGTTGCTGACCTTTATTAAAAGGAACTGAACGAGTGACATCTCGAGCCACCCCTCCTACTTGAAAACAAGGTGTAGGATTACCAGTGGTTAACAGAGTGTCGCAGACTTGATTCTGAAATAAATCATCACCACGCACTACAACACCAAAACGCCAATCAGTCAGGTTTGCCAATTCAATAAGTTGCTTTAAGTAGTCATTGATTGCTTTCATTTTTATGCCATAGCCACGATTAATCAGCCAATGTTAGCACAGGCAAAAGGCACCATAAGAATGCATAAAAATATTTTTCTTTACGACAAATTTGTTTTGCTTTAATCCGAGCACTTTTTAACTAATTATTCGCTCAACTCCAGTATGGTTCTGGACTCAAGAGGAATGAAAATGCAATGAAGACTTTCATCAAAGGATTGGTTTTATCAGCAATGCTCACCGCTTCTCAAGTAAGCGCAAATACACAAACGCTAAATGTTTACGCATGGGGCGGTTATCTGCCTGAAAAAGCACTGCAGCAATTTGAAGAGCAAGAAAATGTCACCATCAACTACTCAACTTTTGAAAATAATGAGTCAATGTATACCAAGCTCAAATTGCTTAAAGGTGGCGGTTACGATGTGGTATTTGCGTCCGCGTATTTTATCGAAAAAATGGGACGTGAAGGCCTACTTGCTGAGCTAGATCATACACAAATCCCGAATATGAAAGATGCAATGCCTTCATTGTTAGGACAAGCACACGACCCCAAAAACCGCTATTCTCTGCCCTATATCTGGGGAATTACTGGCATCAGCTACAACGAAACGCTTATTCCTGAAGGAGTGACTCGTTGGGCAGATCTTTGGAACAAGCAATATAATCAACAGGTCATGTTAATTGACGATATTCGTGATGTATTCGGTATGGCACTCATTTTAAATGGCTTCAGCATCAATACTAAAAATGAACAAGAGATCGAAAAAGCCTACCAGTCACTAGAGGCGCTAAAAGATAACGTTTTGTTGTATAACTCTGATGCACCGCATGTCCCCTATGTTTCAGGTGAAGCTGCTTTAGGTATGCAGTGGAATGGTAACGCTTACCAAGGCCAGGTTGAAATGCCTGAGTTGAAGTTTGTTATGCCAGAAGAAGGCGCCGTATTATGGATGGATAATTTTACCATTCCTTCAGGTAGTAAAAATAAGGCATTAGCCCATAAGTTCATCAACTTTATGTATCAAGCCGAAAACCAAGCAGAAATAGTCAATAGCTTAGGTTACGCATCGGCGACACTAAGTGGCCGAGCATTACTTCCCGTAGAACTACGTGATAATCCAACCATTTTCCCTTCCGAATCAGATATGGCAAAAGGGGAATTCATTAACGATGTTGGCTCTGAAGCACTCGCCATTTACGAGAAATATTGGCAACGTCTAAGAAACCAATAATAGTAAACGACAAAGCCCGCAATTGCGGGCTTTGTTATAGAGCAGCAGAAAATTAATCGAGTTTACTTTGAATAAAATCTAAAATTTCTTGCATCGTAGCGTCATCAACTTTCTTTAAATTCAGAGCCAAATTACTGCCGTTGCGACTATAACTTGCACGACCTTTGACAAGGTCAGTTTTGGTGGCCGCAGCACGCTTAGGTGGCACTAACTCTTGGATCCATGACTCAATGGTTTCAGTCACTTCTTTGGTCAACCTAGCCACACCTTGCGCGCTGCTGCGCTGCCATACAAAGCCTTCTTTAGATTGACACTTTGCTAATAATTTCGCTTGTTGGTCAGCGTCTAGCTCATGGAACTGCTTATGCAGCTTCACTATAGTCGGACGACCTAATTCAACCACATTTGGGTAGGCTTGCAGTAGCTCCAAAGGTAAAGCAGCAGCCTTTAAAGCACCACTAACTAACGCTTCACTGCATTGAAACATTTTCGCTAAGGCTTTTTGATCTTCAGCGTCTTGATTATCGAGCTTTGCCTGCATTTCTTTGCCTTTTTCGTACAAAGAAAGCGGCTTATGTGCGTTTGCAACATCAGAAAGAAATTTAGCGTGTTCAGCATTAATATCTTCGGCAACGTAAACCAGAAACTCTTTATCAGCCAGGATACAAGACATTCGACGACGGCTACCGTCTAAAACTTCTATCTTACCATCAGCTGTTTTACGCCCTACAGCAGGGTATTGCTGACCACGTTCACGTAATGTTGTGAGAACATCGGACAAAGCGTGTTCGTTTAGGAAAGCTTGTTCACGTGCATTTTGCGAAAAAACGACCGTTTTATCCGCTACTTGATCAGCCGGAATACGTACTAACTCAAACGTTACCAATTCTTCGCCAGCCACTGCGAGTTCGATAACTTGAGCCTGTTCCTTAGCCGCTGTTTGTGCCTCTTGCGGGGTGGTTGCACGTCGTTTATTCGCTTTACCAAACAGTTTTGCATTTAGATCAGACGTTTTAATTGCCATGTTTTATTTACCCCTGATTAAGTGATGACCAATGACTATGAAGTACGCGCTCAAGCTCTAATGCACTTTTCTGCACAGCATCTTGTGCCGTTGCCAGCGTCTTTTTACCACCTTCAAAATCGCTGGTGGTGAGATCAAATACAGTGCTGTATGTGTCAGCACAAGTTTCAAATGCACGACTACGAGGAATCGTCGCCATCATAACTTGATCGCCTAATAAGTAGTTCATTTCGGTTAAAACTGACACTTGCTTTTTATTGTCGTCTTCAAACATAGTCGGCATCAGACGCACAAATTCGAGCCCTTTCCAATCCTCTGGAAACATTTCATACACAGTTGGCAGATGCTGGAAGAAATTGACTGTCGATGCCCAATCCAAGCGCTTTGCTGCACACGGAATCAATAACGCGTTAGAGGCATACATCGCATTCCACACTAACGGATCTACGTGTGGGCCGGTATCAATCATGATCATGTCAAAATCATCGGCTATTTTATCTATCAACTTTTCTTTTAAAAGACGCACAATATCAAGCGATTGATTTTGAGAAAGATATTGCCAAGCTTCCGCATTAAACATCGCATCTTCGGGGAAAGCTGAAATGGTTTTCAAGTTTGGATACTGCGTTGGTAACATGACATTTTTATGTAAAAACGCAGAGTCGACTTCCGTCCCTTCAGGTACATTATCGAGCATAATATCAACTGCCGAGTAGATATTACTGTGTTCAGATAAACTTATTTGCGGATTTAAAAATAGGCGCAAAGAACCTTGAGGGTCTAAGTCGATTAAACAAATACGGTAGCGTTTATCCAAATTCAGCGCTAGACAAGCGGCTAAATGTACCGCTGTCATCGATTTCCCAGTACCACCCTTTTGGTTTTGAACATTAATAATCCAGGGTTTGTGGTCACCATGTTTTTTACGTTGATGGAATTTAGGCACACCTGCTGCGTCCATTAGCATGTGCGCTTCAGCAAGAGAAATAGAATAATGATTGGCATTATTCTTAGTAAATTGATGACCAGCTTGCTCCAATTTAGTAATTGCTTCATCCAACTTACGACGAGTTAAACCAGAACGCGTTTCCATCAGTGCTTTAGACATTGGAGGAAAGTGGTCATCACTTCGCTCTTCTAAAACAATTTCGATACGGTCAGCTTGAACTTGTTGCGTCAATTCTGCGAGTTGGTAGAGATTATCTATCGTTTGTTCTCTTTTCATTGCCAAATTCCGTAATAGGTACTTAAGCCAGAATTGTACAGCAAAAAATACAATACACAATAAAAAGGTGAACAATCACTTTTAGAGTAATGTCACATTAAATAGAAAATAAATTAGGTATTTAATGTTAGTGGCCAATTTACAAACGCAAAATGCACAGCATTATATCTCAACAAACTTGGAAAGATTTAAAGTATTACGTTGTCACTTATTTACAATGTAAACTCACATTGATTGGAAAATGTAAAACATAAACCAGAATGGGATAATGTAAATTCCATCGATAATAAAAATATGAAAAAGTTATAGCTCCTTTAAAAAATAACCTTCGGAACGATTATAGAATCTCTGTAATTTACGGCTAGTGTCATTTTCATTCGACATCGTGAGAAAATAGTAATAAAAATCATCAATCAAGTTCGCACTAAATAGCTCGTGCTCGGTGAGGAATAGCTTTTGATCACTATAAAATGGTGGAAGCATGATCAAGGCTTATTTGATGATCATGCTTCTTGATAAAAATGGACACTTAGGAACAATGATCAAGGGTAATCTATCGCATTCTAGTGGATTAAGCCTCCGCAATGGAACCTGATCCTTTACGGATCAATGATCAAGTGCAGAATATCTACGGAAGCATGTAAAATCTCATTTAAATTACGGGGATTGTAGATGGAATCAAGTGCGAGCGTATTTCTCTTCTGTTAGTACAACATGTAGAAAAACACGAACGAAGTGAAGAACATTCAATTCAGACCTTGATCATGCTTGCTGCAATATACTTGCAACCCAATAACACCAATAGCAAAGCATGACATTGTTATTTTGAGATGAAATCGTACAAACTGTATCCAAAATTAACGAAAGAATACTTTTCATGATCATTGTTCCGTAGCCAAAGGTTAGTCCAATTTCGAATTATGATGGCGAAATGGATAACTTTCACTTCATGACTGTGGATAAGTTGTGGATGTATGATGATCATGCTTTTAAGAATACGTTGATCATTGATTCAGAACAGCAATGATCATCGTTCAACGAAATATTGATCATGCTTTCACCTAAACATTGATCATGTTTTCATAATTACGATGATCATGCTTCTGGGGGTGTTTTTTTTTTATCATTAAAAAACAGTGCATTACAGGGAGAAATCTCTCCTGATCATTAGATCATATAATCAATATAGATCAGAATAATCAAAAAGATCAGTTGTTTAAAAGCAGTAAATTTTTCTTTATTTATGATCTCTTTTTCTTTATTCTGTTGGAACTATAGCGATATTACGGCCAGTGTGATACGGATCTAATCATGAACTCAGACGAAAAAATACTGATCAAAGCACCAAGAAGTCATAAAGATGGTCATCTTTTTGAAATATCTGAGGCAGCCGTAGATTGGGTTGAGCAATACCAACACTTCAAAGGCGTGACGAAAAGTATTGTTGAACTTCTTAATCTTATCTCCTTACGAGGCTTTCGGAGTCAAGACGGTTTAGTATCCACAACCGAATTAATCGAAGCAACAGATGGTCAACTAACCAGAGCTGCGATTCAGCAACGTTTACGTGCCGCAGTAAGCATCGGTTTATTTAAACAGATCCCTGTTAAATTCGAGGAAGGACTAGCTGGTAAGACGATGTTACATAAATTCGTCAACCCTAATCAATTGATCTCAGTCCTAGGATCAACGAGTTTAGTCACTGAATCAGTAAAACAAACCGAAAAACGTAAACGGTCGAAAGCATTAGCTCAAACTCAAGTAAATAAACGTTTGCTCAATGAACACGGGTTAAACATTCCACCAGCCATGAAAGATGAAGCGGATCAATTTGTCGTTTCCCCAACCAACTGGGCAGGGATTATTGACCAAGCATTAGCTCCACCAAGAACTCGTAAAAGTTACCAGAAATCAATGGTTTCAATTTCAGGTACGCGTGCGATTATTGAAACCCGCTCATCGAAGAATATCATGACGGTCGATGATTTAATGACATTGTTTGCGCTGTTTACGCTTACCGTGCAATACCATGATCATCACCAAGAAGACTACCAACTTAATACCACCCATACTCCAAATAAAACACCGCTCTACATTACGGATATTTTGTCGTTACGTGGAAAAAAGGACAGTGGGCCTGCTCGTGATTCAATTCGCGATAGTATTGATCGTATTGAATTTACCGATTTTCAACTGCACGAATTGACTGGTCGTTGGCTAAGTGAAAATATGCCGGAAGGTTTTAAGAGTGATCGATTCCGTTTTATTGCTAGAACGATCACCGCCTCAGAAGAAGCGCCAACCGAGGGAGCTGATGGCGAGATCCGGATCAAGCCCAATCTCTATATTTTAGTCTGGGAGCCGTCATTCTACGAAGAGCTGCTCACTCGTGATTATTTCTTCCTATTTCCACCAGAGATCTTGAAACAACATACCTTAGTGTTTCAATTGTACTCCTATTTTCGGAGTAGGATGTCTCGTCGCCACACAGACAGCATGCTACTTAGCGAGCTCAACCAAAAATTGGGCCGTAACATTGAATGGCGTCGTTTCTCAATGGATCTAATCCGTGAATTGAAACGGCTATCTGAAGGGAAAGGCAACGATGAGATCTTTATCGTTAACCTATGGGGTTATCATTTAACGGTAACAGCAATAACAGAAAAGAATAAGATCACGGATTACCAAGTTGATATTAAGTGCGATGTTGAAGAAGTTTTACGCTATTCACGCGCACGTACAACCAACGCTGGTAAGCGTAATATGGCTCCTACATTGCCTAATCCTCTGCGTAATGAAATTGTATCCAAGCAGAAACTAGAAGAACTGGCTGAGATTATTGATGGAGAATTTGAGCCAATTCAGCGCAAAGCACCATCACCAAAAGGCAAATTGGGACGTCGTGTTAAGCAGAGAAAACACCTTGTAGAGATCAATGCTGACGAAATCACGATAACCCTATCTAAATATACCTCTCCAGAGGCTCTAGAACGCAGTATAACAGCGTTATCTGCAATGACTGGTCACTCACCTTCATCAATTAAAGAGGAGTGTATAGAACTTATAGATAAGCTTGATTGGCTACGTGTGAGTGGTGAGATGATCCCATATGAGACGTTGAGCAAATTAATTGAGCTTTACAACACACAAAACGAGAATAAACATTTATCAATAGAACGTTTAATTTCAGGCCTCGCCGTACGCCGCAAAGTATGCAAACAGGTTTATGATGGCCATCTAGATGAATCGGTCTTTCGTGCGCTTGATGAAGTCGCTATTGGCATTTAGTAATGAACAAATTAACAACACAATTCTGACCAGTAATTGACATTACAATTGGTTGCATTAACTATACTAGAAAACGAATAGACAACCTTTTCCCTATCTGATTGATAGATTGGCTCATATTGTTACATTCTGAATAGATTCGCGAGTTCTTTTGAGCTCGCTTTTTTTTGCCCAAATTCCACGCATGGAAACATGATCAAGGTTAATTATCTTAATGGACCAAAATGGTATGCAGGCCTTGATCATCATTCCAAGAAAGTGACGCCATAAAGCTAACATGCGCATCAATTAAGCCTGAAGCGATAGCGTGCCATTGAGTTTGATCTTGCTGCTGACAAAATTCGAGAGAAAGAACGATAAGATGTTGCAGCCGTTTCATGCACCAAACTTTGATAATTAAGTCGGTTAACGGATCGGCACTTGTCTGCTGTAGTTTGGCGTAAGCAAACTGTAAATATTGAAAGGCAGCATCTGGTTGATTGGTTTGCTGGTGTTGAAATAAACGTAGACAACCATCCAAAAAGTAAGCAATTGCTTTACTTTGATTGTTATTGAGATCTGGCCCAAATACACTCCTTGGGACATCGATAAGTAGCTGTTCAAGCGCTTGCCATTGAGTATCGTTTCGTTGCTGATGAAGCGCTTCCATTGCATGTAACCAAATCAATAACCTTGACATCATCACTCCTTCCAATCGCTTAGATTGACTATCCATTTGTAAACAAAACTTCTTTGTATATCTCTTCCCTATTTGAAGTTGCAGTGGTGTTGGTTACGGTTGCTCACCCCAATCACTTGCCACCTATCGGTAACTTCAAGTTGCTTAGGTATAGTTTGGTTTAGTTTTGAGTATTTATCTATATGGGGAAATGGCTTGAGAGTTAGGTTGAATAGGGACTGGAGAGCTAAAATGAGAGCTGGATCAGAACACATTTTTTAGGGTAATTTCTTAAATGTACTTCTACACTGATAGTTGAGCAAAGGATAAGTGAGGGATTTATTAATTAGATTCCAGAAACCCTAGCGCCAATCACATTATGAACTAAATGTTCTTAACAACAATCGGTCCCTTTGCTAAAGATTACGTGTCCCTTACATGGTTTGTTCGGAGGTAACAATGTCCATTAATTCTATTAACCATGACGAAATGACAGATATTGCAAGTAAGTGGGACTTCACGGAAGAAGTAGAAACTCAAAAACCGGTTAAAAACCTTAAATCAGCCGAAGCTCGCCGCCGCATTGAAGCATTGAGAGAGATTCGCGAAAGTGGTTTAACCATTGAGGAAGCAAAGGAGCTAGGTATACTTCACTAACGTGTTCCCCACGATTAAATTCACAAGGGTGGTCTTGGTACCACCCTTTGTATTTTCGTTTTTCTTGATTTCATACCGACAAAACGCACATTTCTACTCTTAATTTTCCCATTTCCTATGCTATATTTCGTGCCACGTATTTACTGATCTAGGCTAACTCATGTCCTTCAACCTTTCTTTACTGCCTGCTGATGAAAAAAATAAAGTGGAACTTGATAAGCAAGCCTCATTTTTAATTTGGAAACTTAAGCAGGGTAAAGCTGGGCCAGAGGAAATCACGAAACAGCAATCAAAGATTGCCAGTGAGACAGAGAAAGAGTGGTTTTTGCAGTCGGTGAACAAATACAAAAGAGTGATGGGCGTTGCGTAGCGTTCATGTCTTTGCTAAGTGGTGAATTGAAATGATCCCACTTTTTGCTAAAATCCCTCGCATAAAATTGAATTAGAGAGATCATCCCGATGGGAAGAAGTTTTGAAGTGCGCAAAGCCTCAATGGCGAAAACTCAAGGCGCAAAAATTAAAGTTTATTCCAAATACGGTAAAGAAATTTACATGTGTGCGAAAAATGGTGGTTCAGACCCAGACATGAATTTGTCTTTGCGTCACCTGATCACCAAGGCGAAAAAAGACCAAGTACCAGCTCACGTTATCGATAAAGCGCTAGACAAAGCTGCTGGCGGTGGCGGTGAAGATTACCAACCAGCTCGTTACGAAGGTTTTGGCCCTGGTGGTTCAAGCGTTATTGTTGATTGCTTGACTGACAACGGTAACCGTACTTTCCAAGATGTTCGCCAATGCTTTGTTAAGACTGGTGCAAAAATCGGTACTCCAGGTACTGTTGCGCACATGTTCGATCATCAAGCGGTATTTCAGTTTAAAGGTGATGATGAAGATTCTATCCTTGAAGCACTGATGATGGATGATGTTGACGTAACGGATGTAGAACTTGAAGATGGTGTTATCACGGTATTCGCGCCACACACTGAATTCTTCAAAGTAAAAACATCTTTGAACACGCAATTTCCTGATATCACTTTGGATGTGGAAGAGATTACTTTTGTACCTCAAACCCATACTCCAGTTACCGGTGATGATGCTGAGAAGTTCCAGAAGTTCTTAGATATGCTAGATGATTGTGATGACGTTCAGCAGGTTTACCATAACGCTGAGTTGTAATTTCATCAAAACCATATAAACCGAGCTACTAGCTCGGTTTTTTTATCTTTGCCGTGCAAAGCATGTATGTTTCTCGTCCTTATCCCTACTAAAAACAGGTATAACGAGAAGGTTATTGTCATAGATATAATGCATGCAATCCCGAAACTAGGGCAGACGCGTTGCTAATATAAGGAGAAAACAATGAAAGTGAGTTTTATTGGTCTAGGGGTCATGGGTTTTCCTATGGCGGGGCATCTGCAAGCTACGGGGTTTGATGTCACGGTTTATAACCGCACACATTCCAAAGCGCAGCAGTGGGTTGAAAAATACCAAGGCAAGCTTGCTGATAATGTAATCGATTGTGTTAAAGATGCCGATATTGTGCTGACTTGCGTGGGTAATGACGACGACGTTCGCAGTATGACGACCAGCCCATCAGGTGCGATTGCAGCAATGAAGCCTGGCTCGATTTTGGTTGATCACACCACCACATCGGCATTGCTTGCTGAAGAGCTAGACAAGGCATCTGTAGCCGCTGGCATTCGTTTTATGGATGCTCCGGTATCTGGTGGACAAGCTGGCGCTGAAAATGGTGTATTGACAATTATGTGCGGTGGAGACCAGGCTCTCTTCGATACGCTGCAACCTATTTTTGCCGCTTATGGTAAATCATCGGTACTGATGGGGAGAGTAGGGCAAGGTCAGCGCGCAAAAATGGTCAATCAGATATGCATTGCAGGGGTATTAAATGGTTTGTCTGAAGGACTTATTTTGGCGGAAAAGTCTGGGTTAGATATTGCTACTTTAGTGGATTGCTTAAAAAATGGTGCGGCAGGTTCATGGCAGATGGAAAATCGTGCGGTGAATATGTCAATGGGCAAATTTGATTATGGATTCGCCATTGATTGGATGATTAAAGACTTAGGTTTTTGCCTTGATGAAGCACAGCGCCAAGGAGTGAAACTACCAATGACAGAGAATACGATCCAAGCTTATCAATCTCTATCCGCTCAAGGTGATGGAAGAATGGATACTTCAGTGCTCATTAAAGCGATAAAGCAGCACGCTTAAAACTTTCAGCACAAATAAAAAGCCCTTGATTGGTCTTTAGGGGCTTTTTTATAACACATTGATATACCTTTCCTACTTGAAGTTGCTGCGGTGTTGCTACGTTCGTTTACTCCAATCACATAGTTTATCTATGCTCATGGGGATGAACTCACTTGTTACCTATCTGCGACTTCAAGTTGTTTGGGTATAGTGTAAATATCAACAATATTAGTATTCGTTTCCAGCCTGAACCAGCATATTTTCGTTGAATCATTCCAAACTAATCTTGTGAATAGTATTTAAGTTATTTGCTAACGTTGGGTAACATAAACACCCACCTACCGATGTTTATATTCTTTAAAATTATAGCTTTTCACCTCAAAAATGTTGGATCATAAATAAAGTTTACACTGTAAATAATTTATTGAAATGAAGTTCCCCAAGTCATGTTTCATATTATTTTTAGTCTTACTATCTCTGATTAAAAATTTTAATTATTAATGAGTTACAACTTTTTTCTGTATTGTTTGCTTTTTTATCTTCTCTTTTTGTTGTTATGCAGCCGCTTGCTAATTAAGTATTACCTTCTACACTCAAAATCAGGCTTAAAACAAAATAATTAGAAAAATAATAATACATAAGGGTTGGTATGGATTTAACGTTGGCTGAGTCTTTGGAAATTTCAACGGTGTTGGATTCCAAAGCTCAATACCTAGAATGGCTTAAACAAAATTCCCCTCTGCGCATTGATGCCTCTCTCGTGGCACATGTTGATGCCGCAGGAATTCAATTACTCGCTTCATTCTTTATGACAGCGAGGCATGCCAACATCGATATCAGCTTAGTAAACGCAACAAATACACTCACTGAAGGGATTACAGTGCTGGCTTTAGAAGGCCTGTTCGCAGAGTAATCGGGTTTTGTAAGGAAAAATCTATGACAAAGATTCTCGCTGTTGACGATTCTGTTTCAATCCGCCAAATGCTTAGTCACACATTGAAAGATGCGGGCTATGAGGTTGAAACAGCCAATGATGGAAGTGATGCGTTGCGCAAGGCGCAGCAGACAAAGTTTGACGTTGTTATCTCTGACGTCAACATGCCCATTATGGGCGGGTTTGATTTGGTAAGAGCAATAAGAGGGAAACCACAGTACAAATTCATCCCCATTTTAATGCTAACGACTGAAACCAGTATGGAAAAAAAGCAAGAGGGAAAATCAGCAGGAGCAACGGGGTGGTTGGTCAAGCCATTTAACCCTGACACTTTATTAAAAACACTGAAACGCGTTATTTAAAAATAGAACCATATAAAAAAATACCATCATAAATAACAATATCAATTGGCAGGAATATCTATGGCTCTAGACATGGAAATGTTGCGCAAGATGTTTTACGAAGAATGTCGTGAAAATCTTGAAGTACTTGAAAGTGTACTACTTAACCTTGATCCTCTCGAGGTTGACAGCGAGACCATTAATACTATTTTTCGTGCCGCTCATTCGATAAAAGGTGGAGCCGCTACGTTTAACTTACTTGATATCAGTGAGTTCACTCACTCGGTTGAAGCGTATTTGGATCTGGTGCGAAATGAACAAGCAACGTTAACTGCTCAAAGTGTTGATATTCTCCTTAAAGGTGGCGATTGCATCCGAAACATGCTCGAAGGACACGAAAGTGGTATCGATGTTGATCATGATCTTAAACAAAAAGTTAGTCTGTCTTTGCAAACGTTATTGTCGGGAAATAATGAAGAGCAAGTACTGGATAATGATCAGCACCAAAACGCTGAATTAAAGAGCCCTCTCGAAAGTCATAACGCAAACACCCGTTGGGAGATCGTCTTTTCGCCTCATCAAGAACTGTTTTTTAGCGGTAATGATCCATTGAGACTCTTACGCGAACTCAAAGAACTCGATGAGCAATGCATTATAGAGGTTCAGCAAGATACTCTTCCCGAGCTTGCTGAAATCGAGGCTGAACTTTGCTATTTAGGTTGGACGATTACCTTAAATGGTGGCATTGATGAAAACGATATTCGTGAGATTTTCGAATGGGTTGAAGATCAATGTGACTTGGCGATTTCACGGCTAGAGATCGGCGTTCAAATGACACCTCCTCATGCAGATCAACCGACAGTAGAATCGAGCAATAGGCAGGAAGACGTCTTATCTGTTGTGACGATACCAACTTCTGACCTTTCTCCTAAAGCAACTAAAGCGGCGAAACCCGAATCGAGTGTTAGCTCAATTCGGGTTGATATCGATAAAGTTGATAGCTTAATTAACCTGGTGGGGGAGTTAGTCATTACGCAATCAATGCTGACTGAAATTGGTAATGATTTCAGTATGGATAAGCTGGAAAAACTTAAAGCTGGCCTCGCTCAACTGCTGCAAAATAGTAAAGATCTACAAGAAAATGTACTCAATATCAGAATGTTACCCATGAGTTTTGCTTTTAGCCGTTTTCCTCGCTTAGTTCGAGATTTGTGCGGTCGGCTTGAAAAGAAAGTTGAACTGAATATTGTCGGAGAAAACACCGAGTTAGATAAAACGGTATTGGAACGCATTGTTGATCCACTAGTACACCTAGTGCGAAATGGCATTGATCATGGTATTGAACAGCCGCAAATTCGCCTTGATCAAGGCAAGGCGGAAACCGGTACGATAGAACTCCATGCTTACCATCAAGGTGGTTCAATTATTGTTGAAGTAAAAGATGATGGTGCAGGTATTGATTGTGAAAGAATATGGCAAAAAGCCATAGAAAAAGGTGTGCTTCCTAAAGACTCTCGGCGTGAAGACATCTCTGATAAACAGATACTTAACCTCATTTTCGCCCCCGGTTTTTCAACAGCAGAGCAAGTTTCAGATATCTCTGGTCGAGGTGTCGGCATGGATGTGGTGAAACGAAACATTGAAGAGCTCGGTGGCCATATTGAAGTGGAATCAACGCTTGGTAAAGGCAGTCATTTCACCATTAGCTTACCGCTCACCTTAGCCATTTTGGATGGGCAATTGGTTAAAGTAGGCGGTGAAGTTTATATCATTCCTCTTCTGACGATCATCGAATCTATTCAAATTAATCATGCCAACATCAAATATGCCGCTGGTGGGGTTGAACTGTACCGCTTACGGGAAGAAAACATCCCTATCTTACGTCTGCAAGATGAGCTTGAGATGGGGGAAAGTGGAGAGTTAAGCGATAGGATTATTTGCTTTGTCGAGGCGGCAGGCAACCGAGTCGGGCTATTGGTCGATGAGTTATTGGATCAGCAGCAAGTTGTGATTAAAAGCTTAGATTCCAACTACAGCAAAGTATCCGGTATCTCGGGCGCTACGATTTTAGGCGACGGCTCAGTTTCTCTGATATTAGATATTCAAGGTTTAATTTCAGCGTACTCAAATCGCCGTTCAAATCCCTCATCCAAAATTATTGCAGCCTAATATACCCAAACAACTTGAAGTTGCAGGTAGGCGGCAAGTGAGTTCATCCCCATGAGCATAGATAAACTATGTGATTGGGGTGAGCGAATGTAGCCAACACCGCTGCAACTTCAAGTAGGAAGGGTATAAAGATGAAAAGGAAGAAGGAATGGAAGCAGAATATTCATCAACTCATCAAAAGACGGCTCAAGCGCAAAGCGTGTTGAATGCATTGTATGAAGAACGCAGCAGCGCCGCTGATTTTCTAAGTTTCCATCTTGCTAAAGAACTTTATGGCGTCGCCATTCAGGATGTGGAAGAGATTAGAGTATGGGAACAACCCACGCCAATTCCTCATGCTCCTGAATTTGTCAAAGGGGTCATCAATATGCGGGGAATGATCGTGCCTATTATTGATCTACGTATTCGCTTTGGGGTGTCACCTTGTGAGTACTTACCAACTACTGTCGTATTGGTATTGCACTGTCAGCAAGAAGAACAACAAAGAGTGATGGGTTTGGTTGTCGACGCTGTGAGTGATGTGATTGCTCAAGGTGAGAATGTGCTCTTTCCTGCGATTGGTGAAACTACCGCGGCGTCTTACTTACTGGGTTTACTCAATGTTGGTGATGAGGTGATGTCACTGCTTGATACCTATGAGCTTCTTGATATGCAGCGCATTTTAGGTGGGGAGTAGCTTATGCCGACACAAGAATTTCTCAGTTTTGTGCTTGACGGTGATGAGTACGCGGTACCAATTTTGGACGTACGTGAGGTTCGAGGTTGGAATGACGTTCGTGCGGTACCCAATGCCCCCGACTATTTGCTTGGGTTGCTTGATATCCGCGGTGAATACGTTCCGATTGTTGACTTGCGGTTACGTTTTCATTTGTCACCTGCACAAATAGGCGCCACAACGGTTGTCATTGTCCTCAATGATAGTCACAACAATCCATTAGGGGTCATTGTCGATGGTGTTTCCGAGGTTTATGACCTGAGTTTAGAGCAAATTAAACCAGTCCCAGCCTTATCGTCATCGGTCGATCAGTGTTTTATGAAAGGGATCGCCTCTGTAGCCAATGGTCATTTGATCTTAATTAATATCGAGGCCCTTTTTGATGTAACAGGGCTAAACCAGACGTTTGTAGAAGAAGCTATTATGTGAGGGAATACTCATGGCATTTTGGAATAGAAAATCAGCAACCACAACGCAATTTGTTCCACCAGTAAATGATCCGCTAGTCGATGAAAATGAAGGGATGTCAAACCAGCAACTTCTCTCTGCACTCAATGCGGCAAAAACCGCATTGATGATGATTGATAGAGATTTTCAAATAACCTATCTCAATAAACAATCATTGACTTTGCTTAAACAGCATGAAGCTCTGTTTCAAAGTGTTTGGCCTGGCTTTCGAGCTGACGAATCATTTTTAATGGGTTATTGCATTGATGGTTTTCATGTTAACCCACAGCACCAACGTCAAATGCTCTCTACACCGGCAAACCTACCGTTTACGACCGTCATTGATATTAAAGGGGTGAAAATCGAACTTAACGTTGGGGCGATCATCGATGAAAATGGGGCTTATACTGGCAATACATTAGAGTGGCGAGATGTCACCGCCATACGACGGCAAGAAGATGAAGTGGCGCGTTTGCGCGCCGCGGTTGACCAGGCTCAAACCGCGATGGTTATGATCGATCGTGACCTTCTTATTACCTACATTAACCAACAAACATTGGCATTATTTGCGAAGCATGAAAGCACCATGCGCACCGTTTGGTCAGGCTTTACTGCTTCTGCTGAATGGTTGTTAGGGCGCTGTATTGATGAGTTCCACCAACACCCTGCGCATCAACGAAAATTGCTCAGCGACCCTACTAATTTGCCTTACAGCACGGACATTTCGATTGGTGATCTCAAAATTGAACTAAACGTTGCGGCAATTCATGACTTAAATGGCCAGTACATTGGCAATACATTGGAGTGGCGAGACGTCACAGAGGAGCGAGCTAAAGAGCAACAAATTGGTCGCTTGGCGTCTGCCGTCGAGGGTATGACCACCAACCTGATGATGGCGGATAAAAATGGCATTATTCAGTATCTCAATCCATCGTTATCTAAGTTGATGCACAGCCGAGAAAGCGATTTACGTAAAGTATTATCGAGCTTTGATGCCAGTAACCTAGTAGGAAAGAACATTGATGTGTTCCATAAAAATCCGGGCCACCAGCGCAGCATTATTTCAGACCCAGATCGCCTGCCATTTTCATCGAATATTAAAGTGGGAACATTAGAATTTAACTTAACTTGTATCGCGATGCGTAATAGCAAGGGTGAGTATATTGGTCCGGCATTGCAGTGGGTCGATATTACCGAGCAGCAAGACGGCCAGCGCCAAGTTGAAAGCTTGATACAAAAGGCGATTGCTGGCGAGCTGAATGAGCGAATCGATACCACAGTATACAGTGGGTTCATGCGTGAATTAGGCGAAGGAATCAATAATTTACTTGATACACTCGTGGCACCTCTAGGCCAATGTATTGATGTGATGAGTAAAGTGGCGGAAGGTGACCTTAATACCAAAATGGAAGAAGGCAGCCAAGGTGAGTTTGGTCGTCTTACTGATGCAGTCAATACGTCCATTACCAATTTACGCGATATGGTCGATAAAATTACGGTTTCGTCTGCGCGTGTCGCGACAGCATCAACTGAAATTGCCGATGGTAATAATGATTTAAGCCAGCGAGTAGAAGCACAAGCTTCGAACCTAGAACAAACCGCCGCTAGCATGGAAGAGATGACCGCAACTGTTCGTCAAAACGCCGATAATGCCAAAGGCGCGAATGAATTAGCTGATGATGCCGCCAAAAAAGCAGGCAAAGGTGGGGAAGTGGTTGGCGAAGCGATCTCTGCGATGGCTGAAATTAACAATGCCAGTAAAAAGATTGCAGACATTATTGGTGTGATAGATGAAATTGCCTTCCAGACAAACTTACTCGCCCTAAATGCCGCCGTTGAAGCAGCGCGAGCTGGAGAGCAAGGCCGTGGTTTTGCAGTTGTGGCAGGAGAAGTGCGTAACTTAGCGCAGCGCAGTGCAGCAGCAGCCAAAGAAATTAAAGGGCTTATCAAAGACAGTGTTGAGAAGGTCGAAGAAGGTTCGCGTTTGGTGGATGAATCTGGTGCGACATTGAAAGAAATTGTCGATGCTGTAGCGCGAGTTTCTGATCTTATTGCCCAAATAGCCTCTTCTAGTATTGAACAGTCAACCGGTATTGATGAAATTAATCGAGCTGTCTCCGCAATGGATGAGATGACACAGCAAAATGCTTCCCTAGTTGAACAAACGTCGGCAGCAAGCCAGTCATTGAAAGATGAAGGTAAAGAGCTGCTCAACTTAATGAATTACTTTGCGACAGATAGCAATATCACCACTTTCGAATCGAAAAAGCCGCATAGAGTTGCCCAAACCACTAAAGCGAATGTGAGTGATATCCGATCACCAACCAAAGTGGTTAATTCAACGCTCAATCTTGCTGAGGACGGAGATGAATGGGAAGAATTCTAACCGGTGCCACTGCGATGAATATTAACCAAGAGTTTGAGTTAACAGATAGCGACTTCAAATTCATTCAGTGGTTCATGCATAAAACGGTGGGTATTTATCTCTCAGACGCTAAGCGAGCCATGGTTTATGGGCGGATCAGTCGTCAGATGCGCAAACGTGGTGTGCAACGGTTTAGTGATTATAAGCAGCTTATTGAGCAAAATGAACAAGAGCGTATTCACTTTATTAATACACTGACGACTAATAAAACACAGTTTTTCCGTGAGTATCATCATTTTGAGTTCTTAGAAAAAGTGTTATTAGCAGAGTGGAAAGCTCAACAGGTTAGTCATCCTAAAATTTGGTCAGCAGGGTGTTCAACTGGTGAAGAACCGTACAGCTTTATTGCATCACTTTATTGCTCAGGTTTATTTGATTTTGCCCAGGATGTCGATATTTATGCGACCGATTTAGATACTCAAGTGTTGGCGCATGCGCAAGCTGGAATTTATTCAGCTGAAGCAGCCGCGACAATCCCGGAACCGTATTTAAAAAAGTGCTTTTTAAAAGGCGTCGGTGCGCAGCATGGGAAGATGAAGATAGCCAGTAAATTACAAAGCTATGTTCATTTTCAGCAACTTAATTTGTTATCTCGATGGACAGTACCTAATAACCTAGACCTGATTTCATGCCGTAATGTCATGATTTATTTTGATAAACCTACGCAGGAGGCCTTGATTAAACGATTTTATGATTGGCTAAAACCTAATGGGGTTTTACTTCTTGGTCACTCAGAAAGTGTCGGGCGATGTGCTGATCTATTCCATCATCTTGGCCACACCATTTATGTGAAGCTATAAGGTAATTAAACATGGCATCGTCAGCGATTCACTCTACAGAGGATAACCGACATTTTAATCGGTTCCACCACCCACAAAAGAATGTGGATTGGGTGAAAGTGCTGCCCGGAGGTATCTACTGCACTAACCGTCAAGAAATTATCTGTACTGGTTTGGGATCGTGCGTGGCAGCGTGTATATGGGACCCTGAAGCGAAAGTTGGAGGAATGAACCATTTCCTATTGCCATTTGATAATTATTCACAAATTGACCATTGGAAACCAGATGAAGTTGCATCAACGGCTTCAAGATATGGCTGTTATGCCATGGAATTACTGATTAACCAATTAATCAAAATGGGGGCTGATCGTCAGCGATTAAGAGTTAAATTATTTGGTGGTGCTCAAATGCTCGGTTTGAAGATTATGATTGGTCAAAAAAACATCGACTTTATAACCAGTTATGCAAAACAAGAACAGCTCATTGTTGCAGCGAAAGACCTAGGTGGCAGTGAACCAAGAAAAGTGATGTTTGATCCATTAACAGGCAGAGCGTGGTTGAAAAGGATTCCATTTAGTGACGCTATTTTGCTCAGTAATCAAGAAAAGAGGTATGCCACACAGTTGGAACGTGAAACTCATAACAAACAGAATGATGTGGAGTTATTTGAATGAGTAAGAAGATCAAAGTGTTGGTCGTAGATGATTCCCCTGTTTTCAGAGCCTTATTATCTGAGTTGATCAATGCAGACCCGATACTGGAAGTCGTTGCAATGGCAGAAGATCCTTATCAGGCAAGAGAGCTGATAAAAAAGCATAACCCCGACGTGCTGACGTTAGATATTGAAATGCCAAAAATGAACGGTGTGCAGTTTTTAAAAAATTTGATGCGCTTGAGGCCGATGCCTGTGGTGATGATCTCAACACTCGCACAGCACGGGGCTGAAGCTACTTTAGAAGCTTTGGAGGCGGGAGCTGTCGATTATTTTCCCAAACCCGCCATTGAAAATACGGCTGAAATGGTCAGCTATAAACAACTGGTGAATGAAAAGCTCAAAATAGCCGCAGGTGCAAACATCGTTCAGCCAAATCACCATGCAAATGTCACTGAAAAATTGGTCGGCAGCCACGCACAGACTGCTTACCAATTGATTGCGATTGGTGCGTCTACTGGGGGAACGGAGGCTGTGAAAAACGTATTGTCTGCATTGCCATCCGGCTTACCGCCGATAGTGATTACTCAGCATATTAGCGCAATGTTTACTCGCCCATTTGCTGAACGTTTAAACAAAAACAGCGCAATTGAGGTTCGTGAGCTTTCTACTCATCAGGCGCCATTGGTCAATGGGTGTGCTTACCTTGCCCCTGGAGATAAACATTTAATTGTAATTAAAAAAGGAGCCCATCTTTATTGTCAGCTTGATGATCGCCCTGCGGTAAATCGGCATAAGCCTTCTGTTGACGTCATGTTTGACGCTGTTGCTGAAGTGGTTGGTGATAAAGCGATCGGCGTTCTCTTGACTGGAATGGGTAAAGATGGAGCGCAAGGTATGTTAAAGATGAAACAACATGGTGCTTTTACTATCGCTCAGGACGAACAGAGTTCCATTGTATGGGGAATGCCAAAAGCGGCGGTTGATATCGGTGCTGTTCAGCATATCAAAGCACTGAGTGCGATTCCTCAATGGATATGTGATGAGCTTTATCCGTAATTGGTAAACATTTACTTTCAAGGAATGGGCAATGAGTAATAGAACAATCACCCAGAAAGCAAAATACATATTGGCTTTAGTTGTGCAGATAAGCGCATTGTTAGTTGCTATGTTTTATTCTGATTTGAGTTGGCACATTGGTGTATGGATTCTTGCGGCATTTATTCCTTGGTTTATCTTGCCGCTAAGCCTTAAAAGTAACAGCAAACTTTCGTCATCATCCCCCACAGTTCAAGGAAATACTTCCCTTGATTCAATGAAATATATCCAACAAATAGAGCAGTTATTTACTGAGACATTACCGAAAGTCAGTGAACCTTTGGCGATGCAACGCACTGTTATTGATGAATCTATCGAAACTCTCAATGACAGTTTTTTCGGTTTGCAAAGTGTCAGTGAAAAGCAAAGTTTAATCTCTAGTACATTGGTTAACAATTTACTTGCTAACCAAGGCAGTGAATATGATTTAACCACAGTTTTACCACGTACTGAGGCGATAATTGATAATTTTGTACAAACGCTAATTGATATTTCTGAGAAAAGTATTTCCGCGGTACACAGTATCCATGATATGTCCGAAAAACTCGATACGGTGTTTAAATTATTGGCGCAAGTACGAGGTTTATCAGAGCAAACGAACCTACTAGCACTTAATGCAGCGATAGAGGCGGCAAGGGCAGGGGAGGCAGGGCGAGGGTTTGCTGTTGTTGCTCAAGAGGTTCGTGAACTGTCGGTAAAAGCTCGAGATCTTAATGGAAAAATAGAATCGGAAATTAATGTGGCACTACAAACGGTTCAACAAGCAAACCAAACGGTTGGTGATATGGCCTCGATAGATATGACTCATGTCATTGAATCTAAAGAAAAAGTAGATCACATGCTGCGTGGTGTACAACAAATAAATACCGAAATTGAACAAGAAGTACAAAAGATTCAAGAGTTAGGATATGAGTTAACAACGCAAGTGGGAAATGGTGTTCGCTCACTCCAGTTTGCGGACATAGTTGTGCAGCAAGGTGAGTATGCGCAAACATCGATCATGTATATGCAAGAAGCTATCGAGCTTTTGAAAGCGGTCCACAGTCAGAATATGTCTAAAGACTTATTGGCTGAACAGCTTCAGCAATTGACGGAACGATTGCGCAACCGAAATGCACCAGCTGCCAACCAAACCAGTATGGATGAAGGTGATGTTGAGCTGTTTTAGGAGAAAAGTACATGAGTATTGAAAGCGAAGTGGATAACAACACCAAACATATCACCATTGCAATAGAAGGTGCTTTTGGATTTGGTTTAGTAAAAGATTTTCGTAGTAGTTATTCCCCCTACCGAGATTATCGATTCACCATTGATTTGCGTAAAGTCGATTACATTGATAGCGCTGGCCTTGGCATGTTACTGAATATGCATAAATATCTTGAACAGAGTGATGGGATGATCCGCATTATAAACACCTTACCTCAAGTCAAGAAAATTTTGCTTATTTCGCGGTTTGATAAAAAGTTTTCTATTGAATAAAACTTAAAAGGAGCAGGTTATGCGAGTAATGATCGTTGATGACCATGCGACGAATAGAGAACTGTGTCGATTTATCTTGTCTCATATCGTCGAGCATATCGATACCTTTGAAAATGGCGAGGGTGTCGTTGAGGCAATGCTAGCAATGGACGAGTTGCCTGACATTATTTTGCTTGATGTAATGATGCCAATTAAGAACGGCTTTGCAACGGCCAAGGAGATACGCCAAGCATTTCCTTACCACCATATCCCGATCATTTTCCTGACTGTCTTAGACGACCACGATTCTTATGAACGTTGCTTATCTCTAGGTGATGATTTTATTCTGAAACCGGTTGAGCGGAGTGTGTTGATTGCAAAAGTTCAAGCACACTACCGCATTGTAAAAATGCATAATGAAGTCACCTTGCAAAGAGATGAACTCCATCATTTTAATGAGCAGGTGCAATATGACTACGCTATTGCCGAGTCCATTTTTACTAACCTAATGGATGAGATGAGCACCAAGGTGAGTAACATTTATGGGATAAATTATATCTCGACACCTTCTACTATTTTTAATGGTGATCTCATTGTCGTAGCAAATCGACCATACGGCGGTGTGTATGTGATGGTTGCGGATGCTACCGGGCATGGTTTGCCTGCCGCTATATCAACCATTCCTGCGACACGAACTTTTTTTACTATGACAGAGAAAGGGATGTCGCTTGGAGAAATTGTCGAAGAAGTGAATAATGCGCTCGTGAAATTTCTGCCGATAGGCATGATGCTTGCCGCTAGTGTGTTTGAGATTAGAGCGAATGGATTAGAAGTATCATGGTGGGGAGGGGGATTACCTGATGGTTATTTGCTCGACAGTGACGGACAAATTGTTCGACGCTTAGTCTCTTCACATATGCCATTGGGAGTGCTTGAACCTGATGAATTCGAAGTGAATTTGGTGCATTTTAAGCTAGAACCTAATCAAAGAATTATTTGTTATACCGATGGTATTACCGAAGCGATGAACGAAAAAGGAGAGCAGTTTGGCCAGCAACGTTTAGAGCGAGTGTTACAAAGAAGTCGCCAAGATCTTATCGCAGATCTGTATGAGGAAGTGCGTCAATTTGCCAATCGGGGACGTGGTGATGATTTGTCGATCCTTTCTATGACCTTTCCTATCACAAATCGTAATGATGTGCTTGCGCCGCAGAAGAAAACGGTCCTTTGCTCTATTCCAATGCAAAGTCATTTGCATTTTCCCGCCTGTATCCTCAAAAAGACAGCGATCATGAATGAAGTTCGCAATATTATGCGAGGCATTGTCAGCAGTGGTGCTCATCTTGATTTAGCCTGTTCTGTACTTTCTGAGTTGTTCGCTAATGCCATTGAGCATGGCCTACTGAAATTGGACTCTGCATTAAAGGATGACCCGGAAGGGTTCTTTGCTTTTTATGAGCTACGAGAGAAGCGAATGAGCGAGTTGGATGAAAGTTATTGGGTTAATTTGGATGTGGACTACGACCCTGATCGCTCGCAAGTGACTTTTTTACTTGAGCATAATGGTGATGGGTTTGATTATAAGAACCTAGTTGACCAGAATAACGATAAAACGCATGGTCGAGGAGTGATACTAGTGTCTGAGCTTTGTGAATCATTTGAATACTCAAAACATGGACGATGTGTGAAGGCTATTTATTCACTCAACGCGTAGTAGAATACGCTATCAAGCATGCCAATGAATAGTTACAAAGTGACTTATTACATATCAAAAGTGCCCATTTATCTCAATCCATCCTATTCTTTAGACAGTATTGGGTGAGTTTGGTCATCACTAAGTGATGTATCCCTTAGTTTGATTGTCGATATATTTAGCCCGCTCATTAAATTGTATACACTGCCAAGTAAAGGATGATTGAACGTGTGGGTTGAGTAATATGTGGACAAGCTTTATCTCGTTTTCACAAGACAAAATGCAAGTGATAGCGCAGCTTCCAGGAACGGAGTCTGTCGACAAGCGTTTTGATCAGACTGGCTTGAAAGAAGCATTATTGGAGCTTGGTGCTGCGAATTACTTTTTAGATGAAGCTGAAATCACACGTTTTATTAATTGTGCCAAAGAAGGAAAAGGTGAAGCCTTTTCCGGTATTGCTATTGCCTGCATGAAGCATGCAACCGTCGAAGTGGTATTGAGTGATAATGACATGCTTGCAAGCATGGTTGTTACGGGAGCTTACGGCGGAAGAGCGTTACGAGGAAGTGAGGTAGTACACGCGTTAGCACAGTCTCATGTAACGAAAGGTATTAATAAATTAGCGTTAAAAAAAGTGCTAATGGTGAGCCACACTTTAAAAGGTGGCGAAACCTTCAACCAACCAGTAGCACAAGGAAAAGAGCCAATTCAGGGTAAAGATACGCAGTTTATTGCTTTAGTTGAGGATGTTACTAAGCGTGTTTTAGCTCCAGCCAAAAAGCCAGGTCAAGATAAAGTCGATATGCGTAACCTCGGTGAAACGATCACCGTTGGCCAAGATGACGCAGTGATGCGTCGTATTCCAGCCACTAAAGGTACGCCTGGCTACACCGTTCAAGGCAAAATTATTCCACCTAAGCCGGGTACAGATTCAGCATTGGTTGCCGGTAAAGGTTCTTATATATCACCTAATGATCCTAATTTATTGCTGTCTAGCCAGGCTGGCATGCCAATACTCAAGAGCAAAACGGTGGATGTGGATAATGCACTATGCTTAAACAATGTTAGTGTTGCTACCGGCCACGTGAAGTTTAAAGGCTGTGTCGTGATCACTGGAGATGTTGAACCAGGCATGATTGTGCGTGCTACGGGCTCAATCACCATCGGTGGGTTTATTGAGTCTGCTGATGTTCAGGCACAAGATAACATTGAAGTTGGAAAAGGTATTATTGGTCATACGGTATCGGAAGGTGAACCCAAGAGCTGTATTGTCAAATCAGGTGGTTCGATTACCGCAAATTATGCTCAATTTAGTGAACTACAAGCCGCGGAAGATATTAATCTAGCGGTACATAGTATGAGTAATGAGTTGCGTTGTGGCAATGAGCTGAAAGTTATTGATAGTAAAGAAAAACAAGGTACATTGAGCGGCGGTCATGCCAAAGTTGGTGGCAAGGTTGTCTGCTTTAATCTGGGGGTTGAAGGGGATACCGCTACTCATGTGCAGGCTTTTGCTCGCTATGCCATGTATAAAGATCGCATAGCCAAACACAAAGATCAGTATACCCAAGCTCAAGAAGCCACTATGGACGTGATCCGCCAAGAAATTGAGTTTAAGAAAAAGCCGAAAGCTGAAAGGACCGAAGAGCAGCAGCTTAAAATTGAACAATTTAAGCAACAGTCAAATGAACGCTTAGAAAAAGCCAAAACAGCGTTAGAGATACTCACGGATGAGTTTGAACAGTTACTTGAGATCAACACAATAGAAGCCAAAAATAAAGTATACACTCATGTCACTGTGCAATTTGGTGATGAACGTGTCGTCACCAAGCGGGTACATGGCGCAAGTATATTTTCGTTCAATCAGTACGATATTAAGTGTGCATCTATGCTTGAAGAAGAGGATGTTGGAGGGATATAACTAACCTCACTTATGATTTAAAAAACGGGGGAGTGTAGTGCTCCCCATTTTTGTACTAATTACAATAAGTAATCGGTATTACTGTACTGCGCGAACCTTACCTTGTTTGAGGTCATTCAACACCATAGATTTTGGACCATCGGCGATGACGCAACCTTTTTCCATCACAATCACGCGATCAACGATATCCAACATTGATGTTTTATGTGTAATCAATATCAAGGTTTCACTTGGTGTTAGTTGGGATAACTGATGCTTTATGTGCATTTCAGAGCGGTTATCCATTGCGCTGGTGGGTTCATCCAGTAAAAGCACAGGTGGTCTGCCTAAAAGAGCGCGAGCGATAGCAATCGCTTGTCGTTGACCACCTGAGAGCAGTAACCCCCCTTCACCGACTTGGCGCTCTAATCCTGCAGGATCTTGCTGAGTAAATACTGTCACTCCAGCTCGGTTCGCTGCATCCATAACATCTCTGTCATCGACTAAAGGTCGGCCCAAGGTAATATTGTCTCGAATAGAGCCATAGAACAGGTTGCTATCTTGTGGCACACAGCCAATATTACGGCGTACATCAATGTGATGAAGTTGTGCAATATCGGTATCATCGATGCGTACATGGCCTTCTGTTGGTTGGTACAGCCCCATGATCAGGCGTTCTAACGTCGTTTTCCCCGAGCCGATGCGGCCAATGATAGCAACCTTCTCTCCAGGAGTGATCGTGATACTCAAATTGCGAATAGAAGCGACTGGCGAATCAGGGTAATGAAAGGTGACGTTATCCAGTTCAATCTTCCCTTGTACTATTGGACGGTGAATATAACGCTTACCTTTTTCTTGTTCATCTGGCATTTGCATTACTTGTTCAATAATTTTCAGGGAAGATTTCGCTTGATTATAACGGGTAGAAAGCAGTGAAAGTTGGACCATTGGCCCAATGGCACGTCCACTCAACATGGTTGCGGCAATAAGGCCACCCATAGTGAGATCACCGGAAGAAATCAAATACACGCCAAAAATGATCATCCCCACATTTGCCGCTTGTTGAACAAAGCCTGCGGTATTTTGGATGCCATCGGTAATACGGCGGCTTTTTATATTCCAATTGGCCATATGTGCGACCGCTTCTTCCCAGCGGTATTGGAACTGACTTTGAGCACCAAATAATTTTACGGTTTCTAACCCTGCCAAGCTCTCTATTAAGTTTGCGTATTTTTGTGAGGCCAGGCGAGAACCCTCTTCTATTGCTCGTCGTAACGGCGCTTGAATGAGAAGAGAATAGATAGCAATGATAAGCACGCCCGCAATGGGCACAAGTACTAAATTGCCAGCCATAAACCAAATCAGGAGAAGAAATAGCAGCGCGAATGGAAGGTCGATCAATGATGAAATTGTTGCTGAGGTAAAAAACTCACGAATCGACTCAAATTCCTGTAGGTGGCGTGCAAATGCGCCTACTGATGGAGGACGTGATTCCATGCGGATTCCCATCACTTTGCTAAACAGTTTTGAGGATATGAGAATATCTGATTTCTTTCCGGCAACATCAATAAAGTAGCTACGAAGTAGTTTTAGCAATAAATCAAATAAGAAGATAACGAAAATACCACTTGCGAGTACCCACAATGTTTCAAAGGCGAGGTTTGGCACAACTTTATCGTAAACCAAGCGGCTAAACATGGGTGCGGCAATGGCAAATAGGTTAATCAATATAGAGGCTATCAGTACGTCACGGTAGATATGTTTTGACTGCCATAATGTGCCCCAAAACCAATGGCCATCCCGAGTTTTTAAAACTTCAGGCGAGCGTTCATCATAGCGAAACTGCTTTTTGACCATAAAGTAGCGACCAATATATCGCTCGGTCAGTTCCTCTAATGGTAAGGCAACAGGAATTAACCCTGATTCTGCGGTAACAATTTCAGCTTCCTGACTTTCCTCGTTAATGCTATTAAGTACGCACGCCTCGCCACCTTTCAGTAGCAGTACAACGGGAAAGACCAATTTGGGTATTTGTTGTAGTGTTGAGCGATTTTCTTTCGCAACCAAGCCGGCCCGTTCAGCAGCGCGAGGGAATAGAAAAGGTGTCAGTTTACCATCGGACAGTGGTAGACCGTTGATAAGCGCTTCTGGAGAATTCGCCAATCCGTAATAACGGCTCACATAGATAAGCGAATTAAGTAGCGTGTCTTGCATTACATCTGACCTTCTTCTTATTTATCAACAATAAAGCCTTGGAAGACTTCAATAAAATGCTCGGAAAGAAAATCAAGCTGTGTTTGAGTCTCAACCCTTGATGCAATAGTGGTGATACCTAAATTATGCGCAGTACGAGAAATTGACGTTAAAGTGAATTTCTGTTTTTCATCATCTAAATGATGCGTAAATAGGTAATCTAGCTTCACATATTTTGGCCGGAATTCATTAATGTAATCTAAAGACTGGAAGTTTCGTCCATAGTTATCAACTCCAAAATCAGCGCCAGCGGTACGCACGGCATTACAAAATAATGCCGTGTGATGAGGGGCATTGATAAAGCACGCTTCCGGTATTTCAAAATGCAAATTTGCACAAATGGATCGGTGTTTGGTAAGAGTTTGGGTTATCCAACGAATAAAGCTTGGCTGAGAAATACTGCTTTGAGCAATGTTAATGGCTAAAGGTTCGTTAACTTCTGAATTCTCTAATTTTTTTATCATCGACTGTATAACATACTCGTCAAATATATGGCTTGCATTGAGCTGATCGAGTGCGAACAGGTACTGATTAGCACTGTAACGTTGGCCATCATGTTCAATTGCGGAAAACACTTCTCGATGGAAAGTTTGTCCCCAACTGTTATTCGCAGCTTGCAGGCGGAAACTAAACCAGTCGTTATGAATCGCTTCTTCAACTAGAGTTTTCCACTGTTGTTTACCCATCACCACTTGATCGGTTTCACTACTCACAAAGCCATAAGGGAGGTCTGGGTTGGCTGTGGCGAGTGCCAGTGCATTATCGAGCAGTGACAGTACCTGTGTCGAAGATTTAGGCTCTTTATTATAAACGACCCCTAAAGAAACTTTAGCTGATGCCATACCCGTTGGGTCGGCGCTGACGTCTTGCACAAAATTCATAATGCTGTCGGCAATAATTTTTAGTTCACTTTCATCCATGTTTGGCAAAATGAAACCAAACTCTTCTGTTGAAATTCGCGCTAGAGTGACTTCTGGAGATGTAATTGAGACTTTGAGGTGGTCTGCTAAGTGTCGAACCATGCCATCTCCGGCTTCATATCCTTTGTCTTCATACAACTCTTTAACGAATTCAGCTTGAAGAATTGCAACCCCACCAAGTGCACTTTCTGTTAGCCAGCTATTGAGTTGGCTCATGTAGTAGGCGCGGTTACCTAAGTGAGAAACCGGGTCGATATAAGCCCGTTCACGCAATTGCTGCGCTTCTTGCGCTTGTGCTTTGAATGATTTTTCAACTTGCGCTGACATACTATTGATGCCATCAACGACATAGATGAGATCTTTAGTTGCGGGGCGAGGAAGCGGTTCACCGAATTGGTTACGCGCCACTTGCTCCATTTTTTCGACGATCATTTGTAGCGGACGCAAAGCGCGTTTTAGAATGAAAGCAATCGCGGCTAAACCAATAATAAAAATGGCGCTAAAAGCGGTGAGCAAGCGAAGTAAAGCTTGCCAAAGTTGGGCATAAGCTTCGCCAGGGTGGCTGACGATTTCCACTTCAGCGAGCTGCATCCAGCCACTCGTCACTACGCGCTGGTCATGAATAGGAGCAAACAGGTGTAGATCGGTAAACCATTGCGGTACATCACTTGGTTTTATTGGATAGGAGCGTAAAATCTCCTCTTCATCGTCCAAAAAAATCAGCCGCACGACAGAGTATGAACTGCCATCAAATAACGCGTTGATGACTGATTCAACGGCAATCTTATCTTTTTTCTCTAGATACGGTGCCAGCGCTAGCCCTACGGTGTTGATGGTGTTACTGACTTCAGAGCGTTGCTGCTGCTCTAAGCTGTTGCGGGTGGTATTGAACTCAATGATAAATACTGAAGTCATCAGCATTATAAAGACTGCAATCATTCCCGCTACAAGTTGTTTATATAGCGTCATATTACCTACTCATCGTAACTTATTATTGGTTTATTTAATTTTAGCGAACGCTCACGAGCCCGTAAGTCATTCCAAAGACTCAACCGTGAAGAATCTCCAGCGAGCTGGCCATTTTTCGATTTCATTAGCCACAAATTCTTACCGTTAAAACTGTATATCGGCAGTAAATCGCGACGTACCGATGCTGGCTTAATTTCAGGATTTATATTGTCTAAAATTAAAGGCTCGGCATTCGGTGTTGAATAATAGGCAAGTACCATGTGAAACTGGTTTAACTCTATTGCTTTAACGTATACAAGACGTAGCTTCTTATCATCGATACCTAATTCAAGCAGTGAGAAGTACTTTGCAATAGTGAAATCTTCACAGTCTCCGGCATTGCTGCCGAGAAACTCAAGAGGTGTTGCCCAATAGTCATTTTTCCCCCACAAATCAATATCGTTAACGAAATATAATTGATTGAAAAAACTATTTATTTTTGTGAGTTGTTGCTGTTCCGACGCATTTTGGTACTTGGCGATTTCTTTGCGCCACGTTTCAACTCGCTTGCCTGCTCGAGTTCCATAAGTGCGAGTCACCGCATCCACCCACTGTTGCTCTTTGGTGTTGAGCGCTTGTGGTGCGGATGTCGTCAATATCAATAAAAACAACGCAGGCCAAAACTTCATTGGTAGTTATGACCAACGTTTTGTTTAACGTTCATTGGGTGAAGGTTATTCCCTAAGTGCATTTTTTTGCGCGCCTAATATTGGTTTTAGTAAGTAATCCATTACTGTGCGTTTACCAGTAATGATATCTACTGATGCCGTCATTCCTGGAATAATCGGTAAATTTGCATCATGACCTAAACTGGTTTCGTTGGTTCTGATACGAACCAGATAATAACTTTTACCTTCTTCATCTTGCGTAGTATCAGCGCTGATGTGTTCAAGTCGTCCTTCTAAGCCACCATATTTAGTAAAATCATAGGCACTAAATTTAACAATAGCAGGTAGTTCTGGATGCAGAAAAGCAATGTCTTGAGGGGCTATTTGCGCTTCGACGACTAGCGTATCTTCGGTGGGCACTACTTCGACAATATCCATTCCTGGTTGGATAACACCGCCAACGGTGTTGACATAAAGTGTTTTGATTGTGCCAGTCACAGGAGAGACAACCACGGTACGATTTACTTTATCTTCCAGGCCTACCGCCGACTCTGTAATAGAGGAGAGCTTGTCTTGAGCATCATTCAGCTTTTCTTGCTGCTCAGAGCGGAATGTTTGCGCGGCACTAATGCGGTTAAGCATCGCTTCCCGAATGGTTGATTTCAGTACCGGAATTTTCAGTTCACTGGATGTCATCTCGCGACGCGTATCATTAACTTGGCGTTGTAATTTGAGTAATTCAATTCGAGGCACAACGCCTTCATCAGCTAAAGGCTGGGTGATTTCCAACTCTTTTTGAGCGAAGTTATAACTTTGGCGGAGGTTCTTTACCCTAGCTTCTATTTCAACGAGATCTTGCTGTTTCTGTTTAACTTGTTGATCAAGTAAGGAGAGTTGGTTGCGAAGATTATTCAAATCTTGACGATATTCGGCTTTCTGTCTTTCAACTAACAGCGGCTGAGTATCTTTTAATATGGGAGGAAAAGCCAGTTTGTTAAAATCAATTCTTACGCTGTTTTGCCATTGATTTTCATCGAAATTTTCGTCAATCACTACACTAGTAATTGAAGCCGAGAGCTGTAAAACGCTAGCCGTTAAGTTGGAGACTTGTTGTTCGCGTTCTCGGTAATCAGAACGAAAACGAGTATCGTCAATAAGCAGCAGTTGTTGCCCTTTTTGGACCTTTTCACCTTCGCGAACCATTATTTGTTTTACCAAGCCGCCTTCCAAGTTCTGCACCACTTGAATTTGAGAAGAGGGAACCACCTTGCCTTGTCCGACGGTGACTTTATCTATTTCTGCCCATGAAGCCCAAAATATCGCCAAAATAAAGAAGCAGACCATAACCCAAAGCATAATACGCGCACTATTTGGTGTATTGAGCAGTAGAGCGGCAGTTTTATCGTCCACATACTCTAATTCAGTGGTGGAGAGTTTGTTATAACTCTTATTGCTCATGGGTTATCCTTGTGCCTAGTTATATTGTGTATTTGCTTGATTTTATTACTTGTCTGGCAAAATGTTAAGGTTTTGCTACTCATCATTAGGCTTGTATTCAGTATTTTAATCAATAGATGCTTTCAATTTCAGTTTCTATTACAGTTTAGCTGTTAATTATTGATTTTGTGGTGTTGCCACACGCTTGAGTTCTCTCACTGATAAGCGCACAATCACCAAAAAACTCACAGGAGTCGCAATGGAACTTTCAGACATTCGCCGTGAATATATTCAAGGTGGGTTGAGACGCAAAGATTTGCTGGCCAATCCGATCGATCAATTTAATCTTTGGCTTCAACAAGCTATTGATGCCGGTCTTACCGATCCTACCGCCATGACAGTGGCAACCGTTGACGAGCATGGCCAACCTTTTCAGCGAATCGTCTTGTTGAAAAATGTCGAAAAAGAAGGATTTGTCTTTTATACCAATTTAGGCAGCCGCAAAGCGCAGCATATTGAGCACAATAACAAAATTAGTCTGCATTTCCCTTGGCATCCTATTGAGAGGCAAGTGCACATTACTGGTATCGTTGAAAAGCTGTCAGCTTTTGAAAATATGAAATATTTCACATCTCGTCCTAAAGAGAGCCAAATAGCCGCCATTGCGAGTCGTCAAAGTAGCCGCATCTCTGCTCGAGGCATCTTAGAAGGTAAGTATTTAGAATTGAAGAAGAAGTTCGAGAAAGGTGATATTCCCGTTCCCAGTTTTTGGGGGGGATATCGCATCAAGCCTGAGTCGATAGAGTTTTGGCAAGGGGGCGAGCACCGTTTGCATGACCGATTTATATTTACTCATCATGATCAAGCATGGGATATTGAACGCCTAGCTCCATAGTGACTATGACTTGATAAAATGCCCCGATTTATGCGGGGCATTCGTTATTTAAGACGATTGATAACTGTGTTTTGAGTAGTGTCTTAGGGATATGAGAACCATAACCTTGGTCGAGTGCCATATCGATTAACTGCTCTTTGCTGTGTGCGCCAAACTTAGTTCTTAGCTTTGCTTCATAACCCTCGACGGTTTTAGTTGAAATATTCATTACCCGAGCAATGTGTTTGGGCTTTTTACCATAGAGAAGCAAAAATAACACTTCGGATTCTCTGGTTGTTAATGTGTTTTTCAACGTCTCGTGAAGGCTAGTGGCATGCTGAGCTGTCGTCAGTCCCGTTGCTCTGCATATCCAATGTCCTACCTCCAAGATAGCGGTATCGGTTAACTCTTGACCAAAGAAAATCGTGCCTTGAACTTCTCCTTGAACATTGAACCACGGTGTTTTGGTAAAGATATGTGCTCGCCAAGAGCCATCGGGATAAGGGTGGATATCGAGTACTTTTAACTGTTTTTGAGTGGTGATGACATAGTGATCTTGTTGCTGAAATTCAGCTGCACACGTTGTGGTTGGGCTAGGCATCTCGAAATCGGTAAGACCGATACACTGTTTTGCATCCTCAACACCGATTAACCTACCGTAAGCATCATTCGCGTAAACAAATACTGAGTTAAGGTCTTTGCACCCCCAGTAGCCAGGTAGTTGCTTAAATAACGAAATTTGTTCGTCACTGAGAAAGTTACTCACGATAGATCCCCTAGATATCAGACCGATATGATACCAAGAGCATTAACAGTTGTAATCATGCAAAATCATGAATAAAAAAAGCCAGCCTGAAGAGGGGCTGGCATAAAAACAAGAAATGAATCTTGTCGACGTGTAGAAGAGGTTCTGTGAATCCTGCTAGGGTCTCGCTGAATTCACGGATATACCACATGGATATAAATTATTAAACTTGTTTAATAATCGTCGCTACTATATTCGATCTATACAGCACGAAAAAGGGGGGAATTCCCCCTTTTTCTGCTTTGATTATGCTTAAAGTTCTCTAACTACTCTAAAACCAACATAGTTAGCAGATGTAGCTGGAGCGATAAAGAGTTTGCCATGAGCGGCTGCTGTCGATGGAGAAAAGCTCCATGCCCCACCTTTTGCTTTACCTACAGGGTCATTGGTCCATTCCCAAACATTACCTACGACGTCATAGATACCCAAGTTATTAGGTGCAAATGACTTAACGGGTGAGGTGCTTTTATTTGACCAAGGAGTGCCACTCCAGCCTGTATTGGCTTTTCCTGTACCAAAGTCATTGCCCCACCAGTAATCGGTTTGTGCCCCAGCTCTCGCCGCTATTTCCCATTCGTCTTCGGTTGGAAGGCGGTAGGTATAGCCAGTCTGTTTACTTAGCCAACGAGTATAAGCTTTAGCGTCATTTTGGCTGATGCACACGACCGGAGATTGGCTTAATTGTTTAAAGCCGGGATCGCGCCAGTAGCTTCCGGCAATCGGAGTGATCTCAGACTCAGAGACTGTGGTACAAAGTTTTTGTAACTCAGCATCCGTTTGATAAGTCGTTTGATTAATAAAGGTTTCAAATTGACCAACCGTGATTGGTGTTGTTCCAATTGCGAAAGCATGATCAAGGCGAATCTGTTTTGATGCATGTTCACCAATTAAGTATTCACCGGAAATTAATGTGACAAGCTCTGGGGCTTTAATATCCCCTTTTAATGTGTCGGCAAACTTATGGCCAGCTTTTAATATATTGTCTTTTTCGCGCAAAACGGCTCGCAACGTATTGTCGGATGTAATTTTGAGCTCTTGATGGAAAGAGTGATAACCTTCTTTTTCTATTGTTACGACATGAGGTCCAACAGGAAGCATCACCTCAACGGGGGTACTGCCGTAGTGAACGCTATCAATGGTGACTTTGTCACTGTATTGGTTAGAACGAATAGAGAGTGTGACCCAGGCTACCTCTTTCTGCTTTTCACCGTTTGGCGAGTATTCTCCTGGGGCGAAACAGTATTGTGAATCGACATTCAGTAGTTTGCAGGGCGTATTTTCACTAGGTCTTGCGTCCAGTTGTACATCCAGTACGGTTTTGAACTTGTTGCCACTGTAAAATCCTGATTCTACTGCTTTATGACGTAGCACATGAATGTTGAGTGACACATTCGCTAAGTGCTGCTTCACTAGGTTAGATTCAGTAGTTTGATCGATTAAGTGACTTTGGTATTGGTTAACGGCTTTTTGTAAGGCTAAATCGTTAGTTTGTTTTGCGCATTGAGCGAGTGTCATGTCTGCACTACATGCATTAGTAAAGCTGACCGTTTGCTCACCGTTTTGTCTGAGCTCACCTCTTAAACGTTCAACGCGTGCACGCAACTTATGTTGCTCTAATTCAGCAATGCCTTTTTCGACGGTATGTTGAGCCGCTTTTTTTTCAGCCAGTAGGGCTTCGAGCTCTTGGAGTTTTTGCTCTGCTTCTAAACGTGCTTTCTGGTTTTGCTTTACATTGGCCCAAGCCGACTGATAGGCATTTTGAGATGGCATGATGTCCAGATCAGGGTCATCGATCATTTTCATGTAGTCGCGTTCTAAATCGGCTTTCGCTTTAGTGAGCGCGGCATCTAAGCTTTGGGTCTGTTGATTAAGCCTATCCAGTTCGCTTTGGTGATTATTGACCATCACCTGCTGATCATTGGCTGCCGTTTGGGCTGCTTGTAACTCGGACTGTTTAGTAAACAACGCGTCATCAATGGCAATAACTGAGGAAGGCGTTCCTTCTGCCATCGTCGACGTTGCCACTAAGCAAGGCGAAAGTGCTAATAAGAGAGCGGGTAAACCTTGTCGCATTGTTATCTACTTCAGTTAGGTTATTAGTTCATTGTGACTATTCTAAACGAAAACGCCATTTTGTCTGAAGTCATCTTTCAATAACTTAGTGACAAAATGGCGTTTTAACCGCATCTTTGTGAATTACGACAGAAAAACTGCGTTATCTGCGGACTATTTAGCTATCTTTGTTTGGTCTAAGTTTGACCCAAACCGTATCGTTGCCGTTAATAGTGAGCACACGATTGTAGGTTTCGTAACCATCTTTCGATACCGTTACTTGGTGGCGGCCACTTGGTAGGACGATTTCAACCGGTGTACTGCCATAGTTAATGCCATTGATCGTCACAGCGTCATTGTACTGATCTGAACGGACAGTAACATTTGCCCACTGTTTGTCATTCTTTTTTGTGCCTTCCGATGTTCCGCCTTTTAAGCAATATCTAGAAGAAACATTCAACAACTTACAAGCAGCAACGGCTTCTGGTTTTGCCTGAAGCTGGGCTTGCATTTGCGTGAAATATTCATTGTTACCTTCGAAACCACTGCGGATGATCTGACTTTCTTGCACAAAGATATTGAGCTCAACACCTTTGAGGTTTTGCTTGGCAATAACCGATTCAGTCAAGTTATCAAGCAATTTAGCACGGAATGACTTCACTGCTTTTTGTTTTGTTAGATGTTGTCCTTGATTAGAACATTCACCTAGCGTCATCGTAGTAGAACAAGCCGTTTTATAGCTTGTTTCGAGAACACTGCTTTCACGCAGTTCAGCTTCTAAGCGTTTTACTCTTGCTTCAATGCGTGATTCTGCAAGGTTTGAGTATTCATTACTCAAGCGAGCTTGCTTTTGTTTAATTTGAGACAAACGCATTTCACTTTCGGTCATGGTTTGATTGTTCTCGAGCTTCTCAGCTTGGTTCTGTTTTACTGCAGACCAAGTTTCTTGGTACCTCTTTTGAAATGAGACTAAATCTGTATCTGGATCATCTAAAAGACGGCCATACTGTTTGTCCAATGCAGACTTAGCGCGATTTCGCTTAGCATTAAGCTCTTCACCTTCACGCTGAAGGCGAGCTTGTTCATTTTTGAGTTGTTGAAGCTTGGCTCCCTCTGCTTCATATTCTGAAGAAATCGCGTCGATTTCACTCTGTTTAGTAGTCATTTTTTCATCGATAGCGGTGACAGGATCAACCTGAGTAACTTCTTCCGCGTACACCGATGCAGATACCCAAATAGGGCTTAGCGCAAGCAATAGCGCTGGGATGTGACGTGTGATCATAGGTCCCTGCAACAAATTAACGTTTAACCACAAAAGTGGGAAAGACAAACTTTTGACAGCTGTAGTAGATAAGCTGTTTTCGTAATGCAAATTCTATTCCGAATAACACCTAAATTTATTGAAATCTGCCAATAGGTGACTGATTTTTTAAATTTTATAAGTGCGCATCCTCATTTTGAGCCTAATGACGAAATATGCAAGCCTCTATTTTCGATCTACTTAGGGGTTTTGGGATTGAACACGCGTTGACCGTAATTTATGTGCACTTGATCATTGTTCCGATTTGAGAATCGAAACTAATTTCACCCATGGACATTTTTTTTATATGTGCTTTGATGATTATATGGTTAAAAAGGACGGCTTTATTTTGGCTCTTGATAGTTTTGTTATAACATTTGGCAATCAATCCAATATGATGTTCGAAAATGAGTGATATTGCGCCGATTAAGCGGGTTAACTACCAGCTAAATGACAAAGTTTTGTCGCCAAAACCTGCGGAGTTGGTGACGTTACCCTCGTATATGGATTGTCATGATCATAGCTATACGCAAATTGTCATTGGGCTTAAAGGTCAGGCTGAATTTGAAGTTCAAGGCGTGGGCAACTTAGTCGGCCCTGGGCAGGGGTGTGTGGTGACATCTGGCTCTGATCATGCTTTCGGTGGCGTGGTGGGGCAGTCTGATATTTTAGTATTGAACATGGCCTTGCCCAGCAACGATGATCCTTTATTACTACAAAAAATCAATGAGATATCGAGTGCGGATACTTATTTTAAGCTTGATGGTCAAATTCAAAAATTGATCCATCTACTGGTCAAGGAAATGCAGTCAACCCCTGATGACCTACTGCTGAGTCGCGCATGTAATGATACCGTTATCGCTTTGCTACAACGCCATATCTCTGTATTTGACACTCACCGTAAAGAGTCTCGCTTTGATCTTGAAGTGATCGATCGCTATATCGAATTGCATTTAAGCCATAAGATTTCGGTCGCTCAATTAGCAGGCAGTGTATTTCTGGGTGAAAGTCAGTTTCATATGTTATTTAAAGAACAGATGGGCATTACACCGCATCAATATCTACTCGGTAAGAGAATTGATATGGCGAAAACATTGATTGAGCAAGGACGTTTAAGTTTTGGTCAAATTGCTGAACTGACAGGGTTTTCCGGACAAAGTACTTTTACTCATTCATTTACTCGCCTACAAGGCGTTTCTCCTTCCCAGTACAAGAAAATGTGTCGCAGTTGAGGACATTTTTTCCTATTTCTTTTCTAAGCTTGTTTTTTCTGTGTCTTCAGTTTAGTTAAATTCTAGCAACAAAGTAGCAATTTACGGCATAACGTGTGGCTTTCTTTGATGTGATTGTGTTTTTATTTTGTTAATAGCCAGAGTTTTTAGCAAAAAGCTCGGAGTTTTTGACAAGTATTCTTCTCGGGCTCAAAATACACTGCTAGCCATTGCAGGAAACCCGACCTTTTCGGGTGTGAGATTGAGGAAAACGCATGTTTACAGCAACAGATGTGTTGAAAGCTGAGTTTGTCGAGCAGCCGCTTGATAAGCTTTGGTCGCTGATCTCGCCACTTTATATGGTGGACGAATCCCAATGGCTAAAACAATTGCTTCCATTAGCAACTCCGACGGAGCCTGAAAAGTCGGCAATGTCGAGCAAAACCACATTATTAATTGAAGCGATACGAGCTGACAAAAAGTCAGTTCAGATGATTGATGCCCTGTTACTTGAGTACAGCTTAGATACACAAGAAGGTATTTTGCTGATGTGCTTAGCTGAAGCATTGATGCGTATCCCTGATACTGAAACGGCTGATGCCTTTATCAAAGATCGTCTCAGCGTGGCGGACTGGAAATCTCACCTTAAGAATTCTGAATCAGTTTTTGTTAATGCCTCAACATGGGGTTTAATGTTAACGGGTAAAGTTGTTGGTTTATCAGACTCGGAAACTGCCAGTCCAGCACAAGCATTGAATCGATTAGTCAACAAACTTTCAGAACCCGTTATTCGCAAAGCGATGCACCAAGCAATGAAAGTAATGGGCCATCAATTTGTTTTGGGGCGCACCATTGCTGAAGCACAGAAGAATGGCCGCCCGATGCGTGATAAGGGTTACACCTATTCATTTGATATGCTCGGTGAAGCAGCGCTGACAACAGCAGATGCTAACAAGTATTTCAAAGACTATTTGATGGCGATTGAGGCGGTTGGTCGTGACCAATATGGTTTGGAAACAAGCCCTGCCCCCTCGGTTTCCATTAAGCTTTCCGCATTACATCCTCGTTATGAAGTGGCGAATGAAGAACGCGTTCTCACCGAACTTTACGGCACATTACTTTCGCTTTTGGAACGTGCAGTTGAACTGAATGTGGCGATTACAATTGATGCGGAAGAGGCTGATCGCCTTGAGCTATCGCTTAAGCTTTTTGAGAAAGTCTATCGCAGCGATTTAGTGAAAGAATGGGGTAAGTTTGGGTTAGTGGTGCAAGCTTACTCTAAACGTGCTTTACCTGTTTTGATGTGGCTAAATGGACTTGCTAAAGCTCAAGGAGATTTAATTCCGCTGCGTCTAGTCAAAGGGGCTTACTGGGATAGTGAAGTCAAATGGTCACAGCAAGCAGGCTATAGCAATTACCCAGTCTATACTCGTAAAGAAGCGACTGATGTTGCCTACCTTGCGTGCGCCCGCTTCCTACTTAGTGAGAATGTTCGCGGTAATATTTTTCCACAATTTGCTAGCCATAATGCGCAAACCGTGACGGCAATTGCAGTGATGGCGCAGCACAAAGATTTTGAATTCCAACGCTTACATGGAATGGGTGACGCTCTCTACCACCATGCAATGAGCGCTTACAAGCAGTCTGTGCGTATTTATGCACCAGTTGGCAGCCACAAAGACTTGCTGCCGTACTTGGTACGCCGTTTACTAGAAAATGGGGCAAATAGTTCGTTTGTTCACCGCTTGGTGGATGCTCGTTGTCCTATCAGCAGCCTAACTCAACACCCGGTTGATATGCTGCTAGCGTACGACACACTGTACAACAACAAAATTCCATTACCTTCGAATATCTTCCCTGAGCGAGCGAACTCGTACGGAGTTAATATTGATATCGAAAGTGAAGCAAAACCTTTTGCAGAGAAAGTGGAAGCGTGGTTAAGCAAGCAATGGCGTGCTGCACCAGTTATCGGTGGTACTGACCACTACCAAAGCATGGTGAACCAAGGCGTTGAGCCTGAAGTGGTCTCCGCACCTTATGATCGCCGAGTTGAAGTTGGTCAGGTGATGTTTGCTAACCTTGATCATGCTTCCGCTGCTATTGAGGTGGCTGCGCAAGCCTTTGAAGCGTGGAATCTGCAACCTTCAACGCAACGCGCTGAAAAATTAGACAAACTTGCTGATTTATTGGAAGAGAATCTTGCTGAATTAGTTGCGCTTTGCCATCAAGAGGCGGGTAAAACAATTCACGATAGTATTGATGAAGTTCGTGAAGCGGTGGATTTTTGTCGCTATTACGCTAAGCAAGTCGCAACATTAAAACCATTTGAAGTAGAAAGTTTTGATGGCGAAACGCGTCAAGTTTGTCGCGAGGGGCGGGGTGTCTTTGTGTGTATCAGCCCGTGGAATTTCCCACTGGCAATTTTCCTTGGTCAAATTGCTGCGGCGCTGGTCGCCGGTAATACGGTTGTGGCAAAACCTGCGGAGCAAACCAGTTTAATTGCAGCGCGAGCTGTAGAGCTGATGCTAGAAGCTGGCTTCCCAACAGGTGTGATTCAACTCCTCCCTGGACGTGGCGCTGAAATTGGTAGTGCATTGACCTCTCATCCAGCAATTGCGGGAGTAGTGTTTACCGGTTCGACGGCAACGGCGCAACGTATTAATAAGACGTTGGCGGAACGCGATGCAGCCCCAGTACCATTTATTGCCGAGACTGGTGGCCAAAATGCGATGATCGTTGATAGCACCGCGTTACCAGAGCAGGTCGTGCGAGATGTTATTCGCTCGGCATTTGCCTCCGCAGGACAACGTTGTTCGGCATTACGGGTGTTGTTTGTTCAACAAGATATCGCTGATCGTATTATTAATTTGATCCAAGGTGCGATGAACGAGCTTAGCGTCGGTATTCCCCATTTACACAGCACGGATGTGGGTCCTGTGATTGATGATAAAGCCAAGCAAAAATTGCTTGCTCACATTGAACATATGACGCAAACACAAAAAAAAGTAGCTCAATTGACCCTCAGTGAGGCGTGTGAACTGGGTGACTTTGTGCCTCCTACTGCTTTTGAAATCTCGGATATTTCTTGTTTAACGGAAGAGCAGTTTGGTCCAATTTTACACATTGTTCGCTTTAAAGCGCGTGAGTTAACCGATGTCGTTGAGCAAATTAATCAAACAGGCTTTGGCTTAACCATGGGCATTCATAGCCGTAATGAAACAACGTATCGCTGGGTAGAGAAACATGCTCGTGTTGGCAACTGTTACATCAACCGTGACCAAGTCGGTGCAGTGGTAGGTGTTCAACCATTTGGTGGCCAAGGGCTTTCAGGCACTGGACCTAAAGCGGGTGGGCCTCATTACCTGTATCGTTTTACGCAAACTGTATTTGCTCATTAATTCAAGCGAAGGAGAAGTATTATGGTTCATCAAGTGACTCGTTTTTCCGACGCTTTTTCAGCATGGGAGAACTGGAACATTACCGACTTTGACTCTAAATGTGAGTGCTTACTTTCATTTAAAGGTTTATTACAAAGTTCTATTCCACAGTTGGCCAAAGTCATGTCTTATCATCTTCATCAGGCTTCTGCTTTGTTGGCGCAACCGCATCAGCTTATCGGACCCACTGGAGAAACCAATGAGCTTTATACCGCTGGGCGTGGGGTTGCCCTCATCATTCAAGGTGAGCATAGCGATAAAGCGAAACAAGCTTCGGTTGCTCAACTTTGCGCCGCGCTTGTCGCGGGTAATAGCGTTGTCTTTTGTAGTGACGATATTGAGTTAACCCAAGCTCTACAGGCTGCTTTTGAGCAATCTTCTTTACCGGCTAACGTGATTCAATTTTCATCTTTTGATGCCTATCACCAGTTGATGGAATCAGACGTAAGATGTCTAGGTTATGTTGGCCACACCTCGGTTGAACGTACGCTCAACCGTCAGCTAGCAAGTCGCACTGGTGCGATTGTCAGCCTAGTGTCTGAAACGGATTTGAACGCTATTCCGGTAGCACATGATCCACATTTATCGTTGCGCTTTATTACCGAGCGTACTCGCACAATAAATATAACAGCAGTGGGTGGTAATGCGACCTTGCTTGAACTTGGTAGCGAAACCCACTAATCCTTTCTGTTTTATTCCCCTCCTTCGGGAGGGGCATGGAAGGCGATCTTTTAAAGAGGACAAACACAATGGAAAATAGCTTTGCTATTACAAGCACCTTTATCCTGTATCTTATTTTGATGCTGGCTATTGGTGTTATCGCTTATCAACGAACGAAAAACTCATCGGATTACTTTCTTGGTGGCCGTTCACTAGGACCTTGGCCAGCAGCAT